>CALMRZ010000016.1 GCA_937872225.1 uncultured Spirochaetota bacterium
GGTTTACCCGCTTAATTCAACCCATTAAAATTCCCGTTTGGGTGAAGCGAAACACTGTTAAAGATGGTATAGTATCGTTTCAAAAGGTTGTCAATGATCAGACTGATGAATTGCATAAAGTTAAAGACCAGGTTAAACATATTGATGAACTGTCTAATGATATTTTCCAATTATCTGAAAAAATTAAGGATGTAATGGCAAAAACACTTGAATCAATAAATATAATTTCATCTATGGCTGACGGTATTGCCACAACAAACAGCAAAATAAAGGAAAATTCAAAAACTATTAGTGAAAAGTCTGACAGACTATCCATACTGGTAAAGTGAACAGGGGCTGGGAGCTAAAAATCTCTTGACAAAAACCCTCCATGGAAATGTATGTACAGGAGTTCCCAAGACGCCCTATGACGTTCGAAAAGCACAACTTCGGATATCTGCTCACCTTCATGCTGGTGGGAGCCATTCTGGGTTCGGCGCTGGGGACGCTGGCGGCGGGGTTCGTTCCCGCCCTGTCGGTCATCCAGAAAAGCCTGACCGGCCCGATAGGTTTTAACCTTGAGATCATCAGTTTCAGCATCAAGATAAACCTTTCCTCGATCATAGGCCTCGTAATCGGGGTGATTATCTTCAGGAAGGTTTAGGCCGCACCCGCGGCTATCAAGCAGCATTCCCCGGGATCGGGGGACGCGAAGAAAAAATCGGCAGTGGCCGGTTGCCTCCTTCAACGGTGAAAAGGCAATAGTCAATAACGGCACACAAGGCGTCGGCCCCACGGCAGGCGTTTAGTATATTTTTCCAACCGGTTTGCGCGTGCGCGCGGGCCGCTTGAGGAAAGCAATGAATCGGGGCTGTCCTTATGCCCCCCCAATCCCCCCCGAAGGGGGGGGTACCGGATGGTGCGATTGTTCATACCGCAGGCAAGTCCCCCAAGGGGGATTTAGGGGGGGGCTTCAGGGAAGTTCCTGAAACTATCTTATGAATGAGAGGGGGTACTATCATTGTCAGTAGTATCGATGAAAGCATTGTTGGAATCGGGAGTTCATTTCGGCCATCAGACCAGGCGCTGGAACCCCAAGATGTCGCAGTTTATTTTCACTGCGAGGAACGGAATCCACATCATTGACCTGCAGAAGACCATGCAGCGCATCAAGATCGCCTATGCCGCGATGAAGGAAGTCGCGGAAAAGAACGGCAGGGTCCTTTTCGTGGGAACGAAGAAACAGGCCCAGGCCGCGATAGTCGAGTACGCGAAGAAGTGCGGCCAGTTCTACGTGTCCGAGCGGTGGCTGGGCGGCCTCCTGACCAATTTCAAGACCGTCAGCAACTCTATCCGGCGCCTCAAGGAGCTGGAGAAGATGAAGGAAACGGACAACTGGGACGCGGAGACGAAAAAGGAGATCCTTGATCTGAACCGCGAGCTTGAGAAGAAGGACAAGGTCCTCTCCGGCATCAAGGACATGACCAGGATGCCCGACGCGCTCTTCATCATAGATCCGAAGCGCGAATCGATCGCCGTGCAGGAAGCCAAGAAGATGGGCATCAAGATTTTCGCCGTGGTCGACACCAACTGCAACCCGGACGAGATTGACTTCCCGATTCCGGGGAACGACGACGCCATCAGGGCCATCGCCCTCTTCCTGGATGTCATGGCCCGCGCGGTGCTGGAAGGCCAGTCCGGCGGCATCACCGAGGAGGCCCTCGTGGAAGAGGGGGGCGAAGAAGGCGCCGGCGAAGAAGCGGCCGCCGCGCCGGAAGGATCGACAGAGGCGCCCGCAGGTTCGTCGTACGAATACGACGAGGACGACGAAATGTACGAGCCGCGCAAGTAGGCTCCGGCGGTGCGCCGGAAACGGGCGCGCCGGCCGTTGTTGTAATGAGATATGAAATTTTTTTGAAGGAGAAGTACCGTGGCTGAGATAACTGGCGACATGATAAAAGAACTGAGGGAAAAGACCCAGGCCGGCATGCTTGATTGCAAGAAGGCCCTCGTCGAGACGAACGGGGACATGGACAAGGCCGTCGAGATGTTGAGGAAGAAGGGCCTCGCGTCGGCGGACAAGAAGATGGGCCGCGAGGTGACCCAGGGAATCGTTGCGTCCTACGTGCACAGCAACAACAAGATCGGCGTGCTGCTGGAGCTCCTGACCGTGACCGATTTCGTCGCCCGCAACGAGGGCTTCGGGGAGCTTGCCAAGGACATCTGCATGCAGATTGCGGCGGCCAATCCCCTCTACGTCAGGATAGAGGACGTGCCCAAGGAAGTGATCGACAAGGAGCGCGAGATCTACCGCGAGCAGATGAAGGATTCAGGCAAGCCGGCAAACGTCATCGAGAAGATCATAGACGGCAAGCTCAACAAGTTCTACGCCGACGTGTGCCTTCTCGAGCAGGAATTCATCAAGGATTCGGCCGTCAAGATCAAGGACCTGATAAAGCAGAAGATCGCCGCCTTCGGGGAGAACATAGAGGTTGGGAAGTTCACCCGCTACCAGATAGGTATCTAGCATGGTATCAGCCAGTCCGACACAGGAGCCCCGGTACCGCCGGGTGCTCCTGAAACTTTCCGGCGAGGCCCTGGCCGGCGAAGCCAAGAACGGCATTGATCCCGTGATCCTCTCCGGCATTGCCGGCGAGATACGGGAGGTGCAGCAGTTGGGCGTCCAGGCGGCGGTGGTCATCGGCGCCGGCAACATATTCAGGGGAAAGATGGCCGACGGCCTGGGCCTGAAGCGGGTGACCGGCGACCACATGGGCATGCTCGCCACCGTGATGAATTCGCTGGCCCTGCAGAACGCCCTGGAGCGGCTGGGCGTGGAGTCGGTGGTGATGTGTCCCTTCTCCATGATGGAAATCGCCGAGCCCTATATCATACGGGCGGCGCTGTCGCACCTGGACAACGGGCGCACGGTCATAGCGGCCGGCGGGACCGGCCAGCCCTTCTTCACCACCGATACTGCGGCAAGCCTGCGGGCCGTGGAACTGGAGGCGTCGGTTCTGCTGAAGGCGACCAGGGTCGACGGGGTGTACACCGGCGATCCTGAAAAGGACCGGGACGCGAAGAAGATCGACTTTATTTCATACATTGACGTGCTGAAGGGTCAGCTGCGGGTCATGGATTTCACGGCCGTGACCCTCTGCATGGAAAACAGGCTGCCGATCATTGTTTTCAACCTGTTCAACCGCGGTTCATTGAAAAAAATCGTTGCCGGCGAAACGGTCGGAACTCTTATTTCCTGACGAGGAGGAAACCATGGTAGAAGATGTCATCACCGATGTGGAAGACCGCATGAAGAAAAGCATCGCGGCGCTGCAGAAGGATTTCGGCGCCATCCGGACCGGGAGGGCCAATCCCGCCATGTTCGACGGCATCAGGGTGAGCGTGTACGGCACGGAAATGCCCCTGAACCAGGTGGCGACGGTGTCCTGCCCGGAGCCGAAGCTGGTGGTCATACAGCCATGGGACAAGGGGAACCTGGCTGAGGTGGAAAAGGCCATCCTCAAGTCGGACCTGTCCGTGAACCCGTCAAACGACGGCAACCTGATCAGGATCCAGATACCGGACCTGACCGAGGAGCGGCGCAAGGAGTACGTGAAGCTCGCCAAGCAGAAGGCCGAGGAGTGCCGCGTCGCGATCCGCAATGTCCGCCGCGACGGCAACGACATGGTCAAGGAGCTTGAGAAGGAGAAGGAGATATCCGAAGACGACTCCAAGAACGCCCTTGCGCGAATCCAGAAGACCACCGATAAATACATTGACGAAATTCAGAAGCTGACGGATAATAAGGAAAAAGAGATACTGAATATATAATTCGGACTGTCACTGAAGACCCCCCGGCCCCCCGAGGGGGCGCCGGCATCATGCCCCCCAGGGGGGTAGGGGGGTCATAAGATACGGCTCCGATACTTTAATGAAAGACTACAAGTCCCTCATAAACAGGAAGAAGGTTCCCTCCCACGTGGCCATCATCATGGACGGCAACGGGAGGTGGGCGAAAAAAAAGTCCCTTCCCCGGTCTGAAGGCCATAAGCGCGGCGCGGAGATCATCGAGCCCCTCATGGACACGGCCATCGACCTCGGCATCAAGGCCGTTTCCCTCTACGCCTTTTCCACGGAAAACTGGCGGCGGCCCCGGTCCGAGGTGTTGAGCCTCTGGAAGCTCCTGGATTACTTCTTCCGGCAGAAGATCGGGACCCTGAAGGAAAAGGGGATACAGGTGAGGCATTCCGGTCTCCATGACCGCCTGCCGTCGTCCTCCCTGCGGACCATCCAGAACGCCATCATGGAAACGAAGGGGAACAAGCGCCTCGTCCTGAACTTCTGCCTCAACTACGGAGGCCAGCAGGACATCGTCCAGGCGGTCAACGGCTGGCTCGATGAACGGAAGCGGCAAACGCGGCTGACAACGGGGGACATCGAGAAGCGACTTTTCACGGCCGGCATGCCGCCGGTGGACCTGATGATCCGCACCGGCGGCGAGTCCCGCATCAGCAACTTTTTAATCTGGCAGTTGGCCTACGCGGAGCTCATGTTCATGGACGTGCTCTGGCCCGACTTCAGGCCCGCGCACCTGTACCGGGCGATATACGAATTCCAGCAACGAGAAAGGAGATTTGGCGGCTTATGAGCGATGTAAAGAAAAACACCCTTATTCGAGTCCTGAGCGCCGTGGTGGCGCTTCCCGTGTACGTGTTCACGATCGTTACCGACCTGGCGCAGGCGATCCCGATCCTGGTCTGCTCGCTCATCGTCAGCCTGGCGTGCCTCTATGAATATTTCTCCATCACGGAACGGGGAGAGGAGGGGAGCCCCTACGCGAAGACCGGCATGGCCTTTGCCGTTATCATCAATATCGTCATGTACCTGTTCGCCTTCGGCAAGCTCTACGGATACAGCAGGTACATCCCCGTCTTTGACGCCAGGGTCGTCATGGCCGTCATGACGGTCTTCCTGTCGTTCATCCTGGCGCTGCAGCTTTTTACCAGGCCGCTGAAGGGCGCCGCCTATTCCCTGGGGGTCACCCTCTTCGGCCTGGTCTACATCGTGTTTTCCTTTTCGCATATAATCTTAATGAAGGCCCTGGTGAACGGCGTGTACTACATCATCATCCTCAACGTGGTGGTGATGCTCAACGATACCTTCGCCCTTTTCGGTGGGGTCCTGTTCGGCAAGCACAAGACCGGGTTCCCGGTGTCGCCCAACAAGTCGTGGGAAGGATATTTCGCCGGCCTCCTTTTCAGCGTCCTCGCCATGGTCATCACGAACCAGATCTACATCTCGTTTTTCGACAAGACGCTTTTCAACATGGTCGAAGCGGTCATCCTGGGTATCGTCCTGTCGGTCACGGGCAACCTGGGGGACCTGGTGGAATCGGCCATCAAGCGCGACGGGTCCACCAAGGACTCGGGCTCCATCATCCCCGGCCATGGCGGCATGTGGGACGTCTTCGACGCCCTGATATTCTCGTATCCGCTGTTCTACTACTACCTTGTCCTCAAAGGAGTCGCCTGATTCAATCCAGGCGTATGGGCAGGACTATATCCATCCTCGGGTCAACCGGCTCGATCGGCGAATCGACGCTCCGGGTCGTGCGCTTCCTGTCAAAGGAGTTCAGCGTTTACGGCCTCGCCTGCGGGGGCAACATCGACCTGCTGGAGAGGCAGATCCGCGAGTTCGGCCCGGCCGTCGTCTCCGTGGGATCGCCGGATGCGGCGGCCTCGGCAGAGTACCGGGAGCTCGTGAAAAAGTTCCCGGGGGTGGAATTCCTCGAAGGGGAGGAAGGCACAATCGAGCTGGCGGGCCGGAGCGTCGACGTGCTGGTTTCGGCCATCGTCGGCGCCGCTGGCCTGAAGCCGACGCTGGCATCGCTGGGAAAGGCGAAGCGCCTCGCCCTGGCGAACAAGGAGACCCTGGTCATGGCGGGGGACATCGTGAAACGGGGGCTGGCCGCCTCCGGCGGTGAGATGATCCCGGTGGACAGCGAGCACAGCGCCGTGTTCTGTCTCACCGGGGGCCTCGCTCCCGCCGAGATCGAGCGGGTGATCCTCACCGCCTCGGGGGGGAGCCTGCGCGGCGTCCCGGTCGAGGAGCTGGAGCGGGTGACGCCGCAGCAGGCCCTGGCCCACCCCACTTGGGACATGGGGAACAAGATCACCATCGATTCCGCCACGCTCATGAACAAGGGGCTCGAGGTGATCGAGGCGCACCACCTTTTCGACCTCCCCTATGAAAAGATCGACGTGCTGGTGCATCCCGAAAGCGTCGTCCATTCAATGGTGGAGACCGTGGACGGCGCCCTGTACGCGCACATGGGCGTGACCGACATGGTGTTCCCGGTCCTCAACGCCCTGACCTGGCCGGAGAGGCGCGGCAATCCCTTCGGGAGGCTCAGGCTCGAGGAGGTAGGCAGGCTCACCTTCGCGGCCTGCGACCGGAAGCGTTACCCGGCCCTCTCCCTCTGCTACGAGGCGGGGAGGCGGGGCGGCACCATGCCGTCGATCCTGAACGCCGCCAACGAGGTGGCGGTCGCGGCCTTTCTCGCCGGGCGGATACCCTTCACGGACATCGTGAAGATAGTCGAGAAAACCATGGGGACGCAGAATGTTCTGGACAATCCGGGGCTGGGGGAGATTGTTGACGCAGACCGGGCGGCCCGTGACACGGCGTCAGGTTTTATCGGCGGAACAATGTAACGAAAACCGCTGAAATGATACAGTTAAAATAAAAAGAAAGGGAGTTCGGTAATGCAATATGTAATCTACGTCGCGGCCGGGATCGTCCTCCTGGGCCTCTGCATCTTTGTCCACGAGCTCGGGCATCTCCTGGGCGGGAAAATGGTCGGCATCAAGGCAAAGACTTTTTCCATCGGCATGGGCAAGGGCATCATAAAGAAAACCATCGGCGACACCACCTACCAGATAGCGCCGATACCCTTCGGCGGGTTCTGCCAGTTCTACGGCGAGGACCCCTCCGAGGAGCGGACCGGGCAGGGATACGAGTTCCTGTCGGCCCATCCCCTGAGAAGAATCGTGACCGTGGCCATGGGTCCCCTCTTCAACCTCATCTTCGGCATAATCATCTTCTTCATCATGAACATGGTGGGGTACTCGAAGGACACCAACCAGGTCTATATTCCGGAACAGATGCAGTCGGGAAAAAACGCGTCCGCGGCCTATGCCTCGGGAATACGGAGCGGCGACTGGATCGTGAAGATGGGCAAGGAAGAGGTCCGCAGCTTTGCCGACATATCGGCGGCGGTCATGTTCAGCGAGGGAAGGAAGATCGATGTCACGGTGAAGCGCGACGGGAAAGTGTTGAGCCTGCCGGTGACGCCGAAGAAGAACGAGGGAAGCGGCCGTTACGAGATCGGCGTGATGCCCCACGGCTCGCGTATCCTGGTGGTGGAGCTGGTCGACGGCGGCGCGGCCAAGGACGCGGGGCTCCGCGAGATGGACGAGATCGTGTCCATGGACGGGAAGCCGGTTGCGAGCGAGGCCGAGTTCTCGAATTACGTCAACAGCCATGCCGACAGGAAGGTGGTCTTCAGGATCTCGCGGAAGGGAAAGGTCTTCGACAGGGAGATCGCCCCCCGCCTCAACGATATCGTGCGCTTCAGGTCTGTCGACAGCAAGGGCGTCGCCGGCGAAACCATCCCGATCATGAAGTCGAGGAATCTGCAGAAGTACCTGGAGAAGGGCTCCATCCTGATCAACGGCCGGAAGATCATCAGTTATGACGGCCTCATCGGCACCGTGAAGGAAAACCAGGGGAAAATCATATCATTCCAGATCGAAAAGGAGCAGTACCGGGGGACCGCCGAGATCGACAAGGTGGGCCTCATCGGCATATTCCAGGCCGTCGCGCCGGACCAGGTGCAGGTCAAGTACGGCTTCGGCGACGCCGTGGTGCAGTCCTTCGTCGAGCCCTACAAGTGGATCGTGCTGAACCTGAAGGGGCTCGGCATGCTCTTCACGGGCAGGATGAACGTGCGGGAAAACCTCTCAGGCCCCATCAGGATCGTCCAGATCGCCGGCCAGGTGGCGTACTACAAGGGGATGTCGGATTTCATCCTCCTCATGGCGAAGATATCCATCATCCTGATGGTGATGAACCTCCTCCCCATCCCGGTGGTGGACGGGAGCCATCTCATCTTCTTCACCATCGAGATGATCAGAAGGAAGCCGATGAGCCAGAAGGTGATGGAGCGGGTCCAGACCGTGGGCATCGTGATCCTCGCCCTGATCATGGGCTTCGCCATCTTCAACGACATATCGATGCTGCCCTTTATCCAGAATTTCTTCAAGTAGGCATTATCCATGCTTGTTCACCCCACGGGGAAACCTCACCCCCCTGCCCTCTCACCGTAGGAGAGGGGGCGGTGGGGTGAGGTCTTTTATGGCCCCCCTATCCCCCTGTGGGGTCATGATGCAAATCTGTTTTTTGCGGTCATTTTCGAACGAAGCGAAAAATATTTTAGCATTGTCAGTTCATTCCTAACACTGGTATTTCTTTCACCCCCCCCTGCGGCGGTCGGGTGGTAAAATAGTCGATTGCTCTTCAATATGTATTGACACCGACTTTTTTCCGTGGTAAAGTCCCGGAACCAATTCGATGTGCGAGGTGTTCATGAAGGTATCACGCTACCACGGCGTAAAGCTCGGCCTCCTGATCGGTCCCTCCCTGGCGGGGATGGCCTTCGGCGCGGCATTTTCTTCGCTTATCTCTCCCGCGCCCACGGTGCGCACGATCGTCCAGGGAGTTGTCTGCGGTTTCCTGATAGGCTTCACCGCGTTCTACCTGGAGTATTTCGTCTTCGACCGCATCAGGAGAGTGACGGTCATCGTGAGCGCCGTCCTCCGTTCACTTATCTTTTCAACCGTCATCATACTGGCATACGTGATATCGGATCTTCTCGTTTTCGGCGCCGGCACCATCATCTACGACGTGAAAACATATCTGCTCCCGAGCTTCGGCACTGCCATCATTTCCATCTTCGGCGTGATTCTTCTGATAAACATAAACAGGCTCCTGGGCCAGAAGGCCCTGGGGAGGCTTCTCATCGGCCTTTATCACAAGCCGGTGATGAAGAAACGCATTTTCATGTTCATCGACCTCGCGTCGTCCACCGCCATCGCCGAAGATATCGGCGATATTCGGTTCCATTCATTCCTGAACGACTTCTTCTTCGACGCAACGCCTCCCATCGTGGAATGCAAGGGAGAGATATACAAGTACGTGGGCGACGAGATCATTGTTTCCTGGACCATGAAGAGGGGAATCAGGGACAACAACTGCATCGACTGCTATTTCCAGATCGCGGACAGGATCCAGCAGCGCCGCGAATATTACCATGCAACGTACGGCGCGGCGCCGAGCTTCTCCGCCGGCATCCACAGCGGGAGCGTGGTGATCGGCGAGATGGGCGATTACAAGCGCGAGGTCGCCTTCCTGGGCGACGTGGTCAACACCGCCTCCCGTATCCAGGCCGAGTGCAAGGCGCGTTCACGGAACCTGATCATATCGGAGGAGCTTAAAAGCGAGCTTTCCCCGGGAGCCGACCGGGACTATGTCTTTGAAGGCCTCGGGTCTTTCGCCCTGCGCGGGAAGAAGCAGGAGATCCGCCTCTACAGCGTTGCCCGGAAAAATATCCTGTGATGCCCGGCCGGCGCGGCTGACGGTTACGTCAGGCAGAGGCCGAGCCACTCGGCGGTGAGAGCCGGTTTTTCCGAGCCTTCAACGAAGACCCTGTGATGTATGGCGATGAGCACCCTGCCGTTCCCTTTCTCCTCAACGCCGGCCAGCTTCATTACGCTCCGGATCTGCGATCCCGACGGCACGGGCCTGATGAAGCGGACCCTGTTCAGGCCGTAATTGAGGACCTCTTTCACTCCTTCCGGGAGCCATATGCCCGTGGCCGCGAGGCGCGAGACCAGGGACAGGGTGAGGAACCCGTGGGCAATGGTCCTGCCGAAGGGGCCGGACCTGGCCCGTTCGGGATCGACGTGGATGAAGTTGTGGTCATCGGTGCAGTCGGCGAAGCTGTTGATCATCTCCTGGGTGATTTTGAGCCAGTCGCTTGCCCTCTCTTCGCCGATGCTTTCCTTGAGTTGTGCCAGAGGCAAGACCGTTAATGCCATAACGCGATTTCCCCCCCTCAGTGAATTGGCTTCAGCATGGCACAATGGCGAAAAAAGAAAAGTTAATTTTGATTTCCATGACCGGTAACGCAAAAAAGCCTCTCCCGGTTCCCGGGCAGAGGCTTTTCTGTTCCGCTCGCGGTGCCTGTTCGGGCTGCCGCCGGGAACCGGCTGCTATTTGATCGTGGCCTTGAGGGCGATTTCCTTATAGCTCTTGCTGAAGGTGAACTTCGGTACCTTGGTCGCTTTTTTGGCCGGGATGGTGATCTCCTCGCCGGTCAGCGGGTTCCTGCCGAGCCGCTCTTTCGTGGCCGGCTTGACCTTGATGAAGAGCTTGCCGAATTTTCCGACCGGGACCCTCTGGCCCTTGATGACCCCGGCGTTGATGACATCGAATACGTCGTCAATGATTTCCTGCGCCTTGGCGCGGGGCACCGCGTGTTTTTCGGCGATATATTTTACGATTGCCTGGGCAGTGTATTTTGCCGGATAGCTTACTTTGATTTTTACGGCTTCCTTGGACGCTGCTTTCTTAAGGGTTTTGCTTGTTTTAGTGGCCATTATTACTCCTTCTTGTTGTGTTGTTGTTCGTAGTCAATCATGGAATGCCCGATTTATATTCCGCTCTCCTTCCCGGTTCCTGCATAAATCGAAAATCCGGATGATTGGAAATGATATCCTTCCATCATTTATATTAAACAACGGGACTGTTTTGTTAAAACGTCAAGCATTTTTATTGTTGTGGACGTTCCGGGGCCTCAAACGGCAGCCGGGCCGTTGAACGGGAGCGCCCGAATCCCGCGCCTCAAGGGGGTGTCCTGTTTTATTAATTAACTTGATTAAAAACAGGCCATGCTTATTAGTGGTATTAATTGTTAATTATTAATGAAGTTACGATGTAGATTGTTCCTGTCATCTATCTCTTAATGACGTATAGTATTAACAAAATAAAACAGAATGGAGAATTGGATGCAGGGAAGAACACTCTATGTGGGGAATTTAAGTTCGTCGCTCAGCAAGCAGACGCTGTCCGAGTTGTTTTCGGGATACGGCAGCGTCCTCGAAGTGAAAATAGTCGGGGACAACGCCTTCGGGTTCATTGAAATGTCCAACACCGATGAAGCGGAACATGCGAAAAAATCGCTTAACGGTCACGAACTGGAAGGCCTCAAGCTCAAGGTTGACGAAGCCCGCCCGAAAAACTACAGGAAGTTCGGCGGTCCCCGGAGATAATCTCCCGGCACCCGGTCTGCCGTTATTTCCGGAACTGTCCCAGCCGCTCCCCGGTGTCGCTGATGTCGAACTCGCTTTCGAATTCCAGCTCCAGGCTCATGTCCAGCGACATGCGTTCATTGGTGTTGTAGAGCGACTTGTACGCCGCCACCGACTCCCGGCTGTTGGCCATGATGCTCCGCGCCAGCTCCTGGAAGGTCTCCTCCAGCCTTTCCGCCGGAACCGCCCTGTTGATGAGGCCGATGCGCTCCGCTTCCCGTCCGGTCACGGCTTCTGCGGTGAAGGACATCTCCTTTGCCTTGAGGAACCCGACCCGGCGCGGCAGGCGCGCGGTCATGCCCCAGGTGGGCCGGAGCCCCCACTTCGCGTGGGTGTCGCCGATCTTCGCGTCTTCCGCCGCCAGGACGATGTCGCATGCCAGCATGAGTTCCATGGCGCCGGTGAAGCAGAAGCCGTTGACCAGGGCCACCACCGGCTTCGGCGCGGTGCGGATGGCCTGTATCAGGTCCCGTGCCGGTATGTCGAGGATGTCGCCGACCTTGCCGCGCTCCAGCTTCTTCGCGCCGAGTGACTTCAGGTCGACGCCGGCGCAGAAGGCCCTGCCGGCGCCGGTAATGGCCACGACTTGGACATCGGCGTCCTTCCCCGCTTCTCCCACCGCGATGGTCAGCTCGGAGAGCATGTAGGACGTGATGGCGTTCATCGCCTCGGGCCTGTTCAGCGTTATCCTGCCCACGCCACCCTTTTTCTGGTATATGATCGTTTCAAAGGTCATGAGGCATCTCTCCGGGTAACCATGATTTAGTACGGAAGCGGCACCGCCTGCCCGCTGTCAAGCCAGACATTGCCGCTGAAGGTTGTTGTGCCGCTGGTGTAAAAGAGTCCCTGCCTGAAGTCCCTTCCCATGCGGTTGTTGTTGATCCTGACGTTGGTCGGCTCCACCGGGGGCACATGGCTGCCGGCGCGGGAGTGGATGATGAATTTCCCGCCTTTCACGATGTTGCCGTCTATCAGCACGTTGTCTATGGGGCCGCTATCGGTGGCGATCATGATTGCCGATGACGATACGGGGGGCATCTCGATGCAGTTGTTCCTGATAAGGACATTTCTTCCGGAAAGCAGCCTGATGCCGTTATTGCGGGGCCCGCCGTGGGCGGCAAGGTGATGGATGTAACAGCCTTCGATAATAACGTTGGAGCCGGCCCGGAACCCGTCCCGGGATCCGTGGATGTCGAGGCGCCGCGCCGTGCAGTTGCCGGCGGCGACCGCGGCCTCGGAGGAGAATGCGCCGATGATCTCGGTATGCTCTATCACGAGGGAGCCGGCCGGGAACACGCGCACCGGGTACCGGTCCGCGCTGCGGATCCGGCAGTTCCTGACCGTCACCCGGGGCGCCTTGACCTCGACGCTGCCGGTGATGTCCATCCCCTCGATCACGGTGCCGGCGCGCAGGACCTCGATGCCGCCCGACGGGACAAGGTCGTCCGCGTCGATGCCGGCGCCGCGGTAGCCGGTGTTTTCCCGGCAGGCGGTTCCCGTGGCACAGAGGGCCGCGCTCGCCTGGAGCCTGTCGTTGAAGCACCAAGCCGCGGACATATTCATCCAGCCGCTGTCCCCGGCGGTCCTGTCCGGGCCGCACGACGTTACATCGCACGACAGAAGCAGCAGCAGGAACCAGCAGTGGAGCGGCGGCGCGGCCGTTTTATAAACAGCGGGAAAGGATCCGCTATAATGCCTTTTCATGGGAAAAACCCGGTGTAACTGCCTTTCTGTAATTTACATAAAACCTTATGAAGCTAATAAAAAATTGTTCCATCGTCAACTTCCGGTGAATTTTTTTCATAAAATTTTTGTGTCTGGCCCCTGCTGAGAAACACTCAACCGCCCAGACGGGGGGCCGGTAGTAGCCATGCGCATCCAATGGCTTACCCGGCTTGGATGGACAATAAAGTGGCTTGAATTAGCTGTAGGGGAAATCACTTTCACAGAAATCATCATTTTGACTACAGATTTATCATCAATGAAGTTATGAAAATTGTACCGGCATACTATATATTACAACTATCTATATTGAGAAAAATCGGTCATGAACCGTTCATGAGAACGGTATATGCGGTTAAGCAGGAGGCCTGCCATGAAAAAAATATCAATCAAGAGCCTCAAGGTGATAATTTCCCTCATCGTGGTTGTGGTGATTACCATACTGACGGTCCTGCTTGTCGTCACTTCGTACAATGTGGCGTACAATGCCCTGGAAAAGGCGTACATGAACCAGGTCACCAATTTCAACAATGAAATCGAGCGGAACATGCTCGATTTCTATGACACGGAGATAAAAAACGCTTCTTTCTTCGCTAAATATCCCCCGGTGATCGAGGCCGCGCGGACAGGGAGGTATAATGACATCCGGCCCCTCCTGGCGCTGTTTTTCAAGGAAAAGGGGATATATGAGCAGATATTCGTCTCAACGCCTGAGCTGAATTCCCGCATCATGGTATCGGCTGACGGGAAAGCCGACGGCATCAGGTGGGGGGAGATCCCGGTCTATGCCGATAACGCCAAAGCCGCGCTGAAGGGGGAGATTCATCTCAGCGATATCGGCAAGTCCCCGGCCACGGGCCTCACGGTCATACTCATCACGGTGCCGATCATGGCGGAGGGCAGGGTCGTCGGCATCCTCGGTCTGCCGGTGGACGTGGGCCCCTTCTCCTCGAAGCTGGTGAAGGGGGTCAGGATCGGCAAGACCGGCTATCCTTTTATAGTAAATTTCAGCGGGACTGTAACCGCCCATCCAAACCAGGAATATATCCATAAACTCAATGTCAATAAGTACGACTGGGGCCGGAAGATGATGACTGAGCCGAGCGGCTCGATCATTTTCTACTCCTGGGAGGGGAAGGACAAGTTTCTAACCTTTGTGAAAAACGAAAAATACAAGTTCTACGTGGCCACCACCATGTATCTTTCCGATATCAATGAAAATGCACGCTCCATGGCACTCATCATGATCATCTTCGGCGTCGCCGCCGTTATCGCCAGCGCCGTGTTCCTGTACCTGTTCATCGCGCGGCGCCTGGCCCCCCTCGACGAATGCAAGACGGTCATGTCGTCGATGGCCCGGGGCGACCTTACCGTGCGCTACCGGGGCGTCAGCCGCGGCGACGAGATCGGGGACATATCCGGCGCCATGAACAACGCCATCGACCAGTTTGAGAAAGTCGTATCCGAGATCATCGTGTCCTCCCAGAACCTGGCGCAGGCGGTGGAGCAGATCGCGAGCGGCAACCAGAACCTGTCGCAGCGCACCAGTGAGCAGGCGTCGGCCCTCGAGGAGATCGCCTCCACTATCGAGGAGGCCACGGCGACCATCAACCAGAACGCCGAGAACGCCGGCAGGGCGCGGGACCTCACCAACACGGGCGTTTCCCAGTCCATCGACGGGAACCGGGTCGCCGTCGAGGCGGTGGAGTCCATCATCGACATGAACAGTTCCAGCAAGAAGGTGGGGGAGATCATCGCCGTCATCAACGAGATAGCCTTCCAGACGAACCTGCTCGCCCTGAACGCGGCCGTCGAAGCCGCGCGGGCCGGGGAGCAGGGCCGGGGCTTCGCGGTGGTCGCCGGCGAGGTGCGCAACCTGGCTCAGCGCTCCGGCAACGCGGCCAAGGAGATCGAGGCCCTCATCAAGGACACCGTGAACAAGGTCGAGAAAAGCACCGACCTGGTGAGGAAGACCGGCGACGCCCTGGGCAAGATCGCCGAGGCCAGCAAGACCACGGCCCAGATCATCACCGAGATCGCGGCCGCCAGCCAGGAGCAGAAACAGGGCATCAACCAGATCAACAACGCCATCATGGAAATGGACAACACCACCCAGCAGAACGCGTCGCTCGTCGAGGAGACCGCGTCCGCCAGCGAGGAGATGGCCAACCAGGCGCAGGAGCTCCTGGACATGGTGCGTCGGTTCAGGATCAGCGACGCCATGGAGAGCGAAGTGTACGGCAGGAAGCACCGGGACATCCACCTGTCCGCCGCCGAGGGCATGGCGAAGCGGGAAGCGCCGCGGCCCGGCAACGGAAAGGGAAAGAATGGGGACGGCAGGAAAAAATCGTCCCCCGCGGCCGCGGCCGGGGATGACGATAAAATAAAAGATATCCTCGCGAACGAGGGCTTTGAAGAGTTCTGATCCGTATGCCGGGACTAAAGATCCCGGCCCGGATAACCGGGTTGTTGTCAGGCAGATAACCGGGATGACCCCGTCCCTGTGCCGGAAGATGAACAACCCTGACACCCTGTAAATTGACCGGCGCAAACTTTTTTTCTGCCCCGCGGGGCCGTAATTCAGTATATTATGGACACCGTGAGGTGGAAACACGCTCGGGGTTTTCGATTTTTTGTTCGGGTTAACAAGGTCGGGCGACGGGCCGGCAATTTAATGATGATGATGCTGAAGCATGTCGATGCGGGAGAATTTTCCCGGTTGAAAACCAGGCAATTGGAACGGGACCAATACTTTACAATCCGGGGGTTGGATATGAAGAGACTTCTCATAACACTGATAGCAGGTTTCCTGCTGTTGCAGCCGGCCTGCAAAAATGCCTCTTCGAAAAATGATGAGGCCAAGGAGCTCCTCGGCTTCGGCATCGTGTACCTGAATTCCATCTGGCAGAAGATCACCGTTGCAGACGTCCCGTCCTTTTCTTTTACGAATAAAGACGGCGATCCGATGACGCCCAGCTGCGCCTGCCCGCCCGAGTATGAGGCATCGACGCAAAAAACAACAAAGTACAATCCGGAATTCGCCTTCTTTTACAAGCCGGGCAAGTCCAAGAATCTTTTAATATTCTTCATGGGCGGCGGCGCCTGCTGGGACATCACCAACTGCGCCTACAACCACACCTACAGCGGTGAGCTCATCGAATCGAACCTGCTCCTGGGCCTGGCCAGCACGGGCGGCCTGGAAGGGAGCGGCCTCTCCGGCATCATGGACGTCACGGACCCGAACAATCCCTTCAAAGACTGGTCCATGGTGTGGGTCCCCTACTGCACGGCGGACCTGGGGACCGGCCAGAAGGATCACACGTATCCTGAAGATTATGGCACGGCGTATCCTGGTGGCGTGACCATCCGCCACCGCGGCAGGGTGAACCTGGAGCTGGTCCTCCAGTGGCTCCAGGCGAATATAACCACCGCGCCGGACAAGCTCTTTGTCACCGGCTCCAGCGCCGGGAGCTATGCCACGTACCTGAGCTATCCCCTGATCAGGAATGTATTCAATTCATCATCGACCAAGGCCTATGTTCTGGGTGATGCCGGGGAAGGGTTTGCGGGGGAATATGATCCGGATGGTGATGGCCCAACTGCACCAACTCCCTTCATCCAACTTGTATCTCCATTCTGGGGCCTCGAGCTCCCCCCAATAACGGCTTTTTCCGGCAAAACACCATTAGACTATACCGAATATAAAGAACTTGTCCAGGCCATTGTTGATAACTACCCGGACGATAAGTTTGCCCAGTACACCACCAAGTGGGACAAGACCCAGATCTGGTTCTACGATATACAGAAAGATAACAATATACATCATCCGGATCAGTGGGGAGCGGAGGAGGACGCCGCCGCCGATCCCACATCCGCCATCGCCATAGAATGGAATGCCGGCATGATGGATGCCATCGATATCACCGGCGCTAACTACTGGTACTACATCGGTCCAGGAACGCACCACACCATAGACCTGACACCGGCCTTCTACACGGAAACTTCCAACGGCACGTATTTCTATGACTGGGTCACGGCCTTCGTGAATGACGATGCCATGTCGAAAATATCGTGCAGCGGCGCCGAGTGTGACGTGCAAAACTAGTTGTGCTGCAATTGAACGGGAGACGCAAAAAGCGGGAGGCCTTCCTCCCGCTTTTTGTTAAAGACCCCACTCACCCATAAGGGGCATATGTATTGAGGGAGGTGCGGTCATATGAACGCGCTTAGGTAACATGATGCTTCATGGAAACACCAGTATTTCTTAGAAACATTCAGGTACTCAAAACGTCCGCCCCCAGGGCGGACACATATCGGGCTTCTGTCTGAGTCGAATCCGGCGAAGCCGGTTCGACGAGTTATGCCCGTAGCCTCTCGCGGCGCTTGAGCGAGCGGGGTGATGGGGAGCACGAGAGGAAGAGGGAAGCCACCCTCTTTCTCTCGTAAAAATGTCTACTCGTACTTCGTCTTCTCCAGGTTGTTCAGCCGCACCTTCTCGATGAAGTTTTCCAGGGAGAAGAGGTGCCGGTCCGCGCGGTAGACCAGGGCGAAGCAGGCGAGAAAAACGCAGTTGCGCAGGATGAGCCAGGGGCCCACCTTCTCCGCAAGGCCGATGCCCAGGAGATGGACCGGGAAACAGCCGCAGTCGAAGCTCCGGCCGCGGAACACGTTGACCGACAGGAACACGATGAAGGCCGTCATGAGGAGCAGGGCGAGGGCGGCCGCGGCGCGCACCCTGATGCCGATGAGAAGGAGAAGGCCCAGGATAAGCTCAAGGGGCGGGATGAAGGACGCCGCGTAGGGCACGAGCTCCGCCGGGAGTATCCCGTAGCGCGCCACGACCAGGCCGAAGGAGGCGGGGTCGGTCAGCTTGACCGCCCCGGTGAAGGCCAGCATGGCGCCAAGGGCCACCCTGATCAGCACCGTGAACCGGTTGCCGTATAGGGTGCTATTTATCGCCTTCCTGATGCCGCTTTCATTTCCCATCGCGAACCCCCCGCTCCACCGGGTGTCCCGCCGCTTCCCACCCGGGGAGGCCGTTTTCGAGGATGTAAAGAATCCTGCCGTATCCGCGCTTGCGGATCGCTTCCGCCAGCATGGCCGCGGCGCCGCAGGAGGGGCCGTCGCAGTAGACGACGATCTCCGCCGGCCTGCCGAGGAAGCTGAAATCAATGCCGGGCCTGTTTGCCGCGGCGTCCAGGGCCGGGACGTTGATCGCCCCCGGGACGCGGGCCTGTTCGAATTCGGCTTTCTCCCGGGCGTCGACAAAGACGGCGCCGGCGTCATGCTTGATCCTGGCCTCGGCGACGGACAGGGACACGGTCTTTCGGGCCTCGAGGTCCGTCCTGCTCACCGGGACGTAGCCGCGCGGATGGAACAGGTTGACGGCGATGCCGGCGGCGCCGGCCGCGACCAGGATGACGAACATGTCCCGCACCAGCCGCCGGGGTACGCGTTTTGTGCTAGTGGCCATGGTCCTCCATGGATCTTTTAAAAGAATCCTTGTCTACTTTTTCATAGATCTTTTTTTCTATAAACAGGTCGACCAGGTCGCGGTCGAGGGCCCACTTGTCCGCCTCCTCCCTGAGTATCGCCAGGACCTTGTCGCGGGGGAGGGCCTTCTTGTAGGGCCGGTCGCTGGCGACGAGGGCGTCATAGATGTCGGCGATGGTCATGATGCGCGACTGGATCAGGGTGCTCTCCCGGCCGGACAGGCCGTCGGGATAGCCGGTGCCGTCGAGCTTTTCATGGTGCCGCAGGGCGATCTCGGGGATGTTACGGTACTCCGGCGGCCAGGGTATCTTGCTCACGAAGGCGTGGGTGTGGAGCACGTGGCTTTCTATCTCCTTGCGCTCCTCCGGGTTCAGGCTCCCCTTCCGTATGGAAAGGTTCAGGATGTCAAAGGGGGAAATGACCATGAGCCTGCCGCCGCCGACGTTGATGCACTCGATCTCGTCGATTTCGTAGGATATGCGGTCCAGGATGTCCTGCGGGTTTTCCTCCACCACGGCGGGCTCGTTCATCTGGCAGAGCTTGTCCTTTATTTCCACGATGCGTCCGAGCTTGTATTTTTTCTCTTTCAGGAGCTCGTCGAAGGCCGCCGCGGTGTTGTCGTCCTTGTTCATCGTCCTGAGCAGCTCAGCCTCGCGGGAGGAATACTGCAGCTCCAGGAAGCGGTACAGGTAGTTGAGGCGGAGGATGAGGTTGTCGAAGTCCTTGGGGTAGAGCTTCTTCTCCTTCCTGAAGACCGAGAGGTCGATGTAGACCTTGCCGAAATCGTGGAGCAGCGACGCCAGCTCGAGCTCCTTGATCTGCGTCTCGGTGAAATGGCGGTCCTTGAGGTATCCCTCGTTCACTTCGTTCACCGCGCGGGCCATGGCCGTGCAGATCGCCGCGACGCGGAAGGAGTGGCCCGACGTGGCCGGGTCGCGGGACTCGATGGCCGAGACGGAGGCCTTGACGAACTCCTCGAACTGGTGCTGGATCTGCATGATCATGCGGTTGTTCTCGATGGCGATGGCCGCCTGACCCGCCACCGCCTCCAGGAGGCTGTCGTATTTCCTGTTGAACACGACCACGTTGCGGTCGAAGTCTTCGGGCGTCTCAAGCTTGATGGTGAAGGCCTCGTATTCGCCGTCGCCGGCCGTGTCGCTGTTTTCCTTGCAGTTCAGGAGCTGTATCACCCCGATGATCTCGTCCACGTGGTTCTTCATCGGCACCACCAGCATCGAGCGGCTCCGGTAGTTGTGCTTATGGTCAAAGGAGGGGTTGAAGGAGTAGGGCGCGTCCGGCGGCAGGTTGTAGGCGTCGGGGATGTTCAGGACCTCACCGGTGACCGCGACATAGCCGGAGATGGACTTCTTGTCCATGGGGAGGACGCGCTCCTCGAGGGGGATGTCGCGGGAAAAGGTGTGGGAGTACTTGAAGCGGAGGCGCTTTTTCCCCTCCTCGTCCTGCTCCACCAGGAAGATGCTGCCCGCGTCGGCGCCGGTGATGCGCTTGCTGAGGAAGAGGAAGAGCCTGAGCAGCTTGTCCTGGTCTTTTTCGGTCGACAGGGCCCGTCCCATGTTGATGAGGTCCTCCTGGTCCTTCTTGGTGTCGATCAGACGGGCCAGGTAGGTCTCCTGGAGGGAGCGGTTGATGTAGAGCTCGTTCAGCACGGAGAACGTTCGACGTATCATGAAGGAAAAATCCTGGGCCGAGGCGGGCCCGTGGCGGAACTCGGCAATGTCCCGGAGGTTTTCGAAATCGAGCTCCGTCACCGATTCTTCCGGGCCGAAGATGATGAACTGGTAGGTGATCTCGGTGAAGGGAAGGATGCTCAGGAGCCTGTTCATCTCCATGTACTCGTCGTAATGCAGGAAGATGACCGCGAGGATGTGCGTGTCTTTCCCGCCGTCGATGAGCTCCTGGATGTCCCCGCGGATGTCCGACGATTCCACTATCGTGAAATCGTGCCCGCCGGGGATTGAAAGGAACGGCCGCGCCCTTCTCGAAATCAGAACGATGCTCTTATTTCGTGCCTGAAGAAAATCCATGCATGTATGACCTGTGATGTGCCTGCATGCTGATACATTTTTGACAATGCGTCAATGATTATTTTTTATGATGGAAATCCGCCTCGCCGGGCGGATTGTTTTTCGCGGCGCGGTCGATGCCGGATTATGTCGTGGGGAGGGAGAAACGCCGGCACGCCGCGCGGTGCCGAATAATACTTGACATAAAAAATTTTTTTGTAGACGAATTGAATTCAGCGACAAAGCTGTCTGGTGAACCAATCAGAAAAAAACAGTCCGGGTTGCGCGCACGTGAGCGATGCCATTACCATAAACATACACAGGACGCTGGAGGAGATCGGCGACGCGGTCATGGCGGCCCTTGCCTACAAGCGCTATCCCCTTGACCATCTTGAGCGCGTGATGTCGGCCATTGACGACCTGATGCTGAACCCGGCGAACCGCAAAGGGTGCGAGAACCACCTGAAATCGTCGGGTAGCAGCTACGTCCTCTTCTTCCTCTCGAACATCCTGTACAACCTGAAACAGCGCGGACAGCTGGTCCTGTCCGAGGACGTGATGAAATGGCTCGGAAGCGTGTGGAAGAACTTCCTCAAGCGCAACAAGGCCTACCAGGAGATGTTTCCCGGCATCGATGAATACCGGATCAAGATGCGCAAGTATTACCCCGCCGGGGGGACCTTCGTCAGCCAGATAGACAACGTGAACCTCGTCAAGGACGACTTTGTCCTCGATTCCGATTCGGAGGAGGGCCCCATACGGAAGCTTGAGCGGTTTTACCAGGCCGCCTTCGATATCCTCAACGCCATGAAGCCGAGCTATTTCTTTCTCCTTGACTACTATTACGAGAAGAAAATGAGCACCGGCCTGGACTCGAGCGAAGCCGTGGCCCTCGAGGCGGGCGGCCTCAACAAGTTCGGACAGCTCAATTACACCTACACCGACATCGCCGTCATCGTCTGCCAGAGCCTGGGCATACTGGAAGCGTCGTACCTGATTTTGAAAAAGAAGAAGTCCCAGCGGCGCCTCGTCAGCGTCAACGGCAAGCAGAAGTTCCTCACGACCCCGGAGATTTACAACCTCTACCTCGACAAGTTCAACGCCATGAAGAAGGAGCTGACGAACCTCAACAAGTAGGTCCGGCAGACCGCCCCCGGCACCATGACTACCTACAAAGAAAAGGACATCATCACGATCCTCGGCAACATCCCCGTTTTCCAGGGCCTGACCGAGGCCGATTATTCAGAGATCACCCCGCTCCTGAAGCTTGAGAAATATGTTCCCGGCGACATGATCATCAAGGAGGGAACCCACGGCGACTCCATGTGCGTCATCATCAAGGGCGCGGTCAAGATAACCAAGACCGGCGAGGCACGGGAGGAAATACTGCTCGATACCTTCTATCCCGGTTCCTACTTCGGGGAATTTTCCCTGGTCGACAACATGCCCCGGTCGGCCAACGCCGTCTGCGTTGACGAGACCGAGCTGTTCCGCCTCGAAAAAAAGGATTTTGACGCCCTGCTGGCCAGGAACGGCGCCATATCCACCGCCTTTTACAAGAACTGCCTGGAGGAGACCTTTTCCCGCTTCAGGAACACCATAGCCAACTTCGCTTTCTCCGAGCACAGCCTGCGGCAGAAATCAAGCAAGCTGGACGAACTGGACCGCGACCTGTCCCAGGCCAGCCAGATCCAGAGCTATTTCATCAACCGCGAGCTCCTGGACCACGAGCACTCCTTTTTGCGAAACGTGCGCCACACCTACCTGTACAAACCGTGCATCGCCATCGGCGGGGACTTCCTGAACGTGACGGAGCTGAGGCCCGGCGTGGCCAGCATCATCATCGCCGACATCATGGGCCACGGCATAACCTCGGCCCTGGGAACCGGGGTGCTGAAGAGCGCCTATTCCATGGCCGTGAAGGATCTGGGATTCAAGCCGATACAGCTCATGAAGTTCCTCAACCGGCATTTCCTCGGGGTCATATCGCACCTGTACGCGACCTGCTACTACGCCATCATCGACATGCGGAACAAGAAGGTCCAGTTCACGAAGGCGGGCCATCCCCATCCCCTGTTCTGGAAAAAGCGCCGGCAGGACTTCGCCGATATCCGGTGCCAGGGCACCGGCCTGGGCCTCGTGAAGAAGGCGCGCTTCGGCAGGGTGAGTTATCCGCTGGAGCGGGGCGACAGGATCCTCTTTTACACCGACGGCATCATCGAGCAGAAGAACGCCCGGGGCAAGATGTACACCGAGTCGCGCCTCAGGAGCGTGTTCCGCGACCTGATACTTCATGAAGACGCGGACATCGTCAATAAAATATATGAAGACATGAAGTCCTTCGCCGGCAGGAGGGAGATCGAGGACGACGCGACCCTCCTGCTGCTGGAATTCTGAAATACAAGAAACACCCTGCATCACCCGTTGGGCCGGGCAGAAACCCCTGCGCACTATTTATTATTGACAGCCGGTGCCGATTAATTGATAATTTAAGAGCCGGTGTCGCCTCGAACCGGAGACCCCGGCTTCTGATGCATAGCGTGAGAAAATCCCTGGAACAGGAGGTATGGCATGAGGGTTCAATGGAGCGCCGTCCTGATCGTGTTTCTGGCCGGTATGTGCCCCGCCGTGATCGCCGCTGCCGATGAGGACCGCGGCTACGGGGACCGCAGGGGCGACCAGCGGAGGTACGAAGACGCCCGCACGAGAATGAAGCGGGAAAGAATGGAGGAGGAGCGGCGCTGGAGGATCGAACAGGAGCGACTGCGCAGGATGGACCAGGAGCGGCAGCGGAAGATCGAGGAGGAGCGCAGAAAACTCGACGAGGAGCGCCGCAGGCTGGAAGAGGACCGTCTCAGGCTTGACGAGCAGCTCTGGGAGATGGACGAGGAACGGGAGCGGAAAAATTACGATGAAGAACGCCGGCGCCGGTACCAGGACTGCCTCAAGACATGCTCCGATCCTGTCGGGATGGAGTGGGCGACCTGCCCGGACGACTGCAAGAAGGCGTCCGACGAGTGGGACTGGAAAAGCTACCGGGAGGCCCGCCAGAGAAAAATAAACGAGGAGCGCCGCAAAAGGATCGAGGCCGAACGGCAGAAGAAATTCGACGAGGAATGGCTCAGACTCGAAAACGAGCGCCGGAGGATCGATGAGGAGCGGCGCGAAATCGAGCGCGAGCGCCGGAGGCTTGAAGAAAAACGCCGTTAACCACTCCGGTCGTGGGGCCGTGTTTCCGGTGCCGTCACGTAATGGAGTTCCCTCTCCGTCCTGGCGCTCGTGTTCTCCCGACGATCCGCATGAAGCCTGTCCGCTCCGGGAGAAAAGGCGATCGATCCTCCCCGGTACATCGTCCGGTAGTAGTCCGAGCTTCGTTCCAGGGCGTCCGAGAGGGGCAGGGCCGACAGGACGGCGTCCCGGCGGGCGGGATGGATGTCCAGCATCCTCAAGTCAGGCAGCTCCCCGAGTATGTCCCTGGCGGAAAGACTGATCCCTTTCGGATACCCGGCGATATCCGGCATGTACATGACGGTCATGACCGCGTCAGGGTCCAGCGCCCTGACGCGGCTTTCAATCTCTTCGCTCCGGTCGTTTTCCAGGCCTTCCTGGATCACCATGTCAAGTGTCGTAATGATATCATCTCCGTAATCCCCATGGTCGAAGGCGATTATCTGCTCAAGGCCGGGGAGATCGTTCCTTGCTGAAAGAAGATTGTCCGCCTCCCGCCTGCCGGAACAGAAGCAGATTGTCGCGCCGGAGTCATTGCAGATGAAGGCCGCTTCCGCCGCCTCCAGCGCAGCGGGTATCGTTACGTCCGCGGCGCCGGTCGAAAGGATACCCAGGTCCGCGAAGACCCATTCCGGCCTGTTCCCGGAATATAGGGCGATCCGGTCTCCAGGATTGACGCCGCAATTTATCAGGTATGAAGAGATGGCGTTGGTCTTTATATAGGTCTCTTCCCAGCATATATCAATCCAGAAATCGGCGACCCTGTGCCTCAAAAAGGCGTCGTCCCGGTAATAACCGGCCCTGTTTCTGAAAATTCCCGGAATGGTCGAATCTGGATAATAACGGTACATGATAGCTCTCCCTGGAATAAAACTCATGGTTTAAATTCCCCGTTGAACGATTTTTCTTTTAACGTCCTCCCCGCTGGTGTACGCCCATGAAAAAAGGCCCCTGATGGTATATCAAATTTTATATTCAACTATAAGGTACAATGTCGGGAATTGAATGTAAATAACCAGGAATTGTGGTTCATTGGACGGGAATCAGTGGTTTGCTGATGACGGGATTGGTCAGAGGAGGTGACCGATTGTATTAGCGGGGCCTATGGATTTCGGTAAATTGACCCACGGTTAACAGCGAATCGAGGACGGATCCTCAGTCAGCGGCTCTTACTGCAGGCGCGCCAGAGGCCTTTGCCATATGTTCCGGCATGCAGCCGGGCAATGCCGCTCCACTGGGCACGCCGCTTATCCGGTATAGAGGACCGCCATGATGACGGCATTATCCGTGCCGGCGTTCAGGACGTTGTGGGGGACGGTGGCGTGATAGTAGATGCTGTCGCCCTCGTTCAGGAACTCCTCCTTGTCGCCCAGGATAACCTTGATGGACCCTTCCATCACCACCAGGAACTCCTCGCCGTCATGGCTCGACAGCTCGGGGCTGCCGGCGCCGGGCGAAAGGGTTATCACGAAGGTCTCCATGTGCTTGTCCCTGACCCCGTGGGACAGGGACTGGTACTGGTAGTTGGGACGCTCGGCGCTGCCGGTGGAAATGCGGCTGATCTTCTGCCGCTCCTTTTTCCGCACCACGGAATAGCTGTACCCTGATTCCTCTCCCAGGAGAAAGCTCGTGCCGATCCGCAGGGCCTTGGAGAGCTTGACGATGGTCCCCAGGTCGGGGAGGATTTTCTGTTCCTCTATTTCCTTGAGCTTGCCCTGCGGTATCCCCGATATTTTTGCGAACTGCTCCAGGGAGATGTTCTGCATCTTCCGGATCTCCGCCAGGCGCCTGCCGATGGGGGCCACGTCCTCCCTCTTTTCCTCGCCCTGGTAGTAGC
The DNA here is from genome assembly GCA_937872225.1 of uncultured Spirochaetota bacterium. GTDB lineage: Bacteria > Spirochaetota > UBA4802 > UBA4802 > UBA5550 > RBG-16-49-21. Next base: position 25,713 of record CALMRZ010000016.1, read on the forward strand.
CCTGTACGTTTTCGAAATATTCCCGGGACTCCTGGTTGTCATAGGTTATCGTCATGGCACGGCCTCCTGGCTGTATATTGGCTGCTGGGAGCCACGGGATTTTCCCGGGCGCATAATGTAATTGTCGGATAAAAAAAAGATTTGTCAAGGATTAAGATTAATTGATCATTGTCCAGTGTCAAAAAATTGAGATTTGACAAAATCGTTCCCTGTTTTACTGTTGGTTCCTGTTTTTTTATCATTAATCATCGAAGGAAAACCATGAGCGGTCAAATAATCAACTACGAAAATGGAAAGATCACCGTACCGGATAACCCGGTGATACTCTTTATAGAAGGCGACGGTACCGGCCCGGACATCTGGCGCGCCACGAAAATAGCCCTGGATGCGGCCGTTGAAAAGACCTATGCCGGGAAGAAAAAGATCGAATGGATGGAGGTCCTCGCCGGCGAAAAGGCCTTCAAGGAAACGGGGAACTGGCTTCCCGACGCCACCCTGGACAAGATCCGCGCCTACAAGGTGGCCATCAAGGGGCCCCTCACCACCCCCGTCGGCGGGGGTATCCGGAGCATCAACGTCTCCCTCCGCCAGAAGCTGAAGCTCTATGCCTGCGTGCGGCCGGTCCGTTATCTCAAGGGCGTGCCGAGCCCGGTCAAGGAGCCGGAAAAGGTGAACATGGTCATCTTCCGCGAGAACATGGAGGACGTGTACGCCGGCATCGAGTGGAAGGAGGGGACCAGGGAGGCCCTCAGGGTGATTAACTTCCTCACCGAAGAGATGGGGTCGGACATACCGGCGGACGCGGGGATCGGGATCAAGCCGATCAGCGTCGTCAACACCAAGAACCTGGTCAGGAGGGCCATCGAGTACGCCATAGACAACAACCGCGCCACCGTCACCCTGGTCCACAAGGGCAACATCATGAAGTTCACCGAGGGGGCGTTCCGCGACTGGGGGTATGAGGTCGCCCGGGAGGAGTTCGGCGACCGCACCGTCACCGAGGACGACCTGTGGAAGAACCACAACGGGAAGGTCCCGGCGGGAAAGATCGTCATCAAGGACCGGATCGCCGACGCGATGTTTCAGCAGGTGATCCTGCGCCCGGACGAATACGATGTCCTGGCCACGCCCAACCTGAACGGCGACTATATTTCCGACGCCCTGGCGGCCCAGGTCGGCGGTCTGGGCATGGCCCCCGGCGCGAACATCGGCGACAGCGAGGCCGTGTTCGAGGCGACCCACGGCACGGCGCCGAAGTACGCGAACCTGGACAAGGTCAACCCCGGCTCGCTGATACTCTCCGGCGAGATGATGCTCCGCTTCCTGGGATGGAAGGAGGCCGCGGACCGGCTGATATTGGCCCTGGAGAAGACCATCCAGCAGAAAAAAGTGACCTATGACCTGGAGCGCCAGATGCAGGGGGCCACCCTGCTGAAATGCTCGGAGTTCGGAAAGGCCGTTGCCGATAATATGTAAAAAATTGGAACCAAATAACAGGCTTTGCTGTCTATTAATAAATACAGAACGCCCGCATTGCATGCAGCGGCGTCAAATTTAAAGAGGAGTATTACCTTACACCATGAAGAGAATATTGCGAATCATTATTCCCCTCGTGTTAATTGCGGTTTTCCAGCTGGTTGACCATGCCGCGGCGGCGGATGACGGCTGGAAACTGAAGAAAAGGCAGGACGGGGTCTACGCCTTCTTGCGGGACTATCCCGGTTCCGGATTGAAGGAATTCAGGGGGGTCATGTATGTCAAGGGCGTGCGGCTGTCGAGCATGGTGGCCACCTTTGACGATACCGCCTCCTATCCCCGGTGGATGCACAACTGCATCGAATCGAAGCTGCTGAAGTACATGAACGTCCGGGAGCGCATCACCTACACCGTCACCCACGCGCCCTGGCCCGCCAGCGACCGGGACGTCATCGTGTATTCTCTCATGACCCAGGATCCCGGGGACCTGTCCGTGACCATAGCCATCACCGGCAGGCCGGACTACATGCCGCCGCAGAAGGGCCGGCTGCGGATCCCGATGATGAAGGCCAGCTGGACCTTCAGGCCGCTGAAAACGGGCGACGTCATGGTCGTGTACCAGACGGTCACCGATCCGGGCGGACCGCTTCCGCTGTCCCTCCTGAACCTGTCCGTGGTGGACCTGCCGTTCCTGACCATGCAGAAATTCAGGAACGTGGTCAGGGATGACCGGTACGCTGCCGCAATATATCAGGTGATATCAGAGCCCATGGTCAACTAGCCCCGCGCCGGATCGGCATCGATGGGTGTTAGAGGCCCGGATTTCATTTGGGATGATGCGGCACGGATGATCATGATTGTTTCCAACAATAACCAGCGGAGAGGCGACTGCCATGATTAAAAAGATTGTCTGTACCGCAGTGCTGTTCATCGCGGCCGTAGCGGTGATTGCCGATGCTTCGGCACAGAGCGAGTGGAAGCTGAAAAAGAAGGGCAACGGCATCGAGGTCTACGTCAGGGACGTGCCCGGATCCAGGCTCCAGGAGTTCAAGGGGACCATGTACCTTGAGAAGACCCGGCTCTCCAGCCTGATGGCGGCTTTTGAGGACACGTCGTCCTATACCGCCTGGATGTACGAGTGCATTGACGCGAAGCTCCTGAAACAGATCAATTTCTACGAGCGGATCCACCACCTCGTCACCCACGCCCCCTGGCCGGTTTGGAACCGCGACCTCGTGTCATATTCCGTCTGCCGGCAGGATCCGAAGACCCTGGCGATTACGATATCGCTTACCGGGAAGCCCGATTTTATCCCCCCCCTCCCCAATACGGTGCGGATACCGAAGATGACCGGCACCTGGACCTTTTCCCCGGCCGGAGGGGGCGACATCATGGTGACATACCAGATGCACAATGAGCCCGGCGGGTCGATCCCGGCGGGCATCGCCAACATGGCGTCGGTCGACCTGCCCTATAACACCCTCATGCGTCTCCGGGAACTGATCAAGCAGGAGAAATACGCAAAGGCCGTGTTCGCCCAGATACAGGAGCCGAAGCAGGGGAAATAGGGCCCCGTTCTACCGGAACGAGGAAACCCCATCGTCGCCGGAAAGGTAAAAAAGGAGGGGCAGCTCGCAGGACAGCAGCAGGGTCCGGGTTATGAGGACGGCAAGGGCAGCCGGCGCCGTATCGATGCCCTGGACCGCGCTGTAGAAGAGAAACCCCGCTGTAAAGGCCGCATGAAAGTCCATCAGCCAGAGCTGCAGTTTCCGGTGGAGCCTGTTCCTGAAGAAAAGCTGTATGACGTGATAGGTCAGGGCCAGGGTCAGCAGGGCCCCCGTGATGATCGACGCCGCCTTGCCGTACAGGAACAGCAGCCCGAACATGAGGAAAATGATCTCCAGGTAGTACAGCGTCGCCAGATAGGCGCTGATCTGGGGGGCCCTGGTCCGGATGCCTTCGGTTATCGCATGAACTCTTTCCATGGCGTCTTCCTTTGTTAAACACTAAAGGTTACTGCCCCGCTGTCCAGAACATTTTCTTCCTTCCGGGTCCCGGGAACCCCACCGCCGGTAAACCGCCTGCGTGAAGATGCTATTTCTGGTTGACAATTGTCGCGATACTGGTATGCTATTATTGGAGGATATCCATGGCCGATTGTTACCCCTGTTTGCGCCGCCTGTCACTGCATACGGGTTCCCGCTCTCCGCGGACGAGGAAGTAGATGGGCAAGAAGCTGGCCGATTTGTTCCTGGGAAAATACAGGAACGCTGATTACGTCCTTCAGCAGAAATCAAAGCTTATTCTTTCCGTGTCCTTCGTCATCATTGCCGTTTTTATTGTCCTCATTTTAACCAATATTGTCCGCAACAACACGTCAGCGGAGGTCCTGTCGCCCCTTGTCTCGGGTCTGATCTTCCTGTTTGCTGCCCTGTACCTGTTGAGGTCGGGCAGGTTCACCCTATCCGCACACCTGGTTCTCTGTATATGCCTGGCTGCCGTCTGGGGCGCGCTGTTTTTCGATATCAATACCGAAAGCGCCATAGTCCTGGACACGATCGTCTATGCCATTGGACTCATGGTGCTGACGCCGATCGTGGTGACGCGGCACAAGACCGGTATCGTCGTCTACTGCGCCGTTAACGTGGTCATTTTTATTATTTTCAGCTTGCGGGCGAAGGACCTGTACCACCTTTCGGTCTTTGCCTTTACCGATTATCTCATCGACAACATGATCGCCTTCGTTTTCATCGGTATCATGTCCTATCACATATTCAGGATCAATGACAGGGCCCTGCGCCTGGCCGAGGAGGAAATGGAGAAAAACCGGGACCTGGCCCAGCACCTCGAGGAGATGGTCCACGACCGCACCGAGGAGCTCCAGGAGGCGAATGATAAGCTGAAGGAGATGGACCGCATCAAGTCCAACTTCTTCGCCAACATTTCCCATGAAATCAGGACGCCCCTGACCATGATCCTGGCCCCGGTCGAATCGGCCCTCCAGGGAGACCAGGGCGTCACCATCGACCGCAATCTCCTCCTGACGGTGGAGCGCAACGCGTCGCGGCTCCTGAACCTCGTCAACAACCTCCTGGACCTTGCCAGGCTCGACGCGGGACGCATGCCCATGGCCGTGGCCCGGCAGGACATGGTCGCCTTCGTCCGGTCGTACATCGACACGGTCCGCTCCGCCTTCGAGACTCGTCATCTTGACCTGAAGGTGGTCTCCTCCAGGGACTCCATCACGGTCTATTTCGACCCTGAAAAGATGGACAAGATCTTCATGAACCTTTTCTCAAACGCCTTCAAGTACACCGAGCCCGGCGGCTCCATAACGGTCAGGGTGATCGATGATGACCGGGCCTGCTACATCGAGTTCGAGGACACCGGGGCGGGCATCCCCCGGGACAACCTGGACATCATCTTCGACCGCTTCGGCCAGGCCCATGCCGGCGCGCACCGCCGGGGGGAAGGCTCCGGCATCGGCCTCTCCCTGGTCAGGGAGCTGGTCCAGCTGCACGGCGGCACCGTATCGGTGGAGAGCGTCTACGCCGGCGACAATCCCGCTGACCACGGCACCGTGTTCACCATCATGCTTCCCAAGGGGACGGCGCAGTGGAAATACTTTCCCGGTATCCAGTACCTGGAGCCGGGGGAGAAGGGCGGCCCGCTCTTCCCGCAGCGGGCGGTGGAGACGCGGTTCCTGAGCGAGGCCAAGGAGACCATGCCGGGACCCGCGGCGACGCCGGCCCGGCCCGAAGTGTCGCTCCTCGTGGTTGAGGACAATGCCGATATGCGGAAGTACCTCACCACGCTCCTCGAGCGCCGGTACTCGGTGCGCTGCGCCGAGAACGGCCGGGAAGGCCTGGCCGCGGCAACCGCAAAGAGGCCGGACCTCGTCATCACCGACGTGATGATGCCGGTGATGAACGGCTATGAAATGACGAGGCGGCTCAGGGAGGACGATGCGCTGAAGCAGATACCGGTCATCATGCTCACCGCGCGGGTGGAATCCAGCGAACTGGATGACGGCCAGGTGAACATGGCCGACGATTACATCACCAAGCCCTTTAACGGGCAGGAGCTCCTGTCCCGCATCGAGGCCCTCCTGTCCCGGCGCAAATAGGGAGGTCCCGGTCCGGCGCCCCTAGTCCCTTCCCTTCAGCGGCACGATGCCCGCCATTTCGCCCAGGACGTTGACCAGGTCGGTCCCGGCGGGGACCACGATCTTGGCGTTGTTCTTCAGCGCCTCTTCGAGCATCTGGATCCTTCGCAGCAGCTGGGCGTTTCCAATGAAATACTGGTTGGCGGCCTCGTTCACCAGTTTGATCGCCTGGGCCTCGCCGTCGGCCGCCAGTATCCGCGCCTGCCGCACTCCTTCCGCCTTCTTGATGTCGGCGCGCTTCTGCCCGTCGGCGGCGGTTTCGGTGGCGGTGGCGAAATCGATGGCGGCGATTTTTTCGTTCTCCGCCTTCACCACCTTGTTCATCGTCTCCTGGACGTCCTTGGGCGGGTCGATCTCCTTCAGCTCGGTCCTGACGACCTCGAGCCCCCATTTTTCCGTTTCCTTGCAGAGGGTCAGCAGCAGGTCGGAGTTGATCTTGCTCCGCTCGCTGTTCGCCGATTTCAACGTCATGGTGCCGATGATGTTCCGCAGGGTGGTCCGCGCCAGGTTCACTATCTGCAGCTCGTAGTTGTTGACGTTGTACTGGGAGCTCTTGACGCTTTCCTCGTCGGCCTTGACCTTGAAGTAGACCTGGGCGTCCACCCGAGCGTTCAGGTTGTCATTGGTAATGATCTCCTGTGGCTTGGCGTCGACCATCTGCTCCGTGACGTTGACCCGGAACATCCGTTCGATGACGGGGATGATCCAGTGAAAGCCAGGCTGGGCAAAGCGGGCGTATTTGCCGAGGCGTTCGATCAGGCCGCGGTGCGTCGGGCGGACTATCCGTATCCCTGAAAAGAAGAGCGCCAGGGACGCGATCGTTACAATTGTAATGAGCAGCCAGTATCCGCTTAAGAATTCACTCATGGCATGTCTCCTTGTGGTGTTTATTCTGATAATTGCACGATACATATTGCCGGAAAACAGCGGTTCATCAGGGACCTGCCCGGCCGCCCCATGGAAACAGGGGGAATAATCCAATCGTACAAGGGGTTTAGAAAAAAGTCTAACAGTTTCCTGAAAAAACCGGCCGGGATCAAGGGCGAGGGCGGGGCGCGACGCAAGTCGTCGGCCGACACCGCCGCGGGGCGGCAGGGGTTCCGGCCAGGCGAGTGCGGGGACGGATCATTCTTCCTACAGCTGGGCTTTTACCTTGCTGAACAGGTCGCTGCTGATGACGCGGGAAAGGTTTTTCAGCACCTCGTCTTTCTTCAGGCCCTTTGAAAGGTCGTTGCGAACGGCCAGCACTATGGATTGGATGTATGCTTTTTCATTCATCGCGGTTTCCCCGGAATAGTATCAATCTATCTGGTAAATGCAGCAGTCATGTGCCGGTCCCGCCGGCGGCACGCACACTGTATTATCGTACTAATGCCGGCAATACTTGAACCTTTGTTGTGCCGGCCGTGATGCCGCAGACGATCCGCGCGGGCTACAGTTTCAGGATGGCCTTGAAGGGCCGCAGCATCTCTTCCTTCATGCGCTGCTTGTACACGACGTCCCTGAAGCCGGGGAGCCTGACCAGCTGAGACAGGGCGCCGTTGACCAGGCTCTGGGCGAAGCGCCGTTTCGGAAAGTCGTACATGCCGTGCTTCCGGTAGTACCGGTGGTCGGCCAGGAAAGGAAAGCGCAGCCAGCCCCAGATCTCGTCCCTGAAGATCTTCCACCCGCCCACGCTCAGGAATGTCGGGGGCCCTATGTAGTTTTTTTCGGCCCGGGCTACGGCGTTGCAGGCCAGGTTCTGGATCTGCAGGTCCAGCTCCTTCGAGTTCCCGCCTTCGTCCGTTACGATGTCAACGAGGTTTGCGTGCTGGAACTCCGGGAAGGCGCGGAGAAATTCATTGAAGGACGACAGTTTCCCCAGCTGCCCTGACACGAGACATCCCACCTGCTTGCCTTCCAGGACTGGGGTGTGGTTGTTGTAGAAACTCCTGTCGATGAACCGTTTCCACAGGGACGAGAGGTGCCGGTCCCGCGTCTCCATGCAGTAGAAGATGATGTCCGCCGCCTTGATCCTGCTTTCGAAAAAAAGGTGGAAATCGTCGCTGTCGCCGTACACGCACCGGTTGTCGTAGGCGCACTGGAGGCATCCCAGGCAGCCCCCCTTGATTTTGAGATCGTGGAGGTTGTACACCGGCGGCGCTTCGGTAAAGGACCGGCTGAGGCGATCGGCCATCTTCCCCAGGTTGGACGAGGGGGAGGAGGCATCGGTGATGATGACGATGTTTTTCCCGGCGGGATTGATCCTGTTTTTCGGCGGGGAAGGCCGGTACGGCGACATCCTGGCGCTGACGGGGTAATAGGCCCGCGCCGCCGGCGTGTTGTCCCGCACGGCGTCGAACATGCAGGTCGTGAAGGCGTCAAAGCGCTTCCGTTCCCGGCCCCTCACCAGGTCGTACATGGCGGCGGAGTAGGAGCCGGCGAATTTCATGGCCAGGTCATCGCAGATGGCGCGCAGGTAATTGTGCCCCGTGTGGTCAAAGAAGTGGATGGAGGTCGTGATTACCGCGGCGAATTTCGATCTGAAGGCCGCGGACGCTTTTCTCTCGAAGACCAGTTCAATGAAGCGCTTGTACTGCGACGGGACCAGCAGGTAGTAGAGGGGGAATGCCCATATGACGAGCTCCGACGACCTGACGTCCTCCAGGACAGCGCGGAAGGCCTTCGGGTCCTTTTCGATGACCTTTATGCCCCGGGAAATATCATGGATGTAGTACGTGTTGTCCGGATACTGTTTCCGGATATACCGGATATACTGCATGGTGACGCTTATGTCACCCTTGGGGCTTCCGTTGAGGACCGTGATCTTCATGATGCCACCTCCCTGGGCGTGTAGCTGGGAATCGGGGTCTCGCCTGCCGTCTCGGGCAAAAATGTCCCACACCGGGAGGGAATAATCAACCTATTTTTTATGGCCGATGCCGGCGAGAGAGGCGGGCAAAATGTTATTGACTCACATGATTGTTTCTGCTTTCAATAATATGATCCCCGGAACAGTGGTAATCCTGAACGTTATGGAACATGGATGTTTGAAGCCTATGAAAAACCTTACCTTTCTCCTCCTCGTTGTTGCCCTCGTGCCGGCAGCGGCCCGTGCCTCCGAGTGCAAGAGGTACCGTGATGCGGTTTTCCACTACAGCATCTGCGCCCCGGGGGACTGGAAAAAGAATTACCGTGAAGACGGGGACCGGCATTACGTGACCTTCCGGCGGGCCCGCGCGGCCGGGACCGAAATTTCCGTCACGGCGTTGCCCGCCGGTGGGGAGGGCGTTCAGGATGGGAACGGCTGGAGGAAACTGCTGGGCCGGGGCACCGGAAAAGGCTTCAGGAAAATCATCGAGACGAAGGAACTGGCCGCAGGGGGGAATGTGACGGTAAAGGTCGTGGTTTTCGATTATTATTCCCGGGGCGTGAGAATGCTCCAGCGCACCATGTTCTCGCGGTACGGCAGCAAAACCCTGGTCATCGAGTGCAGGGCCCCCGTCCGCTCCTTCTCGAGATACACGGATGTTTTCAACGAAGTCATGTCAAGCGTTGATTATGCCGGGACGCAGGCAGGGGAAGCCATGAACGAGCCCGGCGATGAGAAAGAGGCCGCCCGAAAGCAGGTTGAGGCGAAAAAGCCGGTTGAAACGACACAGAAGGCGGAGCGGAAAAAGCGTTCCGTGGCCCTGAAGCCCAAGGAACCGAAGCCCGATACGAAGGTTCAAAAAGAGAAGGATAAAAAGGAAGAGCTCTCCATGTCGGAACCGGAAAGGCCGGAGAAGGACCTTTCATCTGAAAAATCCCGGAGTGAAACAACCGAAGCCCGGCGGAAAACCAGGGAGGAGACGGCCCCGGCCGGGTCGATCGGGAACGGTAAAGACGAAGTCGTTGATGTGGACAGCATTGAAGACCCTGAGGCCAAAAAGGTGATAGAGAGCGAACTTAATACCCTGCAGGACATGGAACGCAGGGGCATCATCGAAAAGATAGAAGAAGAAAAATAGTCTGCCCCACGGTACTGACCTACCAGGCGTTGAAGCCGAATCCGCATTCTCCCGCGACGGAATGAAAGTATGATCGCATGCCCTTGATGTACATGTACCGGGCCTGGATGAACATCGAGAACACGCCGAAGGACTTCTGGTATCCGAAGATGGCCTGGGCGGAGAAGTTGAAGCCCCGTGATGTTCCGCCGTCAATCCCGAGGAAGGAACTGCTGACGCGTGCCTCCAGGTAGGAGGCGCCGGGGACGAGGGCCAGGACAAAGCAGCCCCAGCTGTTTTTCATGGACGGGAAGGCCCACATGAGCCCTCCCCCGAAAATGTAACCCGACAGTTTGTACGATGATTTCTTGAAATAGAGGTACCCGCCTTCGAACCTGAGGCCCGGGATCATGGGATGGCGGCTTCCGGAGGCGAAGTCCAGTCCCTGGTCAAGGGCGAAATATCCGGCATATCCGTAGGGAAGGGCGCCGTGGGAGCTGCCCAGGTTGTAGTGAAAAGCCCCGGCGAAGGACAGGCGGCCGCTGGTCCAGTGGTCCCCGGCAATGGGCCTTTGTCCGCGGCGTTTCTTCCTGTCGCGGGCCTTTGCCCGCTTTTCGGCTTTTTCCCTGTCTGCTTTTTCCTTTTCAGCCTTCAGTTTGGCTTCCCGTTTTTCCCTGTCTTTTTTTAAAAGAATAAGCGCGCGTTTCTTCCCCTCTTTCCTGTTCAGCCCCGCGATGTAATTGACCCTGATTTTATACAGGTTGACCGGAAACTTCATCTTCCTGTGGATTTCGATGTCTTCATCGTAAGAGTCGGTTTTGTAGATGTCGTCGATCCTGATCCGCTTGATCCTGAAGGTTCCGTAGGAGTTCGCGAAGGTTATCGCCGACGTGTCCTCCCTGATGATTTTGCCCACCAGGACGGTGCCGTCGTAGAGCTTGATGGTGTCGGCCATGGCCCCGGTCCCGGTCATGACGAGCAAAAAAAAGAGGACCGGTACAATGGTTAGAGTATGCCGTTTCATATCCAATTCCGAATAACAAATAGTATTTGCTCCGCCTGCGGCGGTGTCGGTGGTTCGACGAGAGCAAATGGGGTGAATGTGTTTTTGTATTTTAGATAGCACCATTACAGGACCGCGGGTTGAATGTCAAAGCAAAAAAGTAAGAAGTATTAATAATGAAACAAGTTATCACCGGCACCAATCCGGCCGGGGCGGGTTTTTATTGCAATGCCGACGAAGCGGCCAATTATCCAAGAGCCCTGCCCGTGGAAGGGCGCGGGTCGAATCCCTTTGATAAACTTCTCTTATTGTGTCATTGCGGGATCACCGACGCAATCCTGTTATTGCCATGAAAAATATTATCGCACTCTAAAAGAAACATGATTGCAATTTACCGGCATGGCTCAATAGTATACAAAACACCGGCCGGAGCCGGTACCCCCGGGAGTAATTGACATCCACACATGAGCGCTGGGCCAATAGAACTGATCGTGCCGGAAGAAAACAACCTGGAGCGCGTTGACAAGTTCCTGCCCCTGGCGCTGGAGCAGGACCTGTCGCGGAGCTACGTCCAGAAGCTGATCCACGGCGGCAGCATCACCGTCAACGAAAAGACGATAAAGCCGAACTACAAGGTCAAGACCGATGACCGGATCGTTGTCGTTATCCCCGAGCCGGAGCCGCTGGCGCTGGAGCCCGAGGACATCCCCCTCGATATCGTGTACCAGGACAGGTCGATAGCCGTCGTCAACAAGCAGGCGGGGCTGGTGGTCCATCCGGGACCGGGGAACTGGAACCGCACCATGGTGAACGGACTCCTCTATCATATAAAAGACCTCTCCACCATCGGCGGCGTTGCCCGGCCCGGCATCGTGCACCGCCTTGACAAGGACACGGCCGGCCTCATGGTGGTCGCCAAGGACGACGCATCCCACCAGTTCCTCACCGCTGAATTCAGCGAGCGCAGGGTGCGGAAAAAATACGTCGCCCTGGTCGTGGGCAAGCCCAAGACGGCCCACGGCCTCATTGACCTTCCCATCGGCAGGCACCGGAAGTACCGGCACAAGATGACCGTCGACGAGAACGGCCGCGAGGCGCTGACCGAGTATACGGTAAGCCGGGTGCTGAACTCGCGCCTGGGCGTGTTCACCATCCTCGATATCGACCTCCATACCGGGAGGACCCACCAGATACGGGTGCACCTCTCCTCCGCCGGCATCCCCATCGTGGGGGACCCCATCTATTCGAAGAAATGGGAGAAATACCGGGTGCCGTATCTTCTCCTCGCCTCGGTCAGGCTCGAGTTTACCCATCCCGCCACGGGCGAAACCGTGTCCTTCGCCGCGGAACCGCCGGCGCACATGCAAAAGTTCATCGAAAAGGCCGAGCGGCTCTCTGTATAACAGGCCTCGGTGCCCTTGTTTCAGGCTTAACGGGGGTGTTATTGAAAAGCGCGGTTCATCTACCGCGGTGGTGCAGGAAAGTTGTTGCTTATTTTCCGCACGGTGCTATCGTTGCAATAAACACGCTTGATAGTTCTAAACTAAGGACGTAGGTCTTTGACCCCATGTAACTATCTCCTTTTTTCGGACATTGTTAAGCACAATAATTAATTACAGGAGCATGGTATGCACGGGAGCAAACTATTTGTCGGCAATATCAGTTATTCGGTGGGCGATCAGCAGTTGAAGGAACTATTTGCCCAGCACGGTACCGTTGTCGATATCAGGATCATCGGCGACAAGGGCTTCGGCTTTGTCGAGATGTCGAGCCAGTCGGAAGCTGAAAACGCAAAGAACGCCCTTGACGGCTTCAACCTTGACGGCCGCAACCTCCGGGTCGACGAAGCCCGTCCGAAGGGGGACAAGAGAAGCGGCGGGGGCGGAAGAGGGTACCGTTAAGCATGAATGAGGCATGAAGGCGCTGTCCCGGGGCAGCGCCTTCGCGGGTTGCGACAGGCTATTTCTTGCCGTAGTCGTATACGCCGCGGCCGGACTTGCGCCCGTAGTTGCCCGCCCGGACGAGTTTTCTCAGGAGCGGCGCGGGGCGGTACTTGTCGCCCAGCTCCCGGTGCAGGCCCTCCATGATGCGCAGCAGGGTGTCCAGGCCGATAAGGTCGCCCAGCGCCAGCGGGCCGATGGGGTGATTGCATCCCAGCATCATCCCCTTGTCGATGTCCTCCGGTGATGCCAGGCCTTCATCCAGGGTAAAGAAGGCTTCGTTGATCATCGTGCAGAGTACGCGGTTGACGACGAATGCCGGCGCTTCTTTCACGATAATGGCTTCTTTCCCGATTTTTGTGCCCCATTCCCTGGCCACGGCCAGCGTCTCTTCTGACGTCTGGTGACAGCAGATCAATTCCAAAAGCTTCATGACCGGGACCGGGTTGAAGAAATGGGTGCCGATGACCTTGTCGGGCCTCTTGGTCGCCGCGGCCATCTCCGTGATGCTCAGGCCCGACGTGTTGGTGAAAAACAGGCAATGGGCCGGGACGATGCTTTCGAGCTCCTCATATACCTTTTTCTTCACATCCATGACTTCGATCACGACCTCGACCACCACGTCCGCCCCGGCCGCCGCTTCCTTCAGGTCCACCGTGGGCTTGATGCGGCCCAGGACCGCGTCCATCTGTTCCCGGGTGATTTTACCCTTTTCAACATCGCGGTTAAGATTTTTCTTGATGGTGTTCATTCCCCCATCTATGAACCGCTGTTCGATATCGCGCATGGTTACGTCGTATCCGGCCTGGGCGCAGACCTGGGCTATTCCGTTCCCCATTAGGCCGGCTCCCAGCACGCAAACTTTTTTAATTTCCATTGAAATACCCCTTTGTGTTTATATTTTAGCAGGATGGAGATTCTTCATTCAACTCGTGTAACCTCTTGTTGGACGCTAGCAAACTACCCGCCCCGGAGTCAAGGCAAAACCGTTCCGGGCAAGCATTGGAAATGGAGGACAGACAGCCCTGCCATGGAAGCCGGTGAATTCACCCCCGGTGCCCTTGATGGTAACGGCATTGTGCGGGGCGGTTTCCGCGATATCGGCGCCTGCGAATTTTTAATGCGGAAAACCTGAACATTGCGGCGGCCCATGGTACCGTGGTCCCGGATCTGGACCTGCAGGGGGGCGGTGCCGGATGTCGCGGCGGATGGCGCCATCTTTTTTGGCGAGATTCACTGCCGGGACCTTGAAAGCGATAAAAAATTTCTTGAATAAAATACACGGCTGGTGAAAATTAGTATTAATATCACTAAAGCTGGAGGATTTGATGAAAAGAACAATGATTGTCATGATGGCTGCCGTTTTTATGGCGAGCTTGGTCTCCTGCGCGAGCGTTGAGAAGAAGCGGAAGGATTGCAACGACAAGTGCGCGGCCGAGAAGACGGCCTGCATCAACAAGGCGACCGATGCGAAGACCAAGAAAGTCGACGCCAAAAAGAAAGCCGAGTGTGAAAAGAACGCAAAGGCGTGCGGCGACAAATGCGCGGCCATCAAGTAGCGTGATTGTTTTCAAGAACGCATTTTTTGTTTTATGCGGTACACTGGCACTGTCTGTAATCCGGGCAGTGCTTTTTTATTGTTTCCGGCAGGTTTCCGGACCGCGGCTGAGGGGCGTGGGTTGAGCGCGGTTTATCCCGGCCAATGCGGACGGAAGAGCAAGCGTGCGTTATCCTTTTTGCGGCTGTTCCCTGCTATAGCTGAGGCCGGTCACTTCCTTGACGCGCTCCATGGTGGGCGCCGCTACCGCCCGTGTCCTGTCGGCCCCTTTCTTCAGAATCCGCATCACCTCTCCCCTGTCCTTGCTGTATTCTTCCCGCTTTTTCCTGAACGGGGCGAAATATTCCCAGATGAGGCCCAGGAGCTCTTTCTTGACTTCGCCGTAGCCAAGGCCGCCCTTCAGGTAGCGGTCGCGCATGTTCTCGACCTTCTGAGGTTCGGCGAAGAGCCGGTACAGGGCGAAGAGGCTGCAGGTCTCCGGGTTCTTGGGCTCCTCCACCGGGGTTGAGTCGGTCACGATCCTCATCACCTTCTTCTTGAGGGACTTCTCGTCCTCGAAGATTTCTATGGTGTTCCCGTAGCTCTTGGACATCTTCTGCCCGTCTATGCCGGGGATCACGGCGACGTCGTCGGATATGCGCGGCTCCGGCAGGGTGAAGATGTCGCCGTACCTGTTGTTGAAGCGGATGGCGATGTCACGGGTGATCTCCACGTGCTGCTTCTGGTCCTTCCCCACGGGGATGATCTCCGCCTGGTAGAGGAGTATGTCCGCGGCCATGAGGACCGGGTAGGTGAACAGGCCCGTGTTCGGGACGATGCCGTGGGCCACCTTGTCCTTGTAGCTGTGGCTCCGCTCGAGGAGCCCCAGGGAGGTGTGGCAGGACAGGATCCAGGTCAGCTCCGTCACTTCCGGCACGTCCGACTGGACCCAGAAGTGGCTTTTATCGGGGTCGAGGCCCAGGGCCAGGAAGTCGAGGGCGGCCTCCAGGGTGTAGTTCCTGAGGCGCTCCCCCTCCTGGTTGCTGGTCATGGCATGGTAATTGACGATAAAGCAGAAGAGGTCATGGTCATGCTGATATTCGATCATCGGCTTCATCATGGCGAAATAATTGGCTATGTGAAGCGTGCCTGACGGCTGTATGCCGGAAAGTATTCGTGCCATTGCGTTCCTCGGTTCGGGGTCTGTTGGGTAAAGAAATCGAACGGCAAAAAAAATAGTCAATAATAAAATTATTCTTGCGCAGTAAAGGCCCTCCTTGATAACTATATCCAGTTATTATTGCCTGTGCGATAACACCCGCGGCCGGCAGTACGGGAGCAAATCCATACAATACGAGGGGACCACTATGGAAATGAAGAAAAACGTTGGCGCATCTGACCGCTATATCAGGTTCATGATCGGCCTTGCCTTTATCCTGAATATTTTTTCCCTGGAACCGACCAGGTTCGGCATGTTTGTCCTGCTGGCGATCGGGGCACTGATATTGAATTCCGCCTATACCCAGTACTGCTTTGTCTATGACCTGCTGGATATCAATACCTACGAGAAGAAGGTGACGCCGCCGGCGGAACAGCCCAAGGCCTCCCATTAAACATAAGGAAATCATCCATAACAACAAAGGGGCGCGGAATACCGTGCCCCTTCTGTTTCCATGTCATGCAGGCGGGGTCACGTGACCCCGCTTTCTATTACCGTTTCAGGCTGAGCAGCTCCTGCAGCATCTGGTCCGCCGTGGTGATGGAACGGGAGTTGGCCTGGAAGCCCCGCTGGGTGACGATCATGTCGGTGAACTGGTCCGACAGGTCCACGTTGGACATTTCCAGGGTGCCGGCCACGACCTTGCCGCGGCCCTGGGTGTTGGCGGCTCCTTCGTTGGCCGCGCCGGAGTTGTTCGAAACCTCGAAGAGGTTCTCACCGGTTGCGGTGAGGCCCTGCGGATTGGTGAAGACCGCCATTCCCACCTGGCCGACGATGTGCTTCGTGCCGTTGGAATACACGCCGGTTATGATGCCGGAGTTGTCAACGTTGAAGGATTCCATGTATCCCATGTTGTAGCCGTCCTGCTCGACCGCCTTGGTTGTCGCGGGGGAGGCGAACTGCGTCACTCCCTCGAGGAGCCCCGACTTGCCCATGTCAAGCTGGATCGTGCGCATGTTCGGGTCCCCGGCAACGCGCCAGTTGGCGTTGACGATGAGGCTTCCCTGGTTCGATTCGTCCGGCGACCCCTCGTCCGCCACGGACACGAGCTTCCCGTCCGGGCTGAAGCGGAGGTTGATGCGGGACGACGGGTTCGCGTTGTTCTGCATCCCTGCGCCGGCCGGCACGTCAAGGGTCAGGGGGACCGTGGAATCGGTGATGGCCGCGGACGCGGTCCACTGGTTCGGGCCGGTCTTCCAGAACACCATGGTGAGGCGGTGCGTGTTCCCCTGGTTGTCGTAGGCGTCGATATTGGTCGTCACTCCCGCCGATGACCGCATGCGTCCCGTGGCGTTGGGCGGAACGACCGCGTAGCGGGAATCAAGGTTGCATTTATACTTGATGTTTGCCGTTTCCTTTGCGTCAACTTTTCCGTAAATGGGGATGACGATGTCCTCCAGCGAGCCGCTCGGGTTCACGACCATTTCCCCGGCCTGGTTGCGGGTCGCCTGCCATCCCTGCACCTTGAGGCCGTTGCCCGGGTTCACCAGCGTGCCGTTCTTGTCGATACCGAAGGTGCCGGCGCGGGTGTAGAATTTGCGGTCGCCGTCGGAGACGATAAAGAAGCCGTCGCCGGATATGGCCAGGTCGGTCTGGTTGCCCGTGGTCTGGAGGCTCCCCTGGGTGAATATCCTGTCGATGGACGCGATGGTCATGCCCAGGCCCACCTGCTTCGGGTTCACCCCGCCGCGGTTCTCCTCGGGACGCGCCGCCCCGGACAGGGTCTGGGATATCATGTCCTGGAACGTGACCCGGCTTGTTTTGAAGCCGTAGGTGTTAACGTTCGATATGTTGTTGCTCACAACATCCATCCTGGTCTGGTGGTTCTTCAGACCGGATACGCCGGAATAGAGTGCACGCATCATACTGGCAGATCTCCTCTCTTCGAATTATTGGTTACCCGGAACGGCATCCCTTCCGTTCGACTGATTGCTCATTGTTTTCTGTTCGGCGGCCCCGTTGATGGTCGTCGTTACGGCTGCCGCGTTTGAATACGCGGCGGCGGCGGTGCCCGCCGGGACCTCCGCGTTGCGGACCGCGCTGATATCGCTCATGCGGACCTGCTCGCCTCCCACCATCAGCACCTGCTCGTCGCCGTTGTACTGTATTGACGACACGATGCCGGAAACGCGGCGGTTCGTCATCGGGTTCAGCGCGTCGATCTGTTTTCCGAGCAGCGAGAAGGCCTCGTTGGAGCGGGAGCTCTTAAGGAGGTTCGCCATCTCCTTGTTCATGTTGGACATCTGCTCGAGTGTTGAGAATTGGGCCATCTGCGCGATGAATTCACGGTCTTCCATCGGCCTGGTCGGGTCCTGGTATTTCAGCTGGGTCACCAGGAGCTTCATGAACATGTCCTTGTCGGCGACCCCCTTGACGCCTTCCTTGCCGTGGTTGACCTTCTTGTTCACCATGTCGGCTTCGAGGCGGGCCGCCGCCAGTTCCTGACCCGTCATTCGTGGTACGTTCATACGGTTCTCCTATATGACCAGATTTATCTGGCCGTTGTGATACGGCATCGCGTTGGCCATGTATTCGCTTTCTATCTCGACCGACTGCTCCGACGGCGCGATGACGGCGATATGGTCGTCAGTGCGGTCATGGAGCATCCTGCCGCGCTGGTCGTTCACGTTGACGTGGAATTCGCCCACCGTGATGCCGGCATCGCTTAATTGCTGCCTGATGTAGTCAAGGTTGCCCGCGATGAGGTCCCTGGCCTCACGGGTCTCAACCAGGAAACTGCCCTGGACGACACCCTCGTGCAGTTTCAGGTTTATGCTGACCGTGCCGAGCTCTTCCGGGTGCAATCGCACTGAGAAGGAGCCGTTGCGGCCGTCCCTCACGACGACCCGGGCGTTCTGGATGACGCTCTCGAGGTTTTCCCTGAACAGATTGCTTTTCGGAGCCGCGGCCGCGACGTCGGCGTGTTTGGCGGACACGTCTCCTTTCACGGCGGTAAATGAAAAAGACGGGGCGTTTCCCTGGTCGTTGGCGCCGGAGCGATGATGGGATCCGTCTCCCTTGACGCCGTCGAGGATAAATTCAATTTTCGCCAGCAGATCCTTCACGGCCGGAACGGCGGCCTCCACTGAGCCGGCATTCTTGCGGGCCTGATTTTTATCGTCAACGGCCTTGCTTTTTTTCAGCGCTTCCTGGAACCCTGCGAGAGAGGCGGCCGCCTGATTAGGTTTCCCGCCATGGGCGGACCTGATATATCCGTCAATTGAAGAAGCCAGTTTATCGAAGACCTTTTTCAGCGCCGCGCGGTCCGGATTCTGTTTGGTGTCGCGGAGAAGGTCGTGCAGTTCCTGGACGGATGCCTTGATCTGCTGTATCTCCGGCTGATCCTTTCCCTTAAAAAAATCGATCATCCGGTGGAGGCCGTCCCGCAGGTCGTGCATTTCGGCGTCGCCGGTTCTTTTCTCCTTATGCTTCTGGCGCGTCCGCGCCCCGGCATCGGTATTTTTTTCGATCTGGTTTCCCTGCTGGTCGGTAAGGCCCTTTTTCTCCGCGGTGTTTTTCATGTCGGCGTTTTTGACATCGTTCCCCTGAACTTGGGCGGCGGCCTTGTGCCCCTGTTCCTCGGCCCTGCCGATGGCCTGTGGGATCTCTTCTGTGCGGACGTTCATGGATGATTCTTCACGGGGCGCCCTGTCGTTGACTGCGGAGGCGCCGGTGTTTTTCAACGGCTCCGGTCTGTCCGCGGTGATGGATGCCACCTGATCGCCTGCCTTGACCTGGCCCTGCAGCAGGGAGAAGAAACTCGCGTCAGCGGTATAATCATGGCCGGTTTTCCCGCTCTGTGGGAGAGAGGAAGCGGCAAGATTATTCTTCTGCGCAATTTTAATATCGCCTAAATGGAGCATGTTTACTTTACCCGTTTCGTTGTTTGGCCTATTAATATATCGTTAGGAGATGAAATAAACTGAATGGAAAATTACATGGCCTGTTAAATATTAAGGATTGGAGCTGTAAAACAGGGTTTTTTGCGGTTTATGTGACATAAGGTGTACACTTGACGGGTTTCAGCGGTGTCAGAGTAACGGTTTACGCAGCATCCTGCCTAAGTGGGGATTTCGAGATCCTTTTCGAAAATTAGTACCGATTGTTATCGGTACTATTGATGGGGGGAGCGCCCGATAGTTATCGGTTGTTTCTTTCTAATCAATAAAAGAAAAATGTACATATCAATCGGTATTCTTCTTTAAATAAGCCACCAGGTGGACTTCATTTCCTTTTTCGTTATACTGTACCTGGTCAAAGACCGACCGCGTGATGAGGATGCCCCTGCCGTGGGACAGCATCTGGTCATTGAGGCTCTTAACCTTGATTTTTATGAATTTCCTGTAATCGAATCCCTCGCCCTCGTCCCGTATGGTATAGGAAATGGCGTCTTTCGCGAGATGGTAATCAATGCGGACCTTTTTATCGCGATTGACCGGGCTCATCTGGCGCTCCCTGAGCAGGTCGTGGTAACTCTGGTTCTTCTGGGCCAGGGTCTTTTCCTCGTAGGTGATTCCCAGATTCCCGTGCTCGATGGCATTTATAATCATCTCCCTGATGCCGAGTCTCAGCAGGCTGATCTTGCCGATCGGCAGGTGCTTCTGGAGGTTCCGCGTGATCCGGAAGCTCACCTCGTCAGCGATGGTGAGGCGGTTGTCTATGGTAAAGGAGAGGGTCTCCTCCTGGAGGTAATCCCGCAGGGGATCGTCCGATATCTCCGACGCGAAGCCCATGATGCCCACGACTGCGTCGTTTTCAATGATTGGATCAAGCTTGAACTGGAGCGTCACCGGTTCGCCCAGGAACTTGTGGTCGCACACGGCGTTGAACCGCACGTCCGGGACGCGTTCGTGAAGGACGCGGTGGATGTTTTCCAGGAACGTCTCCCGGTTTATCTGGTTCTTGTCGATGGGGTCCTTGTAGAGGATGTCGATGATGTACTTGCCGATGACGGAATCCTCGGGATAGCCGAGCTTTTCCCTGATGTTGCTGTTGACCATGATGAACCGGGCCCTGTTGTCGAGGGAGAAGATGATGTCCCGGGTCTTCTCCTCGACGAGCTCCCGGTATTTCTTTTCCGATTCCTCCAGCTTGCGCCGGTAATTGTTGCGTTCCGTCACGTCGATGGCCGACAGGAGGGCGCCCTTTATCTCGAGGTCGGATTCGCCGATCCAGAGGCTGGCGCTGAACTGGGTCTCGAAATACTTGTCCTTTCCCCGGCTCAGCAGGCGGAGCGGCTCGTTCCTGATGCGGAGGGAGCGCAGTTCCCTGGCGCATTCATCCAAGGAGATGGCCCTGTCCTTGATCCAGCGGTTCTTTATCTCTATCGCTCTGGTGTAGAGGTTGATGAACAGGGAGGCGGCCCGGTTGCGGTCTTCCTCGTGGATGAAGTCCATGTATGACAGGGCCTCCTGTCCGGGGTCAAGGCCGTACTCTTCCATTGAGACATAGTTGTAATCGATGGTTTTTCCCGAGGTGTCGATGAGCATCGAGAAGAGCGGCACCAGGTTGAAGAGCTCGCGGTACTTCCGCTCCGACTCCTCGAGTCTCTCCCGCATCACCTTTCTCTTGGTGATATCGGTGGTGGTGACAATGCAGCCGAGAATCTCCAGCGATCCTGGCGGGATGATGAGGCTGATGGTGTAATCCACGTCAAGGGTCTTGTTGCCGTTCCGGTTTATCAGTCGGGTGAAGCCCTGGCTCGTTCCCATCTGCATGATGGTTTCCCGCGCCGCTTTCAGGTAGGCCGGATCGTTCTTCAGGCGTTCCGGTTCAAGGGTTTTGCGGTATTTCATGATGTCTCGGTACATCGAGGAGAACAGCGCCCTGGTCCGGGCCAGCTCGTCATCGTGAACAAAGTCTACGTAGCTGACGGGGGTGCTGGCAAGGTCGCGGCCGAAGAGCTCTTCCGCCGCTTCGTTCCATTCCACCACCTCCCCGCGCGTATTGAGTATTGCCGTGAGGTTCGACGTCTTCTTGAATATGGTCTTGTAGTTGCTGTACTTGAGGAGGAGGTCGGCCTGTTTCTTCTGCTGTACGAGGACCCTGGCAAGGAGATTGGCCGCATCCTGTATCTCCGGGACGTTGATGCGGTTTTTCCTGGTCGGGGCGAGTATCAGGAGTATGGTCCGCTCCGCATCGGGAATGAAAAAGAGCTCGTTTTTGGAGTGCCTTTCTTCCTTTGAAAACACAATGATATCGGCATCGGTATAGTCAAATTCCATGTCAGGGTTGTCATTAAAGATGTTTCGGCTATAGCGTAAGGCAAACCCTGTCCCGCTTCTTACTGCAATGGCCGCACCATGGAGGGGGTATAGGTCCATGGTCCCCTGGCAGAAATGCGCCATCATTGCTTCAGGGCTCAGATGAAAGTTTTTTATTATTAAATCCTGAAGGGATGTGTAACTATATGATTTTTTTACTTTCATTTATGGACAAAATATAATTAAATGTACATCAATAGTCAAATTCTACTCTGACCCCGAATTCGAATTGACCATATTCAAATACTGATCGGTCAGATATTGATATGACTTTTTATTGATAATATAATAAATATTAAATAACAAACCGGCCGTTTGGTTTCTTTTTTTACTATAGTTTAAAAACGGGTATCATAGTAATACCTGAAGGGGGTCCAGAATGGGCAATGGAATGGGCAATGGTAAGAAAAAAATTTTCATGGCTGTTTTTCTTTTTTCGATGATATGCCTGGTTTCCCCGGGCTGTGATAATGATTCAGACGATAATTCGTTTCCCCTTCTGGGATCAGATTCAGGACAGACAGACAGTAACGGCGGAACCGCCGTACAATCCAATGAGACAACCGGGTCCGGCGGAAGCGTTTACCTTATCGGCACCGGGATCTATGACATAACCGGACCCGCGGCGGAAATCGGCATGATGGGGTACGCCGTGTCAGAGCAGAAGACATCCGGCATCCACCTGCGGCTCCGCTCGCGCGCTTACATAATCGGGGACGCAGACAAGCGGGTCGTTTTCGTGAGCGCGGACCTGGGGATGCTTTTCCAGATGGTCAAGGTCAAGGTCTGCGAGAAAATCGCCGGGAATGCGGACCTGGCAAAATATTACAGCGAGAAAAATGTTCTCCTTTCCGCCACGCACACCCACAACGGCCCCGGGGGCTATTCAGGCTATTTTCTGTATGATGTGACCATCAACGGCTTCGTGAAGCAGAACTTCAACGCCATCGTTGACGGCATATACCAGTCGATACTCAGGGCCCATAACAACCTGAAACGCGGCAGGATACTCATGGCCCAGGGAACCGTCGAGGGCTGCGGCGGAAACCGCGCCGAATCCGCGTATAACAACAATCCCGCCGCGGAGCGGGCGCGGTACGGCAGCATCACCGATACAACCATGACCCTCCTGAAGTTCGTCACCCTTGACGGCGAGGAGATCGGCATGGTGAACTGGTACGCGGTGCATCCGGACAGCATCGGGCCTGAAAACACCCTGATCAGCGGCGATAACAAGGGATGGGCGTCATACCTTTTTGAAAAAGACAAGGGAGCCGATTACCGTGCCGCCAGGACCTTCGTTGCGGCCTTCGCCCAGGCCAGTGCCGGCGACGTGACGCCCAACATCGGCTTCGGCCAGGCCCCGGCAGACGTCACCTTTGAGAAGAACAAGAGCCTTGAGAACGCGGTCCTCAAGCAGTACAACAAGGCGAAAGAGCTGTATAACAGCGCAACCAGCGAGCTTTCAGGCTCGATCGATTACCGCCATGAGTGGGTTGACATGCGGACGCTCTATGTGGAAGAGGCGAAATGCGCCACCTGCGCCGCCGGCATGGGCGCTTCCTTTTCGGCCGGAAGCCCGGCGGACAACCCGAGCCCGTCTCCGCTCTTCCCGAACGGAACCACCGTCGACAGCCTGAACTGGAGCGACAATGCCGCCAGCACCTTCCTGAATACCTTCCTCGGCGGCATCTTCGCCTTCGCGTGGCCCGCCACCAATGACGCGGCATACAAGAAGTGCCATGCCGAGAAGCCGGTGCTCATACCGACCGGCATCGCCCATATCAATGTCAACGGTCCCACCATGACGCCGCAGATCATGCCGCTCCAGGTGCTCAAGATAGGGAACCTGGCCATCGCGGGGGTCCCCACCGAGGTCACCACCATGGCGGGACGCCGCATCAAGGAAACGCTCGTGACCGGCCTCTCCGGACGCGGCGTCAACGTTGCGGTGATAGCAAGCCTCGCCAACTCCTATGCGTCGTACCTCTCCACGAGGGAGGAATACGCCATGCAGTGGTACGAGGGCGCCTGCACGCAGTTCGGGCCCAACGAGCTGGCGGCCTTTCGGCAGGAATACGCGAAGCTCTGCAGGGCCATCGCTGACGGCACCGATGTCCCGGCAGGCCCGGCTCCCCGGGACGTGACGGGACTCACCGTGGATTTCACCGCCAAGGTGGTGCTGGATGACAAACCGCTTTTCAAGAATTTCGGCGACGTCATAACCCAGCCCGACGCGAGCTACAGCCGGGGCGACACGGTAAGCGTTCAGTTCTGGGGCGGACATCCCAACAACAATCTCCGGACACAGGACACCTTCCTGGTCGTCGAGAAGCTTGTAAATGGCAGCTACGTTCCCGTGGCGCGCGACTGGGATCCGGAAACAACGTACCGCTGGCAGAGAAACGGAATATCATACTCGATAATAACCATAACGTGGCATACCAAGAACGCGGAGCCGGGCACATACCGGATCCGCCACAAGGGGGACTGGAAGTCGGGCTGGACCGGTAAAATAAGCGCCTATGAAGGAGTCACCACTGCCTTCAAGGTGCAGTAAGCGCGGTTTTTCAGCCGCACGCAGTATACGTTTTCACAATCGCACCTCCAATAGACGGAAGCCGCCTTCACCGGCGGCTTTTTTTTGATTGCGCGAAAAAATAATCTTTCATTTTTTCCATTTCGTGTACTATATAACCGCCTCAACTGCAGGCCTTGAATTGGCCGGTCGAACCGGGGCCGCCGCACAATGATGCGAGGTGCTTGATGAACTGGGTTTCCATACCGGCGGTCATCATGGCTGCCGTTTCACTGTACGTGGGGTTTTACTATTTCTGGATGTATGCCCGCCGCCGTCTTGAGATAGAGAACCTGGCCTTTGCCGTGACCTGCCTCTCTATCGCCTTCTATGATGTGTTCTGCGCGGGGCTGTACAACGCATCTTCGCCGGAGCAGGGGATGTTCTGGCAGCGCTGCCAGTTTGCCTCGCTCTGCGTCTTCACCGTGTCGGTGTCATGGTTTCTTTATTTCTTCACCGGGTTCCGGTCGCGGATACCCTTCATCATCATCACCGCGTGGCTTTCTCTTTTATTTGTCCTGGGGCTGGTCATCAGAAACGAACTGACCCTTGCCGCATCCAGGCCCTATGTCAAGTTCATCAGCCTGGGCGGCATCAGCATCATCTATAACGAAATGGATCCCGGCATCATCTATGGCATTCAGTACACTTCCATGGTGCTTATTGGATTGTTCCTTTTGTATGTGCTGGTGTACCACTACCGGAACGACGAGGAGCCACGGGTGCGTCCCATCATGATTTCGATGGTGCCATTCATGGCCGCCTCGGTCAATGACGTCATGGTGGGCGCCGGCGTGTATCCCTTTATCTATCTGACTGAATATGCCTACATGTTCATCATTTTCTCGATGGCCTATGTGCTCCAGAACCGCTTCATCGACCTTCACCGCGAAGTCGAGGAGCTGACCCTGCAGTTGGAGGAAAAGGTCAATGACCGCACCATGGAGCTTTTCCTGAGCGAAATCACGCACCGGCTCTATGCCGAGATCGCGGGGGAGTCGTCGGCGCGGGCGCCGGACGGCGGCGAAGGGCCCGAGGACATGCCGGCCCCGGGGAGCGGCCTGAGCCAGGACATCAGTATCATCACCAACATAGACAAGCTGCTGAACCGCTCCCTGGAAAAGGGCGCGGAGATCGTCGGCGCCGAGCGGGCCTACCTCTTCATGATCGATGAGAGGGGCCGCCTTGACCGGGCGGCGTCCCTGGGGGAAGGCGGGAGCCAGGAATGGATCCCGGGCGCAGCCGAGCGGGCGCTGTGGGAAAACCGGCACCTGATCATGAACAGGCATGATGCCGGGGGGAACCCCGCCGGCCATGACGCCGGGCCTGACGTGCGACATTCTCTGCTGGTGCCGGTGAACCTGCGCGGCAAGGCCATCGGCGTCTGCTGCATGCAGCGGCCGGCGGCCCTTGACGCCTTCACCGAACGCGACATACGGATCGCCGGGGTCTACGTCTCCCAGGCCGCCTCGGCCATTGAGAACGCCTACCTGTACCAGCGTATGATCGACCGCAACGAAGCGGTCCGGCAGCAGTCGGTCACTCCCAACATCGAGGACAAGATGAAAAAGGCAATCGCCTTCATACGGGAGAATTACCGCTCCGACATTTCGCGGGAAGGGCTCGCGGCCTCCCTCAACATGCACCCCGACTCGTTCGGTCGGTTCTTCAAGATCTATACCAACAAGAAGATCAGCGAGTTCATCAACGAGCTCCGCGTCATCGAAGCGGCGCGGAAGCTCCGCGAAACAAGCGCGAACATCATAGAAATAGCTTTTTCCGTGGGCTTTGAGAGCCTTCCCACCTTCAACCGGGCCTTCATGAAGGTGATGAACGTCACGCCGACGCGGTACCGCGGGGAAAAGACGTGATCCGCCTCAATTGATGTCGAGGGCTATCAATGTCAGGTCGTCGTGGAATTTCTCGTCCTTCGAGAAATCGACGAGGCTCATGATAAGGTTTTTCGAGAAAAGCTCCACCGGCAGGTGGCTGTTGTTCTTGATGTAATCGCGCAGCTGCCCGTCCGAGAACATCTCGCGGCGGGAGTTCATGCACTCGGTTACGCCGTCGGTGAAGAACACCAGGCGGTCACCCGGCTCCAGGTCGATGGACTCCTCCGACAGCTGGATGTTGTTCTCCCACCCCAGGGCCATTCCCTTCGAATAGAGCTCGTGAAAGGTATTGTCGCGCTTCCGGTACAGGATCTGCGGTATGTGCCCCGCCGAGGTGAAGCGGATTATCTTCGATGCCTTGTCGATGCGGCAGTAAAAGCCGGAGACGAAATTTCCCAGCACCGTGCAGCCGCAGAGCACCTCATTGATGCGGCTCAGCACCTGGGTCGTCGGCACGGTGTCTGATATGGAATGGAGGAGCGCCACCTTTGAGATGAGGGCCATGAAGGCGCCGGGGATGCCGTGGCCGGACACGTCGGCTATGAAGATATGGAGCTCGTCGCCGTAGGTGAAGAAGTCGTAGAAGTCGCCGCCGATCTCCTCCATGGGCAGGTAGCTGGCGTACACGCTGACGCGGGGGTCGTCCTTCGGGGCGTCGGGCATCAGGTTGGACTGGATGAGCCGGGCGATCTCGAGTTCGGCATGCAGTTCCCGGTTCTGCTCCTCGCGGCGCGCCGCCTCGGTGACCCTCCTGTTGATCAGGAGGATGGTGAAGCAGATGATGACGGTCATGATCGTCGAGGCGGTATAGTCGATCAGGGCGCCCCGGACAACCGGGAAGAAATCTTCAGTTATGGGATTGTTAAGATACACGACATAGGACGTTATGCCGCTTCCTACCAGCAGTGTCGTGATGAAGATGATCCATGACGGCCGGCAGAAGAGGGCGGTGAAAATGATTATGATCGGGAAAAAATAGAAGTTGGTGATATAGTCCATCCTGCCGCGCCAGACCTGGCCGTAGAACCCGAGGAAGATCACCGCTGAAGCGAAACAGAACGAGAACATATTCACAGCCGCATGGTAGCGTCCTGCCCTGAGAAGGAACAGGCTCATGATCTGGACCAAGCATAATCCGAAGAGAATATAGTTGGTGACCCGCAGTTCCATCGTGAAGTTGAGCACGATGAAAAAAACCGTGCAGAATGCCAGCGTTGAAGTTATGAGGTACAGGAAAAGTTTCGCCTTTTCCCGGATTTCCACCGGTGCGTCGGCATAACGGGACAAGAAAAACATCGGTATGTTTTTAATCATCAAACCTGATCCTCTATGTTCCTGTCGAGAAGGCGGGGGTTTTGATATTATTTGATGCTACCCAATTACTGTTGTTTGATAGTGACATAAAAATTAATTTTGTCAATAAAAAATCACTCAATGATATATTTTTAATGAATTATCCCATAATGTGTTGATATTTTTGAAAATTCAGCACCATTGTATTCTCCGGGAAAACCGCTGTTATTTCATTTTCTGATTGGTCTGTTTTTGATAAGACATGAACGTTTTTTAATGCTATGTATATGTTAATACGAAGCATTATGGCAGATATAACAATAGGACCTTCACAAGCCTTCACCTGGAAGTGATTGTTTACATACATAAAAAAACAGGATAACAAAAAAGGCCCCGTATGACTGAAACCTATGTAGTAACCCATGATGTCGGCACAACCGGCAACAAGTCATGCATTTATCGCATCGGCAAAACGATAGAGCTGGTGGATTCGAGCCTGTCGGAATATCCTCTCTATACCACTCCGGACGGCGGTGCGGAGCAGAAAGCGGACGAATGGTGGGCCGCCATTTGCACCGCCACTAAAACCGTTATGAAGCGTTCTAAAATAAAGCCGAAACAGATCAAGGCCATGACCTTCAGCGCCCAGATGCAGAGCCTGGTCCTTGTGGACGAGAAGGGGAAGGTCCTCCGGAACCCGATGAACTACATGGACGGGCGTTCCGTCGAGCAGGTCGACCGGTATCTCAACACCGGGCTTATTAAAATTGAGGGAAAGTGGAATGCCCTGACGGCCCTCAGCTGGCTCCGCATAACCGGCGGCCTTGCCGCCACGTCAAAGGATCCGCTCTGGAAATACCACTGGGTGAAGGACAACGAGCCCGAGATTTTCAAGCGGGCTCACCAGTGGCTTGACGTGAAAGATTACCTTGTCCTGCGCTGCACCGGCGAGTACAGCATGTCGAAGGACTCGGCCCATCTCACCTTCCTGTATGATACCCGGCCGGGGAAGCTGGGGTGGCATAAGGGGCTGTGCAGGAAGTTTGACGTCAATATCGACCACCTGCCTCCGGTAAAGGATTCGACCGATATCGTGGGGCGTCTTCTCCCGGGCCCGGCTGCCGAGATGGGGCTCATCGAGGGGATTCCCGTGTTTGCCGGATGCGGCGATGTCACCCTCACCGGCGTCGGCTCGGGGTGTCTCGATCTCTATGATACCCACATCTACGTCGGCACGTCGGGGTGGGTCAGCGCCAACGTGGACAAGCGCATGGTTGATGTGACGAATTTCTGCGCGTCGATCCTCGGGGCGATGCCGGACATTTACAATTACACCGGCGAGCAGGAAACCTCCGGCGCATGCCTGAAGTGGGTCCGCGATCACATGGCCCTGGATGAGATCGGCATGTACCTCGATGCCAAGCATGTCGTCGACAAGACGCAGGAGTACGACAGCCTCTTCGATTTCCTGAACGAGATCATCAGCCAGACCCCTCCGGGATCGGGGAACGTGATCTTCACTCCCTGGCTCCACGGGAACCGTTCGCCGCGGGAAGACCCGTACGCGCGGGGCATGTTCTTCAACCTTTCGCTTTCCACGGGCAAGCGGCAGATGATACGTTCGGTCCTGGAGGGCATGGCGTTCCACAAGCGGTGGATCCTGGAGGCCCTTGAGAAGAAGATACCCCGCCGGGAAACCATACGCTTCGTGGGCGGCGGCGCGAAGTCGGAGGTCGGATGCCAGATCATGGCCGACATCACCGGCCGTCACATCGAGACCGTGGCAAACACCCAGAACGTCGGCACCGTCGGCGCCACGGTGGTGTGCGCGGTCGGCCTGGGGCTTTATAAATCCTTCCAGGAGGCCAAGAAGCTCATACCGGTAGTGAAAGCGTACGAGCCGCGGAAGGAGTACAGGGGGATGTATGACGCTCACTTTGAGGTCTTTAAAAAGCTGTACGACCGGAACAAGAAGCTGTTCGCCAGTTTGAACAAGTAAGGAATGGTTAATGCTTCCGTCGCTTTCGGCTGCGGAGTGATCGAAATAAAAGAAACAAGACAGAGGATGAGATTATGGGGAAATACGATATCTATAAAAAACAGGTGTTCGACTGCATCATGGAACTGGTCAGCGAAGGGTATGTGCAGGGGACCGGCGGCAACGTTTCCCTGCGCGTCGAGGGCGAGGACGTGATCGCGGTGACGCCGTCGCAGCGCGAGTACCACGGCATGACCGTTGATGAAATATGCGTCGTTGACTTCGACCTCAAGCCCGTCGTGGACAACGGACTGAAGCCGTCGATGGAAACCGGCATGCACATCGCGGTGTATAAAAACCGGACGGACGTGGGCGCCGTGGTCCACACGCACCAGATCTACGCCAGCGTGTTCGCGCTGCTCAACCAGCCGATACCGGCCCTCTTCGACGAGGTCTCCATGACCATCGGGGCCCTTATCGAGGTCGTGCCGTACGCGCTCTCCGGCAGCCCCCAGCTGATCGAGAACGTGAAGTCGAAGCTGGGCAACCGGAGCAACTGCTACCTTCTCCAGAACCACGGGGCCCTGTCCCTGGGCCCGGACCTGGCAAGGGCGAAGCGGTGCGCGGAACTGCTGGAAAAGGAGGCGAAGGTGTACTGCCTGGCCCTCTCCACCGGGAAGGAGGTCACCGTCCTGCCCCAGAACATACAGGAGATGATGGGCAAGATCGTCGCTGGCAAACAGGACGCGGAGATCAAGCGCAGGGAAGAGACGAAGACGAAGGTTTGATGATATAATAAATATACCCTCACCCCCCATCCCCCTCTCCCATGTAGACTATGAAGAAAGGAGAGGGGGAGCAGAGGAAAAGTATTAATGCTTAAACCCTCTCCTTTTCCCCAAGCTAAATGGGAGAGGGTGGGCGGTGGCGCGGGTGAGGGGTCTTTAACAAGAAATATTCACAACAAGGAGAAGGATCATGAACAAGGCAAACACACAACAATACGGAATCTCCCACTGGCCGGATACCGAAGAGCTCAATAAGCGCCTGTACCATCTGGCCAACGAACTGCCGATTCACCAGGTCAAACGGGACAAGATGCAGGAGTATCTTGCCTATTTCGACAAGAAATGCGCAAAGTCAAAGTCGATGACCGATCGCGCCAAGGAGCTGATTCCCGGCGGCGTTCAGCACAACCTGGCCTTCAATTATCCCTTCCCCCTGGCCATCACCAGGGCTGACGGAGCCTACCTCTGGGACGTTGACGGCAACCGGTACATCGACTTTCTCCAGGCGGGCGGACCGACGCTCCTGGGGAGCAACTACAAGCCCGTGCAGGAAAAGGTCATCGAGGTGATCAGGGAAAGCGGCCCGGTGACCGGACTGTTCCATGAGTTCGAGCTGAAGCTGGCCGAGCTGATCCACACCCACATGCCCTCGATCGAGATGTTCCGTATGCTGATGAGCGGCACCGAGGCGTGCATGGCCGCGGTGCGCGCGGCGCGCACCTTCACCGGCAAGAAATACGTCATTAAAAACGGCGGCGCCTACCACGGCTGGAGCGACCAGTTCGTGTTCGGGATGCGGGTCCCCGGGGTCGGCCCCCTCGACGCCCACGGCATCCCCGCCGGCGCCTACCAGTACACCCAGGAGGTGTTCCCCAACGACATCGACGCGCTGCAGAAACGCATGGAGGAGAACGAAAAGGACGGCGGCACGGCGGCGGTGTACCTTGAGCCCCTGGGTCCCGAGAGCGGCACCAGGCCGGTGCTCCGCGACTATAACCAGAAGGTGCGGGAGCTTTGCGACCGTTTCGGCGCCCTCCTGATTTTCGACGAGGTTGTCACCGGGTTCCGCGTGGGCCTGGGCGGCGCCCAGGGCTACTTCAACATCAAGCCTGACCTGACCGTGTTCGGCAAATGCGTGGCCGGCGGCTATCCCGGCGCCGGCGGCGTCGGCGGGCGGAAGGACGTCATGCTCTGCTATGCCGCCGGCATCGGCGGTCCCGGCGGCAAGCGCGCGATGGTGGGGGGCACCCTGTCGGCGAACCCGATGAGCTGCGCCGCCGGGTATTATGCCATCAAGGCCATCGAGGAGACCGGCGCCCATGTCAAGGCCGGCGCCGCGGGAGACCGCCTCGCCAGGGGCCTGTCGGACATATTCGAGCGGAACAAGCTGCCCTTTGTGGCGTTCAACCACGCCTCCATCTGCCACATGGAGACCGGCGCGGCGATGCTCATGGACATCAAGAACCCCAATATATTCAAGGAAGTCGGGGCGCGGAAAAAGGTCATGGAGGAAATGGGGGCCGCCATGACCGCCGAGGGAATCATCACCCTGGCCGGGAGCCGTCTCTATACCAGCATGGCCGACACCGATGACGTCGTCGACGACGCCCTCGAACGCTTCGACCGCATTTTCAAGAATATAGAAATTAAAAAGGACTAGGGAAAAACATATCCCTCCCCCTTGATGGGGGAGGTTAGGTGGGGGTGATCCTGACTCATTTCACCCTCCTCTGTCCCCTCCTGTCAAGGGAAGGGAATCTCACATCGCAATACACATCAAGGGAGGGTACATGAACGCGAAGGCTGAAGAAAAATTTACAGTGTACGGATACCGGTGGGTCGTGCTGGCGGTCTTTTTCCTGATCACCGTCGCCATAGAGATCCAGTGGCTGTCGTTCGCTCCCATCGCGCGGGAGGCCCGGGCGGCCTATGGGTTTGGCAGTAATGACGGGATCTACATAGACCTTCTTGCCCTGATCTTTCTCATACTGTTCATCATCATGTGCATTCCCGCGTCGTATGTCATCGACCGGTACGGGATCAGGAAGGGGATCGGCATCGGCGCCGCGCTGACCGGTGTCTTCGGCCTGATGAAGGGCATATTCGCCGCGAGTTACCCCATGATGGTGGTCTGCCAGGTCGGACTCGGGATCGCCCAGCCCTTCATTCTTAACGCCGTGACCAGGGTCGCGGTCAACTGGTTCCCTCTGAATGAGCGGGCGACGGCCGTGGGCCTCGGAACCCTTGCCCAATATGTGGGCTTCATAGTGGTGAGCATGGTGACGCCGTACCTGGTGGTGAAGAGCGGGGAGACCTATGATCTCTCAACGATGCTCATGACCTGGGGCGTCATCTCGGCGGTTATCGCGGTGCTCTTCCTGGCCCTGGTCAGGGAGGAGCCTCCCACCCCGCCCTCTGAGCACGGGGGGGAGGAGCGCCTTCTGTCGCGCGAAGGCTTCAGGCACATCATGAGCCACCGGGACATGCGAATTGCCCTGGCGCTCTTTTTTATCGGACTCGGGATGTTCAACGCCATCACCACCTGTATCGACCAGATCTGCGAGATCAAGAAGCTTACCACCGAACAGACCGGCATGATCATGGGGGTGATGTTCATCTCCGGCATCATCGGCGCGGTGGTCCTGCCGACCCTGTCTGACAAGTTGCGAAAGCGGAAAGTCTTCATGCTGCTGGGCATGGCCATCATGACGCCGGGCCTGGCAGGCCTGACCTTCGCCGAGAGCTACGGCCTCATGCTGGCGTCCGCCGCGGTCATGGGATTTTTCCTGCTGGGCGGTGCCGGTCCCATCGGGTTCCAGTACGCGGCGGAGGTGAGCTATCCCGCGCCGGAGTCACTTTCCCAGGGAATAATTCTCCTTGCCGGCCAGATATCCGGCATCCTGTTTGTGGTCGGGATGAACACGGCAGGCATGATCCAGTTCATGATAGTATTCATCGTGCTGGCGGTTCTCAATATCGCCCTGGCGGCCCTTCTCAGGGAATCACCCATGATTCTTTCGGGACAGAAGGAATAGGATATCGTAAAAATTCCACTCCCGCTGTCCACGCAACAGCGGGATGAGGGGCCGATCAAGGCTGAATTTCTTCTGCTCAATATCCGATATATGTCTTTAAAAAAGCCTTCCCATGCCGTTGTAAGTTGGGAAGGCCAGTCATAATATAATAATGTCGGGCCGGCCATTGCCACAAACAATGCCGTCTTGGGAGGAGCGACGCTATGAACTGGTTATCCATACCCGTCTTCATGTCCGCGTCCGTTTCGTTCTACGTGGGATTCTATTACCTCTGGATGTATTTCAGGAGAAGGTCGGAGAGAGAGCAGCTTTCCTTCGCCGTGACCTGCTTCATCGTTTCGGCCTACGACCTCTTCTGCGGCGGTCTCTACAACGCGCAGTCACTGGCCGAGGGCATGTTCTGGCAGCGCTTCCAGTTCGCCAGCCTGGCCCTCCTCTCCATCGCGGTGCTCTGGTTCCTCTTTGATTTTTCGCATTACCGGATCGGCAGGCTGTTTTACATTATCGCCGGATACTTTTTCATTCTTTTCATCCTGGGCCTGGCGGTCAGGAACGAACTGACCCTGTCGCTGGACCACCCGATGCTGAAGCCGGTCAGGCTGGGGAATTACATCAATATCACCTACCAGGAGGTCGATCCGGGAATTATTTATCTGGTGCAGTATGTCTCCATGATGGCGGGGTATGTGTGGATACTCTACCTGATCGTGAAAGACCTGAAATCGGGTAACAGGAATATCCTCCCGCTACTGGTCGCCTTTGTGATATTCTTCATCGCCGCGGTTAATGACGTGCTGGTGGGGGCCGCGGTCTACCCCTTCATATACCTCATTGAGTATGCCTATATCATCATTATCCTTTCCATGGCGCAGGTCCTGATGAACCGCTATGTCCAACTCCAGATCGAGGTCGAGGAGTTGAACAGGGACCTCGAGAAGAAGGTGGAGGAGCGCACCGAGGAGCTCCATGCCGCCATGGAGGAGCTCGAGGCGATCAACGACCGCCTGGTACATACCAACGCCGAGTTGGAGGAAGCCCAGCGCGTCGCGTCCCTGGACATGGCCATGGCTGCCGGGGTGCAGGAGAGCCTGTTCCCCAAAGAGCCCCCGGCTTCGGACGAATGGGATGTGGCCTTTGTCTATCTCCCCAAGGCGGGGGTTTCGGGCGACCTGTATGACTTTTACGTCCATGACAACAGGCTGCAGGGCCTGTCCCTCTTTGACGTTTCGGGGCACGGCATATCGGCGGGCATCTTCACCCTCCTGGCGAAATCGATTCTGGGAAGGAATTTCACCCGGATGAAGGATGCAGGTCTCGGCAAGGTCGTTGAGAATGTGAACGCTGACCTGAAATCGGACATCAGCAGCGTCGACAACTACCTGAGCGGCATCATGCTCAGGTTCAGGGATGACCGCGTGGAATACGTCAATGCCGGCCACCACGCGCTGCTGATGAGGAGGGCCGGCACCGGAAAGGCCGGTATGGTCAAGCCGCAGGACCGGGACCAGCGGGGGACCATTCTCGGCATGGACGACATCGGCGGGGATTTTGACGTTGTCCGGTTCCGCATGGCCACGGATGACGTCCTGCTCCTGTATACCGACGGCCTTGACGAAAGCTTCAATGAAACCGGGAAGCAATACGGCCGGAAGCGCATCATTGAGTCCCTGGAGAACGCCCCGGCCGGTCCCGCACGGGCAATCCTGGACCATATCATGGATGAATTCTACCGCTTTCTCGGGCTGAAGCCGCCGGGAGATGACTGCACTGTTATTGTTATCAGAAGATTGATTTAAATGCGCCTCCTGTTCTTTAAAAAATAAAATGGTTGACCACTGTTCAGTTTATGGTATGACAATCGGCACTGGGAAAAGGGGATGAAACTGTCGCTGTTTCAGGGGGTGCAAACGGGGCGAGTATGTTTTCGAAAATCAATGACTACTTTCTCGGCGTCTATCGTGATTCAAGCTATATCCTGAAGCAGAAATCGCGGATAATCCTCACCATAGCGCTGATCATCTTCAGCATCGTGCCTGTCGTTATCGTCATGAACATCGCGACGGGGCAGGTGGCTCTTGAGCTCAATGCTCCCCTGGTCATGGTCATGGCCATGGTGCTGATCGCCATATATTTCCTCAAAAGGGGTAAATATGTCATTGCCGCGCATATGCTCCTGACTATCACCCTTCTTGCCGTTTGGGCCACGCTCTTTCTTGATGAAAGTAAAAGCTCGATCGTCGTTCTGGATACGATTATCTACATTCCGGGTATCCTGGTGCTGACTCCCCTGGTGGTGTCCAGGAAAAAAATGGTCATCCTGCTGTATGCGGGGGTCAATCTGTTGATATTTGTTCTTTTTTTTCTGCTGATGTCTGACAGGTTCAAGCTGGATGACACTTCATCCATAGATTACCTGGTGGACAGCGCCATTACGATTGTTTTCGTAGGTCTCATATCCTACCAGATCTTCAAGATAAACAAGACGGCCCTCGACCGCACGGAAGAACAGGCGAAGAAGAACGAGGACCAGTACAAGGTCATCAAGGGCCTCTATGATTCCATCAAGGACGTGTCCGAGAAGCTCACTGACAATTCCGGCCAGCTCTCGAAGGAGTCCGACTCCTTCTCCATTCAGTCCCAGAGCCAGGCATCGGCCATCGAGCAGATAACCGCCACGTCCGAGGAGATATCCAGCGGCGTCGATATGGTGTCCGACAGCGTGGTGCGCCAGTACACCAGCATGGTGTCCCTCACCGGGAACATTGAGAACCTGTCCGGCACGGTCCGGGAGATCGCCGCACGGATCCAGAAGGCCTTCGCCCTGACCGACGAGGTCTCCGGAGTCGCCAACCGCGGCGGCGACGTCCTGAGCGCCATGAGCGCGAGCTTCACGAAGGTGAACGAAAGCTCCGGCCAGATGACCGGCATCGTGGGAATGATCGGCGATATATCGGACAAGACGAACCTCCTCAGCCTGAACGCCGCCATCGAGGCCGCCCGGGCCGGCGAGGCCGGCCGCGGCTTTGCCGTGGTGGCGGACGAGATATCCAAGCTGGCCGACCAGACCGCGGCGAGCATCAAGGAGATCGACGGGCTCATCAAGGCTAACGTCGAAGAGATAGGCCGCGGCATGGCCAACGTCGAGTCGACGGTGGCCATGATCATGAAGATCATTTCCGGCGTAAGCGCCATCAGCACCGAGATACGGGAGATCTCGCAGCAGATGGAAAACCAGAAGGAGATCAACCGCAGGGTCATCGAAGAGGCCGGTGCGGTCATGAACATGTCCGACGAGATCAAGAAGTCGATGGCCGACCAGAAGGCCTCCATGAGCGAGATCGTGAGGTCCATCACCAGCCTGAATGAGATCACCCAGGTCTACTCCGAGGGGGCCCGGAGGCTTTCGAAGAGTTCCCGGGGCCTGGACCGCATGGTGCAGGACCTCCACGGCATGGCCCAGATCATTGATGATTAAGAATGCATGCCGGCAGTGGATGGGCGCGCGTCCCCGTACTATTTCAGGCATACCGCATAAAATCCTTGAATTAATGGGATCCCTCCGCGAGAAATGGCTTTCTGTACATTGTTCACAGGCCGGATATACCTATGAGAAACCGTTTCTTTCACGATGAACTGCCAAAAGCGTTGATCGCCTTTTTCGATCTGGACGAGACCATAACCGACGCGGACACGGATTCCCTCTGGGCCTCGTGGCGGTCCCGCCGTCACCTGAAGGGATGGGTCGAGCGGGCATGGCTCTCGAAGCTCTACCGGGACTTCCGTCGGGGCGGGATGAGCATCGAAGAATACATGCTCTACCAGAAATTCCGCATCGGCAGACTCGCGGCCGATGAGTTCCGGGCGATGGGGGAGGATTTTTTCAAGGATGCCGGGCGGCGCCACGTGTACCGGGAAGCGGCGGACCTGATCAGGAGGCTGAAGCAAAACGGGTGCCGGGTCGTTCTCCTGACGGCGCAGAACGAATGCATAGCCGGGCCCTATGCGCGATACCTCGACATGAATGACATGATCGCCAATCGTTTCCATGATGACGGCGTCCGTTTCACCGAGCCGGTCAGGCCGTACAGCTTCGGGGAGGGCAAGGTGGAACTGGGGAAGCGCTACGCCGCCGAAGCGGGCGTCGCCCTCGGCCGCTGCGCCTTTTTCGGGGACAGCATTTATGACGCGCCCTTCCTGGAAATGGTTGGATTTCCCTGCGCGGTAAACCCGGACCGCCTCCTGGAGGCGCGGGCCCGGGACAGGAACTGGCCTATTGCCCGTTTCAGCGGCCTGCACGTGGAGGGATAATACTATCATGGCGGATGATGCAATCAGGAAGCTGACGCACCAGGAGCTGAAAACCGCCCGCCCCTCCCTTGAGGAACTGGGGAAGATGAAGCGGTTCCCGGTGACCGTGGTGTGCGAGGACATACGGAGCCTCTACAACGTGGGTTCCATCTTCCGGACATCCGACGGCGCCGGCATCGAGAAGCTCTACCTGTGCGGCTATACGGGCCATCCTCCGCGGCCGGAGATAGACAAGACCGCCCTCGGGAGCGTGGAAAGCGTTCCCTGGGAATACCGGCCGAACCAGTTTGAGGTGGTCCGCGGCCTCAGGGGCAGTGGTTACCGGATCGTGGCCCTGGAGCACACCGGCCGGAGTGTCTCCTATGATGAAACACGGTATGAATTTCCCCTCTGCCTGGTCCTGGGCAACGAGGTGAAGGGCATTACCGATGAACTGCTGTCCCTGTGCGACATGGCGGTGGATATTCCGATGCATGGCCTGAAACAGTCCCTTAATGTCACCGTGGCCTATGGCATAGCGGTCTATCACCTGGCCGGTTTATGCAAAAAATCCGGGTTATAAAAAAAAATTAATTTCCCGTTGACGGATATCCCTCCAAAATTAAGCTTTACACTCTGCTGTTCCGGTGTGGTAAAATTCATATATAAACAATGGTTTCTGGCTGAATTGAAGCGATGCGGCATTACAGGATTTGCTGTAGTGCCCTGATTGATGGTTTTTCCCTGCCGTTTCCGGCACAGGGATAATTGAGAAAAAAATAATCTATACTATAAATCATATCGAGGCACTATGAAAGGTATAATTTTAGCCGGCGGTTCCGGGACGAGGTTGTATCCCATAACACATATCATGTGCAAACAGCTGCTTCCGGTCTATGATAAACCGATGATCTACTACCCCCTTTCCACCCTCATGCTGGCTGGAATCAGGGATATTCTTATCATATCCACGCCCAATGATGTTCCTCATTTCAAGCAGCTCCTCGGGGACGGCAGCAGGCTGGGGATTAATCTTTCGTACAAAGTGCAGGAGTCCCCGCGCGGCCTGGCGGACGCCTTTATCGTGGGGGAGGAATTCATCGGCAGGGACCGGGTCTGCCTGGTCCTGGGCGATAATATTTTTTACGGCCACGGCATAACGGAGATGCTTGTCGACGCGGCGGCATCGGAGTCTGGGGCGACCGTGTTCGGGTACTACGTGAACGATCCGGAGCGGTACGGCGTCGTTGAATTCGATGAAAAACGGAACGTCCTTTCCATCGAGGAAAAACCAAAGCAGCCGAAATCGAACTACGCGGTGGTGGGTCTCTATTTTTACGACAACGAGGTTGTCTCCATTGCTAAGTCGATCAAGCCGTCGGCAAGGGGCGAACTTGAAATAACCGAGGTCAACAACCAGTACCTGAAGAAGGGAAAACTCAAGGTCAAGATCATGGGCCGCGGCTTTGCCTGGCTCGATACCGGCACCCATGAATCGATGATAGAGGCGGCGCTGTTCGTCAAGGCAATCGAAGACCGCCAGGGGCTGAAGATATCCTGCATCGAGGAGATCGCCCACGCGAAAGGGTATATCAACGACGCGAGGCTGCGCGAGATTGCTGAGCCCCTGAGGAAATCCGGCTACGGCGAATACCTTCTGAAAATACTCGATCAGGAAATGTTCTGATGCCATTCACATTTACAAACCTTGAAATAAACGGCCTTGTCATGGTGGAGCCCAGGGTGTTCCCTGACGATCGCGGTTTTTTTCTTGAATCATACAAGGAGTCCGATTTCGCCAGAGCGGGCATACCATTTCGCTTTGTCCAGGACAACCACTCCCGGTCAATCCGCAACGTCATCCGCGGTCTCCATTTCCAGCGACCGCCCCGGGCCCAGGGTAAGCTGGTGCGCGTTATCCGTGGAAAAGTATGGGACGTGGCGGTGGACATCAGGAAGGGCTCGCCCACGTACCGGCGCTGGGTGGGCGTCGAGCTTTCCGAGGAAAACAAGCTGATGATCTTCATTCCTCCGGGATTTGCCCACGGCTTCGTGGCGCTTACCGACGATGTCCATATCATGTACAAATGCACCGAGGAGTACGACGCGGCCCTTGACGGCGGCATCAGGTGGGACGATCCGGACATCGGCGTCGCGTGGCCCGTCAAGGACCCGGTCGTATCCGACAAGGACAGGGTGCTTCCCTACCTGCGAGAGCTGGCTGACCTATGATCTGGCTCATCGGCAACAGGGGCATGCTCGGGTCGGATGTCGAGAAACTGCTTGAACGGCGTTCCCTGCCGTTCATAACGTCCGACATTGATGTTGATATAACTGATCCCGCCGCTCTCCGGGCCTTCGCAGGCCAGCGGCACATCGAATGGATCATCAACTGTTCCGCCTATACCGCCGTGGACGCCGCCGAAGACGAGCGGGACAAGGCCTTCCGGATAAACGCGGACGGCGTCCTGAATATCGCCAGGCTGGCGGAGGAGAAAGGCGCCGCTCTTGTCCATGTCTCCACCGATTACGTGTTTGACGGCGAAAAGCGCGGTGCCTACCGCGAGGATGACGCGACGGACCCCATCGGCGCCTACGGCGCCAGCAAGCTTGCCGGCGAACGGCAGATCGCTTCGGTCA
This sequence comes from uncultured Spirochaetota bacterium, assembly GCA_937872225.1. Taxonomy (GTDB): domain Bacteria; phylum Spirochaetota; class UBA4802; order UBA4802; family UBA5550; genus RBG-16-49-21. The sequence goes on from CALMRZ010000016.1 coordinate 65,775, forward strand.
TGGAACGCTACTTCATAATCAGGACAGCCTGGCTCTATGGCCGGACGGGCAAGAATTTTGTCCTCACCATGATCAGGCTTTTTAAAGAGCGTGACGAGGTGCGGGTCGTGGCGGACCAGTGGGGCAGCCCCACCTACACCGGGGACCTTGCCGCCGCGATGGTGAAGATAGTGGAAGACAGGTCGGCGCGGTACGGCATCTATCATTACACGAACGAGGGTAAAACCACCTGGCACGAGTTCGCGACGGAGATATGCGTCCTGGCGCGCAAACACGGACTGGTCGACCGGGACGTCCGGGTCGTGCCCATCACGACAGCCGAGTATCCCACGAAGGCGCGCCGGCCTATGAATGCATATTTATCAAAAGAGAAAATTATCCGCGAGCTGGGAGTCCAGTGCCGGGACTGGCGTGCGGCGCTGGCGGATTGCATCGGCAATCTACGGAAATGATATTTTAGACACAGGGAGAATGAGATGAGAAAGCTCACCAATATCATGGTAACCGGCGGGGCCGGTTTTATCGGCTCAAATTTTATCAGGTACCTGTTCGGGCAGAAGGGTTTTACCGGCACTGTCGTCAATGTGGACAAGCTTACCTACGCCGGCAACCCCGAGAACCTGACGGACATTGACGGCGCCCACGGAGGCAAGCGGTATTTTTTTGAAAAGGCGGACGTGTGCGATTTTGATGCAATCAAGGCGCTGTTTGAAAAGCACGCCATCGACACGGTCATACATTTCGCGGCGGAATCACACGTGGACCGCTCCATCTTCGGCCCCAAGGAATTCATACAGACCAATATCATGGGTACCTTCAACCTGCTGGAAGTGGCCCGCGAATGCTGGACCGGCAGGGATGACGTGCTCTTCCATCATATCAGCACCGACGAGGTGTACGGCTCCCTCGGCGACTCCGGTTATTTTTTCGAGACGACCCCCTACGATCCGCGCAGCCCCTATTCCGCTTCCAAGGCATCATCGGACCACCTCGTGATGGCCTACAGCCACACCTACGACATGCCGGTGACCCTTTCGAACTGCTCCAACAACTACGGGCCGTACCAGTTTCCGGAGAAGCTCATTCCCCTGATGATCCAGAACATCAAGGATGAAAAGCCCCTGCCGGTTTACGGAGACGGCAGGAATGTCCGCGATTGGCTCTATGTCGATGACCACAATTCCGCGGTGTGGCTTATCGTCAACAAGGGGAAGGCCGGGGAAACCTACAATATCGGCGGGGAGAATGAATGGGAAAACCTGAAGCTCGTCCATGTCCTCTGCGAAAAGATGGGTGCCGCCATGGGCAAGGATAAGGAGTATTACAAGAAACTGATCACCTTCGTGAAGGACCGTCCCGGCCATGACCGCCGCTACGCGATCAACTGCGACAAAATAAAGAAGGAACTGGGATGGCGCCAGAGCTATGACTTCGACGGGGGCCTTGACAAGACGATCCGGTGGTATCTTGATAATGAACAGTGGACGGCCCGCGTCAGGAGCGGAGAATACCGCAACTGGATCGAGAAGAACTACGATAAGCGCTGAGGCAGCATGGTCCAGGCTGCACGAGCCTGCTGGTGAAACACATCTATGGATTTCAAGTATACTGTTATCGGGGCCGGCGTCGTGGGTCTCGCGATCGCCAGGGCCCTGTCCGAAGCCGGGAATGACGGCGGCGATCTCCTTGTCGTGGAAAAAGAGAAGACCTTCGGCTGCGGGATCAGCTCCCGTAACAGCGAGGTCATACATTCCGGGATCTATTACCGCGAGGGGAGCCTGAAGCAGCGGCTCTGCGTGCGGGGCAGAAAGCTCCTGTACGATTACTGCGCCCGGCGGGATATCCCCCATAACAAATGCGGCAAACTGATCATCGCCACCTGCCCGGAAGAAGAGCCGGAACTGGAGTGGCTCCGCATCCAGGCCGGAAAGAACGGCGTCGAAAATGTAGAGCTACTGGACAAAAACGAATCCCTCAAGCTGGAACCGCATATCAATGTAACCGCTTCTTTGTACCTGAAAGAAACAGGCATAGTCGACGGTCATTCGCTGATGAAGGCCATGGCTTACGATGTGAAGCAGAATGGCGGGAGCTTGCTCTATAATGCGCCGGTGGTTTCGCTGCGCCGCAATGGACTGTACGTGCTTGAACTTGGCGACGGCAGCAGGTTTTCTTCAGAATGCGTGATCAATGCCGCAGGCCTGCACGCGACGGCCATGGCGGGGATGATGGGGATACCGGTCCCGTCGATCCATCCCTGCAAGGGCTCCTATTTTTCGTATACCGGAAAACTCCGGTGCGGCCACCTGGTGTATCCGGTACCGGAAAAAAAATTAACCGGCCTGGGCGTCCATGCGACCATTGATATGGGCGGCAGGATCCGTTTTGGCCCCGATACCGAATACATAGGCGGCATTGATGATTTTTCCGTCACAGACAGCAAGAAGGATTATTTCTACAGATCAGCGAAAAAAATATTTCCGGCAATCATTCCTGATGAACTCCATCCCGATACCGCCGGCATACGGCCTAAACTCCAGGGCCCTGACGACAGTGAAGTGAAAGATTTTTACATAAGGAATGAGGCCGATAAGGGCTTTCCGCGTCTGGTAAACCTAATCGGGATAGAGTCGCCCGGCCTGACAAGCTCAATGGCAATCGGTGAATATGTGCGAGAGCTTGTTCGGCGGAACCCATGAAAGGGACCCGGCAATCATCTCAATAGGCTGAAGTTATATATGGATTATAAAGCGGTATTGTTCGACCTCGATGGAACGCTTCTCAATACCTTGGATGATATCGCGGATTCGATGAATTCGGTTCTTGAACGAAACGGGTTTGCCCCGCATCCTGTTGAACGTTACAAGAAACTTATAGGCGGGGGAGTCGGTGATCTGTCGCGGCGGGTTTTGCCTGACGGGTTTAACAATGATGATCTTGCGGTGAAGATATCAGCCCAGATGCGGGATGAATATTCCCGCCGGTGGGGAGTTAAGTCACGTCTCTATCCCGGCATTGATTCTATGCTAGATGGTTTGAAAAAGTGCGGTGTGCCCCGGTCCATACTGTCAAACAAACCAGACGATTTCACGCAGACCATTTGCAACCATTATTTCTCGCGCTGGTATTTTGAAATTATTCTTGGAGCAACTGAAAGGTTCCCGAAGAAGCCGGACCCGACAGCGGCATTGTTCATTGCCCGGGAAATGGGCATGGCTCCGGACGACATTCTTTATCTGGGAGATTCCGGCACGGACATGAAGGCCGCGGTTGCGGCCGGCATGTACCCCGTGGGGGCCCTCTGGGGTTTCAGGGATGCCGAAGAGCTGCTGGCCAGCGGAGCGCGACTACTCCTGCAAAAACCGGAGGAATTGCTGGCTCTGTAGCTCCCTGGTCTCCGAGTTGGAATAATGGCGGAGTCACTTGATGTTTGATATGGATACATAACCGCTAGGGCTGAAATAGGCCTCAATGTTGGGTGGATATCCCCAGATGAAGGTCCAATGTGTTATTCCATCGATGATTCTTTTTGTAATCATATAATTTTGAATTTGATTGTTATCGCCTTTTGTTGCCGTCATTATGCGCTTTAGATATTTTGTAACTGCAATGGAAAGAATAAGAGAAACTGACATCTTCAGGAGTTTCCTCAAGTCCAGGAGATATTCATAATCATCCGGGCGTAATTTTACATGCAGTGTATGCCATCCGTCCGCCTTCTCTCGTGCCTGATACCGCACCCTCCTGCCGCAGCGGATATCTTTTTCCCTCACATCCATGGCATATTTCAAAAGATGTGCGATAACCATTGTACGCGACATGCCGGTACGGCGGGCAATGTCGGATAATTTCATTAAGCAGTCAATGTGGATATTGATGGTGGTTTCAATAACCATGGGCACCTCCGGATTTATGATCATCCGGTTAACGAAATGAAACCATGTCTTTTTAAATTTTTCATCATTGAAAACCATATTTTTTACCGGCACGATGAAAAGGCAGTCATTATAGCATAAAAATTCTGCTCACATACTCGACATTTTAAGTATTTTAGATTATATTAATATAACATGAATTGTGATGTTTTAATTATATATTTGACAGATGTTTTATGTGGTGACAGATTGTTCAGCTAATTCGCAGGAGGTCTCCAATGTGGGATTATACCGATAAAGTCAAGCAGTTGTATATGCACCCGAAAAATGTGGGCAAGCTTGACAATGCCAACGCCGTTGCTGAAGTCGGCAGCATTGTCTGTGGCGATGCCCTTAAGCTGTATCTCTCCATCGATGAGAACCATATTATACGTGACGCGAAGTTCGAAACCTTCGGTTGCGGCAGCGCCATCGCTTCATCATCGGCCCTGACCGAGATGATCATTGGCAAAACCGTCGAGGAAGCTGAAAAAATAACCAACAAGGACATCGCGGAATACCTGGGCGGGCTGCCGGAAGAGAAAATGCACTGCTCGGTCATGGGGAACGAGGCGCTCGAAAAGGCCATCGCCAACTGGCGCGGTGAAAAGATAACCGATCATGTTGATAATGAAGGCGAGATCATCTGCCATTGCTTCGGCGTCACCGAGAACCTTATCAAAAATGTCATACGGGAGAATAACCTCAAAACCGTGGAGGACGTCACCAACTATACGAAGGCCGGCGGCGCCTGCGGCTCCTGTATACCGAAGATAGAAGATATCCTTCACGAAATGGCCGGCGAGGTGCATGAGGCCGAAGTCGCCAAGGCGGCGAGGAAGCCCCTCACGAACATTAAAAGGATGCAGCTGGTGGAGGAAACCATTACCAACGTAATCAGACCCATGCTGCAGAAAGACGGCGGCGATATCGAGCTCATCGATATCGACAATAAGAACGTCCATGTGGGCCTGCGCGGCCATTGCGTCAACTGCATGGTATCCGATGTGACCCTGAAAAACCTCGTGGAGGCCAAGCTCCGCGAGTTTGTGGAAGAGGATATTGTAGTCCATGAAGTGAAATAAGCCGCAGGGCCGGCGGGGGGTGATGAGATGGAACGTAATGTATATCTGGACAACAACGCCACGACAATGATAGCGCCCGAGGTCCTGGACGCGATGATGCCCTTCCTGAAAGAGCGGTACGGAAACCCTTCCAGCATGCACGCTTTTGGCGGGTCCGTGGCCAGGGAAGTGGCCCAGGCACGAATGAATGTGGCGAAGCTGGTCGGCGCTGACAACGATTATGAGATCGTGTTCACCGGCACCGGGACCGAGAGCGACAACATGGCCGTCATGGGGGTGCTTGCCTATTATCATGACAGGCGCCATATCATAACCTCACGGGTGGAGCACCCGGCGATCCTTTCCCTTTACAAAAAGCTCGAGAAAGACGGGTATCGCGTGACCTATATTCCAGTTGACCACGCCGGCAACCTGGACATGAACGCATTGAGGGGCTCTGTCGACGATGATACCGCCATCGTTTCGATCATGTATGCCAATAATGAAACAGGTGTGATTTTTCCCGTTGAGGAAATCGGTTCCTTCCTGAAGGAAAGGGGAGTTCCCTTCCACGTTGATGCGGTCCAGGCCGCGGGCAAGATCCCGATCGAAGTGAACAGGATACAGTGCGATCTCCTCACCATATCCGGGCACAAGTTCCACGCGCCCAAGGGCATAGGCGCCCTCTACGTGCGGCGCGGCACCAGGATGCGCCCGATACTCTACGGCGGCCATCAGGAAAAGGGGAGGCGTCCCGGCACGGAAAATGTACCCGGCATCATCGGCATGGGAACGGCCGCGGAGCTGGCATTGAAACACCTTCCCGATTATTCCACCAAGGTCAAGGCGCTCCGGGACAAACTGGAGAAGGGGCTGCTGACTTCCTTCAAGAATTCAAGCCTGAACGGTGAAGCGGGCAGGCGTGTCCCCAACACGACGAACGTGGGGTTCGGGTACATTGAGGGAGAAGCCATATTGCTGTATCTTGACGGCAAGGGCATTGCCGCGTCGTCCGGATCGGCGTGCTCCTCGGGGTCCCTGGAGCCCTCCCATGTCCTCAGGGCCATGGGAGTCCCCTTCACCTCTGCCCACGGATCGATCAGGTTCAGCCTGAGCCGTTATACCAAGCCGGAGGAAATCGATTATGTTCTTTCGGAGATGCCGGAAGTGGTGAATCGCCTCCTTGAAATATCCCCGTACTGGGACAGTGAAAAACAGGAACCGAAACCGATGAACCTGTAATACGCCAGGCGGCGTCCGATAGTTATCGCCCGCCGCCGTGCATGATGCGGCTTTCTTAACCAGCTTTTTTATCCGTCTGCCTTGAATCAAGCTGGTACATGATCGAGAAATCCACAAAGGCCTCGTAACCATGGCTGAAGGCGATCCTGTTCTTTTGGAAAAGTCCGCCGTTCCGGAAGGACATGCCTCCCGCGGTCGCGCCATACCGGATGCCCCCGCTCGTGGAAAGTGTCACGTATTTCTTGAGGTCCACGTTTAGTCCCGCCACGAGCCCCAGGTCCAGGCCGGCAAGGTTGTATTTTGCTTTTCCATACTTATAGGATAATAGGGGTACAGGAATATAATACGAATATAATATCGCATTTGGTAAAGGATTGCTGTCAAAATAGTTGTAATTCGTTTTCCCGAAGAGATAGCGGACTCCGATTTGAGGTCCAAGCCAGAACTTGTAATAATCGTTTTTCGATACAACAAAACAGAACGTGTTAACAAAACTGAACCGGTACAGGACCTGTTGAGAACCCTTGCTTATTGAATATCGATCCATGGTAATATTATATCGGTGGATATAATTTCCGTCAGCCCTTTCATCGTCGATGACCAGGCCGCCGCCGATGGACGATACATAGCCGTAATCCTGATAAATGAATGCGTACTTTTCATTTCGACCCTTTGTGTCAAAGGGTATCTCGTGATACACCATCGATTCGCCTGTTGACGCGTTGATTGAGGCGCCGATGCTCAGGGCCATTGCCGGCCCTGCGCCGCATGCCATCAGTACGATCACTGACAGCGCATAACATGATTTTTTGAGCATAATAAACCCCCATGATAATAAATATTTTTTTCACGTAATCGCTCCAATGATTTTTAGAAGGTGTTACCCCGCACCGGTGATTGTAGTACGGATGAAGAATAAGAGCAAGTATCTTTTCCTTTGTTACAAAAATAACGGGAAAATGATATATGGCGTTATGTGATGTTTTTCATGGGCTGATGAATGATGAAATTGTTCTTGTCATATCATTATTGCGGTCGTATAATGCTTTCATGACTTGAATCATTTGCACTAGTGAAGCCGGGATGAAATTTCGTATCATTGTAATAATAGTAATTTTGATCGTCATGGCTGCCGCGGTTCTGCATACGGTTGTCAGCTTTGTCTCCTACGGCGGCAACGCTGTCTCCGGTAAAGCCGACGCGGCCATTGTCCTCGGCGCGGCGTCCTATGGCGACAGGCCGTCGCCGGTGTTCAGGGAGCGTATCAATCACGCGCTCTGGCTTTACCGGAACGGGTTTGTGAAAAAAATTATCTTTACCGGGGCCCGGGACAGCGGCAATGAGCCGCCGGCGTCAACCGTCGCATCCCACTACGCGGCCGGCCGGGGAGTGCCGATGGGGGACATCCTCGGGGAGGACCGGTCACGGACCACGGAGGAAAACCTTTCCCGGGCCCGGGACCTGGCCGAAAAAAACGGATTGAAGACGTTCCTGATTGTGAGCGATCCGCTGCACATGAAGCGAGCCATGAGGATTGCGCGGGACCTGGGCATGGCTGCACACCCCTCCCCGACCCCCACGACCCGCTACCGCGGTTTCATCAGCAGGATGCAATTCCTGGGGCGGGAGATGTATTTTTACGATACCTATGCCGCCCGGCAGTGGGCCCTGCGCGTTGCGCGGCATGTTCTATAATCAACATGGCAAGAGGGAGATGTACGGTGGAGAACAACCTGGCGTTTTTTGATTTGGACCATACCATACTGAGCACATCGAGCGGCCGCATCATGTTCAAGGGTTCTTACAAACACGGCCTCATCGGCAAAAAAGAGATCAGGAGTGCGATCCTGGTCAACACCCTCTATCGGATCGGCATCATCTCGGCGCAGAATGCCGTTTCACGCTGGATGAAATGGTACCGGGGCATGAGCGTGGAATCGATTGTCCCCATAGCCGCCGAATGGATTGAAGAGCTGAAGGGGCTGGTTCGGGAAGGCGCCCGGGAGGAGATCCGCCGTCACCGTGAAAACGGCACCCGCACCGTGATACTATCGGCATCGCCCGCGTTTATCTGCGAGGAAATGAGAAAAGAACTTGGGATGGATGACGTCCTCTGCACGGAGCTGGAGGTCGCGGACGGCCGTCTCACCGGGAACCTCAGGGGAACCTATTGCCATGGCATGGGCAAGCTCGAACGGGCCCGCCGGTACTGCCGTGACCGGGGTTTTGCATTGGTGACCGCGCACTACTATGCCGATTCGATCGCCGATCTTCCGGTGCTGGAAGCGGTCGGCAATCCTGTGTGCGTGACCCCGGACCGGAGGCTGGAGCGGGTGGCGCGCAAACGCGGCTGGAAAATAGTCCGCTGGTAATCGGTTTTTCATCCGCCTGTTTTCTGAAAAAGTTATTGTCAGACTGAAAATGGAGGAGTGTCTTCACGACCATGGAAGTTATAAAAATCTATCTTGTCCCGGTGGCTGTGATCGGGGCTCTTCTCGTTCTCATCATGTGGGACCTTGGTCCCGGTCCCTGCCTGGCGGCCCATGCCGTTACGGTGAAATGCGACGAAATCGGGAAGCGTTTCGATGATGTCCGCTCCGGCGCCACCTACGCATGCCGGACCGACGCGGACTGCGGGTGTTTCGGACCGGCGACCATGAAATCACCCTGCGGCGGACTGGCCGACAAGAAAACAGCCGATCGCCTTCGGGCCATTGCGCAGGAATTCCGCAGCGCCGGGTGCGATCTGAAGGTCCGGTGCGGGCCGTGGTACTGTAAACCGGTCTGCGAGAAGGGGATCTGCATGAATAAAAGGCAGATACAGTAACGCGTGATGGCGGCCTTATCCATGCCGTGCCGGATAATTTTTCGAGAACTAAAGCGGCCCTGTCCCGTCAAATATCATATAATGAGGAGGAGTCGCCATGAATAATTTCGGAATTCCTGCTGTGATACTGGTATGCGCGCTGGCCTTGTTCCCGTCGTTATCATGCAAAAAAGCCGAATCTCCACGGGAACCCGAAGCGCCGGCTGCACTGGAGGAAAAGAGCGCCGTCCGGGAGCAGGCTGCAGACATTGCCGATGAAACGGCAGGGAAGAGAGAGCGTGAGGCGGCCGCCGGTGAAAAAGACGGCGGGAGAGGGGGGCTCATCGGGCATTTTCTCGCCCCCATGGAATTTGCGAAGGAGCGGCTCCTGGAATACCGGGTCGACCTGACCTATGAAAGCGGCGACCTGCCTGCATCACGGCGGGATCTGCTGGGGATCGTGGCGAAATACGGCTTCGTCAAGCAGGCCGGCACCTCCCTGGAAGACCAGCCGCCGACCGTCGTGTCCGATCTGCTGATCAAATCGGATAAGATCTACGAAGCCCTCCAGGACCTTGACCGGGTGGGCAGGCTGGTTTCCGAGAACATCAGCGTGACTGACCATACCGAGGAGATGGCCCTCCAGGAGCGGACGGTCAAGCGTGAACAGCTCCGGATTGCCCGGAAGAACGCCGCCGCGGGCCAGGTGGCGCCGGCCGTGAAGAGCTGGAGCGAAATAGACAATTCCCTGACCCAGAGCGAGGACCGCCTGGACACGGCCGAGCACGGTAAATGGAAGATCCGCGACAAGGTCGCCTGGGCGTGGGTCCACGTTAACCTGAAGGGGCCGGACCGCATCACGGTGCCTGATTACCTCAACGCAGTAGTCGGCATGGTGAATTTTTTATTGAGGCTTCTGTGGGTCGTCATATACCTCCTTCCCCTGGCCGCCATTGCCGGGCTGATCATTTGGAAGCGTAAGGCCATTGCGGCCTTTTTCAGGAGAAAGAAAAAGGCTGAATAGCGAAAAACCCGGCGTCATTCCGGCCTTGTACGGAATGACGCCGGGAGGGGAAATGCGGAACATCAGGATGCCGGATGAATTAGGATGATAATTTATGCCTGTCCGTCCGATTAATTAATCGGAGCCTCACGGATGAGGAGGATGGCCATGTTGAGAAAAAACACCGTTATTCATATCCTGGACGCCTGCGACAGGATCCTCTTCAGCAGGGACGATGCCGATGACATCCGTTTCATCCTGGAACATGTATCGGAAGAGCAGGCGAACCGGTGCTACCGGGCCTATCTGACCGAAATAGTACGGCAGTGCAGAGTGTAGTGATTTTTTCAATTATGAACGCCCACTCTTCCTGCTGATTCTTGCCGATAATTGCATGGCCTGTAATTACTCCCCCGCTTTAATTATTTGTATTGCAAAAATAGTTGTCCCCATTACATTGTGATTCAATAACGCAGGGGATAACGCCATGCCTGAAAGAAATACCGCGCCAATGATTGACGGACCGGACCAGATTATAGAAATGGTTTCAGCTTTCCAGAAAAGCAGGATCATACTTACCGCGTTCGAATTGGACGTTTTTACCGTTATCGGCAGCGGTCCCATGACATCAGCCGAGGTGGCGGAAGCCGTCAGGGCGGACCCCCGGGGCACCGACCGGCTCCTCAATGCCCTGTGCGCCCTCGGGTTTCTCAACAAGGAAAAGGGGCGCTTCGTGAATACCGCCCTTTCCCTCCGGTACCTGGTGAAGGGTTCGGAGGACTACCTTTCGCGCATCGGCCATTCGCTGAACCTGTACCGCTCCTGGGGAAGCCTGACCGACGCGGTACGGGCGGGAAAAACGGTCCTCGCCCGGGAGTACGACCCGGTTTCCCTCGGTCATTTCATCGAGGCGATGCATCACCGCGCCAAAAAGACAGCGGAGCGCCTGGTGTCGCACCTGGACCTGTCGGGAGTCCGGCGGGTCCTTGACGTGGGAGGCGGATCCGGCGTGTACTCCATGGCCTTTGTCCGGGCGAAGCCGGGCCTGCAGGCCGTGGTGCTCGACCTCCCCCGGGTGACGGAGCTCACAAGAAAATATATCGACGAGGCCGGCCTTTCCGACTGCATAACGACCATGGACGGCGACTATAACACCGGTGATTTCGGGACCGGTTTTGACCTGGTCTTCATGTCGGCCATCGTTCATATAAATTCCTACGATGAGAATGTCGCCCTCATGGCCCGGGCGTTCCGGTCGCTGAACCCCGGCGGCATGATCGTGATCCAGGACCACATCATGGAAAATGACCGGACGGCCCCCGTGCGGGGCGCCCTGTTCGCCCTCAACATGCTGGTGAACACGCAGAGCGGCGATACCTTCACGGAAGAGGAAATGCGTGAGTGGCTTGAAAAGGCCGGCTGTGTCGATATCAGGAGAATACCGACAGGAATGGAAAATGATCTGATGACCGGCATAAGACCGGCATGATTGATGCGCCCGTGATATGAACCACCCCTATGTTACCTTCGCCATCATTGGCTTCACCGCGGCGGCTTCGATCGCCGGTTTCGGGAACAGGGGCCTTTTCGAAAAGAACCTCTTCTCCGTACGGGCGATCCTGGTTGACAGGGAAGTGTACCGCCTTGTCACCTCGCAGCTGTTCCACGCCAACTGGGCGCACCTCCTCTTTAACATGATAAGCCTATACTCCTTCGGCGATATCATTGAGCGGAATTTCGGTCCGGGACTGACCGCCGCGTTATACGGGGCCGGAGCGCTGTGCGGCGACCTCGTTGCCCTGGCCATAAGAAGAAAGAACATGAATTATTCCGCTGTCGGGGCTTCGGGGGCCGTTTGCGCCGTTATCTTCTCGTCTATATTCCTCCTCCCCGGCGGGAGCATCTATATCCTGCCCTTTCCCGTCCCGCTTCCTTCCTGGGTCTACGGGGTCCTCTTCATGGTGATATCACTGTACGGCCTGGGGAGAGGGGGATCGCTGATAGGACATGACGCGCATATCGGAGGGGCCCTTGCCGGCATCATCGGCGCAGTCGCGCAGCGGCCGTCAGTGGTGTATGAGAATTACATCCTCCTGACGGCCCTGACCGTGCCGGTTGTTATCCTGCTCGTGTATTATATCAGGAAGGCATGAACGCATAGCGGCCGCGCGTACGGTCGATGGGACCGCTTCGCATGGCGCGCCGTCAGGCGATTTTATGGGCCCGGGTCTTTGCGCCCATGCAATAACGGATGGCTTCTTCTTCGGTCCTGTAGATTTTCAGCATGCACCCCGCGTTGATGTCATTTCTATCTATTTCGACATTTAGTGAAAATAATCATAAATTTTATTTTGTCAAGAAATAATAGTATGTCACATTAGAAAAGTACGGAAATTCATTATCGCGCATAACGGACAGGTAACGCTTTTCGGGGTTATTCGGCGATCGGGAAGGTTATGGTCCAGGATGTCCCGCCGGTCCTGCTGACGGTGGAGGTCCCGTGGATCTGTTTTATCAGTACGTTGACCAGCTGAAGTCCCAGGGATGTTGTGTTCTCGATATCTATTGTATCGGGGATGCCGATGCCATTGTCGGTGACCATAAGGGTAATATCATCGGTGCCGCTGCGCCGCAGCGATATGGTTATTGCATTGCCTTCGCCTCCATCGGGGAAGGCGTATTTCAGGGCATTGGTGATCAGTTCGTTGACGATCAGGCCGCAGGGGATCGCATGGTCGATCCCGAGGTGTATATCGTCGGCTTCAATGTTCAATTGCGGGCTGTTAAGGGTGGTCGTGTAGCTCCCGTGCAGTTCTTCGGCGATCGTCTTCAGGTATGAAGTAAAATCGATTTTTGCTATGTCCTCGGAGCGGTAGAGCTTTTCATGGACAAGGGCCATGGCCCTGATGCGGTTTGTTGAATCGTGGAACATCTTCAGCAGGGCGGCGTCCTTTATGTTGTTGGACTGAAGATTGATGAGGCTGATAATGATCTGGAAGTTGTTTTTAACCCGGTGATGAATTTCCTTCAGGAGCACCTCCTTTTCCCTGAGGGATGATTTTATCTGTTCTTCCGCCTTCTTCCGTTCGGTGATGTCCAGGATTATTGCGTTATAGCCGAGCAGGGTATTCCTGAACCGGTACGATGTGGGCGTTGAGTACATGTGAACCACGGTGCCGTCCTTGTGTATGACGCGGAATTCAATTTCAAGCCTGTCACGCGATTCCCTGATGCTGCTTAGAAAGCTGTCGAGAATGCGTTCACGGTCATCAGGATGGATGAAATCAATAAACTGTTTTCCCAACAATTCATCATTCCGGTATCCAACCATTCCGCACAACGCATCATTTACGAAGGAGAATTCTCCTTTGGGGCTGATCGTCGCTATGCCGATAAGGGTCTTTTCGACCAGGCCGCGATATTTTTCTTCAGAGAGCTCCATGAGTTCCTGGGCGCGCTTGCGCTCGGTAACGTCGCGGATGGTCGCCTGGAGAAAAGACCTGCCGCCTGCCACGCATTTTGAAAGGAGCATCGTGCCGGGGAATTCATTGCCGTCGAGGCGCCTGAACTGCCATTCGAAAAAGCAGCCTCCTTCCGCCAGGGCTTGCGCGGCCATCCGCTCGAATTTTTCGCCTGAGCCTTCGCGGTCAGGCTGGGTGCCGGGTGAGATGTCGCCGACAGCAAGGCAGGAGTGTTCACGGGCGCCGCCTGCTACCCGGAACATGTCGTCGAATGTCCTGTTGGCCGTCGTAATGTTCCACGCCGGAGGCTCTATGGCTATTATTGCGTCCCGGGAAAAATCAAACAGTATGCGGTAGCGCTCCTCGCTTTCATGGAGCGCGTTCTCGGCGCGCCGCCGCTCGGCTATTTCTGTTTCAAGTTCCTGGTTCGTCTCGGTCAACTCTGCGCTGTAGGCTTCCAGCTCCGCCGCTGCTGACCGGGAGCGATTGAGGGCCACGCGGTACTGGCTGACCAGGAACCAGAGAAGCGCGGCAATGGCGGTGTAAGAAATGGCCATAATGACTACCCGGTTCGCGAAGTGGCTTTCCGGGGTCCTGATTTGCCGGATGAGGCCCTGGATCTCTGCCAGCCCTATCGCGGTGAAAACAAGGGCGCTGAGGATTACGACAATCCACTGGGCCCGCGGTCCCTGCAGTATGGCGGTCAGGACAATGGAAAGGGCATAGAGTATCATGGCCGGCGCCCCCGGACCCCCAATGATATTGCCGTATACGGCAATGATGAAAACAAAGACGGGCGGCAGATGTCCGGCCGCCTTCCAGTAGCCTTTATCGGCGAGCTTCCATCCGCTGAAAAAAAGCAATGTTATAATAACCATTATTATAAGCGTGTCGGGTGGAATGAAGCTCAACATCCAGCCGATGAAAAACACAATAGTGAACAGGAGAGCGGTGAATCCCATAAGAAGGGAGCTGACCTTGGTCATGTATTCCCGGAGGGCTTCATCGGGATTCAATGCCCGGGGGGCTGTTGCATCATTCCAGAGTTTATTTATGGCATGGTCTTTCATCATAATACTGATATGAAAAACGGGTGAACCAGTATCGTGATCCCCAAAGAAGAACACGTTGTATGATGCAGTCATCGAAAAACATTAGTCAAGTAAATAATAAGATGCCGGTGGTTTCAGGCGTCCGGCAGCGCTTCAATCCGCCGCGAAGGTTTTGGGGGCGGCGAAAGTTATGGTCCATGCCGTGCCGCCCTCGCGGTCAATCCGGTACCGGCCGCCGATCTGTTCGACCAGCACGTGGACGAGCTGCAGTCCCAGCGTCGATATGCCCTTCGGATCCGGGGTTTCGGCCATACCGACGCCGTTGTCCCGGATCATCAGGGTGACGGTTCCGTCGTTCTCCTGCCGCAGCGAGATCAGTATTTCGGCGTCGGCAGTACTGTCCGGAAAAGCATATTTCAGCGTGTTGGTAATCAGCTCGTTCACGATCAGTCCGCAGGGGATCGCCTGGTCCAACCCGAGATGGATGATTTCCGCTTCGATGCGCAAACGGGGTCTCCCGTGGTGGATCGAGTTGTTGCTGATCAGGTCCTCGGTTATCGTTGTGATGTATGATGTGAAATCGATTTTCCCGATATCTTCGGATTGATAGAGTTTCTCGTGCACGAGGGCCATGGCCCTGATGCGGTTCATTGAATCGTTGAAGATCCTCAGCAGGTCCCGGTCCTTGATGCCGCTGGTCTGCAGGCTCAGGAGGCTGATGATGACCTGCATGTTGTTTTTAACGCGGTGGTGGATCTCCTTCAGCAATATCTCTTTTTCATTCAGGGAGGCCCTGATCTGTTCTTCGGCCCGTTTTCTCTCCGTGACATCGCGCATGGTCACCTGGATCAGTGTCCTGGCGCCCAGTTCGGATTTTGACAGCAGCACCGTTGCCGGAAATTCCTCCCCGTCAGCGCGCCGGTGCTGAAACTCGTAAAAACACCATCCGTCGGCCAGGGCCTTCTCGATCATCCTCAGTGCCATGTCGCGGGACTTCTCACCGTTGGGCTGTGTTTCCGGCGCCAGGTCCCAGGGCCCGGTGATGGGGATCCTGAGGCCGGCAGGGTTTATTCTGAACATTTCAAAGGCGGCTTTATTGATGTCGATATACGTCCATGTCGGCGCTTCGGTGATGATAATCGCGTCGCGGGAGTTTTCAAACAGAGTCCGGTACCGCTCCTCGCTTTCGCGGAGCGCTTCTTCCGCGTGGGTCCTTTCGCTGATCTCCCTGTTGGCCCGGTCCAGGGCCCTGCGGTTGATGGCAAAAATGCTGAAAGCGGTAATGGTCATGAATATGAGGGCGATGGTATTGTCAGCGGTATAATCTATCAGCGAATTGCGGGGGATGTTGAACTGCTCCCCGAAAAAAACATGAACAGGTAGAGCATGGCCAGGTTGATACCGCCGTAGACTATGATGGCTGTTCCGTTCCGCGCCACAGCCAGGGGCGTCAGGGTAAGGATGCCGAAAATAAACGCGATGGTGTCCAGGCGTGAAACCACGAAAGAACGGTCTTCTATCATGACGGTCCATGCCGTCATGAGGAGCAGAACCAGTATGACATGGGCCGACGCGGTAAAATATCCCCTGACAAGCAGCACCAGGATCGCGATGAACAAGCCCAAGGTGATGATCTGGGGCATGAGGATGGCGAAGTCAATTCTGTACCCCAGGACCGGGTTTTGAAGATGCAGGTATGTGGTGTAGGAAATGGTGACCGGCAGGATGACCAGGATAATCAGGCAGAGGAAAAAAAAGAACCTGGCCTTCATCTGGATCACGATGTCGGAGTTTTCGTATTTACGCAGCGCTCTTTCAAGGATATGTGGCATGTTTGTCCGTCACGTCATGTCCATACTGCATTGACCCGGCTCTCGCAATCCCGTCACGGAGCCTCCAGCCGTTCTTCATGGTGCGCCGGCACCCCTGGATGATACCGGACAGGAAATGCCGTGTCAAGAAACTAATCCGGACCGGCATTTATCCTGCAAACATCATACTGCTCCATCAGTTCTTTTCCTCGATCAGCCTGTTGAGCTCCCGGGCCTTTTCGCTTATGGTTTCGGTAAAGGTGAGTATCCTCCGGTTGAGGGCTGCGACCTCGTCGGCGATCTCCGACAGCCGCTTCACGGCCCGGGCGCTGCTTTCCATGGACTTCATCTGTTCCACGGTCGATCCCGCGATCTCGCCTGAAAGGCTGTTTATGATCGAGGCCTGCCG
Organism: uncultured Spirochaetota bacterium; assembly: GCA_937872225.1. Lineage (GTDB taxonomy): Bacteria > Spirochaetota > UBA4802 > UBA4802 > UBA5550 > RBG-16-49-21. The sequence goes on from CALMRZ010000016.1 coordinate 82,537, forward strand.
GATGACATCGTCGAAAGCCCCGGCCTGGCTCTCGATCATGGTTTCGACCTGGTCGATGCGGGAATTTATCTCGTCAAGCACCGAGAAAATGGCCTCGGTGGATGACCTGGTGATGTCCACCATGTGCATGCCCTCGTTGATGTCGTTGAGGATCCTCGATATCTGCGACGATATCTCCTTCGAGTTGTCCGAGGTGGCCGTCGCCAGCTTCCCGATCTCGTCGGCAACGACGGCGAAGCCCCGGCCGTGTTCGCCGGCGCGGGCGGCCTCTATGGAAGCGTTCAGCGACAGGAGGTTGATGCGGTCCGATATATCGTTGATGATTTCCACGAAATTTTTTATGGCGGCCCCCCCGTCGTTGATGACCTGCATTTTCCCGATCATTTCATTGATGATGCGTTCGGTTTCCCGCTTCGATTCCGAGATGCCCGAGATGGAGCCGAGGACGGAGTTGATCATCCCGGTGGCCCCGCTCTGCGTCCTGTTGAAGGTCTCGATTATGTCGGAGGTCTTCTTGCCTTCCGCCTCCTGGTTTCCCGCGGACTTGCTGATGGCGGTAATGGAGGCGGTAAGCTCGTCGAAGGTCTTCCTCATGTCTTTGCTGCTGGCGGACTGCTCTTCGGCAAGGGATGAAAAGTTGCGCTCGATCGCGGTCAGCTCGCTGCTGACGGACACCAGGTCTTTCGAAGCGACGTCAACGCCGCTGATGATGCCGGCAAGGTGGTCGGCCCGCCTGTTCGATTCGTTCACGGCTTCCGTGAGGTCGCGGTTGAGCGTGCCGACCTGCCGGTAGAGCTTCAGGATGCGGATGGACAGGATGCCCGCGACGCCAAGGATGAAGAGAAGGGTGCCGTAGGAAGACAGCCGGGCGCCCGTAATAATGTCACGGTCGAGAAGGATGTCATGGACCGCAGCGGCTATCATGATGAACACCGCGCTGATCATGAGGGCGCCGTCGGGGCCGGTCGCCATGACGCGGCTCATGAAGGGAGCGGGCTGCGCCCGCACGAGGTCAGCGAGACGTCCGGGGAGGGCGCCGGCCATCCGGTTCCACCGGTCCCGGGGCGCCGACGGAACATTGACCTCTGCGCCGCGGCGCCCGAGGACAAGCTTCACGATGTAGTAGAATGTTTCCCTGGTCATGAGGTAAACCACGTATATTATCGGGACAAGCCAGGTGGCCTGCACGAAGGGGAGTATGGCGTTCCAGTAGCTGATGTCAGAACTGATGACCGGCAGCAGGACAAGGATGGCGGATACGGCCAGGTATGCGTAAATGGCGCCCCTGAAAAGCTTTTCCGTGATGGTCCCGCGCCTGACGAAAAAGTTGTGCATGAACAGGGACATGAAGGGAAGCAGCAGGAAGAGGACGATATATTCGACCCGTTTCAGTATGAAGAAATCATCAAAGATAAGGTACTTGGTCTGGGTCCTCAGGAAGAAATACGAAGACAGGCACAGGGCCGTGAAAGCATAAAAGAGGTGTTCCCGGTTCTCCCGCCTCTGCAGGAAGAGGAGCCCGTAATACAGACCGATGGTGAAATAGATCGCGACGATGGCAATGGCCATCGTTTCATGGAAGTGCAGGTCGCGAAGCTCCGTGTCCAGGTATCCGATCCTGAGGGCGTTTCCCTCTATGGTGCCGAAGAGGTAGTCCGTTGACCTGCCGGACAGGATGGTGACCCGGTGCAGCGATCCCGGTTCGAGGTACCGTTCCGGTATCGGATAGACCCGTATCCGGTCGTAGTAGAGCCGCCGCGGGTCCCCCGCGGTTCCCGTGGATCCGATCCGGTGTCCGTCAAAATACGCCTCGTCCGGACCGCTTATGGTGTCAATGTACAGGCAGAGGGGCCGTGACGGCATTTTTTCCAAAACGAAGGAGAACTCGGTCGTCAGGTGCCGGCTTCCGGTGACGCCGGGAACGTGGTCAGCGGTAGAAGGAGCCTGAATTACGGCGCATTGAGCATGGTCAATTTCGAATTCTTCCGGATCTTTTGTCATGTTCCGGTATTCATCTTCCGAGAGCACTTTCAGGAATACCGGACCGTTCAGGTCGGTTGTCCCCCTGTCAAGATCATCGGAGGTGATCCGGATGATGCCGTGTCGGAGCCGTTCGGTTCCGTCCGGGCAGGTCAGGTACACTGCCGGCATGATGCTGTCGCCGCGGCCGTGTTTGCCCGGGGTTACCTGAAGGGTGATGGTGTTTATGTCTTTCCAGAGGTGTCCGGGAACCTCGTAGAGGCATTCCGTATCGGAAAGAACCGTTACCGGCAGTTCCGTGCCGTTTAGAGAGGCGGAGACCGCCGTATCAGTCCTAATATACAGTGATGATATCTCCTTGGACCGGGGCCGGGCTAGTACCGTTTTTGCCGTTATTGGAGCATTGCTTGGGGCAATGTTCCGGTTTTGCAGGGCATGAAAAATGGAAATGACCTGGTCCGGCCCTCGGGCGGTTTCGCCGGGCGAGGCCATGCCTGATATCTGCCAATCCTTCTGGATCTCAATCCAGCAGGGGCCCTTTTCGGCATGGACATTCCCATAAAGGGCGAATATCATCAGAAATGCGGCTAATAATGGAAAAGGGGGGCTTAATTTTTTCATTGGGTATAACTATCTATTGTATATCACTGATATGATACTAGATGGTTATCGGGCTTTTGTCAAGCACCTTGTATAAAGGCGGGGGACCAGTCGTTATCCTTGTCCCCCGGGCGTGTCAGTAGTGTTGAGCTGATTTTATCGCGCGACTTCGTTGATAAGCCTTCCCAGTTCCGTGTCATGGGTCTGGACGGTCTTCTGGTTTGCTTCATAACTCCGCTGGACTTCGATCATGTCGACCATTTCCCGTACCATGTTGACATTCGATTTTTCCAGGAAACCCTGGACTACCTTAACGTCACCCGGGGGTATGGGCGGCCCGGAGAATTCGGTTTCCTTCCAGAGGGAGTCGCCTTCTTTTTTAAGTTCGCGGATTTTTTCAAAATCAACCAGTTTCAGCCGGTCGAGCACCACCGGCTGGCTCCAGTCGTTGTCCGCCATGCCGACGACGCCGTTCGGGTCGATGGCCCCGTTGACGAGGATCTCCCCCCGCTCATTGACGATGAAGTTGTTGTGCTGTACCCTGATGATGCCGTTCTCGCCCATCACGGGGTAGCCGTTATGGGTCATGAGGATGCCGTCCTGGTTGATGGTGAAGGAGCCGTTCCGGGTATAGCGCTCGCCGCGTTCGGTTTTGACCGTAAGGAAGCCGCGCCCGTCAAGGGCCAGGTCGAAGTTGTTTTCGGTCCGCTGGAGCGACCCCTGGTCGAAATCGGTGTATACTTCATTGACTTCCACGCCGGTGCCGAGCTTGCCGACGTAGGGCATGGTGTCGTATGAGCCGGCCGGGGTAATGCCCAGGCCGTTATCGTTCAGCCGCCGGATCAGCATGTCCGGGAAGGCCTTGAAAATGGCGAGGTCCTTCTTGAAGCCGGTTTTATCAACATTGGCCAGGTTGTTGGCTACAACGTCCAGGCGCGCCTGTTGTGCGATCATGCCGCTGGCGCCGGTGTAAATTCCTCGAAGCATATTGGTCCCCCTGCACTATGTCGCTTTAATTATCGGCTGGGGGATTATCGACAATAATTAAAATTTCAATTCTTTACCTTATTATTAAATGGATGGCTCGATATCGGTACCTGTTTTAGATGGAACAAGGAGTATCAAGCTTAAAAAACTATATTAATTCTTTATATAAACTTAAAAAAATATTGACAACTATATATAATCTATATATATATAAAATATATAATTAATAATAGTTATTATTCAATTTCGGTTGGTGCCATGTCAATAAAATTCGCTATCTTGGGCCTGTTAAACTACACGGATATGCACGGCTACCGCATCAAGGAGCATATTGAGAAGAATTTCGGGCACATGTGGTCGATCAATTTCGGCCAGATCTATCCGAATCTCAGGGACCTTGAACAAGACGGATTGATCAGAATGATCGAACTGTCGCCGTCGGATGACGGTGGACCCCATAAAAAGCTGTATTCAATAACTGAAAAAGGGGTGGAGGAGTTTTCGCGATGGCTGTCGGAGTCACCCGAACGGCCCATGCTGATCAGGGACCCGTTTCTGCTCAAGTTCACATTTTTCGGATTCGGCGACAGCGGGCGCGCCCTGGAGCTTATTGACGAACAGATCGCGCTGTACGAAGCGCAGCTGCACCGTCGGAAAAATAATTTCATGCGATGGGAGCACCAAGGAGTCTACGCGCGGCTCCTCGCCGAGCTCGGCATCACGCAGAACGAGATGTATCTTGAATGGCTGCGCAATGCCCGCTCCGAAATCGAGAAGAACGCGTCAGAGGCGGTCCTGGAAAAGGCGTAACTGGCTCACACTACCGAGTGGGAAAGGGGGGCGTATGGAATTTACCGGAATTACCCTCGTCACCGGCGCTGCCGGATTCATGGGGAGCCACCTTGTGGAATATCTCGCGCGCAGGGGGGTCCGCGTCAGGGCCACGGCGCGGCCCCGGAAGGACACCTCCTTTTTTACACGTCTGGGCGTTGAATACGTCGCGGCGGACCTGACAAAGCCTGAAACCCTGCCGCCCCTGTTCGAAGGGGGCGTTGACCGCATTTTCCATCTCGGCGCCATCTGCAATTTTTCCACGCCCTATGAGGCCCTCTATCCAACCAACGTGAAGGGCGTCGAGGAGATCACCGGCCTTGCCCTCAAGAACGGCGTCAGGCGGTATGTCCACGTGGGGTCCACCAGCGTGTACGGCTACTACAAGGGAACGCCCTTCCGGGAGGATTCCCCGCGGGAGCCGCGGGATTCCTACGGCCGGAGCAAGCGGGACGGCGAGGACGTGGTGTGGCGCCGCATGCAGGAAGGGCTGCCGGCAATCATCACGCGGCCCTGCACCGTGTACGGCCCCCGGTGCAACGACGGGGCGGGGAAGGCCTTCTCGCGGCCGACCAGCATCACCGCCATACCCGGCAGCGGCGCCCAGCTCCTGTCCAACGTCCGCGCCGAGGATGTGGCCGCTGCGGTGGAGCATCTCTCCTACCTTGACTCGGCAGTGGGGCAGGCCTACAACCTCGCCGAAGACACCCATCCCTCCCTGGAAGAAGCCCTCATGCTCGCGTCCGAGGCGTTCGGCACGAAACCGCCGAAGCTGCACCTGCCCCTCTGGCTGGTGAAGGGAGTGGCCAGGATGGACGGCATAGTGTCTGCCCGCCGGGGCCGCATCCCGGACCTCGAGCTCGACGCGGTGCGCTACCTCTATGACGATTACATCGTCGACAACAGCAAACTGAAATCAACCGGATACCGCATGATATATCCTGAATTCAGGGGATCCATGAAACAGATAGCGGAATGGTACCGGGCGCAGGCGACCGGTACAAAAACAGCTTGATAACCGGGAGGTTTTGTATGGGACAGGTCGTGGTCATAACCGGATGCGCTGACGGCATGGGGCGCCACGTCGCGGCAATGCTGGCCGCGTCGGGCCATTCCATAGCGGGGTTCGATGTTGACGCCGACGGCATCGCTTCTTTAAAGAAGGAGCTTGCCCGGTTCGGCGGCGGGCATTTGCTCGAGGTCATGGATATAACCGACCGCAAGGGGATCGGGAAATTCCGGGACCGCGTCCTGGAAAAGTACGGCCACGTGGACACGGTGCTTTCCAACGTGGGGATCGGGTTCTTCAGCCCCTTCGAGGAGGCCGATCTCGACAAGGCGCTCAAGTGCCTTGAGATCAATGTCATCGGCGCCTCGGCGATTTTCCAGGCCTTCATCCCCTCCATGCGGGAGCGCCGCTCCGGAAAGCTCATCGCCATGTCGTCCCTGGTGGGGCGCATCCCCTTTCCCTTTGAATCGATATACTCCGCGAGCAAGTTCGCCATCACCGGGCTCGTGCTTTCCCTCAAGTACGAGGTCGAGCCCTTCGGCATCAAGGTGGCGCTGATTGAGCCGGCGCAGGTGTCCACCACCTTCGCGGCCAAGATCCACGTGCTGCCGCCGGAAGGATCGGCCTACCGTGACCGGGCGCGGCGGTTCATTGAGCGCGACGACGAGCTCATCAAGACAGCGCCGACGCCCCCCGACGCGGCCAGGAAAATCGTGAAGGTGATCGAGGCGAAAAAGCCACGCATATTCAACCAGGTCGACTTCATGAGCAGCTTTTTCCTGTGGCTCAACCAGTTCCTTCCCCGTTCGCTCCGTGACGCCATACTGGTGAACCACATGCATATTAAAGTTTAAGGGTGCATCCCAAAACTTGGGACGCATTCCGGAAAACAGGAGGTTCCCCATGAGCACGCAGCACGCCCTGAGCCGGCCCCCGACGCGGTCCCGCGTCGACACCCTCCGCTGGAGGATAATAGAAGCGCCGCAGGAGGTGTGCGTCGAGCGGGCCCGCTATCTCACGGAGGCGATGAAACAGCACTGGGACCAACATCCCCTGACCAGGATGAGCCTGGCCTTCGAGCACATTCTGAAGAACATCAGCGTCATCATACGCGACGACGAGGTCATCGTGGGATGCCGCACCTCCAAGCTCAAGGGGGCGCCCCTGTTCCCGGAAAACAAGTCCCTCTGGATAGAGGGGGACCTGGAGAACTTCGACGTCCGCGCCCTCCAGCGGGCGCTGATCACCGGGGAAGAGAAGAAAGAGCTCGCGGAGGAGATGCTTCCCTTCTGGAAAGGCAGGACCGTGGAAGACCGGATGAAGGAGCTGATGCCGGCGGACATTCTGGAGGACATGGACAAGTACATCTTCACCATGATGCTCGAGATAACCTACGGGATCGGCCATTTCACCATGGCCCATGACCGCGTCCTGGCCCGCGGCCTCCGCGGCGTCATCGAGGACGCCGAGGGTACCATGGCGGCGCTTTCGCCCGCTGACAGGGAGGGCGAAAAGGGCCTCTTCTATGACGCGGTGATACGCTCCTGCCGGGCGGTCATATCCTTCGCCCGGCGCTACGCGGACCTGGCCCTGGCCATGGCTGAAAAGGAGCGGGACAGGGCCCGGGCCGCGGAGCTTATGGAGGTCGCCCGCGTGTGCGGCCGCGTGCCCGAGTACCCGGCCGAAACCCTCCACGAGGCGGTCCAGAGCGTCTATTTCATCCACCTTGTCGCCCAGATCGAGTCCGGAGGGAACTCCATATCCCTGGGACGCATCGACCAGATACTCTTCCCCTATTACAAAAAGGACGTTGACGCGAACCGGGGGAGCGCGGACAGGGCCCGGGAGCTCGTGGCCATGCTCTTCATAAAGACCAACGAGATCTGGAACGTCCTGGAGGAGGCCTTCATCCCCGGCGGCGAGGGCACCGAGGGCAAGACCACGCAGAACGTCACCGTGGGCGGGGTCGGGCCCGACGGCCGCGACGCCACCAACGACATGAGCTATATCGCCCTGGACGCCTACGCTGACGTGCGGACCGTGCAGCCCAATTTCGGCGTCCGGATTTCGCCCGACTGTCCCGCGGAGCTGTTGAACCGGGCCGTGGACTATGACCGGGACGGCGTGCTGATGCACCTGTTCAACGATGAGGCCATCATCCGGTCCCTGGTAAAGGCGGGCCATTCGATCGAGGACGCGCGGAATTACGGCATGGTGGGCTGCCTGGAGCCGAACGCCCAGGGCAGGACCTTCGGGTCCACCTTCGCAGTGCAGTTCAACGGCATCAAGTGCGTCGAGCTGGCCCTGGCCAACGGGATTGACAACATCTTCGGTTACCCCAGCGGGATAGAGACAGGAGACCCTGCCGGGTTCACGAGCTTCGAAGACGTGTGGGCCGCCTATGACGGCCAGGTGAGGCATTTCATCGGGCAGATGGTGCGGGGCATGGAGGTGCTCGACCGCGTGATATCGGAAACCGTTCCTTCTCCCTTCGCTTCGGCCATGGTCGACGGCTGTCTCCAAAAGGGAAAGGACCTCACTGCCGGGGGAGCCATCTACAACTCCACGGGGGTCCAGTTCATGGGCTTTGCCAACGTGGTGGACAGCCTGTACGCGGTGAAGAAGGCGGTCTTCGAGGAGAAGCGGTTCACCATGGGCGAGCTGGCCGAGTGGCTGTCGCAGGACTGGCAGGACGCGGAGGAGAAGCGCGTCTACTTGCGCAACAAGATCCCGAAATACGGGAATGACAACGACGAGGTTGACGCCATGGCTGTTCGGGTTGTCGACCATTACTGCGATATTCTCGCTGGTTATCGGAATTTCCGGGGCGGATTTTTCTGGCCGGGAATATTCTCGGTCGGTTTTCACATAACCATGGGAGCCTTCACGGCGGCAACGCCCGACGGGCGCTTCGCCGGCGATGTCCTGGGAAACGGCGTTACCCCCACGACCGGGAACGCCATGTCCGGGCCGACGGCGATCATGAACTCCGTGACCAAACTCCCCATCACGCGGGTATACAACGGCGCCAACCTGAACATGCGCTTCCAGGGAAAAAAGATCAGCACCGCCAACCTGGTGTCGCTGATCAGGGGCTACTTCAAGCGGGGCGGCACCCAGGTGCAGTTCAACATGGTGGACTCGGCCGTGCTCAGGGACGCGCAGGCCCATCCGGAAAAGCACCGGGACCTCTTCGTGCGGGTGAGCGGCTATTCCGCGGAATTCACCGGGCTGAGCGAGATCGCCCAGGAAGAGATCATAAGCAGGACTGAGTTCGAAATGCGGCCGTGAGCCGCATCTTCGGACCGGGCTCTGCCTGCGGTTTTCACATGACACATCAAGGGGGACGGGCATGGGAAAGATAATGACCACCGCCGATGCCGTGAAGAAGTTCGTCGGGGACGGCGACTTCCTGTTCATCGGGGGTTATATCTGCAGGCCGCCCTTCGCGGCAATCCACGAGATCATCAGGCAGAAGAAGAAAGACCTTACCATCACGCGAAGCAACGCCGCCGACGATTTCGACATGCTCATCGGCGCCGGTTGCGTGAAGCGCTTCATCGCCACCTTCATTTCCCTGGGGCTGTACGGCCTGGCGCGGTGCTACCGGCGGTCGATAGAGAAGGGGATCCCCCGCAAGATCGAGCTGGAAGAATACACGAACCTTTCACTTCCCCTCATGCTGATGGCCGGCGCCATGGGGATGCCCTTCGTGCCGGTAAAGGACATGGTGGGGACCGACCTGATGAACATACAGTCCTTCATGGGCGACAACAAGTACAAGATGATTGAGTCCCCCTTTGACGGGACCCCGGTCATGGTGGCCCCGGCCCTCAGGCCTGACACCGCCATCATCCACGTGCAGCAGTCGGACGAGGACGGGAACGCCCAGATGTGGGGGATCGGCGGCGACTGCAAGTGGGGGGCCAACGCCGCGAAAAAGGTGATCGTGAGCTGCGAACGCGTCGTGAGCCGGGAGACCGTGGGCAAGGACCCCTCCCGCACCATCGTACCTTCGTTCAAGGTCGTGGCCGTAACCGAGGAGCCCTTCGGCGCCCACCCCGGGTACACGCCGGGCTTTTATGACGTGGACCTGCAGTACGGGAACCTCTACAAGGAGGCCTCCAATACCGTCGAGGGCTTTCAGGCTTTCCTGGACGAATGGGTCTTCGGCGTCAAGGACCGCACCGAGTATATCCAGCACTACATCCAGAAATTCGGGTACGCGCAGTACAAGCGCCTGCAGGCGAAATTCGATTACGGGTATACCGTATCGTATGCCTACTGACCGGGAGGTGGGAAATGAGCAATCATCCAGATGATTATATCAAGCCGGAATTGATGGCCTGCTGCGGCGCCCGCGAAATCAGGGACGGCGACATCGTCGTGGTGGGGACCGGGTTCCCCACCATGTCGGCCAATATCGCGCGGTACACCCACGCGCCCCGGGCCATGCTGATGCAGGAATCGGGCGTCTTCGACGCGCGGCCGGCGCGGCCGGCCCTTTCCGTGGGCGATCCCTGCCTGAACCCGGGCGCTGCCATGATCGGCGGCCTGGTGGAGATCATGGGAATTTTTTTACAAGGCGGATGGGTCGACGTGGGGTTCCTCGCCGGGAGCCAGATCGACAGGTTCGGCAACATCAATACCACCGTCATCGGGCCGTACGAAAGCCCGAAGAGCCGCCTGCCCGGGTCCGGCGGGGCAAACCCGATCGGCGCCCTTGCGAAGCGCACCCTCATCATCGCCCTGCACAACACCCGGAGCCTGGCGGAAAAAGTGGATTTCATTACCACCCCGGGGTACCTCGACGGCCCGGGAGCGCGGGAGAAGTGGGGGCTGCCGCCCGGCACCGGCCCCCAGGTGATGATAACCAACAAGGCGGTCATGCGCTTCGACAAGGACACGAAGGAGGCGTACCTGGAGAGCTATCATCCCGGGTCCTCCGTGGACGAGGTGGTGAAGCTCACGCCCTGGAAGCTAAAGGTGAGCGACGACGTGCACGAGACCGAGCCCCCGCGGGAGGAGGAGATCCGCGCCCTGCGGGAGGTCCTCGACCCTCATCGCATGATACGGATTTACGAGAAACGCGGGTACGTGTAAAGGAGGCGGGTCATGGAATACACCAAGGAACTGGTCAAATTCTGCTCTGACATATCCTTTGAAAAATTGCCCGGGGACGTCAGGCACAAGGCGAAGCTCTGCGTCCTCGATTACATCGCCAACATTTACGGGTCCCTGGAACTCGACGCGGTGCGGTCAGTCGTGGATTTCGTGCGCTCCCTCGGCGGCCCGGAAGCGGCGACCGCCCTCGGGTGCGGGTTCCGGACCGGTCTGCAGAACGCGGCCTTCATCAACGGCACCACGGCGGAGGCGATCGAGGCGCAGGACGGCCTCAGGTTCGGCGGCAACCACCCGGTATCGGCGGTGATCCCGGCCGTATTCGCCGCGGCGGAATCCATGGGCCGGTCGGGCGCCCGCGTGATCGAGGCCATCGTGGCCGGGTACGAGGCGGCGGGACGTTCGGCAGCGGCGGTGCACCCCTTTCATACGCTTTCCGGGTTTCTCCCCACCGGAACCTGCGGAACCCTGGGGACCGCGGTGGCCGTCTCCAAGCTGATGGGCCATGGGTTTGAGAAGATGCTGAACGCGATCGGGATATCCGGTTACCTGCTGCCGCTTTCCATGGCGGAGCAGCTGATGGGCGGGTATACCGTGAAGATAGTGCAGGGAGGTCAGGCGGCGAGCGCCGGTATCATGGCCGCCGGGCTGGCTGACCGCGGAATAACCGGCAGCCCCTTTGTCCTGGAAGGCACGGCGCTGAAGGGCGGGTTCACCCAGATCACGGTGAAGCAGGAGCCGAAGCCGGAGCGCATAACCGATAAGCTGGGCGAGCATTTTTCCATCATGGATATCTATTTCAAGCCGTACACCGCCTGCCGGCACACCCATGGCGCGGCCCAGGCGATGCTGGAGCTGGTAAAGGAAAAGAACGTCAAGGCGGCGGATATAGAATCCATCGCGGTATTCACCTACGCCATAGCCGCTCTTGCCGTGGGAAAGGGCGTCCCTGATGGCGGGTCCTTCGTGTCAGCTCAGTTTTCCATCCCCTACGTGGTGGCCGCCTGCCTCCTCGACGGCACGCTGGGGCCGGGGCAGCTCACGGAGCGGAGGCTCGCCGATCCTGCCGTGATAGCGCTCTCCAGGAAGGTGACGGTGCAGCCGGACGACGCCCTGAACAAGCTGTACCCGGACAAGACCGCGAGCCGGATCGAGGTCCTCATGAAGAACGGGGAGCGCCTGGTGAAGCAGGTTGACATTCCCAAGGGGGACCCCCGCGATCCGATGGAGGCCGGCGACATCTCGGAGAAGGTGCGCTTTTTCGCCGGGAGTCGCGACCGGAAAAAGATCGACCGGATCATCGACGCGGTCATGGACCTGGATAAAGCGAAAAACATCAGGGACCTGGCTTCGCTGATATAATTGGAAGTAGTCCCCCTAAATCCCCCGGAGGGGGACTTGTGTGATTTGAATGAACTACAAAAGCCCCTCTCGGGGGGTGGGGGGCTGAGACAAGCATCAATATCGTTGGGTTATGCGATACATTAAATTTATTTTGAATCGGAAAAAGGAACGGGAATGGATTTCACATTGAGCGAAGAACAGCAGATGCTGGTCGATACCATCAGAAAGATGGGGCAGAGGGACAAGTTCAAGGAGCTGGCGAAGCATATCGACGAGACGGGGGAATTCCCCTTTGAGCTTATCGGCAAATACGGCGATATGGGACTCCTGGGGATGACCCTTTCGACGGAGCACGGCGGCGGCGGCCAGCCCGCCATGAACGCGGTCCTCTGCATCGAGGAACTGGCTAAATTCAGCCCCATGATCGCTGCGCCGGTGTTTGAGTCGAACGTGGGGCCGGTGCGGGTCATCGACCTCTTCGGCACCGAGGAGCAGAAGAAGACCATCGTCCCGGGGGTGTGCCGGGGTGAATACAGCGTGTCGGTCTGCATGACCGAACCGGAGGCCGGGTCCGACCTCACGGCCCTCACGACCCGCGCTGTCGAGGACGGCGACTCGTACATCCTTAACGGCAAAAAGTGCTTCATCACCGGCGGCGGCCACGCCAGCCACTATATGGTCTACACCCGCTTCGGTGATACGAAAGGATATAAGGGCATCGGCGGACTCCTGGTGGAAAAAGGAACACCGGGCTTCACCTTCGGCAAGCAGGAAACATTCATGGGCCTCAGGGGCATGCCGTCGTGCGACCTGTACTTCGACGACGTCAGGGTCCCGAAGAAAAACCTGGTGATACCGCCGGGCGAGTTCAACAAGCTCATGTCCACCTTCGATATCGAGCGGTGCGGCAACGCGGCCATGTGCCTGGGTGTGGCGGGCGGCGCTTTCGAGGAAGCGAAGGCTTATGCCATGGAGCGCAAGGCCTTCGGCAGGCCCATATGCGAGTTTCAGGCCGTGCAGTTCATGATGGTGGACATGGCGACCAGGCTGGACGCGGCGCGCCTCCTGGTGTACCGCGCCATAAGCGGAGCGGGCCGGGGCCTTCCCTCCATATACGAGGCCTCCATGGCCAAGGCGTACGCCAACGAGATGGCCGTGGACGTGACGAACCTGGCGATGCAGGTCTTCGGCGGATACGGCTACAGCCATGAATTTCCCATGGAGCGGATGTACCGCGACGCAAAGGCGTGGGGCGTCGCAGGGGGCACCATCCAGATGCTTAAAATCGGTATCGCCGGCATGATCTTCGGCAGGCGCTTTGACCAGAGGAAAGGGCAGTAACTTTAAACCAAGGGAGGATAAGCATGAGCACATATTACAAGGACGCCGATGACCTGTATAAAATTTACGGATATTTCCTGGAGCGCGTATTAAAGGACGAGAAAATCGGCACGAAAATGAGCAAGGCCGGCATCATAATTAAGTTCATATACACTGATCCGGACGCGGAGATCACCATTGATCTGAAAAATCCTCCGGCAAAGGAAGGATACTACGGGACCTTCTACCTGGGCCCCTGCGACCTCAAGGAGGACGTGTGGTCAAAACAGCCTGCCGACCATTCGCACCGGTTCTGGCACGGCCTGGAAAACCCGATCGCCGGCGTCACCAAGGGCATCATCAAGCAGGGCGGGAAAGTGACCGCCATGCTGAAGCTTCTGCCGGTCATCAAGCCGGCCTTTAAGATGTATCCGATAGCCCTGAAGGAGATGGGGCTGGAGCACCTGATCGTTTCGAAATAGCACGATGGAAGCGGGGGTCCGATATGAACGGCAACACGGGGAACATTGCTGACATCGACTTGACTGCCGGCACGGTCACTGCGCTTCACCTGCCGGAGGAAACCTACCGCCGTTTCATCGGCGGCAGCGGCCTCGGGGCGAAGATATTCTGGGACCGCGCGGATTTCTCGGCCGACGCGCTTTCTCCCGAAGCGCTGTTCATCCTGATGAACGGCCCTCTGGCCGGCATACGGCTTTCCGGCGCGAGCAGGATGAGCGCCACGGCCCGATCCCCCCTGACCGGGGGCCTCGCCGAGTCCTCCTGCGGCGGGTATTTCGCGCCGGCCCTGAGGCAGGCCGGCTACGACGGCCTGGTCATTACGGGCAGGGCGGCACGACCGTCGGTCATCTGTATCGATAGGGATATAATCACGATTGAAGACGCCGCCGTGCTGTGGGGCAAAGGCATCGGGGAAAGCACGGCAGCGCTCCGTGACATGTGTGGCAAGAAATCGACATCACTGGTCATCGGTCCGGCAGGCGAGAACCTGGTGCCCTTTGCCTGCGTCCTGAACGAGGCCCACCATGCCTTCGGCCGCTGCGGCATGGGCGCGGCCATGGGATCAAAAAACCTGAAGGCCATTGTAGTGAAAGATGCGAAGAGAGAGCTCTCGCTGGCCGACCCGGACCGGGTGAAGGCCCTGATCAAGGAGCTTACGCCGCGGATACGGGAACATCTCATATCCCAGGTGCTGCACGACTTCGGCTCTTCCGGCAACCTCGAGGGCCATATGTACAGCGGGGACGTGCCGGTGAAGAACTGGACGTCGAATTTTGACGAGGAGATGGGGAATGCCCTGACCGGGAGCACCCTGTCGGAGCGGTTTCTCAAGAAGACGGCGACCTGCGCCTACTGCGCCGTGGCGTGCAAGCGCATCGTGCAGGTAGACGAGGGACCCTTTGCCATCCCGGAAGGGCCGGGACCGGAATACGAGACCGTGGTCTCCTTCGGCAGCCTCCTGGGGACGTCGGACCTTGCGGCGGTGTGCAAGGCGGGAAGGGTGTGCAATGACCTGGGTATGGACACCATCAGCGCGGGCGCTACCATAGCGTGGGCCATGGAGGCGTACGAGCGGGGCGATCTCACCGATGAACATACCGGGGGCATGGCCCTCCGGTGGGGCGATATGGAACGCGTGGTGGACAGTATCCTGCCGATGATGTCGTCCCGGAGCGGGAAACTGGGCGAGCTCCTTTCAAAAGGAAGCGCCGGCGCCGCCCGCGCAATCGGCGGCAGCTCAATCGATTACACGGCGCAGGGCAAGGGCCTGGAGGCCCCCATGCACGATCCCCGGGGCTGCCACGGCCACGCCCTGGCCTACGCGGTGAGTACCCGCGGGGCCTGCCATGTACAGACGGCGATGCATTTCATGGAGACCGGCGCCTGCAACTACCCGGAGATCGGGTTCGAGTTCGATCTCGAAGCGCTCACCGGCGACAAAAAGCCGGAAACCATGGTCCTGGCGGCCGCCATAGGCTGCATCGAGAACAGCGCCTGTCTGTGCCAGTACGCTGACCGTTCCTTGACCATGCAGGAAATCGCAGACCTCATCAATGCCGCGGCCGGTTACGGATATGATCTGCGGGAGATGATGGACGCGGGAATGCGCGGGTATGACCTGAAGCGCTGTATCAATTACCGCCTGGGCTTTACGGCGGCGGATGACGCGCTGTCGCCGAGACTGCTCGAGCCGGCCCGTGACGGCGACACCGCCGGCATCGAGGTCCACTTCGAAGAAATGAAAAAGAAGTTTTACTGCCTGATGGAACTTGACCCGGTGAAGGGCGTGCCGTCGCGCCGCAGGCTTGTAGCCGAGGGGTTGTCGGAAGAGGCAGAGCGGATATGGCCGGGGACTTCATAACCATAGGGGTGGCCGGCAAGGGGCCGGTGAGGAAATATATCTCGCGGAACAAGGCGGTGGTTCCGAGCGGCTCCACGGTTTCGACGCTTATAGCCGGCCTGCGCTTACCGGCAGAGCTTAGGGTGATATGCATGAGGGACGGCAAGCGGATGCCGCCGACAGCGAAGCTCAATGACGGCGACAGCGTCATCATGATTTCCATGGTTGCCGGCGGTTGACGCTGCTGCCTGTCTCCGGGGAGCCGCCCGCCCCGGCGCGCAATCTGCCCGACAGGTTACAGTAAAAAGGCGGGATGTTGCCACCCCGCCTTCCTGTGTGGGATAAAATAGGTTAGGAAAATCACATTCCGCCGCCCTTGACGCGCTGTATGTCCGCTCCCAACGATGCCAGCTTCCGGTCGAGGTGCTCATAGCCCCGGTCGCAATGGTAGATACGCCGTATCTCCGTCTCGCCCTGGGCCGCAAGGGCGGCGACCACCAGGGCCGCCCCGGCCCGGAGGTCCGACATCATGACGGGGGCGGACATGAGCTTTTTAACTCCCTTGATGATGACGACGCCGCCCTCGATGGTTATATCGGCGCCCATGCGGCGCAGTTCCGCCACGTGGGTGAAGCGGCGTTCGAAAATTGTTTCTATGATGACGTTGATCCCGGGGATAATCGTCGCGAGCGCCATGATGGGGGCCTGGAGGTCGGTGGGAAAGCCGGGATAGGGAAGGGTCCTGATCATGGTGCCCTTCAGCACCTTGCCCGGTTTGACCGAAACCCAGTCCTTGCCCGATTCAATAATGTATCCCATTTCGGAAAGGGAGTCCATGCATGCCCCCACGTGCTCCGGTATCGCTCCGGTAATGGTCACGGAGCCCCTGGTCGCGGCTCCGGCTATGAGATAGGTGCCGGCCTCGATCCGATCGGGGATGACCGTGTAGGTCACCGGCTGGAGCTTCTTGACCCCCTCGATTTCAATGCGTTCGGTCCCCAGCCCGGATATATTCGCCCCCATCTTAATGAGGAAATTCCCCAGGTCGACAATGTCCGGCTCCATGGCGCAGTTGTCGAGAACGGTCTTTCCCTTTGTCAGCACGGCGGCCATCATGAGGTTTGCGGTGGCCCCCACGGACACGGTCCGCATCTTGAATTCGGATCCCCTGAGGGATGCCGCCCGGGCCTTGATGTAGCCGTGGTCCAGGCTGACCTCTGTGCCCAGGGCCTCAAAGCCGGCCAGGTGTATGTCCATCGGCCTTTCGCCGATGGCGCATCCTCCCGGCAGGGAGACATCGGCCTCCCCGATCCGGGCAAGAAGCGGCCCCATGACATAATAGGAGGCCCGCATGGTTTTGACCAGTTCGTAGGGAACCTCGGCGTTTTTTATCGAATTTACCTTTATGCGAAGGACGTTTTTTTCGGTATTGAAATCGTATTCGGCCCCGAGGCACTGGATCACCTGGAGCATGGTCCGGATGTCTTTGAGGTCGGGGACGTTCTTCAGAACCGTTTCCCCGTCGGCGAGAAGGCTCGCCACGATGATGGGAAGGGCGGCGTTCTTGGCGCCCGAAATCGGGACTTCGCCGGAGAGAACCTTTCCGCCTTTTATTTTATACATGTCCATGAGTATCCCGTCTCCCGTATCAGGTGACACCGGTTTACCATCGTCATCTTTTGTGACAAGAGATTTTTATATTTTTTTTCCCGGGGAACGTTCCCGGCGGCGGAAGGGATGATCATGATGCTCCACGCGGCGGAAGGGCCGGTTTCAATACGGCACGTATATGATGCTGCCGGTCCGGAGGGACCTCGGGTTTTTTATCTTGTTATATTTGAGGATGAGTGCAGTTTTTTTTTATACAGCCGGGCGATGGCGGTAACGCTTTCACCCTTTTTGACCCGGTGCTCCATGACGCCGGTGATCCTGGTTTTATACAGCGCATCCGCCTTTGCGTCGAGGTTCTTTCTGGCCTCAGAGGGGATGCGGAGCCGGTAGTTTTTTATCCCCGGGGGGGTCAGGGTTGAGTTGATTTCGGGATTCAGGTCCCTGATGGTCTGCAGGGAGACGCCGCCGAGGCGGGAAACGTCGCGCAGGTCCACGGGGTGCTGGAGCGTGTATAGTTCGGACCCGGTTTTTTTCGGCACTTTGATCTCGTCGCTGACGCCAAAGAGGCGCTGGTTTTTATATATGACCATGAGGGCTATATACTTCGGGATATACTCGCTGGTTTCGTCCCTGAGAAATCCGCCGTCACGGAGCTTCCAGAAGTCCTGTATCCCCGTTTTTTCCATGGTGCGCTTCACGTATCCAGCGCCTCCGTTATAGGCGGCCAGGGTCAGGGCCCAGTCGGGGAAACACCCCCGTATGTTGCGGAGGTGCCGGACCGCGGCGGCCGTTGACTTTTCAATATCCCGCCGTTCGTCGATCCACCGGTCACTGCGCAATCCCAGGGGCCGTGCCGTGTTGTCGACAAACTGCCAGAGACCCACGGCGCGGCTGCGCGAAACCGCTCGGGGGTCAAAACAGCTTTCCAGGAGCGGCAGCAGCGCCAGTTCAGCCGGGATGTCGCTGTTTTTGTTCATCACGTCCTGTATCATGTCGTCATACCGGTAGGAACGCTCGATAGCCCGGACCAGGTACTCCCGCTTGCTGGTGAGGTAGAGGTAGATGTGCTTGCGCACCGATTTGTTCCTGCATATGGAAAGGTCGCGGGATGATTCGAATATATCCTTCCCCTTCAGCGGCGGCAGGTACAGGATGTCCCGGTCAGGATCAAAGGCTTCGACTTTCTCCAGCCCCTCCCGGCTGTAGCGGGTGTCGGTGAACAGGTTGAAAAGCCCCCAGGAAAGGAGCTGCGTATCGGTCCATAGCAGGGATATGGCAACGATTACGGTGCTGCAGATGACTTTTGCCGGTTTTATTTTATGTCGCATGGCATCCCTGAATTTTGGTCAAAAAACAGCATCCTGGTTGGAATGGCAAGTATCTTTTTGTTGTTTTTTTCGGCCTCCATGCCGGTTTCCGGTGGAGCGATGTGACCGGGGGCGGCTTTTCCCGTTGATGCGGGCGGTTGTTCTGCCGGGAGCGCATTGAACGCCCGCGGAGTTTCCGCGGCGGGAGAACACCGCGGTTTTATGGAGAAACCGCGGCGGATGGGGGCCGGTGACAACTTGTCTGTTTTTGTTTTTTATTTATTGAAAAATATTCATTCTGTTCTATCGTGGTTCTAATATGGAAAATGAGGGACCGCCAGTGGATGTCACGGTTAATCTTCACATAAAAAGCCATTGCATAGAGACCGAGGCACGGAACGAATTCAGCCGGCTGATGGACACCTATTTCAGCACGGATGACCTCGAAGGCGAACTCGATGGCAAGATAGAGCTCTTGAGGGATTTTCTTGAGAACAGCGATTTCCCGAAGCTCAGGTCATCGGACACACGGCTTTCAGGAGGGCAGGAATCGGATGTTGTCCTGAAAAGAAACGACAGGGGCGGGATCGTCCTTGAGATCCGCTGAACCGGCGCAGTCATCACGCGGCACCGTTCCCTGTCCCGGCGCGAAAGCCATGACAGCCGGCATTCATGGCCGCGGCGTAGGGTAAGTCAAAAAAGTAGTTGTAATTTTTATCATAGTGCATATTTCTTTCAAAGTAAGATACGCGGTGGGGATATGGAAATGGACAAGGTGACTATCTGGTATTTGAGGGATAACGAGGCCGGGACCAAAATCGTTAACGCCATCACCGGCCTCGGCCTGACCGTCAATCTGATCACCGGACACAAGCTGCATCACGCCAACATTGTCGAGGATGAGATCAATATTTTCATTTTTGATATCATCACTACAGACCCGGAACAGCTCATCAAGGAAATGGCCAAGGATGAGCGCCTCCAGTCGCACCTGAAATTCATGATGGTTAAAAAGAGCCAGGTCAAGGAGATCGCCAAGCTCAATTACAACCTGATGCATCTTGAGCTTCTGAACAGGCCGGTGGACATGCGCGAATTCCTTCTCCTCCTCGAGAAATCGATCATTGTCGAGCGCTACCGCGAGATCATGAAGTTTATTTCCAGGGAGGCCGAATCGAGGATCGAGGCGTATGAGGGGCTTATGGACATCAACCGGAAAAACGTCTTTGAGTCCGAAAAGGAGAAAGAGGCTTTTGAGAAGATCCTGGATTTCGAAAAGAACCTTATCCGGCAGCAGACCAACCTGAGCACGGCCATCCGCGATTTTACCCTGCTCCGCCAGATCAACCTCTTCGATATGCGCGACCGTATCAAGGCCGAAGAGATGCTGGCCGATTTGCGCCGCAAGGAGCTGATGGACGCCAGGGACGTGATCAAGGCGCAGGAATCGGTCATTGATTATTCGGCCAAAGAGCTGGATGACGCGAAAAAGATTATTGATGCGCAGGAAAAAGTGGAAGAACTTTCCCGTGCCGAACTGCTGGATCTGCACAGGGAGATCAGCCGTCAGAAGGATCTTAACAAGCAGCTGGCCGACCAGGTCAACCGTCTTCTATCTGACGTGAAGAACCGCACGGAATAGTCCCGCAGGGGGACAACCGGCCCGGAAATGCATCTTCGCTGTGCCGGGCTCTTTGAACATCAGGCGGGACCCCGGGGGCGGGGTCTTGCGCAAAACTGAAACTGACAGAGGATTTCGGGATTCATATATGGCTATGGAATGGGAAACAATATTATCCGATGCCGTGCAAAACGGGAAGATCAGGGAGCTGCACCTGAGCAAAATCCCTGTCCTCAAGACCACGACCAACTGGAAAAGGGTCGAGCTTCTGGGCTGGGTGGACCATCAGCTGAAGTACACCCACTACCGGGGCGCCCTGGTCAAGCTCAACGATAAGCTTTTTTTTGTGAAGGAAAACACCATCCAGGCGCTTCAGCAGTACGTGAACTGGAAAACGAAGAACATGATTCAGGTGGTCAAGGACTAGTCGTCCTCTTCAAGCTCGTTGAACAGCGAGATAACGGCGTCTTTTTTCCTCGCGATTTTGATTATTTCATCGATATACTCTTTTTTCACCAGGGCGTGGGTCTGCGATATCCGCTCCACGATCCCTTCCTTGGCGATTCCCAGCGTCAGCTCGTCAATGAATTCCCCATGGCTTGACGTGAGGAGTATGTGCTGGGATATCTTGATGTTGATGGTCTGGTTCGACCATTCCCGCAGCAGAAAGTCCAGGTTCTGGGGCAGCTCGTTTTTCGAGTAGAGTTCCAGCGTTTCGAGGAACCGGTTGAGGGACATGCCCCGCTTCTGCGCCCGCACGATCGCGGGCCTGCTGATGACCGTGTTGATGATGACGTCGTGCTTTATGATGTCGGTATGGGTCAGCAGATGATAGAGGGCCTCCGACGGCATTTCCTGGGCCGGGATGATCAGGGTGAAATCGGGGTTGATGTAGATGTTCTTCTTTGCCGGTGCCGGCTCTTCCGAGTAGGTCTTCAGCATCTGGCAGGCGATGTCCCTGCCGATATCGGACAGCATGATCCTCCCGCCGTCGATGTCGAGGATCCCCATGATGCAGAGAAAGTTCATCACGGTGCCGAACCGTTCCATTTCGTCCTGCAGGTCCAGGAGATTGTCGGCGAAGGCCTTTTCGCCCGCCTCAGACAGGGACCTGGTGAGTATCGTGATCTTCAGATAGCCGTAGGTGACGGACTTGAGCTTGTACAGGAGCTTGATTATCGATTTGATGAAGTCATACGACGGTATGTCGAAGGGCGGTTTGAAAAACGGCTCGTAGGTGCCCGTGCCCCCGACGATCTTCAGGATCCGCTTCATGAGGAGGAGCGGCTGCTCGAGCTCCGCGCGGAGTTCGAAGAGCGAAATGGCGGCAATGTCCTTGTTCAGTTTCAGGCACCCCAGCCGGTTGAGGATGAACATGGAAAGCTGCGCCGATTCCTCGGAAGGAAGGTCGGTCCCGTTCTGGTCCTTCAGGGGGAGCATCGCCTCGGAAATGCGCCTGATGTCGATTTTCCTGAATTCCTGCTGCTTGGTGAGAAAAAGTCCGAAGGTCGAAATTACGTCGAAGGCGTTCAGGAGGTTGTTGATCTGGAAGTAGCGGTTGCTGACTTTCAGCTTCTTCCTCGTGTCGTCGTGCTCCTCAAGGGAAGCCAGGGTTGGGCTGATTTTTTCGTTGAGGACCAGGTACGAATTGAATTCCGGGCGGTAGCACTGGTAGAGGTGGACCATGTTCTGGGAGATCATGCCGGCAATGATTTTTTCGGCGGATTTCTGCGGCAGCCGGTCTTTCGCGGCGTCAAGGGTGACGATGCAGCCCGATTCGGCCATGAACTTGAGGAAGGCCCGCGCCTCGCGGTCTTTCAGGCTTTTGTCAAATTCTGAATGCTGTTTCTGCGTTTCAAGGTGGAGGAAATTTTTATGGATCCGGTCCGTCAGGGTCTTCGGCTCGACGATGCGCAGCAGACCCGCGACCTCCGTGATGCCGTGGGCCTTGTCCATCTTGGTGTTGAGCATCTGCCTGTTCTTGATGGTGTAGATGAGGAGGCACCGCGACAGGGTGTCGGCCGTTTTTTCTATGACGGGAATATCGAGCTTCAGCTCCTTCTGGATTTCGACGAAGGTAACGCCGTCCGGAGCCCCGTATACCGCCTTGAGGAGCCGGTGGCTGTTGGAGTCCAGGCTCTTGAGCAGGGTATGGAGACCCGTAACGGTCGACAGCGCTCCCACCAGGTCGCGCTTGGACTTGTTC
The DNA here is from genome assembly GCA_937872225.1 of uncultured Spirochaetota bacterium. Taxonomy (GTDB): domain Bacteria; phylum Spirochaetota; class UBA4802; order UBA4802; family UBA5550; genus RBG-16-49-21. The sequence goes on from CALMRZ010000016.1 coordinate 104,836, forward strand.
TTAAGCTGGAGCCTGACCCCGAGCTCCTTGAAGTCCTCTGCCGACAGTTTTTTGACCGATTCGCTTATTTCTTTCATACGAAAAAAAATTGTAGACACTGAAATATGTCTATTTTATATAGATGCTGTTATTTTAGCAATACATTTTATTGTTTTAAACGTAACGGGCTATTCAGCGTCCTTTCTGTTGTTTTGCGGATCAGATGCCATTCAGGGGATACAGCCGAATATCCTTCATCCGTTATCCTTTGTATGCACATGTGGCAAGGAGCACCCCAATGATTCAGTTTTTACGCTTTGACAGTTCAACCATTGAAGAATCCCGGTTTTCCATAATTTCCGGCAGGGACAGCGTCCTCTTTTTTGTAAAGCGGGCCGTGTACCTTCTTTTGTTCGTGTATTCCACCCTCTTCCTTGCCGTGGCCATACCCTTTGTGAAGACCCCCTTTGTCCCCATATACTTCCTGGGCGGATGCGCCACCGCCGTGCTGGTCATGAGGATCGTGAACTATGTCGCGCTGTTCGTGAGATACCGGAACGGCGGAATCATCGTCACCAAAGAGGGACTTGAACTCAGGGAGCGCGGCGCAACGATAAGGATCCCTGCGGCTGACATAACATACCTTGAGAGAACATTTGTCGGCAATGTCCTCATACGCCAGAAGTACGCCAAGACCTCGTTCCCCTTTATGCTCCTCCCAGAAGACGACCGCGAAAAGTTCCTTGCGCTTTTCCAGGACATGGCGCCCCGGCGGTCGGTCCTGCTGCGCAAGATATGGGATTTTGTCGATGCCATCGTGGTCGCCCTGGTGCTGGCGGTCCACATCATACAGTATATCATCCAGGCCTATTACATACCGACCGGTTCGATGGAAGACACCCTGAAGGTGGGAGACCATCTCTTCGTTGAGAAGATCACCTACGGTCCGGTGGTTCCGCAGATGATCGGGATGCAGAAGCCGGTCCACCTTTCCTGCCTGGGTATCCGCAAGATAAGGCGGGGCGACATCGTCATCTTCAGGCCGCCCCATGACGAGGACAAGGACTACATCAAGCGATGCATCGCGGTTCCCGGAGACCGGTTTGAGATAAAAGAGGGCGCCGTCTTCATCAACGAGAAAAAAACCGAAGAGCCCTACGTCAAGGGCGTCACCAAGCCCTTCAACTTCGGCCCGACACGGCAGAACGAGATCGAGGGCGTGGTCCCGCCGGGCAAGGTCATCGTCATGGGCGACAACCGGGAGAATTCGCAGGACAGCCGCTTCTTCGGGTATCTCGATATCGAGCGCGTCAAGGGCAAGGCGTTCATCCTCTACTGGAACACGAGGCAGGTCTTCAAGTTGGATTTCTCGCGGTTCGGCCTGATCCGGTGAAGCGCCGGCCATGCCGCAGGGGCGCGTCATTCCCTGCCGGCGAATCCCGTTTAACGGTTTACCGGGTGTTGTATGAACCAGAAGGTATTTAAACGGCGGGTCTACAGTGCCGGCCTGATATTCGCGCTGCTCTCCCTTGCCTTCATCGTCAGGCTTTTCAATCTTCATTTTTCCTCCCGGATCGTCGTTCCCGATGCGGACAAACAGGAAGTGCGCCGCGGCTTCATCAGCGACCGGAACGGCTATCTCCTGGCTCTTTCCGTCGAGAAGTATTCGCTGTTCGCCAATCCCGAGGAGATACAGAAGCCGGAGGAGACCGCCAGGGTCCTGTCGAGGCTCCTGTCGATGCCGGCCGATACGCTCCTCGGCAAACTCACGAAGAAGAAGCGCTTTATCTGGATCAAACGCAAGATCGAGGATTCCCAGGCCGGGGAACTGCGCCGCATCAACATCCCGGGGCTCTATCTGAAAAAGGAATACCGGCGCATGTATCCCCACGAGGGACTGGCGTCGAACATCGTCGGCTTCACGGGGTTGGACAACAACGGCCTGGCCGGCATCGAATACAATTATGACAGGGTCCTTTCCTCGCCGGCGGACGGGGCCGCGGTGGAAGCAGGCGGCGTTTCCTTCGGGCATAACATAACCCTTACCATTGACCGCTTCATCCAGTACCGTGCCGAGCGCGAGATCGAGAATGCCGTCGCCCGGTACCGGGCCAAGCAGGGCGCGGTGCTGGTCCTCGAAGTGAAAACCGGGAGGATCCTGGCCTTTGCCAAGAGCCCCGGCTATAATCCCAACCGGTATTACGAGTATCCCCAGTTCGCTCTCAGGAATTTTTCCTTCATCGATTCCTTCGAGCCGGGGTCGACGATGAAGATCATTTCCCTGGCCTCCATGCTCGAGCACAATCCCGCCATTGCGAACCGCCACTTCACCTGCCGGGGGTGGATCGATATCGCCGATGTGCGGATCAACTGCACCGGCGTCCACGGCACCATCGGCATGGCGGACGTTATCAGGCATTCGTGCAACGTCGGCGTCATCGAAGCGGTGAAGGGGATCAAAAAGAAAGACCTGTATGATACGCTGGTTAAGTTCAGGTTCGGACAGAAGACCGGCGTGGAGCTTCCCGGCGAGACCGAGGGGATCCTGCGCCCCTGGAAGAAGTGGTCGGGGCTGTCGAAGTTCTCCATGGCGATCGGGCAGGAAATAGCCGTCACATCGGTCCAGCTTGCCGCCGCCTTCTGCGCCGTGGCCAACGGCGGCGTCTACCTGTCGCCCTCCATCATCGAGTCCATCGAGAGCCATGACGGCGCCGTTCTCCGGTCATTCAAACCCGCCGTCAGGGAACGGGTCATGAGCAGAAGCATCAGCAGGAAACTGATGGCCATGATGCGCGGCGTCGTGGCGGGCGGCACGGGACAGAAGGCCGCCTCCCCCTACTTCTGCGTCGCCGGCAAGACCGGCACGTCCCAGAAATTCATCCGCGCCCGGGGATACTCTGACCGGGTGCTGTCCTCCTTCATCGGTCTCGCCCCCTGCGAGGATCCGACCGTGTGCATCCTGGTCATCATCGACGACCCTGCGGACAAGCTGTCGGGCGGACAGATCGCCACCCCGGTGTTCGCGAACCTTGTTGACCGGGTGCTGGCCCGCCAGGGCGCGCGCCGCCAGTCCCTGAAGGCGGCGGCGCCGGTCCCCATGAAGGCGAAGAGGGCCGATTTTGACGGCACAACCATGCCCGATTTCCGGGGCATGCGGATGCCCGAATCGATTGACCTCATCATGCGGATGAAAAGGAGCTTCGCGGTCCGGTATTCACTGCACGGAACCGGCCGGGTCTCCAGCCAGCGGCCGCTCCCCGGCGCGCCCCTGGATGATTCGGTTCTGGTGGTCCTGGAATTCAGGGAATAGGTGAAGGGTCAGGGCCTGTTTTCCATTAATTTCATTGACTTGATTCGCAGCCCGGTGATACCTTCCCTTCATACGTTACTGGGGGATTGGATCATGTCCGGACCTGGCTTGTATAACAGCCGCATTATCAACACGTACCTGAAATATATAAAAAAGAATTTTCCTCATGTCGACATCGATGAGCTCCTTTCGCATGCCAGGATGAAGCCCTACGAGGTGGCCGACCAGAGCCACTGGTTTACCCAGGAACAGGTCAACAGGTTCCATGAGAAGATGGTAGGGTTGACCGGGGACGAGAATATTGCCCGAGAAGCCGGCCGGTACGCCGCGAGTCCCGAATCGATCGGCATCATGCGACAGTATGTCCTCGGCTTCGTAAACCCCGCCAGGGTCTATGAAATTATCGAAAAAGCCGCCCGGGGATTTACCCGTTCCAGCAGTTATGAATACAAAAAGTTAGACCCAAAAAAAGTCGAGATAACCGTAACGCCCCATGAGGGGGTTTCCGAGAAAAAGTTTCAGTGCGAAAACCGGATGGGGTATTTTGAATCGATCGGCCTTGCCTTCGATAACCGGATCCCCGGGATAGAACATCCCGAATGCATCTTTAACGGCGGAAAAAAATGCCGGTATATCATAACCTGGGAGAGCAATCTTCTGTCTGTTCTGAAGCAGTTGAGGAACAGCGCCGCGGTACTGGGTCTGGCTGCCGGCGCCGCGCTTTCTGTTATCCTGCCGATAACAACCGTTATTTATTATTATCCCGCGGCGCTGCTTGTCGTTTTCATCCTGACGTTTTTATGCGATTATCTGACAAAGAAGGAACTCCGGAAGTCCCTTCTCAACCGCGAGAGTTCCCACGAGGAGCTTGTGCGACAGATGGACATAAACTACAACAATTCACTCATGATCAATGAAATCGGACAGGCGGTAAGCAGGCAGACAAACATCGAGGGTATCCTTAAAATCGTGATGCAGATATTCAGGAAACGCCTTGATTATGACCGCTGCATGCTGCTCATGAGAAATGAAAAAAAGGACGCCTTGATATTTCAATCCGGCTTCGGGTATACTTCCGCGCAGCTTAAAACTCTGAAGAATACGGAGTTCAAGCTTCGGAAGAAGAAAAACGGGGACATCTACTCGGTTTCATATAACGAGAGAAGACCGTACCTGGTAAACGACATCTCCCGAATCGATGAAAACCTTTCGCCGCTGAGCATGCAGTTTGTCAGGGACCTGGGCGCCCGCTCTTTCATCTGCTGCCCGATCGTGTGCGACAGGGAGCCGATGGGTGTCCTGGCGGTGGACAATGTAAAAACAAAACGGCCCCTGATCCAGAGCGATTTGCAGCTGTTGATGGGCATCTCGTCGGTCATCGGCATCAGCATCAGGAACGCGGAGCTCTACGACGCCAGGGCGAAGCAGCTGCAGTCAATATTGAACGTGCTGGCCGCAAGCATTGATGCCCGGGACCCGTACACCGCGGGCCATTCGGAAAAGGTGACCGAGTACGCGATAGGGATATGCAGGGAGATGGGGGTCCCGCGGGATTACGCCGAGATCGTCGGGATCGCGGCGGCGCTCCACGACTACGGGAAAATCGGGATATCCGATTCGCTTTTGAAAAAGAAGGGGAGCCTCACGGATAGCGAGCGCGAAATAATCAAGACCCACGCGGAAAAAACGAGGCAGATCCTCGATCGGATCAATTTCATGGGCGAATACAACAAGATCCCCGAGATCGCGGGCTCCCACCATGAGAAGCTGGACGGGAGCGGGTACCCGCGGGGGTTGAAGGGCTCCGAAATACCCCTGGGCTCCCAGATCATAGCTGTGGCCGATTTCTTCGAAGCAGTAACCTCGCGGCGCCACTACAGGGATTCACTGTCCCTCAATGAGGCGTTCCAACTGCTGAGGGGAGAGGGCGGGAAGCACTTTGACAAGAATATTATCAAGGCTTTCATCAATTATTACAAAAGGACAAAGATCCGGAGCGCGTACGCATCCCTCCTGGCTGAACTGGAAAAGGAGAAAGACACCTCCAGGAGAAGCATTATCCTGGACAAAATCGACAGTCTGAAAATCGGACCGTATTGAGAAATTCGCGGACCCTTTCCCGCACGCGTCAATCCAACCCGAGAAGTTCCGGCCTCGGGTGGTCCGTTTTTCCCTTCCGCTTCATCTGCCCCCCGTCCCGGGATTCCGCCGGAGGAAGTGACGGAGAGCGCCCTTGTTTCTCCTGGAGGTCCATGACAAAAAACCACGAGCTGCGGGTAGCCGAGACCAGGAGCATGATCATGCCCGCCATGACCAGGAACAGGCTCTGCGTGTCCAGGAAAAACAGGACGTGGAGCGCGGCGAATACGATTCCCGAGAAGGCGGGGGCGGGCCACCCATGGCGGCGCAGCGCGGCGCCATATTCCTTCATGAGGAGCCGGGAGATGAGGCCCCGCGCAGCCCCGCTGCCGTGGGTGGTTGCCCTTAGATGCCCGTGTACCACTTTCTTCCCTTGACGCTGACCCATGCCAGTGTCATTGCAAGTTTCGGGTTGCGCGTTATCCTGAGGAACCGCATTGAACGGAAAAAGATCTTGTGCGGGGAATAGAAGTTCATCCCCACTTTTTTCATCCACCCCTGGAGCTGTTCCTCGGTCAGGTTTTTCATCTTGAAATGGATGCCCGCCACGAATTTTTCCCTCGTCCGGTCCCAGTCATCGGGGAACTTGTTCAGTTTCAGCCGGCCTTCCTGTTCCATTTTTTTATAGAACCGGGTGCCGGGCAGGGTCTGCTTGGCATAGAGCCGGAGGATGTCAAAGGACGCGCTCTCGAGATAGCGCTCCGTCTGCGCCAGCACGTCGGCGTTGTCGGCGTCGTTCCCGAAGACCATTTCCGCGGTGATGATGATCTTCCGCTTCCGGGCGTTGTCCACCAGCTCCGAGTATTTCTCGGGAGGGTATTTTTCCAGGTTGAGCGTCTTGTTCATGTCTTTCAGCGATTCGGGGTTGATCGATTCAAAGTCGATCAGCATGTTCCTGCATCCCGCCGCGGAGGCCAGGTCCAGGGCCTCTATGTCGGCCAGGGCGTTGATGGAGGCAAAGCAGATGAAATAGTTGAAGGGCATGTTCCCTTTTTTTCTCTCTTCGATAATCCTCCTGCACAGGGTCTTGAAGCGTCTCACTTCGCGGGGCGAATTGCCGTAGATATTGCCGTCGGTAAAATAGATCATGTTGTTTTTTTTCGGCAGGGACGCGAGCTCGTGTATGATGTCCTCCACGTCCCTCTGGCGGTACACGTTTTCGTAGAAGGCGTTGATTGCGCAGAAGTCGCAGTCAAAGGGACAGCCCCTGCTGGTGGCGATGGGCGTAAAACGGTAGACCGGCTTGAACAGGTCATGGCGGGGGAGCTTCATGCCTGTCAGTGGCCTTGCCTCGGATTTGTATTTTTTCTTCAACCGGCTATGCTCGAAATCGTCGAGCATCTCCGCGATCACGTGTTCGCCGTCGCCGATGCATACGGCATCGCAGTAGTTCAGGGCCTCGTCGGGGTACATGGATGCATGAACGCCGCCCATGATGACCTTTTTCCCCCTGGCCCGGAACGCGGCGGCGATCCGGTAGGCCTGGTTCACATAGAGGGTGATGGTCGTTATGCCGATGATGTCGGCATCGGTGTCATAGGTGATCTTCTCCAGTTCTTCGTCGACAAACTCGGCCTGCCAGTGGTCGGGGAGGTGGGCCGCGAGATAGGCGAATCCGAGGTTGTACATCGCGTCCCGCATCTGGTACATTTTATCGATGCTGAATTTCGGCTGGATGAATAAGATTTTTTTCATATTGCTCTTGGACCTGCTTGACGGTGAATTTATTTTATTGAGGGCCAAATCGTAAATAAGGGGGGGTGTGTCCAGCACTATTTCCCGCAAGGCGATGACCAAATTCAGATACAATCGCGCTTTATCCGGTGCTTTTCCCCCGGGTTGCCGTGGGATACAACATGACGCACCATCCCCGTAGTTTTTTACATTCGTTTAATGTTAGTGGGTTGACATTATATCCTCATTTTGCATTTTTTAATTGATGCATTTTACCGCAGATGATCGTATATTTTCCCGCAGGTGGAATCGTCTGCACCGGAACCGTCCCGGTTTTCTTACTGCGCGGCAGGAGCGTCCAGAGGAGGTGTCAATTTGCCAAAAAAGGCGCGATCGTTCAAAACCACGCTGCCGGCCAAGTACAGGGTAGGCGAGGAGCATCGTTTCATCGACCTGAAGGGGGTCCGGATCTCCTACAAGGTGAGCGGCGGCGGGCCGCCCCTGGTGTTCCATCACGGATGGATCGGCAACGAGGACACCTTTGCCATGTGCCACCAGGAGTTTGCCCGTTATTATACCGTGTACCGTCCCGCGTGGCCCGGATACGGCGACAGCTCTCCCCTGAAGCGTTTTTCCATTGAGGACCTGGCGGAGCTGTCCCGCGAATTCATCGAGCGCCTCGGCCTGCAGGGCGCGGTAATGATAGGCAACTGCCTCGGCGGCAACGTGGCGATGGAACTCGCGAGGGCCCATCCCCGCCACATTTCAAGGCTCGTGCTGGTGGAGGTCTATGATTTTTTCCCGGGGGCATACCGGCTTCTCCTGGTCCCGGGGCTCAACCGGATCCTCTACGATCTGCTTTTCAAGACCGGAACCGGCTTCAACCTGCTCAATGCATTCATGCCGCTGCAGATGACCAACGGCAACAATGGCTGGGAGTACACCAGGGAGGGCTTCCTGCGCACCAACACGGGATGCGCCCTCGAGTACCTGCGGGCCATCTATCATTATTCCCGGTGCGAGAAAAACAGGTACCGAGTGGAGTACCGCTCGGACATCCCCGCCATATACGTTTCCGGGGGCAAGACCTTCGGACCGGCGGCGGAATTCGGCAGGATCGTCAGCATTCTCTTCGAAAACCTCACGGTGGTATCGATACCCGAAGGCCTGCACAACCCGGTGGTTGAACAGCCCGAGGCCTTCCGGGAGAAGGTGCTTGATGCCCTCGGCTGCCGCGCGGAGGCTACCGTGGCCGGGAAATAGGGATACGTGCCCGGGAGGCATGCCGTCCTGTTGCCTGATTGTTATCCGGTCTGCCGCGGGCATAAAAAAAACCCGGCACGGTAATGCCGGGTTTTTGATTTTTCATGGTTTGAAAAACTACTGAACGGTCCTGACTGATACCGCGCGGGGGCCCTTGTCGCCCTTTTCAACCTCGAATTCAACTCTGTCGCCTTCGTAAAGGGTCTTGAAGCCGTTCCCGGCAATGCCGGTGTGATGGACGAAAAGATCCGTTCCGTCGTCGTGTGACAGAAAACCAAAACCTTTCTTCTCGTTGAACCATTTGACTGTTCCTTTAGCCATTAAAAAAACTCCTGTGAAATTAATGCGGGTTACACCCGAAGAATAAGACTCATAAAAACTGCAATTACTTAAGCCAGGATTGAACTCGAGGGTAAGAAAATTGAAGCATTTTTGAAACTATTCAGTTGGGAGCAATGTAATGAAGTATGGATTTACTGTCAATAGGTATTCGAAAAAACATAGGAATAATCGGAAAAAAGTGAAAATACATGATCATAAATACAGATATGGGCACCTATTTGCATGTCCGGAGATTGAATTTCCTGGATACCATGGCCGTACGGCCCGGCCTCTGCGGTTAGCTCCCGTGCACCAGCTCCCCGCTCTTCCAGACCTTCTTCACCCGGGAGAGATTGCGCAAATCCTTCACCGGGTCGCCCTCAACGAGCACCAAGTCGGCGATTCTGCCTGTCTCGATCGTGCCCAGCTCGTGGCCGAGACCCAGGACCGCCGCGTTTATCCTGGTGGCGGTTTCGAGTATCTGGTAGTTTCCCATGCCTGCCTCGGACATGAGCCGCATTTCCAGCCATGGCAGCCCGAAAAGGCAGGTATCGGTTCCGCCGGCGTCGGTGCCGAAGCTTATGCGCACCCCGGCTTCACGGAGCCTTGTAAGATTCTTCACCATGGTACCGTATTTTTTTCTCAGAAAATGGCAGTCGATCATGGTGCTGCTTTCCTTCCCGGCGATGACCCGGCCGATAATGTCCAGGGTCTCTTTCCGCGCTTGGGGAACCAGATAGTTATCGGTAGCGGTGATGATATTCCTGAGGACCGGCATCAGGTCTTCACGGTACATCCCCGGGGCGATCAGCGTGGGGATAACCGTGATGCCCGCATCTTTTATCATGCGCACGTCTTCTGCCGTTAATTCCTCCAGAGGCAGGTGCTCGAGCGTGTCGACCTTCAGCTCGATTCCCTTGCGGATACCCTTCAGGGAAAGGGAGTGGAGGGCGAGCTTTTTGTTCCGGGCCCGGGCGGCGCGCGCTATTGTCCCGTAGGCGCTGTCAGGCAGTACTGCAAGCCGCGGATGCCCGAAGAGGTATGATTCCTCCTGGTACACGGTCTTGATCCATGCCGCGCCCCGGTCGGCAAGCCGGTGCACGGTTTGTTCAGCCTGCTCGTCTCCGGTGATCCTTTCGGCGAACTGCCCGCCGAGAAGGAGCCTCTGGATCCCCCTGAAGGGCGGCACCATGTCCGGGTATCCGCCGGGGCAGGTTATCATCGAGAAGGAGGGAACGATGCGCGGCCCCGTCATCAGCCCTGAGTCTATCAGGCCCATGAGCTGCGCGATGCCCGGCGGCGAGCCCATGTCGCGGACCGTGGTCACGCCGCCGCGTATGCAGCTGCGCAGGTTTTCCCTGACCTGGCCCATGACGGCGGCCACCCGGGAGAGTTTGACCGCTTCCCGGGGATTGATAAAGGGATTGGTGCAGTGGACATGGATGTCTATCAGGCCGGGGAGCAGGTAACCGCCGCCGCAATTCACAAGAAGGCGGTCGTCCTGATCGCGGTCATGATGCCCGCCGGCATCAAGGATCGATTTGATCCTGCCGTTTTCAATGACCACGGATTTATTCTTCTTGATGCGTTCCCCTTTGCCTGACATGTCAACCAGGTTTACGTTGCGCAGTATTGACGGGTTTTTTCCCACAACGGTTTCCTTTATTCTAATAAAATTGGATTTTACGAAATTATTTCAGCATCATGTATCTTCTCAATTATAGAGTGTATAACCGGTTAATCAATTATTATTTGCCGGTACGATTATTTTTGCAAATAACCTGTCATGGCTGGTTTCGTGATCCGGCCGAACTCCGATATTTTCATTGAAATTTAACGCCGGATCATACGATAGGTATCCCATGGGACATTTTGAAAGCAACATGGCCGTGTTGAAGCAACGCTTCCCGGACCTGCACGGACGCGTCGCCGCCGCCGCGGATGACGGCTCCGTCGAGGCCGTGGAAACGAAGACGGGCGGCCATGTTCCCGCGGTCACGAAGGAGGGGAAGCGCCTCTTTGTCCATAGCAGGTTTGATCCCGTAAAAGAGGCGGAGCGCTTCATCGGCGAGATCGACACCTCCGCCTTTGACCTCTATATTGTTTTCGGCTTCGGCTTCGGATATCACCTGGAGGAGCTCCTGAAGAGAACGGGTGGCGATTCGCTGGTCCTGGTCATTGAGAAGAGCCCCCTCATGCTCCGGAAGGCGATGGAGCGCAGGGACCTGGCCCCGGTCCTTGCCGGCGAACGGTTCTTCATGCTCGTGGAGCCGACCGAGGAGGCGATTGCCGACGCGCTGAAGGGGAAATCTTCGCGCCGGACGAGCCTCATCCTCCACCGGGGGTCCTTCCAGGCCGAGCCCGACTATTACGGCAACATGCAGCAGGTCGCGCGGTCGTACCTGTCTACGAAGGAAGTGAACATCGCCACCCTGGCGAAGTTCGAGAAGGTCTGGGCGTCCAACATCGCCCGTAACATCGGCGCCTTCATAAGCGCGCCCGGCGCGAACATATTTTACGATAAATTCCGGGACGTCCCGGCCATCGTCGTTGCCGCCGGCCCGTCGCTCCACCGGAGCCTCGATTTCATGCGGCGGAACCGGGACCGCGCGGTCGTCATTGCCGTGGACACCTCGTACCGCATATTGATGAAAGCGGGGATCGTGCCGCACTTCTGCGTCGTCGTCGACCCTCAGGTGATCAACGCGCGCTATTTCGAGGGATCCGCGGACAGTGAAACGATCCTGGTGGCGGATCCCACGGTGCACCCCTCGGTGTTCCGCCTCTTCCCCGGCCGCGTCGCCGTGACCGGCGTCGCCTTCGATCTGATGAAATGGATTGAAAGGCTCTCCGGCGAAAAGGGGGAGATCACCCACGGCGGGTCCGTGTCGACCAACGCCTATGACTTTGCCCGGCGCCTGGGGGCGTCGCCCGTCTATCTCACCGGGCAGGACCTCGCCTTCACCGGCGGGTACGCCCATGCCCGCGGCTCATACCTGGACGAGCAGGTGCACCTGCGCACCGGGAGGCTCTACACGCCGGAGATGTTCAACCGCTTCCAGCTCACGGCGCTGCCGAAGATCTTCGTCAAGGGGATCAGGGGTGGGACGGTGCACACGAACCAGAAGATGATGATATTCCTCTCCTGGTTCCAGAAGCGCGAAGACGGCAATCTTGTCAACGCGACCCATGACGGCGCCCTGATCCCCGGGGTGAAACACGTTCCCGCGGCTGACATCACGATAGCCGATTCGCCGGTCAGCATCGGGGAACGCATCGACGCACTGTTTGGAACACAGCCCGGCGGCACTGCCGGCGGCGTGGTGCGGGAACGCCTTGAAAAAAAGATCGGCCTTATCCAGGGTGAAATAGAATCGCTCCTGCCGGTCCTGGAAAAGGCGGTGGGATACTCCGAGCAGCTCCAGGACCTCATGAGGGAGAAAACCGGGGGGCGGGGTTCTGCCGGCGATCAGGGCAAGGTGGACTATCTCCTCAAAAAGCTTTCGGAAACGGACCGCGTGGTGGAATCGAAGCAGGGGGCCAAGGACATGATCAGCTTTACGATACAGCGCGTCGTCCATACCATCACCGAGGGATACGAGATCGACGAGGAGGACCGCGGCCTCGGCGAAGATGAGCTGGTGGCGAAACGCTCCCTCTACCTGTACCGGGGCATCCTCGACGGCGCCCGGTTCAACGCGAGGATCCTGAAAAAGATGGCCGCCATCATCGGCCGTGTATAATCCTTCATCCCCGTTTCCCACAGGACCTGGACGGAGCCTGCGACCGCCTGGCGGAAAATTACGCCCGTATAAAGTAATGATGTCCCAATCGTATGTCGCGTGGCATGGCAACTGTCATCACCAGCGGAGCGATGGGGTCAAATGACAGATATGCACCAGGGTCGGCGCCGATAACGACATCATATTCGAAAAGGCCGGGGATGTAAGCTATTTGACCTGCCGTGCCGGCATGGGATTGACATTCTGAACCGTGCAACCCTGCGCAACCCGGCATTAACGGCGAAACGCGGATCAGACCCCGGAGGGATCGAAGAAGTCCCAGGACCTGAAAATAAGCCTGACAGAGGCGATGGGCTCCACCTTTGACTCGACCAGGGAGTTGGCCGGTGATTTCGCCATGTCAAACCCGAAGCCGGTCCGCAGACCCATCTCAACGGCGAAAGTCATGTTGTTCCCGGCGTGAATGTTCACTCCCACCACGGATCCGATCTTGTTGTAAAGCACCGGGTTGAAAATGGCGCTGTTCCTGTTCTTGAACTCGTAGGTGAGGGCAAGCTGCGGACCCGCCCAAACCCTCATGAAGGGCGTCCTGATAAACCCGAACCCGAAGGTGTTGGCTACGGTGAGGCGGTTGATGCTGTAGGATATGTTTGCGAAGACCAGGTCTTTCTGCACCATCATGCTGTTGCAGTCGATGCTGAAACGGTAATTGAAAAGCCGGTCCTTGGCCACGGCGGTGTCGAGAATAACCGCCAGTCCCTGTATGCGGTCAACGAGGCGATTGAATACCGATGAGTAGGAGATTTGGGGTTCGGGCATGACGCTGGAACTGTTCTGGCGGCTCAAGGCAAGGCCGATGGCGTGGACAGATTGTACCGGGGCCCCGGCCAGCACAATGGCGGCGAATACTAAGGTAATAAACTTCTTCATTGGTAAAATTACGTTCTTTATTTATTATTTATTCGAAAAGCAGAATCAGAGACCTCTATACTGACCAAGTAATACATCGTCAAGTATTTTCCTGATAATTAATCCTAATCTTTATCCTGGCAGATGGAAATAACAGCCAGAACGGGTTTATAATGAAACACATTCAGCAGCCCTATCTGTCACCCGGGCAAGAATTTTTAACATTCTATTTCTCTCACCGCCGTTCCGCCGCTGCTGATGCAATCAGGAAAGCTACCCCGGGGCCGGAACGGTACCGTATGCCATTCCGGCCCCGGCAATAATCAACACTATGTTTGGGAGATGATTATTTCTTTATAATATATGCATGTGTGCGCTGGCGCTCTGTTCCTACAGCAATATCTTTCACTATATGCAGGATATGTTTTTTACTACCGGCATGACCCTTGGCCTCATGATTGATTATGCCAATCCATATAACCGTATGGCGGGTGTCACTATCAATCAGGCATACGTGGCCGTGTTTGACAAGGACATGGATGCTGAAAGCCCCGAAGGAAATCACTTCGAGATGACCGATGAGCTTGACCGGGTTGTCCCCTCCGATGGCAGGTCCTGCGGCGCTACCTTTCCGGTGTTGATTAATGGCGTGGCAACAAAGTAAGAATCAGTGCATATTCAAAAACCGGTGTTGTTAACGGGGCCGCCTCTATAGATATCTGGAAGGTGCGGATAACTATCGTCACTTCCGCGCAGCGAACTCCCGCTCCAGCGCCTCTTTGATCTTCCCGATGTCCGGCGGGAGCGCGATGGGCCTGTTCGCGTACGTGCAGTTCACGTCGGAGAGGGTCCCTTCGTGATATCCGACTTTAAATTCCGAGAACTTGAGGCCGTGGGCCGTTGATATGACGATGGTGCGGTCTTTCTTCGAGAGCACCTGCTTGTCGATGAGCTTCATGAGCACCGCCAGGGCCACGCCGGTGTGGGGGCACGCGTAGGTGCCGGTGCGGTCCGCCAGGGCCGCCGCGTTGGCCAGCTCGTCCTCGCTCGCCTGCTCCACGACGCCGTCGAACTCCTTCAGGGTCCTGATCGCCTTCCGCACCGACACCGGGTCGCCGATCTGGATAGCCGAGGCCAGGGTCTTCTGCGGCGTGATGGGGTGGAATTCCCTGAAGCCCGCCAGGTACGACAGGTAGAGCGGGTTCGCCTTCTGCGCCTGGGCGAGCACGATGCGCGGCTTCTTCTTGATAAGGCCCAGGTCGAGCATCATCTTGAAGCCGCTGCCCAGGGCGGATACGTTGCCCAGGTTCCCGCCGGGGATGATCACCACGTCCGGCACCTCCCAGTCGAACTGCTGCACCATCTCGATGGAGATGGTCTTCTGCCCCTCGATGCGGAGGGAGTTCATGGAGTTGGCCAGGTAGATGGTGTTGTCCTTCGTGATCTCCCGCACCACGCGCATACACCCGTCGAAGTCGGTGTCAAGGGAGAGGACGATGGCGTTGTTCGCCATCGGCTGCACCAGCTGGGCGGTCGATATCTTGTTCGCCGGCAGGAATACTATGGACGGGATGCCGGCGTAGGCCGCGAAGGCCGCCAGGGCGGCCGAGGTGTCGCCGGTGGAGGCGCAGGCCACGGCCTTGATGTTTTTGCCTCTTTTGATCATGTCGTTCACCACCGAAACGAGCACGGTCATGCCCAGGTCCTTGAAGGAGCCGGTGTGGCCGTTGCCGCACATCTTGATCCAGAGGTCGTCCATGCCCATCATGGCGCCGAAGCGCTTCGCCCAGAAGAGGTTCGTGTTCCCCTCGAACATGGAAACGATATGATCATTGTTTATGGATGGCACCACCCATTCCTTCTTGCTCCAGATGCCGCTTCCGTAGGGCCACTCGGTGGTGCCGGTGCGGCTGTCAAAGAGGCGCCGCCAGTCGCTGCCGCTCTGGCGCGAGAGACGGTCCAGGTCGTGGCTCACCTCGAGCAGGTTCCCGCATTTCCTGCATTCGTACACCACCTCGTCGAGGGGATATTCCTCGCCGCACCCGGCGATGCAGCGGAACACGGCACGGTAATCGCTCATTTCCTTTCTCCTGCGCTCAATAAACTTGTTGCAAAACTCCGTCCCTGGAGTTTTACAACGCGGCGAAATCGCGGGAAACCCGCGATTATTTGCATTCGCTGTGCGAATGCGCCTGCATCCTGCAGGCGCATTTGAGTTGTTTTACAACAACTCAAATGGAATCTTCTACCCGTATCAGCATCACGTCGCCGTGGATGAAGCTGTACTTCTTGATCTCCTCCAGGGCCCGCATCATCCCTTCCTCCACGGCCTCGTGGGTCATGAAGATGAGGGGCACGTGCTCGGCGTGGAGCTCCTTCTGGATGACGGACGCGATGGATATGTCGTGCCTGCCGAAGACCCCCGCTATCTGGGAGAGTATCCCGGGCCGGTCGTCGGTCTGCATGCGCAGATAGTAGCGGCACACGCGCTTCCCCGGCTCGATGAGACGCGCGTTGCCGTCGGTCACCAGGGGGGACACGTAGGCCGGTCCCTGCTGGGCGATCTGGACGATGTCGGAAAGCACCGCGGAGGCGGTGGGCGCGGCGCCCGCTCCCCGGCCGGTGAGGATCACGGGGTCGGTCATGTCGCCGTCGAACATGATGGAGTTGTACTCGTACCGGACCGACGCCAGGTGGTGCCCTTCCGGTATCATGGTCGGGTGCACCCGGATGTCGATGTTGCCGTCGATGTCCTTGGCGATGCCCAGGAGCTTTATCACGTAGCCCATGTCGCGTGCATAGGCGATGTCGGCCTTGCTGATGTGGGATATCCCCTCGATGCGGATGTCCCGGTACGCGATATTTTTATTGAAGGCGATCATCGCCAGCAGGGCGATCTTGTGCCCCGCGTCGAAGCCCTCTATGTCGAAGGTCGGGTCGGCCTCGGCGAAGCCTTTTTCCTGGGCGTCCCTGAGGGCGTCGGGGAAGG
This sequence comes from uncultured Spirochaetota bacterium, assembly GCA_937872225.1. Classification (GTDB taxonomy): domain Bacteria; phylum Spirochaetota; class UBA4802; order UBA4802; family UBA5550; genus RBG-16-49-21. The sequence continues at coordinate 121,163 of CALMRZ010000016.1, forward strand.
GCATGTTGTTTTCCCGCATCATGGTGAGGATGAAGTTGGTGGTCCCGTTCAGGATCCCCATGATGGAACGCATCCGGTTCCCCGCCAGGCCGTGGCGCAGGGCCAGTATGCAGGGGATGCCGCCGCCCACCGCCGCCTCGAAGCCGATGCGCCCCGGGCCGGCATTGGCCTCCCTGAATATATCCTTACCTTCCTCGGCCAGGAGCTTCTTGTTGGCGGTGACGACGCCCTTGCCGTTTTTCAGCGCTTCCATGATGATGGATTTCGCCGGCTCGATGCCGCCGATCAGCTCCGCCACGATGTCGATCGATTTGTCCTTCACGATCTCCTTCCAGTCGGCAACGAACGCCGCGCCGGGGGCGGTTTTCTTCACGTGGTCGGCCCTGGCGTCGCAGACCGCCCTGACGGCAATGTCGATGCCGGTCCGCCGCGCTATCACCCCGGCGTTTTTCTCGAGGAGGTTGTAAAGGCCGCCTCCCACGGTGCCGAAGCCGATGATGGCGATGTTCAGTTTCTTCATGGAATAGGTCCTTGCCTGAATTGTCTGCTTTTGTCATAAACCGGGCGCGGTTTTTGTCAATAGATTATTTGTTACAAGTCCGCTACGGTGAGAAGTTACATCATATTTCTACCCCCCGGCCCCCGTAGGGGGCGACCTCACCCCGCCTCAGGCGCGCCCTCTCCTTACTAAGGAGAGGGCTCCCGAATTGGTAGTATTATCCGGATATGAATATTTTCAATTCCCCCTTCTCCATTTTATGGAGAGGGGGTTAGGGTGTGAGGGCGAACAAGCGGCGAGGGGCCGGGGGTGAGGATGACATTCGGAAGTGCGCGCTTAACGGGGAGGGCATTATTTATCCTTGACTTTTTAATGTTCGGTCGGTATTGATAATTGCGTGGCATAATTCATGTTTCAACGAATGGAGGAAACTATGAAACGAATGTCGTATCTGGCTCTGGCTGTGCTCCTGGTCGCCTGCCTCTGCTGTAAGAAGCAGGCAAAGGTCGAGCGCGAGGGTATCGTGAACTTCATGAACGGCACGGTTACCATCATTGACGGCGGGAAGAGGACGCCGGCGAAGGTGGGCGACGCGGTGAAGAAGGGAATGAAAATCGAGACCGGCGACAGGTCCTTCGTGGATATATTCTTTGACGAGAACGCGATAAAGATCCTCGAGAACAGCGTTGTGGAAATCAGCGATCTGGAGCTGAACGTGAATGAGGGTTCCGAAAAGACCGGGTTCCAGATCATGAAGGGGAAGGTCTTCGCCAAGGTGGCGCGTAAGCTGGCGAAGAACGACCGGTTCCAGGTCAGCACCCCGACCGCGACGGCGGGGGTGCGCGGCACCGAGTTCCTTGTCGCCGAGGTTGACGGAAAGGGCCTGGTGGCCTGCCTCAAGGGAACGGTGGAGGTGAAGAACGAGGCATCGCCTGACAAGGGGTCCGTTGATGTAACCGATAAAAAGGAAGTCACGGTCGAGAAGGACAAGGAGATGGTCGTCAAGGACCTTTCGGCGGAAAACAGGCGGTTGATGGAGGACATCTCAAAGAACTTCCGGGACATGAAGCAGGACATCCGCGAGCGCTTTGAAAAGAAGCGCGAAGAGATCAGGAAGGCCGTCGAGGACCAGCGGCAGAAGAACATTGAATCGGTGGAACGCCAGAAGGCGAAAGACCGGGAGAACGTGGAAAATCAGAAAGCCAGGGACAGGGAAAACGTGGACCGCCTGAAGGGAATATCGGAAAAGACCGGCACCGAGGCAAAGGAGGGCGTCGAGAGGCAGCAGCAGGAATCGCAGCAGAAGCTTGAAGGCGTGAAACCGAACATCAAGAAATTCAAGAGCTCCGTGGACTGATAACGGGCATCATTCATGACGCAGGCGCGGTTTCTGAACCGCGCCTGTATGCCGCCAGAGAGGCCTCCGATGAGGCCTTTTTCTGTTAGCAGGGGGTTTTAACCCCCTGCACGCTGTCAGCCTATAATCTCCTTTCTGTTAGCCTATAATCTCCTTTATCTTCCGCGACAGCTCCTCGGCGGAGTAGGGCTTCTGGACAAAGCCCCGAATGCCCTTTTCCCGGGAACGGGCCATGTGATCGTCCTCCATCAGGCCGGACGTGAGCAGGGCGCGTATCCCCGGGTTTATCTCCTTCATCCTGTCATAGGCCTCAAGGCCGGACATTCCGGGCATTGACAGGTCCAGGATGACGGCGCTGATGCGCCCGTTCTCCGCGCGGTACAGGTCGATGCCCTCCGCGGCGTTTTTCGCGGTCAGCACCTCGTAGCCGAACTGGCCCAGCATGCCCTTCGCGACCCGCAGGATGGCCTCCTCGTCATCGACCACCAGGATGAGCCCCCTGCCCTGTACGATGCCGTTCCTCTTCTCAGCCGCCGTCACCCCCGCCGCTTCGCTCAACCGCGGAATGTAGATGGTAAAGGTGGAGCCCTTTCCCGGTTCAGAGTACACGTCGATGAAGCCCTGGTGCTGCTTGATGATCCCGTAGGCCATGGCGAGGCCCAGGCCGGTGCCGGAATCCTTCTGCTTGGTGGTGAAGAAGGGCTCGAAGATGCGCTTTTTCGTGTCGGGGTCCATCCCCACGCCGGTATCGCACACCTGTATCCTGACGTAGCCGGCGCCGGGCTCCGCTTCCGGATGGACGGCGCAGAATTCACTGCCGCATTGGAACGGCCCCGCGAGGACGCGGAGCGTTCCTCCCGCCTTGTCCCCCTCCGGGCGCATGGTGGTCATGGCCTGGGAGGCGTTCAGGCAGAGATTTATGAGGACCTGCTCGACCTGCGTGGCGTCGGCATGGATGAGCATCTCCTTCTCCCCGATCCGGAAGTCGAGCCTGACCGATTTCGGGAAGCTGCCCCTGCAGATTTTCAGCACGTTGGTGAGGGCCCTGTTGACGTCAACCGGGGCCAGGTTCAGCTCCTTTTTGCGGGAAAGGGTCAGGAGCCTCCGGGTCAGGTCTGCCGCGCGGCGGGTGGAATCAAGGGCGGTGTCGAGGTAATTCCGTATCGCCTCCCCCTGACTGAGCTCCTCTTTTTTCAGGAGGATGCTGACCAGGTCCAGGCTTCCCATGATGCCGCCCAGCATGTTGTTGAAATCGTGGGCGAGGCCGCCGGCGAGTGTCCCCACGGCCTCCATCTTCTGCGCCTGGACCAGCTGGTTCTGGACGCGCTCCCGCTCGGCCTCGGCCTCCTTGCGGTCGTGGATATCGGTGATGATGCCGTTGATGCCCTGGAACTCGCCGTTGACGATTATGGCGTTGCTGTAGCTCATGACCCACCGGGTCTGCCCGGACCTGGTCACGATGCGGTATTCCAGCGGCATCCGTATGTTCTCGGAAAGTTCGACAAACCGCCTGGTTATGACAGGTATGTCCTCGGGATGTATGAAGGATAGAAAATTCTTTCCCAGGAGCTCCGCCGGCGTGAATTCGGCAACGCGCGTGATGGCATGGGTGATATAGGTGAAGTACCCGGCGGCATCGACCGAAAATATGACCTCGTTGATGTTCTCCACCAGGTTCCGGTATTGCTCCTCGCTCTGGCGCAGGGCCTCTTCCATTTCCACCTGCATGGTTATGTCGGTGCAGAAGCCCTCCACGCCCACCGTCCTGCCGCCCTCGTCGCGCAGTATCACGTTGCGCTGCTCGATCCACCGGAGTTCGCCCGACTTGTGGATGATGGGATACCTGATGGCGTCGACGGAGTTCCCCTTCTCCAGGTTCTTCCAGTACGACTTGAGGGTGTCCTTCCATTCGTCGGGGACCAGCTTTTTAAACAGGTTCCTGCCGGTGGCGGTCTCCTCCAGGGTGTACCCGGTCAGGTTTACGGACCCCGGGCTCGCGAATTCCATCAGCCCCGTCGTGAGGTTGAGCCTGAATATGACCGCCGGCGCGTTCTCGACGATGCGCCTGATGAAGGTCTCCTTCGCGCTCAGCTCCTGCTCCGAGCGCACCAGTTCCTCGTTCTGAGCCTCGAATTCCTCGTTGGTGGCCTGCAGTTCCTCCATGGCGGCCTCGAGCTCTTCCAGCGTGGCGGACTGCTCCTCCTTGGCCTGCCGCTCGTTCTGCAATGACCTGTTCAGGTTTATGATGAGATACCCGACGGGGATGCCGATGCTCAGCGAGATGAAGCCGCTGTTGACGATGAACATGGTCCAGCTGCCGAAGCTCATCTGCCGGACGGCGTTCCATGCCGCGCTGCTGTCCGGCATGAATCGGTAGAGCGTTATAAGCATCAGCGCGTTGAAGGCGGTGGATGCAATGGCCGCGCGGGTCCCGAAGAAAATCGAGGCCATGGCCACGCACAGTATCATCCAGGCGACCCGGGCATAGTTCGGTCCCAGATATATGACAAAGGAGATGGTCAGCATGTAGAGCATGGCGAGCCAGATGATGCTGCTGATCCGGTAGCCGATGGACGGGACCATGACGCGTATGAGCAGGGCGATCCATAACACGATATCAAGAGCGCTGAGCAGGAAATACCTTTCGCTGAAGAAAAACGGGAAGCTGACGGCGTAGCTGACGGGCAGGGCGATGACGTATATCAGGGCGAGGATGTCTATTAATCTGATCCTCAGCGCGGTCAGGTCAAGGGGGCTGTCGGCGGGCCTTTTGAAGCGCTCTAACATCGGGGGAACCTCCCCTCAATGACCGCGAAATGCCGTTGTGCGGGCAGGGCGCTGTCATGGTGGCCCCGGGCGCACCCTGCCGCGTGCCGTGAAACCGCGCTATGGTTACCCGACATAACCCGGATTCTGCTCTTTATGTTTCTCATACCTTATGCTGAATGCAAGTGTAAAAGGAAATCAGATGAAAGGCAACCATATTTCTTAAAAAAGTAATTGATCGCCCGCCGTCTTGCGGTATAGTGATTGACATAACCGGCCGCTGCCGTGCATTGAAGTGACTCTCTCTGACAGGCGGATGTCATCAGCATGAAAAACATCGGAATCATATCGACCCGTATTTCCGGGACCGACGGCGTGAGCCACGAGATTGAAAAATGGGCCTGGGCCCTTGAGCGGAACGGCTTTTCCTGCTTCTACTGCGCCGGCGAAGTGGACCGGCCCGGGGAACGGTGCATGGTCGTAGACGAGGCCCACTTCAAGCATCCTGACATCGCGGCGATAAACCGGAGCGTGTTCGGGAGCCATGTCAGGAAGAGGGAGGTCACGCGGCTGATACATGCCATGACCGCCCATCTCAGGCAGGAACTGGCGCGCTTCATCCAGACCTTCGACATTGACTGCGTCATCGCGGAAAACACCCTGGCCATCCCGATGAACATCCCCCTGGGGGTCGCCATGACGGAGCTCGTCGCCGAGACCGGTATCCCCGCGGTGGCCCACCACCATGATTTCGCGTGGGAGCGGGAGCGGTACCTGGTCAACGCCGCCGGCGATTTCATCCAGATGAGCTTTCCCCCGGTGCTGCCGTCGGTGCATCACGTGGTGATCAACTCACTGGCGCAGGCCTCCCTGGCCCACCGGCGCGGCGTGACCAGCACGGTCATACCCAACACCTTCGATTACGGTAATCCGCCGGCGGCGCCCGATACCGCGGTCGTTGAGAGCCTCCGCCGGGAGGCCGGCGTCGGGCCCGGTGAGCTCCTGGTGCTGCAGCCGACCAGGGTCGTCCCGCGGAAATGCATCGAGCGCGCCGTTGACCTGGTGGGCGGCCTTGCCGGCGCCGGGAAGAGGCTCGTCATTTCGCACCCCTCCGGCGACGAGGGGGACGAGTATGAGCGGCGCCTCAGGGAGTACGCGGAAATGCGCGGCGTGACCCTGGCCTTCATAGACCACATCGTGTCCCCGGGCAGGGCGGCCTCAAAGGACCGTCCCTATACCATCGGGGACGTGTACCGGGCAGCAGACCTGGTGACCTATCCATCCTCCTACGAGGGTTTCGGGAACGCCTTCCTGGAAACCGTGTATTTCGGGAAGCCCATCGTGATGAACCGCTACCCGGTCTTCATCGCGGACATCGAGCCGAAAGGCTTCGACCTCTGCCTCATCAACGGCATGGTGACCGGCGCAACGATTCGCGAGGTCGAGGGGCTCCTTGCCGATGCCGGTTCGCGCGCAAGAAGGGCGGAGCACAATTACCGCGTCGCGAAAGAGAATTTTTCCTATGAAAAGCTGGAGGAGCTCCTGCTGGGGGTGATGCGCGGCCTCAGACCTCTATCTCCCGGCAGATGATCATGGAGGAGTTTTCCTCTTCGGGCCTGACGCGGAAGATGACGCCGTGCCGGTCCGCGATGAGGCTCCGCGCCTGCAGGAAATCCCGGAATTCCGATTTCACGCCGCACACCTTAACGATGACCGCGCCCGACAGCGCGGCCCCGCGCACGTACAGTTCGTTGTCGCGCCTGAATTTCTCCTCCACGGTCTCTTCTTTTCTCGGGGAAAACACCGGTGAAAAGATGATGCGCGCGCCGTTATCGCGCATGAAATGGAAACCCTCGTCGTCGAACACGTCGGCGCAGATGATCACCCCGAAGGTCACGCCGTGGGCCTCGAAGACCCGGTACGAGTCACCCGGCGTTATCCGCGCCTTTTCCGGGGCGTAGAGGTTTTTCTTCCGGTAACTGCCCAGGAGCTTCCCTTCCCGGAACACGAAGGCGGTGTTGTATACCACGCCGTCGCCGAGCTCCGGCATGGTGCCGCCGATGACCACGGCGGAGAGCTCCCGGGAAAGGGTCTCGATGCGGCAGAGCTGGCGTGCCTGGTTATGGGGGGTCTGCACCTGGGTCCCCAGGGACGTGTTTACGAAAAAATACTCCGGAAAGCAGATGAAGTGCGGCCGGAAGCGACGCATCGCGTCCGCTTCATCATGGGTCACGGGAACGCCCAGCTGTTTCTGGCAGAGGACCACGCGGAATTTCATGGGCGCATTATGCGCCTCTTTCCGCGGGGGGCAACCTTTTTTTGCGGTCCCGGTATCGGGCGGCCTGTTTCTATTTGCCGCCGAGCCTTTTTTTCAGGGCTTCTTCGCGCTTTTTCTGGAGGTCTTCCTTCTTTTCTTTCCTTTTTGCGGCTGCTTCTTTCTGCTTTTCGCGGAGCTTTTCGAACAGGTTGTTTTTTTTCTCAGGGCGCAGCTCGGTACGGTTTTCTTTTTTTTCTTTGATTTTTTCGGCCCGTTCCTTCTTTTTTTCCCGGCGCTTTTCATCGATCTCCTTTTGCTTCTCGCGGAGCCTGTCGAACAGCGACGGTTTACCCTGCTGCGCCTGGCGCTTTTCCATGAAGCGCGCCCTGATCCGGGCGCCTTCCTGCTTTTTCTTTTCGAAGAACTTCTTGATCCGCTCGTCCCTCTGCTTTTCCATCATTTCGTAGCGGTCCTGCCTCATCTGGAGCACCTTCATGCGGAATTCCTTCCGGAGTCCCGGATTCAGCCGGTCGACGACGGCATGGTCGATGCGGTTCAGGTCGTCGCGCAGTTTTTGCATGCGGGCCGCGTTGATGGCGGCGACGGCGATCTTCCTGTTCTTTATGATCTCGCGGACCTGGTCCCGCTTGATCTCGGCGCGGCTGTTCTCGCCGACAAGGTTGGTGACCTCGCTGACCACCCTGCCGCCCTGGACCGGGTTGACCTTGACCGTGCCGGAAAGGACGTCCGTGTCGGAAGAGTTCGCGTCGGTGCTCACCCGGAAGCTGGTCCCCCGCACCGCGACGACCATCGTCGGCGTGCTGACGCTGAAGGATTCATTCTCCTTCAGCTTCGAGACCGTGTTGAATACCGATCCCTTCTGGAGGGACAGATCGGTCGATTTTTTCATGCCGGCGATGACGGAGTCGACGCGGACCGTGGTGTTTTCGTTTATCCTGACCAGGGCGGTCTGATTGTACACCAGATCCACCGAAGAGATGCCGGCGGTCACTATGGTCTCGCCTGCCGCAACGGGAGCGCCGATTTCGGCTGCACGGGTTCCGCCGCCTCCCTGGATCGATACGGTGCCTATGTAGTTCTGGATGACCAGGGTATTGGCACCCTCCTCGGATTTTCCGCAGCCGAGCAGGGCGGCGAGTATCGCAGGGGTGAAGAACATCAACGCTTTTTTCATTTCATTTTCCTCGCAATCGGTATGTGATGTTTATTTTCCCGAACAGGGTAGCGATGGGATTAAAAAACGGAATCCGATTAATGTCAAGGAAGAAACGGGGGATGCTCAACGGGCAGGTTATATGGTGAAGGACGCATTTCCCCGGCCGCTGTAATGCAACAGCCGGGGTGGATCACAGCTTTTTCAGAACAATGACGGTCGCATCGTCTCTCAGGAGGTTCAGGCCGCCGGTAAAATCCGCGAGGCCGGCAACAAGATGGTCCAGGACAGCTGACGCGCTGCCTGCCGGTGCTCCGGCAAGGATCGATCGAAGCCGCTCATCTCCCAGTATGGCCCCGCTTTCGTCGGCCGCCTCGATGACGCCATCCGAATACAGGACGATGCAGTCGCCGGGTGAGCAGTCGAAGGAGACGGTCTCGTATTCCCGGTGGTCCGGGAACATGCCGATGAAGAAGCCGCTGTTGTTTACGATCCTGTCCGCTGACGCACCTCTCTTCAGCAGGAGCTGCGGATGGTTTGCGTTGGCGTATTCGACCCGCCCCCCCGACAGCCGCAGCAGTATTCCGGTAAGGTAGAAGCCTGACATTCCTATTTCATGGTATAATTCATGATTGGACCGGTCGAATACACCGCCGAGACCGGGTCCCGTGCGCTTCTTGAAGTTGCGGAATATGATTGATTTTGCTATCATGGTGACAAGAGCCGATGCGATGCCGTGGCCTGAAACATCGAAGATGCCGACGCCCGCAAGCCTGCCGTCCAGGACATAAAAATCGTAGAAGTCGCCGGAAACTCCGGCCATGGGATGCAGGAAATACGACAGCTCCCATTCATCGGAGACAGGGGCTTCTGAAGGAAGAAACGTCCTCTGGACATTGACCGCCATGTTCAGGTCCCGCTGCGCGACCTCCTGCGCCGCGAGGAGCTTGCCGTTTGCGGCGGTCAGCTCCAGGTTCGCCTGCGCGAGCTTTGCCTCCCGGTCGCGGATCACATCGAGGAGGTACTCGATGGTCCAGGCGCGTTGCCGCACGATGGAAAAACCGATGAGAATGATGGAAGCCGTCAGGATCAGGGAAACTGATTCTCCCTTTGTCGATGACCCCAGGAGGGTCATGATGTTTACTGTCACCAGGAGTGCCGGCACGGTGAGAACCAGGACGGAGAATATCCAGATATTTCTTTTCCGCGCGGGAGGGTCTTTTTCCTTGACGCAGGAGAGGCCGATGATGACAAGGCCGGCGAGGAACGTGGCAATCAGGTTGGCGCTGTACAGCGCGTACAGGGCGTCCGGTTTTCTTGTCAGCGCGAAATTGGTCACGGCTACGGTGGCCCGGTACCGTTCGAGCAAGGCCGGATCCATGAGAATGAAAATATTGTGTCCGATGATGATCGCCGGCGGCATGAAGAGGAGATACTCGACGGGTCGTATGGAGTAGTCGGAGCGGTAAATGGCCCGCGAGAAGAAATAGAACATGGTCCCAAGGAGCGACCCGGGCATCATCTGGAACAGTATCAGTTCCGCGACGGAGATGCCGAACGAAATGTACACTGCGGCCGGGGCCAGCCAGCCGATGAGGAGAAACAGATACAGTGAAAAGAGCTGGTTTACCCTGCTGCGGCGGTTGTGGAAATAGACCGTTAAGGATATGGCCCCCACCAGGATGATGGAGACCGCGCTGACCAGAAAGATGGTCAGATTCTGCTGCGTAAGGTGTATGTTCATCGGTTTCTCGAAAAATGGTCAAACATGAACGACGGGGCCCGCCGTGAAAAGGCACCGTAAACCCGCTGTGCGCATAAAGCTTTCATGTATCCGTCCATGATGCTATACCAATCATAAAAGAGTTCAAGTAAAAAATAATATGCGGAAGCCGTCCCGATGGCCGATAGGGAGGAACAATGGCAGGGATGGTTGCCGCGCGTTATTGCGCAATTATTGCGTATGCACTGTTAACCATGGCCGCCAATGATAAGTGATAGAACGAAGAAGCATCCTGGCCGGCAGAGAAGGCGAGGATCAGCATCCTCGCCTTCATCTGTAAGAGTCTCGCGCCGGTTCGGTTTTGGTCAGAAGGATTTACGCCCGGAGGCCCCTCCTCCTCATGCGCCTCGTGGCTAGTATGAGCCCCAGGGGCAGCGCCATCATGGCGAAGAGTCCCGTGACCTCGGACGCGTGACCGGCGTCGGTGCCGCGGTATGGGGCCGCCGACGCGACGGAGCCGCAGCCGGTCTTGCCGCCGTTCAGGAGATGGTTATCGGCGTCCTCGTTGCTGCCGATCATCTTACAGGTCGAGCCTTCGCCCGCGGTGTTTGTTGCCGTGAAGTCAAGCTTCGCCGGGTGTTCTGCGTCGATCACGATGAAATTATAACCGTTGCCCACGACCCCGAGGGATAGCCGCCGGATGGTCTGTTCGGCCGGTTTTTTTTCCTCGATCTCTTTTCTCAATGTTTCATTGACGCCGCGCAGCTCCCTCGTCTGCTCGAGGACCTTATACTCCAGTTCGGTATTCATTTTCTGAAGCTCGCGCTTCATGTGGCTGAGCGTAAGATGTGTCCGGACCCGGACCAGCAGCTCCTCGACGTCAATGGGTTTGCGATGTAATCCGACGCGCCGCACTGGACCCCCTTCACCTTATCGAAGATCCCTGACGCAGCCGTTATAAATATAACCGGTATACCCATCGACGCCGGATCCGACTTGATGCGCTTGCATATCTCGAACCCGTTTTCGCCGGGCATCATGACGTCAAGCGGTATCAGATCGACCGCCTCGCTGCCGATTGTTTTCAGCGACTCCGCGCCGTTCGCTGCGGTGACCGGGCCATAATCCTTGCGCGACAGGAATTCTTTGACCAGGTTGCGGCTTTCGATTTCGTCATCCACGCACAGGATTTTTTTCTTTTCTGCTGGTTCCGTCATGGCAACTCCCTGAGAATTTCAAAAACCTCACCCTGGAGTTTTCAGGTGGAATTTCTGCTTCCCGGAATCTGCGGACCGTGTCGCCGGCTGTTTATCGCAGTTGCAATATATGGAGGTGCCGGGGCTAAATCATCCATAAAATCAGGAGCAGACGAAATACAACAGTCGTTGTGTGACGCTTTGAGCGGGCAGCCGGTACGGTGCGGACGCGACCGCGGTGCGTTCAAGCAAACATCAGGCGCTTCGGTCCATGCCGGTCCGGGGGTGTCCTGGTTATTCCTGGAACGGCCTCCCGACGATGCCGGCGACCCTCTTGACCACCGTATCGCGGTCATAGGGCTTCTTAATGTATCCGTTTACTCCAAGCTTCAGAAGCTCCGTGACCATTTCCTTCTCGCCATGCGCTGTTACCATGATAATGCGCGACGATTGAAGTATGGGCTTGATCCGCTTTATTGTTTCTATCCCGTCCATGAGGGGCATTTCCATGTCGATGAAAATAAAATCGGGGGCCATTTTTGAAGCCGTGATTTTATTGATGGCGATTTCACCGTTGTCAGCCTCGTCAATGATCTTGAACTGGAGTGACAGCAATATGCGCTTCAATATTTCCCGTGCCGTCAGTGAATCGTCAATGAGAAAAACAGTATAGGGGGTGCCGTTGGGTTTGTGGCCTATGGGAAAGGTGCTCATTTGTCGTGCTCCTCTGGATCATAAGATCAATGCCGGCTGTTTCTGTATGAACAAGGAACAAGGTAACACCAGTAAACCAGAATATCAAGAAATTTTTCCGGGTGACCTGAAAAGAGCAGTTCCTATTAATATTGACATTTTCCCGCTATTTCAGTATATCTTATAATATCTAAATCAATTGTTGACGGGCCGTTCAGCCGGAAGTTCTTTACTTCAATATCGGCCAGGAAAACAGCTTGCCGGCGGCGTCTGTAGCGTATACAGAAATAAGGCGGCGGCGTGCGCAAGAGGGGATGGGCGGACATTATCCGAAGAGCAAGCCATGGCAGTACATATGAATACAGAAACAAATGACCGGGAGGTCTCCATGGGCATGAAGACGATCCTTGTGGTCGACGACGAACCGGACATATGCTCCGAACTAAGCCTTTACCTGACACGTAAAGGGTATCAGGTCGTAACCGCGCCAAACGGGAAAGAAGCCCTCGCGGTATATAAAAAGCTCAAGCCTGACATCGTCATATCCGACTACAAAATGCCGGTCATGAACGGATTTGACCTGCTCCTGAACATTAAAAGAACCAATAAGTCGGCGGCGGTGATTCTTATGAGCGCTGTGGTTGACCTTGATCCATTTATCATGACTAAAAACAGCGCGGCCTATGAATTCATTCACAAACCTGTTGATTTAAATGAATTATTAACAATAATACAAAAAAAAATCCCCGATTGACGAACCTGAAATAACGTGCGCGCAATGCCGTGCTGTTTCAGCCGGCCGTCAGAAGGGGTTGTCATTACGATTTTTCATGGTTTTTGATTACCTGGATAACCTCCCGTATGCGGGCGAATTTACAGCGGGCCGGACAGGGGCCCAGTTCATCTTCCCTGAGGCAGAGACCCGGGCATTCAGGGCCCCCGGTTTTGGTGTCCGGATATATGGGCCCTGTAGAAAGATCGGCGAACAGGCCGGCCTGGATTGCTAGGGTTGTCCTGCATGAGTGATTGAAGAGAAACAGGCCCGGCCGGGTATCGTCAAAGCTCGCCTGGTATCCGACAATCGTTATGCCTCTGTCCCTGAGAAAATCGGACCGCGCTGCCCATGAATGATTGCAGCAGGTGCATGTTTTAAACATCTTGCTCCTCCCGGCGCTTAGTGTTTGCTCTTTCTCTGCCGGTAATATACTGAAAATACCTGGCACAGGACGAAAAAAAATATTAACAGTTGCCGGAAAATCCTCAGGTTTCCATCAAGCGTCCGGCCCGTGGTGTTTCCGGGGCCCTGATATTGACTTTGACCAAATTTTTGTATAGATTGATGTTACACGCCTGTTATTCGCCGTGACGGCGCGTTCTTGTCTCCCCGGGGCTGCGGCGCGTGTCCCGCCGCAGGCCATGCGAGCGCATTTCAGGCGGGCCTGTGGTCCGTGTTCGATGAACGAATACAATCAGGGAGGGGCGGTCCGGAAATGAGCATTCGGTGTAACGTGTTTCACTCTCCCGGCATCAAGACCTACGGAGCGGGCTTCTTCGTGGCCTGGACCTGTTGTGTGGCTGCGTCCCTGGCGCTGAACTTCGCCCACCAAAGAAAAGAAATACTCCAGCTGGCCCGCATAAGGGCCGAGCTCGCGATCAATAAAGACATGGTGTACCGGAAATGGGCGGCGTCTAAGGGGGGCGTGTATGTCCCCGCTTCGACCACGCCTTCAAACCCCTATCTCAAGGTCCCGGGCTGGGATCTGTCAGCTCCCGGGCACTACCTCACCCTGGTGAATCCCGCGTACATGACCCGTCAGGTAAACGAGATGGCGAAGGAAGCGGGGCTCGATGTGGGCCATATCACAAGCCTCAGGCCGCTCCGTCCCGAGAACCTTCCCGACGCCTGGGAGAGAACGGCCCTGCTGGGCTTCGAAGCGGGGAAGAAGGAGTCGTCCGGTCTTGATTATATATCCGGCGCCGAATATTTTCGTCTGATGAGGCCCTTTCTGGTCGAAGCGAGCTGTCTCAAATGCCACGCTTCGCAGGGGTACCGGGTTGGTGAAATCAGGGGCGGCATCAGCTCTTCGGTTCCCATGGCCCCCCTGTACGCGGTCGAGAAGCGCGTCCGCACGCGGCTGTCCCTTGCCCACGGCTTCATCTGGCTCGTGGGGCTGGCCGGGATCGTCTTCGCCATCGGCCGTCTGTCCGCCCGCGTGAGGCAGGCCAGGTCGGCGGAGCTCCGGGCGGACCGGGAGCGCGAAAAATCCGAACGCTATCTCGCCATTGCGGCTGAAATCATCCTCGCCCTCGACCCTGACGGGAAGGTCGCATTGCTGAACGAGAGCGGGTATCGCCTGCTGGGACATGAGACGGGGACGCTTGACGGAAAGGACTGGTTTGCCGCGTGCCTGCCGGAAGCATCGCGGCGGGAAACGGCGGATTATTTCGGCAAACTGAGACGGGGGGAGACCGATGAAATGGTCCGCGAGGGCCCCGTCGTGACGAACGAGGGGGCGGTACGGCAGGTCCTCTGGCGCACTGTCGCGCTCCGGGACGGCGACGGCGGTTTCGCCGGGACCCTGAGCTCGGGAACGGACATCACCGAGCGCAGGCAGGCGGAGGAAGCGATCAGCGAAAGCGAAAAACGGTTCCGCTCCCTATTTGAGAACATGCTGGAAGGGTTCGCCTACTGTAAAATGCTGTATGACGGCGGCGTCCCGGTCGATTTCATCTATCTTGAAGTGAACGCCGCCTTTAAGACGCTCACGGGGCTGAAAGACGTCACGGGGAAAAAGGCGTCCCATGTCATTCCGGGCGTACGCGATTCCGACCCGGAACTGTTTGAGATCTAGGGCAGGGTGGCCCGCACGGGCACTCCGGAGTCCTTTGAACTGTACCTCAAAGCCCTCGACATGTGGCTGGCCATATCCGTATACAGCCCCGGAAAGGAACATTTCGTGGCCGTCTTCGATGTGATTACCGAGCGCAAACGCGCCGAGGAAAACATCCGGTCGCTTCTTTCCGAAAAGGAGATCCTCCTCAAAGAGGTACACCACCGCGTCAAGAACAACATGGCCATGATCGGGGGGCTCCTTGCGCTCCAGGCGACGCGGCTTTCGGACCCCGGGGCGGTCAAGGCCCTGCAGGAGTCCTCCGGCCGCGTGAACGGCATGGCCATGATGTACGATCTGCTGTATCAATCGCGCGATTTCAGGTACGTCAAGGCGCGGGAGTATATCGGCCAGATCGTGTGCGGGATCGCACAATCGCTGCCCCCGGTCCCGGGTGTGAAGGTGGAACAGCGGGTCGAAGACTTCATCATGGACTCAAGGGTCCTTTTCCCGATCGGTATTATAATAAATGAGCTTGTCACCAACGCGTACAAGTACGCCTTCCCTGAAGGGAGAACGGGAACGATCACCGTCTCGATGTCGCGGCTCCCGGATAATCACGTCAGGCTGTCCGTCCTCGATGACGGCATCGGCGTCCCGGAATCGTTTGATTGTAACGGCCAGACAGGCTTTGGCATGAAAATGGTGGGCCTGATGGCCAGACAGATTGAAGGGACGCTGGAATGCGTCCGGGGCAAAGGGACCGAGTTCCGGGTGGATTTTCAATACGGCGATTCGCTCCACGGCGGTACGGGGGACCCCCGGAATTCTCCCTTAAACGACTCCCGGGTCTCCCGTAGTGGGGGCTGATACGGGCAGAACGAAGTTAAAAAAGCCTTCCCTTGGGGAAGCTGTGGGGCTTCTGAGGCGGTCCGGAGTGGTGGCCCTCCTTGAGGAAGATGAAAATCCTCCCCTGATGGATTAAAGGATTTGGCAAGGCAAAACAACATGACCTGGCAGCTTGCAGTGTACCTTATCTCCATAATCAGTTCCGTCATTGTCATGGCGGTCATCGCCTGATATTCCCGGCGCCGTCGCCATGACCTTCCTGCTGCAGGCGTATTCGGCTTGATAGCCGTATTCGTCGGTCTGCTGTCGCTGTTTCAGGGGCTCTCCATGGCGGGCCCCACGGTGGAATGGGCCCGCTTATGGTTCAACATGCGCTTCTTCTGCGTTTCGGCATCGTCGGTACTCTGGTTCATTTTCGTCTTGCAGTATACAGGGATGTCCAGGGCCCTCACGAAAACACGCATGGCTTTGCTTTTCGCTGTTCCGGCCGCAGTCCAGGCGATGCTCTGGACCAACCCGCTGCACGGGCTCTGGCTGGTCCGCGACGTGATGTTCATCAGGACGGGGCCTTTTTTCGTTCCGGAGCATTCGGTGCGGGTATTGGGCCCTTTTAATTATGTCCATGTCCTCTATTCATATTTTATGCTGATCGCGGGGCTCGTGATTCTCATGGTGATGGCGGCACGGATGGGGCACGGTCAACGCCGTCAGGCGGCGTGGATCGGCGGGGGTACGCTTGTCATGGTCGTCGGCGCTCTGTTCCCCACAATTAACCTGCTGCCGGGGATGCGGTTGAATCCCCTGCCGCCGGCTTATGCCATCGGCTCGGTCATGATGGCCTGGGGGATTTTCCGCCACCGGTGGTTTGCCGACCGGCCCGGGATTGGCCGTAACGGACCGGCGCCCCTGAAGCTCATCGGCCTCTTCATCGCGCTGACCGCCGGCATTCTGTCGGCCGGGTTTATTCTGTACCGACAGTACGTCATCCAGCACCGAAACCAGGCGGAGCTCCAGCTCTCATCGATTGCAGAATTGAAGGTCAATGAGCTGGACCAGTGGCGCCGGGAGCGTCTCGGCGACGGAGCGGCGCATTTCTGCAATAGCCTCTTCAACGGCCTGGCCCGTGCATGCCTCTCGGGTCCCGATGACGCGGCCCCCTGCCGGCAGGCCTATTACTGGCTCGGCATGGTGCGGACCGCATACCGGTACGACTCGATATTGCTTGTGGACGCCCGGGGCGCCCTCCGCCTGTGTTCGGCGGGCGGCGGCGGGTCGATCGTCCGCGCCCCGGAATGGCGATACCTTGATGACGCGCGGCGTTCCGGGAAAGCGGTCATGTCAGACTTCCACCGTGATGGGCCCGGCAGGCCGGTCCATCTGTCCGTGGTCGTGCCCCTCTTGGACATGACCGGCGGAGGGGGGCCTTTCGGGTTTGTCGTCATGGTCATCGACCCCGACGCCTACCTGTACCCGCTGATGAAGCTGTGGCCCGTGCCGAGCCGGACCGCGGAGACCCTCCTGGTGCGCCGGGAGGGAAATGACGCGCTTTTTTTGAACGAGCTCAGGTTCCGGAAAAACAGCGCCTTGAATCTGAGGATCCCCCTTTCGAAAACCATGGTCCCGGCCGTCATGGCGGTCCTTGGGAAGGAAGGCGTCGTGGACGGCGTCGACTACCGCGGCGTGCCGGTCATCGCCGCCCTGAAGGCGGTTCCCGGGTCCACCTGGTCCCTGGTTGCGCGCGTCGACGCAGAGGAGGTGTACGCGCCGGTTCGCGAACGCTTCTGGTTCATGGTGGCCGTCATGGCGGGGCTCGTCATCGCCGCGGGGGCCGTTACCTTGGACCTCTGGCGGCGGAGGGAACAGGCGCATGAACGCGCCAGCGCGGCGTTCCGGGACATGGTCGAGCGGAGCCTGACCGAGGTTTACCTGTTTGACCCCCTGACCCTGCGCTTCACCTATGTCAACTTTGGCGCACGCCGCAACCTGGGCTATTCCATGGAGGAACTTGCGCGGCTGGGCCCGCCGGACATCAAGCCGGAATACACGGAAGATGGATTCCGCGCGAAAATCGCGCCGCTGGCCGCCGGAGAAATGGAGACGCTGGTGTTCCAGACCGTGCACCGTCGCAGGGACGGCTCCGAATATCCCGTTGAGGTCCATCTCCAGCTTATGGAGACCGGTGAGGGCCGGTTCTACCTCGCGCTGATCAACGACATCACAGAACGGGTGCGCGCGGAGAAGGCCCTGCGCGAGAGCGAAGAGAAATTTCGCGGCATATTCGAATATTCGACCGTAGGAATGTCCCTTACCGCCCCGGACGGAAGATTGCTTCTGGTAAACCGCGCCCTTGCCGACATGCTGGGCTGCACGGTGGAGAAGCTCCGTCGGACTACGTTCGTCGAACTCACGCACCCCGACGATCTCGCCGAAAGCAGGGAATGCATCCGCTGTCTTCTGGCCGGTGAACGGAAAGCCTACCGGATGGAGAAGAGATACATTCATAAAAACGGCAACGTCGTTTGGGCGGACGTGAGCACGTATCTGTATCGCGATGCGGAAGGAATGCCGGAATACTTCATAACCAGCATCGTCAATATCACCGACCGCAAGCGGGCGGAGGACGCGATCGGGCGGCTGAATGAATCGCTGGAAAAACGCGTGCGGGAGCGCACGGCAGAGCTTGAGGAAGCAAACCGGGATATAGAGTCGTTCGCCTATTCCGTGTCCCACGACCTGCGCGCGCCGCTCCGCGCGATCGACGGGTTCAGCCAGGCCGCGCTGGAGGACTATGCGGACCGTCTTGACCCCAGGGGAAGGGACTACCTGGAGCGTATCAGGAAGGGGAGCCAGCGGATGGGCCGGCTCATCGACGACATCCTGCGGCTCTCTCGCGCCGGCCGGCAGGGGCTCGCCAGGGAGGAGGTGGACCTCAGCGCCATGGCGGGGTCCGTCCTGAGGGACCTGGCGCTCCGGGAGCCGGGGCGCATGGTGGAGACCGTCGTCAGGGAGGGCGTCGGCGCGGACGGCGATCCGGCGCTCCTCCGCATCGTGCTGGAGAACCTGCTGGGCAACGCCTGGAAATTCACCTCGAAGCGGGACGGCGCGCGCATCGAGTTCGGCGCCGCGGAGGGAGAGGAAGCCGGCGGCCGCGTCTTCTTCGTGCGTGACAACGGCGCCGGTTTCGACATGAAATACGCGGACCGGCTCTTCGCCCCGTTCCAGCGGCTCCACGGCGCCGATGAATTCGAGGGGAACGGCATCGGCCTTGCGCTGGTGAAGCGGATCATCGGCCGTCACGGGGGAAGGGTGTGGGCCGAGGGAGATGCGGGCAGGGGCGCGACGTTCTATTTTACGCTAGCATAAATTATTGCGGAGGACGGCATGATAAAAAAAATACTGCTCGTGGAAGACAACCCGGACGACGTGGAGCTGACGCGACGGGCCTTCGTGAAAAGCCGGCTGGCCAACGATCTTGTGGTGGCCGCCGACGGGGAGGCGGCGCTCGAGCTGCTCCAGGGGGAAAACAGGATCGCGCCCGCGCTGGTGCTCCTGGACCTGAAGCTCCCGAAGATCGACGGGCTGGAGGTCCTGCGGCGCATACGGGCCGACGAACGGACCATGCTCCTGCCGGTGGTGATCCTCACCTCGTCCAGGGAGGAAAGCGATTTGATGCGGGGGTACCAGAACGGCGCGAACAGCTATATCCGCAAACCGGTCGATTTCGAGCGGTTCGTGGAGGCGGTGGGGATTCTGGGCCTGTACTGGCTGGTGCTTAACGAGCCCCCGGTGCCGTGATTGAAACAACAACGGAGGAGGCCATGAAAAAACCGCTGAGGGTCCTGATCGTCGAGGATTCCGAAGAAGACGCCCTTCTCGTGGCGCGCATGCTGTCGCAGGGTTGGGGCGACGTGTCGTTCCGGCGGGTGAAGACCGCCGAAGAAATGCGCGCCGCCCTGGCAGAGGAGGAGTGGGACGCCGTCCTGTCCGACCACGCCATGCCGCGCTTTGATTCGCTGGGCGCTCTGGAGGTCCTGAAGGAAAGCGGGAAGGACGTCCCGTTCATTGTCGTGTCCGGTTCAATCGGCGATGAAACCGCGATCGCAGTAATGAAGGCTGGCGCCCACGACTACATCATGAAGGACGGCCTGAATCGCCTGAAGCCTGCCCTCGAACGGGAACTCGCCGACGCGGCCGACCGTCGCGAGAAAAAGAGGGCGGAAGAGCGGTTTGCGGAAAGCGAGGCACGGTACCGCACCCTCGTCGAGGAACAGTTCGAAGCGGTGTGCCGCTGGCTCCCGGACACCACCCTTACCTTCGTGAACCGGGCGTACTGCCGTCTGATGGGGAAATCGAAAGAAGAACTGGTGGGCATGAAATGGATCGCGTTCATCCCGGAAAACCGACGGGCGGAGGTGCTTGACACGTACGCGAAGGCCGCGGCGGCCAAGCGGACGGTAACGTACGTGCATGAGGTGGAAAGCGCCTCCGGCGTGCGCTGGTTCCGTTGGAACGATGTCCCCCTCTTCAACGGGGACGGGGCCCTTCTGGAGTTCCAGTCCGTCGGCCACGATGTCACGGAAGAGCGGAAGGTGCAGGAAAATCTGCTCCGCCAGCTCGACGAGCTCCGCAGCTGGCATGAGGTTATGCTGAACCGCGAAGAGAGGATCATTGAACTGAAACGAGAGATTAATGGCCTGCTCCGGGAGCTGGGCAGACCTGAAAAATACCATATTTGACGGCGCCGTCCCGCTCCGGCGGCATTGTTTCCTGACGATGAATCCAGGGAGGATGGAAACCCAGATGACTGACACGTCCTATGCAGGCGGCGGGTTGTCGCGGTGTAAAACGGTCGTTGCAATGATTCTGACCGCTGTTGTGTATTTTGCGGCAAGCAAGCTGTCGTTACTGCTGGCGGTCGGCGCTACCAACGTCACGTCGGTGTGGCCCCCTTCGGGCATCGCCCTGGCCGTCATACTGTTCCGGGGATACCGGATGGGGCCGGCTGTTTTTATCGGGGCCTTTTTCGCCAACGTTCTGGCATTGAAGGGCGCCGGGCTCGCGCCGGCTTATTATCTTTCAGCTTCAATCACAACCGCGATCGGCAACATGCTCGAGGGCCTGGCCGGGGCGTATCTGATCAGGCGCTTGACCGCGGACCATGAACCGTTTGATGCCGTAAAGAACCTTTTCGTCTTCATTGTTTTCGGGGGCCTCGCCAGCACCATGATCAGCGCAACGCTCGGCGTTGCCAGCTATTGTTCCGTTACGGGGGAATGGCCGCTATTTGTCCGCCTCTGGGTCACCTGGTGGCTGGGCGATGCATCGGGGATATTAATTGTTTCTCCGCTGATCATCATGCTGAAAAGAAAGCCGCCGAGGCCGGAAACCGGGGCGTCCTGGGCCGAGGCGGTCGGCGTGTTTGTTTTCTTGGCGGCGTCTTCCATGGCGATATTCTGGAAGAACTACCGGCTTGAGTACGTGATCATCCCGCCGCTCCTCTGGATCGCGTTGCGGTTCGGGAGGCTGTATTCAGCGCTGGCCGTTTTCCTCGTATCGGGTATCGCGGTTATCTGCACGGTCAGCGGCGCCGGTCCACTGGCCGAACCGGCATCGCGCAACTCCCTCATGTATCTCCAGACGTTCATAGGCGTGATTTCGATTATTACTCTTTGCCTGTCGGTGCTGACCCACGAGCGGAGCGAAGCGGACAAGGCGCGCCGGGCTTCGCAGAAACAGTTGTACTTTATTGTTGAATTTTTGCCTGACGCCACCTTCGCCATTGATAAAGACGGTAAAGTGATCGCCTGGAACCGGGCAATGGAAGAGCTGAGCGGGGTGTTAAAAAAGGACATGCTGGGAAAAGCCGATTACGGATACGCGGCACCCTCCTTCGGCGACCGACAACCCATACTGGTTGACCTGGTAATGAAAAGCAGCGACCCGGCCCGGTGCGAAGCCTATGACTATATTGAGAAAAGGGGGAACACGCTATTCGCCGAATGGTATAACCCGAAGATCAACCGCTACCTTTCCGGCGCAGCCTCGGCGCTTGTCGACAGCAAGGGGAACGTGTATGGCGCGATAGAATCAATACGGGACATCACGGACCGCAAAGTCGCCGAGCGCGACCTGCAACATTACAAGGAGCACCTTGAAGAGATCGTCAGGGAGAGAAGCGAAGAACTGGTCCGCGCCAACGAACAGCTTGTCAGACGCATAGAAGATCAGGACCGGGTCGAGATGGCCCTGGCCGAAAGCGAAAAAAAATACCGCGACCTGGTGGAAAGCGCGAACAGCGTAATCATGAGATGGAAGCCGGACGGAACGGTCACCTTTTTTAACGCCTATGCCCAGAAATTTTTCGGCTTCACCGAGGCGGAAATAATCGGCAGCAATGTCGTCGGCACCATCGTTCCGGCCGTGGAGTCTTCGGGAAGGGACCTCGCGGCGTTGATGAAAGATATAGAGCGGAGGCCGGATTTGTTCGCGTTCAATGAAAATGAAAACGTCAGGAAAAACGGCGAAAAGGTCTGGATCGCCTGGACGAACAAACCGGTCTACAATCAATCCGGGGACATGGTTGAAATCCTGTCCGTCGGCAATGACATTACCCCGCGGAAGACGATGGAGGAATCCTTGAAGAAGACCCTCAAGGAGCTGGCTGAGGCGAAGGAACGCGCGGAGGCCGCCGATCGCATCAAGTCGGCGTTTCTCGCGACCATGTCCCACGAACTGCGCACGCCGCTCAACTCGATCATAGGATTCACCGGCATCCTTCTGCAAAACCTCGCCGGCCCCCTCAACGACGAGCAGAAAAAACAGATGGGCATGGTGCGGGGCAGCGCGCAGCACCTTTTATCGCTCATCAACGACGTCCTTGACATTTCCAAGATTGAGGCGGGCCAGTTCGAGGTGCACGCGGAGCCCTTCGACCTGCGGGGCGTCATCGAAAAGGCCGCCGCCGTTATGAAGCCGGCGGCGGAGAAGAAGGGGGTGGCGCTGACCGTTGCGGTCGGCCCGGGAGTGGGAAGCATCATTGGCGACCGTCGGCGGGTGGAGCAGGTTCTGCTGAACCTCCTCAGCAACGCCGTCAAATTCACGGAACGGGGCTCCGTCGCGCTTTCGGCTGCCGTGGTTCCTGAATACCGGCCGCCCGGCGCGGACCCGGCGTCAAAGCCGGTGCCGGCGGTGCGGTGCACGGTCGCCGACACCGGCATCGGCATACGCCCCGAAGACCTGAAAGGGCTGTTCCAGCCGTTCCGCCAGATCGACACCGGCCTGGCGCGGAAGAACGAAGGCACGGGCCTGGGCCTTGCCATCTGCCGGCGACTGGCCGATTTAATGGGGGGAGAAATAATCGCGGAAAGCGCCCCGGGACAGGGCAGCACATTTGCATTTACGCTTCCATCGGGAGGTGCTTAACGCATGAAACGGACCATCCTTCTAATTGAAGACAATGAGCAGAACCGCTACCTGACGACATTTCTTCTGGAGAACCGGGGCTATGAAGTGGTGTCGGCCGAGGACGGACCGCAGGGCTTGGAAATAGCCGCGAAGCGGAAATTCGACCTGATCCTGCTTGATATCCAACTGCCCCTGATGGACGGATACCAGGTCGCCCGGGCATTGCGCGGCAGGGCCGAGACCGGCGCCGTCCCGATCGTGGCGATAACCTCATATGCCATGGCAGGCGACCGCGAAAAGGCCCTTGCCGCCGGGTGCGACGGGTATATCGAGAAGCCGATTAATCCGGAAACGTTCGTGTCCGAGGTTGAACGGTTTTTGGGATAATTCGAAAAGGAAGGTTGACCATGATGCGGATCCTGATAGTCGATGACTTGGAAGAGAACCGGTATCTCCTGCGGGCGCTCCTCGAGGGCCACGGGTACGATGTGGAAGAGGCGCGAAACGGCGGCGAAGCGCTTGCCAGGGCGAAGGCGCTCGTGCCGGACATGATCATTTCCGACATCCTCATGCCGGAAATGGACGGCTTCACGTTCTGCACCATCCTGAAAAAGGACGAAACGCTGAAGCAGGTCCCCTTTCTGTTCTACACGGCAACGTATACCGACGCCAGGGACGAGAAACTCGCCCTCGCCATGGGGGCCGATGCGTTCATCGTAAAACCGACGGAGCCGGAGGTTTTTCTAAGTCGGGTGGAAGCAATTCTCAAGACAGCCAAAAACGGGAAGTTGATTCCGCCGCAACAACATCAAGTGGAAGACGAGGTAATACTCAAGGAGTACAATGAGGCCTTGATACGAAAGCTGGAGCATAAGATGCTCCTGCTTGAAAAGACGAACAGGGAGCTTGAAGCCGAAATCGGGGCGCGCAAGCAGACCGAGGAAGAATTGAAGGGGAAGCTGAAAGAGCTCCAGCAATGGTATGCCGCCACGCTGGACCGCGAGGACCGTGTCATTGAGCTGAAAAAGGAAGTCAACGATCTTCTAAGAAAGGCCGGCCTGCCGGCCAAATACGGCGACTCATAAGGCGGGAGGACGGGATGCCGGATAGGAAAAAGTCGGGCAACAGGGAAAAGCCGGGCCGCGTTCCGAATAAAGCGGCCGGCGCGGACGGGGAACGGCTCCTGCGGCTGGTCTTCGAATCAGGCCTGGTGGGCGTCATTTTTTGGGACATCGACGGCCGGATCACGGAGGCGAACGATGCGTTTCTCGCCATGGTCGGCTACACGCGGGACGATCTTACGGCAGGCCGGGTCAACGGGTACGCGCTGACGCCGCCTGAATACGGCCCTATCGAAAACGCCGCGGTGGCGGAACTAATGGCCGCCGGGGTCACCAGGGCGCCCTACGAGAAAGAGTATGTCCGCAAAGACGGGGCGCGGATACGGGTGATTTTGACGGGCGCCATGCTGGACCGGGCGCGCACCCGCGGCGTCGCTTTCGTCATGGACGTCACCGGGCGCAGGCGGATGGAGGAAGAATTTCAGAAGAACAATGAATATCTGGATCGGATGAAAGGGGAATTGAAGAGGATGGCTGAAACCCATGACCGCGCCCGCCTTGCGCTTCTCAGCATCCTTGAGGACGAGAAGATCGTCCGTCAGGAGCTTCGGGAGAGCGAAGAGAAATACCGCCTCCTGATCGATTCGGCCCCCTGCATCATCTGCAGGCTGGGGGTCGACGGCACCACGCTGTTCGTCAACTCCTACGTGAAGCACGTGACCGGTTATGCCGCGGACGAGATCATCGGCCGCAACTGGTGGGACCTGTTCTATCCCGGCGACCTGCGGGCCCAGGTGGCCGCCCTGTTCGAATGTTTCGGGAATGGGGATGTGCACAATCATGAAATGGTCCTTGCGGTCCGCGACGGATCGACGAGGATCGTCCGGTGGGACTCCTTCAACGCGCGCCGGGCGGACGGGGAACCGGTCGAAATCAACGGCGTAGGCATTGACGTGACCGAACGCCGCAAGGCCGAGGACGCCGCGCGTTTCCGGCTCCGGTTTTTGTACACGGTCATTGACGCCATCAACGCGCCGGTGTTCTTCACGGACCGGGAGGGGCGGCTCACCGGATGCAACACCGCCTTCGAGGATATGACGGGCCTTCCCCTGAGCGAACTGGTCGGGAAAACCGCCCATGATCTGTGGCCGCGGGAAAGGGCCGGGCTCTTCGGCGCCAGGTTCCGGGAAATCATCGCCGGCCAGACCAGGTGCATCTACGAGGGACCGGTGCGGTTCGCCGACGGCACCGACCGTCCGGTCATGCACCACCTGTCCGCCTTCAGCGACGAAACCGGCGTGACGGAGGGGGTCGTAGGCGTCCTCTTCGACATGACGGAACTCAAAAAGGCGGAGGAAGGGCTCCGGCTCCGCGGCGAGGCCCTGGAAAACGCCGCCAACGCCGTCCTGATCACGGACCAAACGGGCGCCATCGGGTGGACGAACCGGGCCTTCACCGAACTGACCGGGTACGGCCCTGAGGAGGCCGCGGGCAAAAACCCGCGCGACCTGCTGAAGTCCGGACGCCAGGACGAAGCGTTTTACCGCGCTATGTGGGACACCATCCTCGCCGGCCGCGTGTGGCACGGCGAGCTGGTCAACCGCCGTAAGGGCGGGGCGCTCTACGACGAGGAGATGACGATCGCGCCCTTCGCCGGCGCCGACGGCGTCATCAGGAACTTCATTGCGATCAAGCAGGACATAACGGAACGCAAGCGGGCTGAACAGGCGGTGCGCGAATCGGAGCGGTTCGCGCTGGGGACGGTAAACGCCCTTGATTCGAGCATCGCGATCCTTGACGGGGACGGCGAGATCGTCTCGGTAAACAGCGCCTGGCGGACGTTCGCCTTCGAAAACATGCGGGACCCGACGGACGTGTTCGAGGGGATAAACTATCTGGCCGTGTGCGACGCGGCGCGGGGTGACTGGTCCGCGGGGGCCGCCGAGTTCGCGGCCGGGATCAGGGCGGTCATGAAGGGCGACATGAAGACATATGAACAGGAATACCCGTGCCACTCGGCGTCGGAACAGCGATGGTTTGTCGGGAAAGTCACCCGCTTTCCCGGCTCCGGCCCCGTCAGGGTGGTCGTGGCGCACACCGAAATCACGGAGCGGAAGATCGCCGAAGAGAAGATGGCGGCGTCCCTCCGGAAAAAAGAGGTCTTGCTGAAGGAGGTGCACCACCGGGTGAAGAACAACATGCAGGTCATTTCAAGCCTGATAGGCCTCCAGGCAAACTATCTGGAGAAGGGTGCCAACGTCCGCGCGGCCCTCGACGCGATGCAGAACCGGATAAAATCCATGGCCTTTGTCCATGAACGGCTGTATCAGTCGGAAGATTTCGCGCGGATTAATTTCCGAGAATACGTCACGATCCTTGCCACGTCCGTTTTCCAGTCGTTCAACGTGGACCAAGACCGTGTCGGCCTCCGGCTTGATGTCGGCCCGCTGACCATGGGCGTCGATATGGCCGTCCCCTGCGGTCTCATGCTGAACGAGCTGATATCTAACGCGCTGGAACACGGATTTCCGGACGGCAGAAGGGGTTTTATAACCGTATCCATGGAAGACGCCGGCGGGGGCTTCTGCCGCATTTCCGTCAAGGACGACGGGGTCGGCCTTCCCGCGGCGTTCGATGCCGGATCATCCGGATCGCTGGGGCTCAGGCTCGTCAACATACTGGCCAGGCAGATCGACGGCAGGTTTGAAGTGGTGAGCGGCGCCGGCGCGGAATTCATTGTAACATTCCCGATGGAAGGAGGTTGCGCGCCTGATGAGGGGAAGTAAAATCCTTGTTATCGAGGACGAACTGATAACCGCGGAGAGCATCCGGGAAAGCCTGGGCAGGGCCGGTTATGCCGTGACGGGGGTCGCAACGACGGCCGACGAGGCCTTCGCCCTGGTCCGGGAGGACCCGCCCGACCTCTCCCTTGTCGATATCAGGATCAGGGGCGGGACGGACGGCATCGAGGTAGCCCGGCGTCTGGCCGCCGACTTCGACATTCCCGTGATTTTCCTTACCGCATATTCCGATAACGACGTGGTATCGCGGGCGCGGGACAGCCTTTCCTACGGGTATCTGCTCAAACCCTTCGAGGACCGCGAACTGTACAGCAATATCGAGATTGCGATCCATAAGCACCGCGCGGACCGGGCCGTTCGGGAAAGCGAGGCACGCCTCAGGGAGAGCAACGAGAAGCTCAGGGCGACCGTCATCGGCATCGCCGCGGCCATGGCCGTCGCGGTCGAAACCAGGGACCCTTACACGGCCGGCCACCAGCGCCGCGTGGCGGAGCTTGCCGCGGCCATGGCGCGCCGCCTGGACCTGCCCGGCGACACGATCGACGGGATCAGGATAGCCGCCTCGATCCACGACATCGGGAAGCTTGGCGTGCCGGCAGAGCTCCTGGTGAAACCGACGCGCCTGACGGCCCTGGAACTCGAGCTGATAAAAACGCATGCCCGCGCCGGATACGACATACTGAAGAACATAGACTTCCCGTGGCCGATAGCGGAGACCGTGTACCAGCACCATGAAAGGATCGACGGCTCAGGCTATCCCCGGGGGCTGAAGGGCGATGACATATTGACGGAGGCCCGCATCATCGCCGTGGCGGACGCCGTGGAAGCCATCGCGTCGCACCGTCCCTACCGGCCGGCGCTGGGCATCGATGCCGCCGTCGCGGAACTGGGCGCCAGCCGCGGAAAATTGTTCGATCCCGGTATCGTCGACGCCTGCGTTTCCCTTCTGAAAACGGGGTTTGGGTTCACGACGGAGACGGGAAATGAAGCGGCCGGATGCGGGCCGATGGAAGGGGGCAACGAAGAGACATGAAGGACGTGAAAGTTTTTATCGTCGAGGACGAGCTGGTAACTGCTGAGATGATCCGTGACGTTCTGACCGGCCGCGGGTACCATATCGCCGGTTCTGCCGCGGAGGGGGGGGACGCTCTTGACTTGATAGAGCGGGGGAAGCCGGACATCGTTCTCATGGACATTAACATTAAAGGAAAAATCGACGGCATCGGTCTGGCGAACATCGTGAACGAGCGTTACCGGATCCCGGTTATTTACCTGACCGCCTTTGCCGACCGCGAAACCGTGGAGCGGGCCAAGATGACGGAGTCGTACGGGTATTTAATTAAGCCCTTCAGCGAATTGGAACTGGTGACGAACATTGAAATCGCCCTGTACAAGCATTCGTTCGACCGGAAGCTGAAGGACAGCGAGTTGCGGTACCGCACCCTGTTTGAAACGATGAGGGACGCGGTGTACATGCATGATATGGCCGGCAAGATCATCGATTTCAATCCCGCGCTGGAGAAGATGTTGGGCTATTCCCGTGAAGAGGTTTTTTCAATAAGCCCGAGGGATGTTTTCGTCGCCGGTGACGACCCGGACAGGTTTCTGGTGGAGATAAAGAAAAGCGGTTTTATCAAGGATTTTTCCACGCGACTCCGACGAAAGGACGGCAGTGTCATCCACTGCCTTATAACGGCGAACCTGGAACGCAATCCCGTGGACGACGGGAAGGTGATACGCGGCGTCATCCGCGATATCACTGAAACTGAAAAAACGCGGCAGGCCCTCCAGGAACAAAGGGATTTCATCGACGCCGTTCTCAACAGCCTGCCGACGGTATTTTACGCCATAAACCGGGACGGACAGTTTGTGAGATGGAACCGTAAATTGGAAGAACTATACGGGTTTTCGGTAGACCAGATGGTCGGCGTCAACGTGCTGGATGTGATGGATGAGAAAAACCGCGATATATTCAGCCGCATGCTGGAGGAAGGCTTTTCCAAGGGGTACGTCAACTTTGAGGCCCGGTTGCGGCAGGCCAGCTCCGGCGGCGATCTGCGCGATTACTTCATCACCGGGCGGCGGGTTTCGATAAACGGCGCCGAATACCTTGTGGGGTCGGGCCTTGACATCACCGAGCGGAAGAAAACGGAAGAAGCCCTCCGTGAAAGCGAACTGCGGTACCGCGCCATTTTCGACTGCTCGTTAAACCTCGTCTACCTGCACGACCTGGAGGGCCGCTTTATAGACGCCAATGACGCCGCTCTGTCCCTCCTGGGGTATGAACGAAGCGACATTCCCGCCCTCACTATCGCCGATCTGGTCGCGGGAGACGATCTGGAAAAGGCCGCGGGTCAGATCAAAAGCATGGTCGAAACGGGCGGCCAGGACCGGGTTGTTGAGTATTCTGTAAAAACCAAATCGGGAAGTTGCCGGTCCATCGAAGCCTCGACGTCGCTCCTGTATCATGAAGGCGCGCCCGTCGCCATCCTCGGCGTGGCCCGGGACATCACCGAACAGAAGCGGTTCATCGAAGAGATCAATTACGCCTACACGGAAAACAAGTATATTCTTAACTCCATCACGTCAATCCTGATAGGCGTCTCGACGAACGACACAATAACCCACTGGAACAACGAGGCGGAGAGAGTCTTCGGGATTACGGCCCCTGAAGCACTGGGGAAAAATATCAACGGGTTCGACATCAACTGGGATTGGCCCGGGATATACACCGGCATATCCACCTGCATCATCAATAGGGAGCCGGTCAATCTTCTTGACATAACGTTCACCGATAAAAAAGGGAGAAAGGGCCTTCTCGGTATAACCATCAATCCGATCATCGGGGACGGCGGCATGCTGCGCGGCTTCCTTGTTCACGGAAAAGACATCACGGACCGCAGGATGGTGGAGCAGCAGCTCCTCCAATCGAGTAAGATGGCCACGGTAGGGGAGATGGCCACCGGCGTGGCCCACGAGCTGAACCAGCCGCTCAACATCATAAAAATGGCCTCCCAGTTCATGCTGGACGGCATCAATGAGAAATACGCTACCGCAGAGTTCATCCGCGAGCGCACGGAAAAAATCGTCGCCCAGGTGGACCGCGCGGCCCATATAATAAACCACCTGAGGGAGTTTGGGAGGAAAAGCGACTATGACTTCGCCGTCATCGACCCCAATATGCCGGTCAGGGTCGCCTTTGACATGCTGGGTGAACAATTGAGGCTCCACAACATCAACGCGGTCCTCGATCTTGACGATACGGTGCCCCGGGTCAATGGAGACCTGCACAAGCTCGAGCAGGTGTTCATCAACTTGATCGTAAACGCCAAGGACGCCATTGAAAGCGTGAAAAATCCTTTACAGGAGAATACCGTAGTGGTAAGATCATTCCTTGACGGGCGCGCCAACGCCGTGGTGATCAAATTCAGCGACAGCGGCCCGGGCATACCGGATGACATCCGGGACCGCATCTTCGAGCCTTTTTTCACGACCAAGGAAGTGGGGAAGGGGACCGGCCTGGGGCTGTCGATAAGCTACGGAATTATCAAGGCGCATCACGGGTCCATTGATGTTGCGTCAGACGCATCGGGGACGACCTTTACGATAACCCTGCCGGCCGCGGGCGGCCGAAGCGGACACGCATGATACGTGACGGAGGAATATATGAATGAGAGACTGATACTGGTGGTGGACGACGAACCTGACATTTGCGGGGAGGTCAGCGGATTTTTATCCGCCAAAGGCTACCAGGTCATAATCGCCCATAACGGCAAGGACGCCATAAAACTCTTTACGCAGCACAAACCGATCCTGGTCCTTTCGGATTACAAGATGCCGGTCATGAACGGCATCGAACTGCTCAAGTCCATCAAGTCCATCAATAAAGATATCCACGTCGTGCTCATCAGCGGGGCCGCTGAATCAAAGACGATCGTCGAGGCGATGAAGGAGGACGCCTTCGATTTTCTCCTCAAGCCCATTGATCTGAAAAATCTGCTCGATATAGTCACTTCCGCGATAGCCAAAACACAGGCCAGGTTTATGCAAGAAAACGTCAGGCGGGTGGGGATGACGTTTGTTTCAGAGATCACGGAAGTGGAAAACTGCGCCACCATACTCTATTTCAGCAATGATCTTGACGAATACACCGCCCCCAAGTATGACACCTATATTAAAAAGATCATCAATGAACGCGTCGCCAAAAATAACGTCGTTTTCTATCTCAAAAACGTGAAATATATCAACAATATCGGGTTGAATCTTCTCATCAACCTGAATGATTTCATGAAAGACAAAGGCTATACGTTATACCTCTGTAATCCGTCGTCGCAGGTCGATTTTTATCTCCGCTCTCTCGGGTACCTAAACTATTTCAACGTAGACAATTCCGTTGAAAGCATCGTGGAGCGGATACGCCTGGCGAAATGACCCGGGGGACATTATCATCCGTCCGTCGATGCCGGAGGTTTTTTTGAAATGCCAAAGAGGATCGTCCCATGAAGCGTATTCTGGTCGTCGACGATAATGACGATAATCTCTACCTGCTGAGGTCGCTCCTGGAGGGGCGGGGATACGAAGTGGATGAAGCGTCCAACGGCGCGGAGGCCCTTTCCCGGTTCCGCGCGGACGCACCGGACATGATTATCTCCGATATTTTAATGCCGGAAATGGACGGCTTCACTTTTTGCCGTACAATCAAAAAGGACGGGGCCCTGAAAGATATTCCCTTCATTTTTTACACTGCGACCTATACCGATTCGCGTGATGAAGACTTGGCCATTGATATGGGTGCTGACGCCTTCATTGTAAAACCTGTTGAACCTGATGTATTCCTGGAACGCCTCACCGCCGTTCTCGCCGCGAGGGAAGGCGGGGCATTGCCGGCCGCTCCGCGGCCGCCCGCGGAAGAAGGGATCGTGCTCAGGGAGTACAATGAGGCCTTGATCCGCAAGCTGGAACATAAAATGCTGGAACTCGAACAGGCCAACAGGGACCTCGAGGCTGAAATAGGCGTCCGGAAAAAGACGGAGGACGCCCTGCGCGACAGCGAGGAACGCTACCGTTCTCTATTTGAAAACAGCATGGATGGAGTGCTGCTGACGGAGCCGAACGGGAGCATATTGAAGGCCAATCCATCGGCTTGCCTTATTTTCGGGAGGAACGAAGAGGATATACGCAGGGCCGGGAGGTCAGGCCTTATTGACGCCTCCGATCCCCGGCTGGGGCCGGCGCTTGAAGAGCGGGAAAGGACCGGCAGGTTTTTCGGGGAGCTTACCGGCCTGCGCGGCGACGGATCGAAATTCCCCTGCGAGATTTCTTCGGTGGTGTTCAGGGACCACAAGGGAAAATCAATGACCAGCATGATTCTCCGCGATATTACCGAAAGAAAGAAAGCCGAAGAAAAACTGCTCAGGGCATCTGAGGATAAGGACGCGTTATTGAAGGAAATTCACCACCGGGTGAAGAACAACATGCAGATTATCAACAGTATGATAAACCTCCATTTGAATGAAAGCATAGCGTCGCTGACCCATGATGAAATCATCGCCATCTCCAGGGAACTGCAAAACCGCATCCGCTCCATGGCGCTGGTCCACGAACTCCTCTATTCTTCAAAGAGCCTTTCCCGGGTCAATTTCAACGAATATATGAAGAGTCTCGTTGAATCGCTGTCCCGCGCATACCATGTTTTTTGCAGTGGAACCAGCATTATACTGCGGGTGACGGAAAGGCCGGTCCATATATCCATGGCGGTTCCGATCGGGCAGATAGCGAACGAACTGCTTACCAATGCGCTAAAATATGCCTTTCCTGCCGGCAGGGAAGGAGAAATAACGATAACGATGACGGTCGACGACAATATGTTCTATCATCTTACGGTATGCGACAACGGCATCGGTCTTCCGCGAAATTTTGACGTCAATACGGTGAAATCCTTCGGGCTGCGCTTGGTTTCGCTGTTGGTCAAACAGCTGGGCGGATCAATGGAGTGCCGCAACGACAACGGGGCGGTGTTCGATATATGGTTTTCCGGCGGCAACGGCAAGAGTGGCAGTCCCTCGCTGGAATAATGCCGCCGCTGTTCCCGTCCTGCAGACGACAATGGCTTTGATTTTTCATCACCTCTTCTGCCTCGGGGAGAGGGTTTCGGGCCGGCGCCTTTCACTGCCATCGGAAAATTGCGCGGGCCAAATCACCCTCTGCTTCCGGTACGGCCCGGCGGTCGGTATGAAGCGGCTGTTTTTAATCTTAAAAAAACATTCCGGTGAACTACTTGATGCTGAAAAGCGTTCCGCCGGGGGCCGGTCAGTCCTTCAGCAGTTCCACGTGTTTCCTGAAGGCGATGTACTTCACCGCCTCGAACCACGCGATGCTCACAATGCCGCTCCCCAGGGCGATGGCTATGTCTAACGGATGGAGCGGAGCGAAGTGAAAGATGTCCCGGAGAAACGGGACATAGATGACGATGCCCAGGAAGGTGGTGGCTCCCGCCACGACCCATGCCAGGGCCCTGTTGGGGACCAGCAGGGAGGAAATGATGATCTTCGACCAGGAGCGGTTTGCCATGATCATGGTCAGGTTCGACACGATGAGGGCCATGAAGGCCAGGGTGCGCGCCTCCGCCTCGCTCTGGCCCAGGTGGAGGGCCAGCTTGTACAGGATGGTGATGGCCGCGAGTGAGAACACGCCCTGCAGGAGGCTCAGGACGAGGAGCCGTTTGCCGAAGAGGGGCTCGTCCGGTTTTCGGGGCGGCCTGCTCATGATGTTGTCTTCCTCGTTCTCCTGCTCGAATACGATGGAGCAGGCCGGGTCTATGATCAGCTCGAGAAAGACGATGTGCACGGGATAGAGGATGGCCGGCCACTGGAGTATCACCGGCAGGAGCGACAGGCCCGCGATGGGCACATGCACGCCGATGATGTAGGCCATGGCTTTTTTCAGGTTGTCGAATATCCTCCTTCCGAGGCGTACCGCCGCCACGATGGAAGTGAAATCATCTTTTAAGAGAACGATGTCCGACGATTCCCGCGCCACGTCGGTGCCGCGCTCGCCCATGGCCACGCCGATGTGGGCCGCCTTGAGGGCCGGCGCGTCATTGACGCCGTCGCCGGTCATGGCGACGACCTCGCCGTTGTCCTTCAAAGCGTTGACGATGAGGAGCTTCTGCTCCGGCACGACCCGGGCGAAGATGTCGGCGGACTGGATCCGCTCCCGGAGCTCTTCGGCGGACATCGCTTCAAGCTCCGGTCCCTTGACGACCGTGTCCCTGTTCGCGAGGCCGATCTGCGCCGCGATGTTCCGCGCCGTCACCGGGTAGTCGCCGGTGATCATCACCACGCGGATGCCGGCGCCGTGGCATTCGGCGATGGCGGCCGGGACGGTCTCCCGGACCGGGTCCGCCAGGCCGATGAGGCCGATGAACTCGAAATCGAAATCGTGCTGGTTCCGGGGAAGCTCCGATGCCGCGGAGATGGCCTTGGCGACTCCCAGGACCCTCAGGCCGTGCTCGGCCATGGCGGTGACATTCCGCCGTATTTCCTCCAGCGCGCCCCGGTCCACGTGGCAGAGGTCCGCGATGGCTTCCGGCGCTCCCTTGGCGGATATGACGTAGTTCCCGGGACCGGGCGAGCGGTACACGTGTGAAATGGAAAGGAGCTCCTTCGAGAGGGGGTACTCCTCGAGGATCGACCAGCCTGCGTGCAGGTGCTCGGTGTCGAAGAGGGTCTTGTTGCCCAGCTCCACCAGGGCGCGTTCCATGGGGTCGAAGGGGTCCTTCTTGCTGGCAAGGATCCCGTGCTCGACCAGGACGTGGAATTTCTCCGGCAGCGCCGCGGTCCCGCAGTCGGGGATGTCGAAGAACTCCCCGCCGCAGTGGAGCTTCTTGATGGTCATCCTGTTCTGCGTCAGGGTCCCGGTCTTGTCCACGCAGAGCACCGTGGCCGCCCCCAGGGTCTCCACCGCGGCGACCCTCCGGGTCAGCACCTGCTTCTTGGAAATGCGCCACGCGCCCAGGGCCAGGAATATGGTGAGGACCACGGGAAATTCCTCCGGGATCATGGCCATGGCCAGGGTGATTCCGGAAAGGACGCCGTTGAGCCAGTCTCCCCGGGTGAAACCGTAAACGAGAATGAGGACGCAGCAGAGGATTGCGGCGAAAATAAAAACGGTTTTGACCAGCCTCCCGGTTTCCTTCTGCAGAATTGTTTTCTCCTCTTCAATGCCATGGAGGGCCTTGCCGATCTTGCCCAGTTCCGTTTTCAGCCCGGTGCCGATGACGCGGGCTATGCCCTGTCCTCCCACCACCAGCGTGCCGGAATAGACGAAGGGGAGGTCGTCGCCGCCGGGCCGGGACACCGCCCGGTCCCGGTCCTCGGAGGCGGCCTTCCGCACCGCGACGGACTCGCCGGTCAGGAGCGACTCGTCGGCGGTCAGGTTCATGCTCCAGAGGAGGATGGCGTCGGCCGGCACGCGGTCACCTTCCCGCAAGATGATCAGGTCGTCGAGGACCACGTCCCTGCCGGCGATCCGCTGCTCGGCGCCGTCACGAATGACCAGGGCGCGGGGGCTCGACAGGTCCTTCAGCGCCTCCAGGGCGTTTTCGGTCTTGTTTTCCTGGTAGATGGTGATCCCCATGATGACGAAGACGAAGCCGAGGAGCATGATGGCCTCCTCCAGGTCCCCGAGGACGAGGTAGATGACGCCGCAGGCGACGAGGAGGATGAACATCGGCTCCGTGAAAATCCCCAGGACGATCCTGATGATGCCGCGCTTCTTCGCCGAAGGCAGCTCGTTGTAGCCGTCGCGTTGTATCCGCTCGCGGACTTCCTGTTCCGTGAGGCCCCGCAGCTGCTTTATTTCCTGGTCTGATAATGGCATGGCGCTCCCCGCTGGAATGTGTCAGATCATTTTTCAGTCAATTTTTTTGACACCTTTGTCAAATAATATTTCATCCGCGAAAGCCTTCTTTTTCGTGCGGGGCAGAGTGTCGTTCATGGCCCCGACGGTGTCATTTGTTCGGCTCATCTTGCGATGTTAGGCGATTGCAGTAGTATTCATGGAGACTTTCCCGCGTCCCGCCTGAAGGAGGTGCGCCCTCCCCGGGCATGGGGATGCGGATGAAATAGTAATATCGCTATGGAGGGCTTATCGTGAATGCGAAAACAAACAGTGCCGATTTCGACGAGGTTTTTTCGGTCAATTACCGGCTTTATGCCGCGGCCGTCATCAGGTTTCTCAGGCGTATCGTGCATGACCTGCATGTATCTGAGGAGATATGCCAGGATGTGTTTCTCCGGGTCTACGAGAAGCGGATCGATCTTGATCCGGAGTCGCCGCAGACCCTGAACTTCTTCTTCACCGCGGCGAAAAACGCCGCCATAGACTTCATCCGGAGGAAGAGGTGCGAGGAGGAAAAGCTCCGGAGCATCCAGGTGGAGGAGGCGGTGCTGGACCGGCAGTTTTACGAGGACATCGAGAACATGTGCCTGCGCGGCGAGGTGTTGTCGACCCTGAGCGACGTCATCAGCGGCTTTCCCGAGAACAGGAGGGCCGTGGTCGCGGCCCGGTGCATAGACGGCAGGCCGGCAGCTTCCCTGGCGCGTGAGAGCGGCATGTCCGCTTACCATGTCCGAAAGATCGAGCGGGAGGCGCACCGGAAGATACGGAGCGCCATGGAACGGTATTTCGGCGACACCAATGCTCAAAACAGGCTTGACAGGAAAAAATACTCGAGATAATGTTGACCGAGCGCTCGTTCGGAACTATATTGAAGGTGGGGTCGGGCGGCCGGTGTTCCATTGCCGCATGGCCGGTCCCGGGCGCTTTTTTTGGACAAAAACCAACAAAAAGGCTTGCATGAAAAAGAAAGAAAAATCAAGAAATGTTCCCACGCAGATAAAAAACCAGGAGCTGGTGGAAAAGAGGCGGCGCCAGATCATCGATGCCGCGGTCCGGCTTTTCGTGGAAAAGGGCTTCCATAAGACCACGACGCGGCAGATCGCGTCGGCCGCGAAGATGCCCATCGGCTCGATGTACGAATACGTGGCCTCCAAAGAGGACATTCTCTACCTGGTCTGCGACGCGATCCATGCCGAGGTCGAGCGGGGGGTGATCGAGGCCATGGCCAGGGCAACGAAGGTAAAAAACGTGCTTGCCGGGGCCATCCGGGAATACTTCCTGGTGTGCGACCGCATGAGCGACCACATACTCCTTATTTACCAGGAGACCCAGTCGCTCCCGCGGCAGTGGCGCAAGAAGGTGCTCGAGAACGAGGTCCGCATCACCGGCATTTTCATCACCCTGATAAAGGTCCTTATCTCGTCCGGCGACCTGGCCCATCTCGACGACAGCGCCGTGGAGGTTGCGGCCCACAACATAACCGTGCTGGGCCACATGTGGACCTTCCGGCGATGGTTTTTCGGACGCAAGTACGGCATCGATGATTATATTCGGCTCCAGACCGATTTTATCCTGGGGATTTATAAAATGAAGGAAAAGAAATAGACGTTTTGAAATCGCTTATAATAACCAGCAGACCCCTTGAATACCCCCCCTGTCCCCCGGAGGGGGCATGAATGAAGTGATAAAAAGTGTGGTTATTATAAAGTTGACGTGAGAACGTCTTATTATGCAGGATATTGATTTAGTTACAGGGAACATGTAATCCGGGTAATTACGATACGATTGTTCTCACGCGCCCCCTGAGGGGGACGGGGGGCGTCGAAACACACAGGGAGCGGACTGGCCATGAAACAGGCGACATCAACCGAAACACTGAAAAGCCCGGCTGGGGCATCATCACTGGAGCCCGGAATATACGCTCCGAAAAACCGGATCCGGGTGGTGACCGCCACCTCCCTCTTCGACGGCCATGACGTGTCCATAAATATTTTCAGGCGCATCCTCCAGGAATCCGGCGCCGAGGTGGTGCACCTGGGCCACAACCGCTCGGTTGACGAGATCGTGAGCGCCGCCATAGAGGAGGACGTCCAGGGAATAGCCGTGTCGTGCTACCAGGGCGGCCACATGGAATTCTTCAAGTACATGATCGACCTGCTGAAAGAGCGCGGCGCGCCTCACATCCGGGTATTCGGCGGGGGCGGCGGCGTGATCGTCCCCGAAGAGGCGCGGGAGCTCGAGGAATACGGGGTCGCGAAGATCTACACTCCGGAGCACGGGACCCGGTGGGGCCTCCAGGGCATCATCAACCACCTGATGGGCCGCATCGATTTTCCTGTCCCCGACGCCGCTGATGCCGACGTCAGCGGCCTCGCGCCGGAACAGAAACAGACCATTGCCCGCCTCATAACCATGACGGAAGGCGCGGCCCCGCGCGATGCCGGCGCATACGCCCGGCTGATGGAGCGGGTCAGGGAGAGGGCGGCCGGCAGCGACATGGCCGTCATCGGCATCACCGGCACGGGCGGCGCCGGCAAGTCGTCGCTCATCGACGAGATAGTCATGCGCCTGCTCCGCGATTTCGACGACATCCACATCGCGGTCCTCTGCAGCGACCCGGCCAAGCGCCGGAGCGGCGGCGCCCTCCTGGGCGACCGGATCCGCATGAACGCCATTACCGGCCGGCGCACGTACATGCGCTCCTTCGCGGCGAACCACCGTAACACCGATTTCTCCGCGGCCCTGTCGGACGCCCTGGCCGTGGTGAAGGCGGCCGGCTTCGACCTGGCCATTGCGGAGACCGCCGGCGTGGGGCAGGGGAGCGCCGGCCTCACCGATATCGCCGACTGCTCGGTGTACGTGATGACCAGCGAGTACGGAGCCGCGTCTCAGCTGGAAAAGATAACCATGCTCGACTACGCCGACGCCGTCGCCGTGAACAAGTTCGAGAAGGAGGGGGCCGACGACGCCCTCCGCGACGTGCGCAAGCAGGTGCAGCGGAACCGGAAGGCCTTCGAAAGCTCGATCGAGGAAATGCCGGTCTTCGGCACCATAGCCTCGCGCTTCAACGACGACGGGGTCACGGCGTTGTACCACCACATCCTGGACGCGGTGAACGCGAAGCGGAAAAACCGCTTCGTGTCCTCAATCCCCCGGACGGGGGTGAAGGCGTCATCGTCCAAGACCATCATCATACCTCCCCGGCGGACGCGCTATCTCGCTGAAATTGCCGAGACCGTGCGGGACTATCACCGGCGCACGGGGGAGCAGGCGGACATCGTGCGCAACCTCTGGCACCTGCGCGAGGCGGCGGCGCGCCTCGGCGAGCGGAAAGACGCGGCCGGGGCCGTGGACCGGCTCACGGAAGAGGCCGCCGTCCTTGAGAAGAAGATCGAAAGCGAGACGACCTACCTCCTGTACCAGTGGGACACGATCAGGGAGGACTACGGGAGGGACGAGCTCGTCTACATCGTCCGCGACAAAGAGATACGGACGCCCCTTTACTATGAATCGCTGTCGCGCAAGAAGATACCGAAAATCTCATTGCCTCGCTTCACCGACCCGGGCGAGGTGTACCGGTGGATGCGCGAGGAGAACGTCCCCG
Organism: uncultured Spirochaetota bacterium; assembly: GCA_937872225.1. Taxonomy (GTDB): domain Bacteria; phylum Spirochaetota; class UBA4802; order UBA4802; family UBA5550; genus RBG-16-49-21. The sequence continues at coordinate 160,279 of CALMRZ010000016.1, forward strand.
GGCATTTCCCCTACACCGCGGGCGTGTTCCCCCTCAAGCGCGTGGACGAGGACCCGACCAGGATGTTCGCCGGCGAGGGCGACCCGGCCCGTACCAACGCCCGGTTCAGGCTCCTCTCGGCGTCCTTCGAAGCGAAGCGCCTGAGCACGGCCTTTGACTCGGTCACGCTCTACGGGCGGGACCCGGACCCGCAGCCCGACGTGTACGGCAAGGTCGGGACCTCGGGCGTGAGCGTGTGCACCCTCGACGACGTGAAGGTGCTCTACGGCGGCTTCGACCTATGCTCGCCCAACACCTCGGTGTCCATGACTATCAACGGGCCCGCTCCCATCATGCTGGCCATGTTCCTGGACACCGCCATCGACCAGCAAGAGGACCGGTTCGAGGCGCGGCACGGGCGCAGGCCTAACAGGGAGGAGAAGGAGAGGATCCGCGCGGACGTGCTTTCATCCGTCCGGGGGACGGTCCAGGCGGACATCCTCAAGGAGGACCAGGGTCAGAACACCTGCATCTTTTCCATCGACTTCGCACTGAAGATGATGGGGGACATACAGCAGTTTTTCATAGAGAACAACGTGCGGAACCTCTACTCGGTGTCGATCTCCGGGTACCATATCGCCGAGGCCGGGGCCAACCCCATCTCGCAGCTCGCCTTCACCCTGGCCAACGGCTTTACCTACGTGGAATACTACCTGTCCCGGGGCATGGCGATTGACAGCTTCGCGCCCAACCTTTCGTTTTTCTTTTCCAACGGCATGGACCCGGAGTACACGGTCATCGGACGGGTGGCGCGGCGCATCTGGGCCGTGGCCATGCGCGAGAAGTACAAGGCCGGGCCGCGCTCGCAGATGCTCAAGTACCACATCCAGACATCGGGGCGGTCCCTGCACAGCCAGGAGATACAGTTCAACGACATACGCACGACCCTCCAGGCCCTCTGCGCGGTCTACGACAACTGCAACAGCCTCCACACCAACGCCTACGACGAGGCGATCACCACGCCGAGCCGCGAGTCGGTGCGGCGGGCGCTGGCCATCCAGCAGATCATCAACCGCGAGTGGGGCCTGGCCCGGTGCGAGAACCCGGAGCAGGGGAGCTTTATCGTCGAGGAGCTGACCCGCCTCGTCGAGGAGGCGGTGCTGGCCGAGTTCGACCGCATTACCGAGCGGGGCGGCGTGCTGGGGGCCATGGAAAAGGGATACCAGCGGAGCCAGATCCAGGAGGAATCGATCTACTACGAGCACCGGAAGCACACCGGGGAGCTTCCCATCGTGGGGGTGAACACCTTCATCGACGCGGAGGCGAAGCCGGAAGAGGCGGTGGCCAGGGTCGAGCTGGCGCGGGCCACGGAGGAGGAGAAACGGTCGCAGCTCGCGCGCCTCGCGGCCTTCCACCGGCGGAACGAAAAAGAGGCGCCCGCGGCGCTGAAGCGTCTCCAGGAGGCGGCCCTCGCCGGGAAGAACGTCTTCGCGGAGCTCATGGAGACCGTGCGCTATTGCAGCATCGGGCAGATCACGAACGCGCTCTACGAGGTGGGCGGACAGTACCGGCGCAGCATGTAGGACGGGGCCGGGGATTGCTTCCGATTGTCATGGGGGCTGTCGAACTAGCCGCCTATGTTTTTGTGTTGGGATACGGGCGCTTCATCACTTGCCTGTTTCCGAAGCGGTTGCCCCGTGGACGGAAACGCTTCCGGGGCGCGAAGAGATTTTAAACCTGCTCATCAAAGCGATCATTTCCTGGGCCTGATTGACCATGCCTTCGCTCGTTGATGTGGTTTCCTCGACAAGGGCCGCGTTTTGCTGAGTCATGCTCTCAAGCTCAATGACGGCCTTGTTTATCTGTTCCATGCCGAGCCTCTGCTCGTCGCTGGCCGCAGCGATTTCGGAGATTATGTTCGCGGATGACTGCGCCGTATCGGCAATTTCCTTGAGAAATTCGCTTGATTCGACCACCAGCCGGGTTCCGTTTTCGACCGTCTCCACCGATTCTATTATCAACTGTTCGATCTGTTTTGCCGCGTCGCCCGACCGCTGGGCCAGGTTCCTTACTTCTCCGGCGACAACGGCGAATCCTCTGCCCTGCTCTCCGGCCCGGGCCGCCTCAACGGCGGCATTGAGGGCCAGCAGATTCGTTTGAAAGGCTATCTCGTTTATTACCGAAATAATCTCGGAAATTTTTTTGCTCGAATCATTGATTTCATTTATCGATTGTATCGCTATCAGCGCCTGCTTGCTTCCCAATGACGACTTGCGGGCCCCTTCCTGGGTGAGCTCCCGGGCTTTTTTTGAATTTTCCGCGTTTCTTTCCACGGTCGAGGTGTTTTCTTCAATGGTTGACGCGATTTCCTCAAGGGCCGAGGCCTGTTGCGTTGTCCTGTGTGACAGGTTCATGTTTCCCCTGGTTATCTGTTCAACGGAGAGGCCCAGGTTCCGGGCCGAGTCGATTACCCGTGAAATCAGTTCTTCCAGGTTGTCCGCCGATGAATTAAGCGCCCGGGCCAGATTGCCGATCTCGTCTTTCTGGACGACGGAGACCCTCTGGGTGAAATCTCCTTCGGCGATTTTATCCGCGAAATCGCTCATCAGGCGTACCGGGTTGGATATTTTCCCCGATATGTAGATACTGGCCAAAAAACATATGCCGATCGCGGCAATCGAGATAAGAATCGTGGCGAGAATGATCTTGGTCATCGGCGCGAATAACCTGCTTTTGGAAACGGTCAATACGAGAATCCAACCCGTCTGCGCTATCTCGTTGAAGTAAACCATTTTCGTGTCGCCGCTGAGGTCGAGAGACGCCGTGCCCTTTTTATCGGCCAGTATCCGGGCCCCGAGGGAGGAGAATCCCGGGTCCGGGTGCTCCGTTATCTTTTTCTTCATGATAAGCTTTTTATCTTCGAACGAGATAAACATTCCGTCGGAATCGATGAGGAAGGCCTTCATGCCAATTTTTTCGTCATGGATGCCGTTGATGAAGTTCTGAATCATGACTATGTCATAATCACCGCTGGCGACGCCGAGAAGGCGGTTTTGATCGTCAAAGAAGGGGGACACCGCCGATATCATGGTTACACCCGTGGCGTCATCGAAAAAAGGCCGCGACCACGCGACCCGGTTTTCCGTGATGACCGTTCCCGTTTTATACCACATCTGGTTGTGAAAATCATATGACGGTTTTTCATATTCATCCGTAAATATAATTTTTTCCCCGTCCTTGTATACGTAGGGTCCGAAGTATCTGATTGCCGGACTGTAGCGGTAGGGTTCAAACCAGATACCGAACCCGAAGCTCTGGGGGCTGTCCAGGTTCAGGTTCTTGAAATATCTGACAAATGATTCCCGGGAGGTCATGTTTTTATTGCTCTGTCCGAGGGACGCGATTGATCTGACAATCGATGAATGAGTGTTCAGTTTGTCTGTGATATCGAGGGACACTGCTTCGAGCCTCTGCGGCATTTTCTGGTTGATTTCATCAATGATGGTGAAATAGGTAATCAATATCGAAGTCAGTGAAATAGTAAGTATGGCTCCGAAAACAATAAGGGTGATGTAGCTCATTATTTTGAATTTAAAGGAATGGATGTTCATGCGGTTACTCCTCTCGATTGTGTCGGAAAATAATTGAGCGGCGAAACTCTACCGCGAAAATGCCGTTGATCCAAAACAACGAACGTCGTGCATGAGAGAATTTATTCCATAATGACCTCCGTATTCTGCGGCATCTGACGGTCAGCCCGGTGGCGTTATGCAGACCGGCAATGGCCGGAGGATGCAAATCAGGCGAAACACTGATATGGTGAATATAGCACCAATGTTTTGATAAAATCAAGTAAAAGTGTTCAAAGCCAGGGGCTATTTGAGAGAATGATATAACGGTGCCGGGCGCCGTCAGGCGAGCATTTTTTTCAGTTCCGCCATCAGGGCCGGGATCGGGTCCTCAGGGCTTTGCGAAAAATGGACGTCATGCTTCTTCTTCTGGAATTCGGACATGTTGTAGCGCAGCAGCTGGGATGCCATGGCGTTCAGCATGAAGGCGGCCGCGTCGATGTCGATATCGGCGCGGATGTCGCCCCCGGCGATCCCCTTTTTAAGTATGCTCTTCCATTCGATGACCCCCAGCCGGAAGAGCTCCGACGTGTGTTCCGCATATTGAGCGTTGTACGGCAGGCTCATCTCGTGCCACAGGCAGATGAGCTCCGGCTGTTCCCTGCCCAGCTTCAGGGACCGCTCCAGGACCGCCTCGATGTGCGGGAAGGTGTCCCGGTGTTCGACCGGCTGCGCGAAGGTCTTCCGCTGTATCTCGATGCCCATGGTGATGATGGTGTGCGCCAGGTCCTCCTTGGTGGCGAAGTAGGAGTAGATCGAGCCGTAGGACACGCCCATCTCCCGGGCGATGTCCTCGATCTTGGCGTTGGAAATGCCCTTCCTGCCCATCACCCGGATGGTGGTTTCAATGAGGCGCAGCCGTTTTTCCTCGGGTATGTTGTCGAAGGTTTCCTTGTGATATTTCTTTTTCATCGGCGGCGCAAACCGGGCATCCCGCGTAAATTGAACATCGTGTCTTAACCTGGTTTCCGATCGGGATAATGTCAAGTCATTTCAAAAGTCACGGCGGCCGGGCGGTCGGCGGCCTCGGTGCCATGGGCCTACTGTCTGTGGCATGCCGCGCACTGCGCCTGCTTCGGCGCCGTTGCCGCCGTGAGATGGCATTCGCCGTAGCATTTTTTGTGCACGAGCTTTTCCGCCCCCGGGCCGAAGTGGCACCCCTTGTTCGAGCATTTCTCGTTTATCTTTCCCTTGTGGTGGCAGGTTGTGCAGTTTTTTCCCAGGGCCGCGGCGCTTTTCTTGTGCGCCGCATGGTTGAAGGTCACCGCCTTCTGCTGAGGCGCTGCTGAAACCGGCGATATGATCACGGGTTTTGCCGCTTCTTCGAGCGCCTGGCCCTCTTCTTTCGGGGCCTCTTCTTTTTTACAGGTCACCGTGAAGGCAACGCACGCGGCAATGAGGATGAAAAGAGGTAAGTATTTTTTCATGACATGTCTCCTTGTTGTGTGATTTGTATGTATGGCATGGGCTTATATCCGCCTGTTATTTCCTCGCCCTTATCAGGGAGAAGAGGGCGGCCGCCGCAAGAGAAAGTCCGAGAACCAGGTATGGATACAGGGTGTAATGATAACTGTTCCACCCTGGACCGCTCATTCTATGAATGGCAAAGGACATGGCGGTCCCGATCTCGCCGCCGATAAGGGACCCGCTATAGGAGCGCATGAATCCAGGTGAATATCCACGCGCAGCTTTTTTCACGACAAGGTTCACCAGGGCGGCCGGTACAAGGGCGATCACCCCGTAGGCCAGGCCGAAGAGTATGAAAAGGGCCGGGACGGCGAGCTCACTGATGCGGTTGTAGCCGTTGGCGAGGAGCTCTCCGCACGAAAGCAGGAGAAGGGCGGCCGCAGCCGCGCCGGATGTTGCGTGTCGTGACGATGTCATGATCATACATCATGCAGACATTGCCGGCAAAATCAAGAGTTTTTTGCCGGGAAGCCTGCCGCGCGATGGGGGAACGGCCGTTGAGCAGTTACGTCAGGGCACCACCGGCAGTGCCAGGTACGCTTCCCACAGGCCCAGGACCGGGCGCCTGAAGCCGAACTCGTCGTAAAATTCGGTGTCGCGCCACGCCTTGTTGATGTCCTCCGGCGCACCCAGGGTCGTGCGCCACAGGGTATCGTAATCCCGCACGAGAAAGTTCACCACAAAGACCAGGTTGAGGCGGTGCGCCTCGTCCAGGAGGAGGGTGAAGTACTCCTTCTGCTTCGCCGCGGTGCCGGCAAGGGTAATGTCCGGGTCGTAGGCGGTCATGGTGAGACGCTGCGCCGGGAAGCTCGTCTCGGTGATGCAGACGGGCTTCGCGTCCGTGTTAAGGGTGGAGGAGAATATCTTAGCGAACATGTCCGCCGGGATCGCGGCGCCGGGTTGCTCCGCGAAGAAGGGGTGCAGCGATATGGCATAGTAATCAGTAAAGGGCGTGATGTCCGCCAGTGCCGCCATCTGGTCAGTGTGATTCGCGCTGGAATAGCCTTCGACCAGGTCGATCCCGGTGAGGGTGACGAATTTGGGAAGGGCCGGGTATTCACTCTCCAGCGTGGCATAGGTCTCGCTCTGGAGCTCCACGTAGGCGGCCCACTGGGCCGGGATCAGGTGCTTCACCAGATTCACCTCCACGCCGATGGCGATATAGTCCGGATTGAAATAATTGATCACGCTTCTGCAGTAATTGAGATAGGCGGTTTTTACGTCGGCATGATTGAAGCTGTATCCGCTCCACGGCGTTGTCAGGGGTTGGTTGTCACCGGTATCGTTCCATAGCGGCGCCAGGCCGTTCCGCATGCTGTTGATGGGAGTAATGGCGACATAGAGCTTGTGCCCCGCCGGAATATGGCTTTTACGGAAAGCCCAGTCGTCCGTGACTTTTGTTGGATAGGTCGTGTAATCGTAGCTCGCCAGGGCCTGGTCCCACGGTATGCCGTTGTCGAAGTGATGGCAGATCAGGTCCGCGTCAGTGCGGATCCTTTCATACACGTATTCGATTTTATCCATGCCCGAAATATCATAGGGAAAGGGCGTCAGGCCCAGGTAGAAGGGCCGGGACGTGTGGTTGATGGTGACATCGCCGGGCAGCAGCGCGGTCAGGGCCAGGCCGGCAGGGTCGGCCTGTTCCTCGGTTTTTTTGCAAGATAGGGCGAAGGACAACGCGGCTATAAAAATGAAAATCAAAGTAATTTTTGTTTTATTCATGGTCATGGCTCCTTGGGGCAATCCTGTCAATAATACAAAATATCAGGGGATCCGGCAAATTAATTGATGAATTAATTACCGCGCATATGCCCAGGGTTTTGATGAGTTCTATGTTTTATATTATAGATGCTCTATCGCCAGCCGGTTGAACCGCTCCGCGTGCTCGTCATGGGGGCAGTGGCCGGCCTTATCGAAAATAACAAGCTTCGCGATGAATAAAAATATGCTTTACTTTCAGGAATATGGCATTACATTCATTACATGATCAATCAAACCCTGAACGACATCAAGCAAACCGTCGCTTTCTTTAGTCCTGATAACGAGATAATACTGTTCGGGTCCAGGGCGCGGAATGACCATACCGAAACAAGCGATTACGATATAATGGTCATAATACCCGGTTCCATTTCCATTGAGGAAAAAATAAAACTTTCAGGGATGATAACGCGCGCCCTCGCCAAGAAAAAAATATCCGCTGACGTTTTGATAGAGAGCAGGGAGGAAATAGATATTAAAAAAGCGTTACCTGGGACCATTGTACGGGAGGCGGTTCGGGAGGGGATACGGATTTGACTCCTTCCGGGCTTGAATATGTCAGAAATTGGCTTATCAAGGCAAATAACGATATAAAGGTCGCTGAACGCGAATTAAATTCAGCCGATCCGGTTACTGATGCGGTTTGTTTTCATTGCCAGCAGGCTGTGGAGAAGTTCCTTAAAACATACCTGATTTTTCATAGTCGTGAAGTTGGCAAAACGCATAATGTATATATACTTCTTGAGGATTGTGGCGAGATTGATGCTGAGTTTGTCGAAGTTGATTTGAAAAATATAAACTTTTTCGGGGTCAATGTAAGATATCCTGATGAGTTCTATACCCCAACGATCGATGAATCACGTGAATACCTTGATATCGCAAAAAAGATCAAGAGCATGGTTGAGGATAGATTGCAATTATAGAACCCAACCAGACATAATAATTACCCGGTAATTCCTTCTTTAATACCGCAAGCTGAAAAAATTTCTTATTGAAAAAAAAGGGCACCCCTGTAGTGTGTGTCTTACTTTTTGTCCGATACGGGTCAATGCATGACGAAAACAGCGGTAAAACATATAGTCAAAATCAACACCGAGATGTGCAAGGGGTGCGGTCTCTGCGTCGCCTACTGTCCGAAGAAGGTCCTGAAAGAGTCCGAGCACCTGAACAAGGCCGGTTACCATTACGCGGAGCCGGGAGACATGGACCAGTGCACCGGGTGCCTCATCTGCACCCTGGTCTGCCCCGAGGTGGTGATCGAGGTGTACGATGAATAAGATCTTCATAAGCGGCAACCACGCCTTTGCCGAGTCGGCCATACGGGCCGGGTGCAGGTGCTATTTCGGCTATCCCATCACCCCGCAGAACGAGCTGGGCGAGTACATGGCCGACCACATGCGGCGCGAGGGCCGCGTCTTCATACAGTCCGAAAGCGAAACAGCGGCCATCAACATGGTCATCGGCGCAGCTGCCACCGGCTCCCGGGTCATGACCTCGTCGTCGAGCCCCGGCGTGAGCCTCAAGCAGGAGGGGATATCCTTCCTGGCCGGGTTCGAGCTCCCGGCGGTCATCGTGAACGTGATGCGCGGCGGCCCGGGCCTCGGCAACATCGCGCCGGCCCAGGGCGACTACTTCCAGGCGACCCGCGGCGGCGGCCACGGCGACTACCGCACCCCGGTGTTCGCGCCGGCATCGGTCCAGGAGATCGCGGACCTCACCTACCACGCCTTCGACGTGGCGGACCGGTACCGCACGCCGGTCATGATGCTCTCCGACGGCATGATGGGCCAGATGAAGGAGCCGGTCGTGTTCCCGGAGAGGATCGCGGAGCTCCCGGCGAAGGAATGGGCCCTGGGGGGACGGGGCGACGGCCCCAGCCGGTACCTCTGCTCCCTCATCCTGGACGCCATGGAGATGGAGCGCCACAACTGGAAGCTGGTGCGCAAATACAATGAAATCGAGAAGAACGAGATACGCTTCGAAGAATACATGACCGACGACGCGGAGATCATCGTCATCGCCTACGGCACCACGGCGCGAATCGCCAAGGGCGCCATCAAGCGGGTGCGGAAGGACGGCGTGCGCGCCGGCATGATACGGCCCATCACCCTCTGGCCCTTCCCGAAGCAGGTCCTGAACGACCTGGCCTCGCGGGTCAAGACCTTCGTGGTCTTCGAGATGAGCACCGGCCAGATGCTGGAGGACGTGCAGATAGCCCTGGAGGGCAAGGCGGACATCATCTTCCACGGCAGGCCGGGAGGCGTTGTGCCCACGCCGGTCGAATTCGCCCGGATCATTTACCGGGAATACCAGAAAACAGCGAAGTCATAACCATGAAACTCAAGAACCCATGGCCGAAATATTACAAGAAAGACGTGGTCACCCACTACTGCCCCGGGTGCGGCCACGGCATCGTGCACCGCATCGTGGCCGAGGTGCTGGAGGAGCTTGACCTGGGCAAGCGCGCCATCTGCGTGAACCCGGCGGGCTGCGCCGTGCTGGCGTACCTCTACTTCGATTTCGACGTGATCGAGTCGGCCCACGGCCGCGGCACCGCCATCGCCACCGGCGTCAAGCGCTCGCGGCCGGACCTGTTTGTGTTCACCTACCAGGGCGACGGCGACCTCTCCGCCATCGGCACGGCGGAGACGATCCACTCAGCGAACCGCGGCGAGAACATCTGCGTTATCTTCATAAACAACGCGGTATACGGCATGACCGGCGGCCAGCTGGCGCCGACCACGCTCCTTGAGATGAAGACCACCACCACGCCCCTGGGACGCGACCCGAAATACGACGGGTATCCGCTCCACATAACGGACGTCGTGGCCCAGTTTCCCGGCGTCGTGTACGCGGAGCGGGTGGCCGTGGACGGGCCGGCTGGTATCCGCAAGACCAAGAAGGCCATCACCACCGCCTTTCAGACCCAGGTGGACGGCCTCGGCTATTCCATCATCGAGGTGCTGTCGCCCTGCCCGACGAACTGGAAGCTGTCCCCGGTGGATTCCTTCAAGTGGGTCACGGACGTGATGATGAAGGAATTCCCGACCGGCGTACTGACAGACAAGAGGAAGAAGGTTTGATATGCTGCTGAAACTACTGATCGCCGGTTCCGGGGGGCAGGGAGTGCTCACCATAGGCAACGTGCTCGGCAACGCCGCGATGCTCGATAATTTTCATGTGACCTACCTGCCTTCCTACGGGGCGGCCATGCGGGGCGGGACTGCCAACTGCACCATCTGCATATCGGACGAGGAAGTGGCGTCTCCCGTGGCGTCCACGCCGGACATACTGGTCGCCATGAACCAGCCGTCCCTCATGACCTTCATCACCAGGCTTGAGGCCGGAGGACAGCTCCTGTATAACATGGATCTCGTGGACTCCGTTCCCGAGCGTCATGACGTCGACATTTTCGGCGCGCCGGTCAACAGGGTCGGCCGCGAACTCGGCAGCGAGCGCGGGGCCAACATGGTCATGCTGGGCTCCCTGGTGAAGCTGATCAAGATCATAAAGATCGAAACCGTCATGCAGAGCATCGAGATGATGATGGGTTCCAAGAAAAAGCTCGCCGAGTCTAGCCTGAAGGCCCTGCAGGCGGGGTACGACGGATTTCCGTTCGAGAAATAACCCTCACCCCCCCGTCCCCCTCTCCCACAAGTATGGGAGAAATGAGAGGGGGTGAGAAATAAAGAGGTAACACCATGCCAGTCACCCAGGTTTCCATAGCCGTTGAGAATAATCCCGGCAGCCTTTACAAGGCGACATCGCTCCTTGAGAAGGAGCAGATAAACATCAAGGCCATCATGGCTTCTTCGGGGCTGAACCCGGTGCAGGTGCACATGATCGTCGACGATCCGGAACGGGCGGTGAAGGTCCTTGAGATGAACAAGTTCACGGTCTCCACCAGGGAGGTCGTGGCGGTCGCGGCGCCGGACCACCCGGGGGGCCTCAATGCAATATTGCGCCCCCTCATCGAGGCTAAAGTCAATATCGACTGCATGTATCCCTTCATTTACCTCAAGGGGGACGAGGCCATCATCATCCTGGAAGTCGACAAGATCAAGGAAGCCAAGGCGGTGCTAAAGAAGCACTGGGTGAAGACCTATGACAGGGAAATTTTCAAGTCATAGGGCCTTGAGTATCTTTCTTCAATTTAAATTCACATCACCGCCGTTAGTTATCGGTTCTTTCCCGTACTTCACTTGCTCTGACACCCATTCCTTTCCTCTGTTTGCTCTGACCCTTAAGATGGGCCGGGAATTCCGATAATTATCGGTTATCTTTTGACTTTTTTGGCTTTGTTGCTCTGACCCCTTCTTTAATTGTGTAGTATATTACAATTCACAGATACTTATCGGTCCTCCCTGCCGTTTATGATGTTTGCTCTGACCCCATTCACACAACCGTTTTAATGATTGAGTTTTTGTATACAATATGCGAGTATGACCGGATAAATGTACTTCTTAACAAACAGTCCCCAATAAAATAACTATTAAGGAGGCCTCAATGACATCTCGCATACTTTCCGGTTTTATGGTATTTGCCCTGGCCCTGACCCTTGTCGCCGGCATCGGCTGCAAAGGCGGAATGGATAAGAAAATCATCGGGACGTGGTCCTATGACCACACGGAGTCGAAGATGTTTTCCGACAGGGCCATAACAATGAAGGTTTTCAACGAATGGACCATCACCTTCAAGGCCGACGGCACGTATGAAGAAAGAGCGGTCATGGACGCGGCAAAGGCCCCGGATGTCGCCAGCGGCACCTACACGTTCAAGGACAACAAGATAATCCGGAGCAAGAACCCGATGCCGCTGGAAATCATCAGGGTCACGGGGGACGAGCTCGTGTTCTCCAGCGTGAAAAATGTGAACCAGTTTTTTAAAAAGAAGTAGCGTCCGGAAGCCTGCTGACTATCGTGTGCCTGAAGTTTCGGGCACACGAAACCAATCGTTCAGGATCAAACCCATGTACACCCTCGGCATCGATATCGGCTCAATCACCACCAAGGCGGCTGTCATGAAGGACGGCGCTTTCGTGGGCGCCCACGTCGGCTTCACCGGCTACAACGTGGGCAAGGCATGGCGCCACGTCACGGACGAGCTCCTCTCCGCCCTGGCCCTGGACTTCTCGGCCATGGAGAAGATCGTGTCCACCGGCTACGGCAGGAACGGCGTCGAAGCCGCGCACAAATCGGTCACGGAGATCACCTGCCACGCGGCAGGGGTCCATTACAGCGCGCCCCATATCCGCTCCATAATCGACATCGGCGGGCAGGACTCGAAGTCGATCGTCCTTGACGAAAACGGCAGGGTGAAGGATTTCGTGATGAACGACAAGTGCGCCGCCGGCACCGGCCGCTTCCTCGAGGTGATGGCGCGGGCCCTCCAGGTCGACCTGGAGGACTTCGGCGAGATATCGCTCCAGGCGGTCAGGCCGGGCAAGATATCCAGCCTCTGCACGGTCTTCGCCGAATCCGAGGTCATATCCCTCATCTCCAAGGGAGAGGGGCGGGAGAACATCATCGCCGGGATACACGAGTCGATCGCCACGCGCATATCCGCCATGGCCACCCGCGTGGGCGTGAAGCCGCCCCTGATGATGACCGGCGGCGTGGCAAAGAACATCGGCGTGGTGAAGGCACTCGAGGACAAGCTCGGCATGAAGATCGAGGTGTCGCCGTCGGCCCAGGTGATGGGGGCCATCGGCGCTGCCGCCATAGCGGCCACCCTGTAAGGCCGTTCAAGCTGGATTGGGAAAAAGGCCATGGGCACTCTTATCGTCTACATGTCAAAGCACGGCTGCGCCGAAAAGGCCGCCCGCATCATCTCCGAAAGTCTTGCCGACGGCGATGTGACCGCCGTTGACCTGAAATCCAGAGCGGACATTGACCTTTCCCGGTACGACACGGTCATTATCGGCGGTTCCATCTACCTCGGCTCAATCCAGAAGGGCCTCCGTAAATTCTGCGAAAAAAACCTCCCGGAACTGCTGACGAAGCGGATCGGCCTCTTCATCTGCTGCATGAACCAGGATGAGGCGGCGCGGAAACACTATGAGGCGGTCTTCGATGAGGCGCTTCGGACCCATGCCGCGGCCGCGGGCATCTTCGGCGGCGAGCTCGACTTCGACCAGCTGAGCCTTCTCGAGAAAAGCGTTCTCAGCCAGGCGGTGAACATCACCGAGAGCGTGTCGCGCTTCGACAAGTCGGCGGTGCGTAAGTTCGCGGCGAAGTTAACTCGAGCTTTGGGGTGATTCTCCAATTATTTTATAATTTCGTAATCCCGCCAAAATTTTTATCTCTTGGATATCCCCGCTCGTATACATAATGAATGAAATAAACCGAATTTTCGGGTGATGTTAATGAAAGAGATGATGGAATCAGATGCTATTTTGCGTAAAATCCATGTAATTCGTGATCAGAAGGTCATGTTAGATCGTGACCTGGCGGTTCTGTACGAAGTTGAAACAAGGGTGCTGAACCAGGCGGTCGGCAGAAATATCACCCGGTTTCCCGCCGATTTCATGTTTCAGTTTGACGATACGGAGTTCAAGAAATTGATATCACAAATTGTGATATCAAACCGCGGAGGTACCCGGAAGCGTCCGTATGCCTTTACCGACAGGGCGTGGCCATGCTTTCAAGTGTTCTTAAAAGCGAGCGCGCTATCCAGGTGAACATTCAGATTATGCGGGCTTTCACAAGGCTCCGGCAAATGATATCCTCCCATGAGGATCTGCGTAAGAAAATCGAGGCCATGGAAGAAAAATATGACGGGCAATTCAGGGTCGTTTTTGAAGCTATAAAGGAACTGCTCGATATAAAATCGAAACCGGGGGAAAAGATTGGTTTTAAATAGGACCACGGTTTCGATTCCCACGCCACCCCTCTCCATTTCATGGAGAGGGGCCAGGGGTGAGGAGGGATAGGAGAGAGGACGGCGTGGGTTGCGCCTTTACTCCGGATACCCGGTAATATCCCTGATTCTCTTAAAGAGCGGCTCCAGGCGCGGGTATATATCCAGGTATACCTTCGTATAGAGGTCGTCATAGAGCCGGTGGTTGGCCGCGATCGGCTCGAACACTTCCTTAACCCTGGTCATGGCCTTCACCGCGGACGGAAAGTCCGGATAGAGTCCCAGGCCCACGGCAGCGTCGATGGCCGCTCCCAGGGCCGAGGTCTCGTAGGTGTGGGGGCGCTCAGCCGGAAGGCCGAATACGTCCGCCGTGATCCGCATCGCCATGTCGCTCTGCGATCCCCCGCCTGACACCCGGAGCTGCGTGACCGGGACCCCGGTTTTGCGTTGGGTGTACTCCGCCCCCTCGCGCAGGGCGTATATCAGACCCTCGAGGATCGCCCGGTACAGGTAGGCCCTGTTATGCACGTCGCCGAACCCGATGATCGATCCCTTGGCGTAATGCTCGGTGTTGATGCCGGGCGACCAGTAGGGCTGCAGCATGAGCCCCATTGAGCCCGGGGGGGTGTTCCGGATGAGGGCGTCAAAGAGCTTTTCCGGGACCTGGCGCTTCTTCTTCGCGATCTCGCGCTCGACCAGGCCGAACTCTTCCTTGAACCAGCTCACCATCCAGAAGCCCCGGAACACCATGTACTCGGTGTAGTAGGAATCAGGCACCGAGAAGGGATAGGGCGGCCTCATGGGAAATATCTCGATGTACTTCTTCGTTGCGGTGTTGAAGGTCGCGGTGGTGCCGAAGCTCAGACACCCTGTCTCCGGCGTGAGGCAGCCCGCGCCGAGCATCTCGCACCCCTTGTCCGTGCCCGCCGCGATCACGGGGAGCCCCTCCGGTATGCCGGTCTCCCCGGAGGCCCGGCGGGTGATCCGTCCCAATACCTCGGCCGGCTTCACCAGGTCCGGGAGCTTTTCCCTCTCGATGGGGAACAGGAGGCGCTTGACGTCGAACCTGCCGATGTCCCACCGGTATGTCTTGCTGTTGAAGGGAAGGTATCCCACGTTGCACCCGACCGAGTCCGTGTGCTCTCCCGTAAGCTTGTAGGTGAAGAACCCGGAGAGGAGCAGGTACTTATGGGTCTTTTCCCATATTTCCGGCTGGTTCTGGCGGATCCAGTTCGCCTCGCAGGTCCCCATAGCCTCCTCGACTGTATGAAGGAGGCCGGCCGCCTTCAGCACAGGCCGCATGGCAGCCGGGAGCATGCGGGACGGGTCGGCCATCCGCTGGTCAAGCCAGGTGATCGCCGGCCGGAGCGGCTTGCCGTCCGCGCCCAGGTTGATCACCGTCGCCCGCTGGGTGGTCAGCGTAACGCCGGCCAGCTTCTCCTTCGCCCTGCCAGCGCCGCGCAGGAGCCCGCGGCAGGCCTCGCAGACCGTCTTCCAGTAGTAGTCCGGGTGCTGTTCCGCCCACCCCGGATGATCGGAGAAATAGGGCTCTATCGCCTTCTTGACGATGCGGAGAATGTCGCCCTTCGTGTCGATCAGGGCCGCGCGGATCGACTGGGTCCCCGCGTCTATTGACAGGATTAATTCGCCGGTTGATTTTTTCGTTTTCATGACGTTCACTCTCCTTTTGTTGCCCCCCGACACCCCGGAGGGGGGCTTAATTGGTTTATCCAGAGAAGTAAGTACCCCTCAGGGGGATTTAGGGGATTTCAGTCTATTCAATCCAGGTCCAGTATGCCCCCCGGGTTCATGATCCTGTTCGGGTCAAAATGCTTTTTAAGGGCGCGGATAACGGCCATCTGGTTCTTCCCGATATGGGGCTCGAGCCATGGGGCGAGCATGCGGCCCATGCCGTGGTGGTGGCTCGGGGAGCCGCCGTGCTTCGTGATGGCGTCGATGATCCCGCTCTGGAAGGCGAGGTACGATTTCACGCTGTCCAGCTTCATGATGAAAATGAAATAGAGGTTCGTGCCCTGGGGATAGAAGTGCGACGCGTGGGTCATGCAGATGGTGCCGGGACGCTTCTTGATGAAGGCGCGCACACCCTGGTGCAGGCGGTGCAGGTTGTCCCAGGTAACGGCCGACTCGAGGGTATCGACCACGATGCCGTAGTCCATGAGGTCCTCCCGCATGTAGGGCTCCTTGTACCGGGTCTTCTCCCATTTCTTCGTCGCGTATCCCGTGAGGGACATGGCGCCGTGCTTTTTGAATATCTTCCCTATCATTTTCCTCACGTGCTTTGCGTATCCCTTTTCGCCCTCGGCCGTGCCGATGAAGAGGCACCGCTCCATCGGCCTGTAGCCGCGGAGGCGCATGAAGGTGTCAACGGCCGTGCCGTGGATGCCGAAGAGCTTGAGGCCCACCTCGGTCTCCTCCGGGTCGGATATCCGGTAGACCGCGGGCATGCCGAACTCGCCCTGCATCACCTCGCGGCTCGCCTCGACCGCCGCCTCCCACGTGGGGAACATGTAGGCGTAGCGCTGGCGGTTCTCCGGCATGTATTTGAATATCCTCATGGTCACTTCCACCAGGATGCCGAAGGCGCCCTCGCTCCCCTTCATGATGTCGTTCACCTTCGGGCCGGTCGCCGTGCCCGGGTAGTCGAGGGTCCTGATGTCGCCGACCGGCGTCACGTACTCCCCGCTCAGCGCGATGTGGTAGGCGTCGCCGTAGTAGGTGGACGCCTGGCCGGAGCCCAAGGTCACGACCCATCCCCCGACCGATGAGAATTCGAAGGACTGGGGAAAGTGCCCGCAGGTATAGTTGTGCTTGGTCCCGAAGTTTTTGACCGCGTTGTTCAGGGCCTCCTCGTAGGCCGGGCCCATCATGCCCGGCTGGACCAGGGCGGTCTGGTTCGTCTCGTTAATGGAGAGCAGTTTATTCATGTGCGTCTGCAGCACCAGGGTCACGCCGGGCTTCTTCGGCCTGAGGCCCAGCGTGACCGACGAGCCGCCGCCGTAGGTGTAGACCGGGATCTTCCTTTTATTGCACCGGGCCACGATGGCGCGCACCTCATCCTTGGAGCGGGGATGGAGCACCACGTCCGTCACGGTGCCGATCTTCCCGCTGCGGAGCTCGGAGGCCTCTTCCATGGTCTTGCCGCGGCTGAAACGGAGGCGGCTGTACCCGTCGAGGGCGACGTTTTCTTTGCCGACGATGGCCTCGAAGGCCCTGATATCGGGCTTGCCGATCCGAATCTTCTGGGTGACCGATACCGGTTCCAGGCCCTCGAGCCTCTTCGTCCTGAAGTCGTCGTCGGTCATGCCGAATTCTTCCTTCATCATCTCGTACCATTCGTCGCTCGGGTGCTTGAATTCGTCCGGCGCCCCCCACTTGAAGATCGACCGGTACGATCCGGCCGGCGCCGCTGTTTCGGTCCAGTCCGGTATGAATCCTTTATGCCTGGTCATGTGGTTTCTCCTTAATTAATGGAAGTTATTATTTCGCACTGTCTGGTTTCTACAGGCTCAATCTATCGCCCGCTGGGGGTACGACGTCACTGCCGGCCCCAACCCTCACTCTGCTATTTTGACCTCACCCCGCCTTCGGCGCGCCCTTTCCTTAAAAGGAGAGGGCTTCCGTATAAGCTTCTTTTCTCAGGCTCCCCTCTCCATTTTATGGAGAGGGGCCGGGGGTGAGGTTGCTTGCTCCGTCACTCCTCACAATGGCAAATTTAAAAACTATCTCAATTTAAACAAATGCGCCGCCGGGTTGACCAGCTTCCCGTGGGTCTTGTTCATGAAGGCCCGCGCAATGCAATAGAGCGATACGACGGGATTTACCGGCGCCATCTTCATGGGGTTCACCTTCATGAGGCGGCACATCGATTCCGTCGTGGCCTGGAGGTCGTTGCAAAGGCCGCTCCGGTACACCAGCCTCGTTCCCAGGCGCCGGATAAGCGCGTCGCCCAGCTCCTCGATAGCGCAGTGGCCCGCGATAAGGACCGGCCCCTGTATTGAATCTATCTCGCGCCGGTCGAATCCCTTGCCCATCACCAGGGTCCATCCGCCCCGTCCCCTGAAATCCTTCGACAGCGTCTGAAGAACGGCGAGGGGATTGTTGACGCATCCCTCGCGGCACGCCATTTCTTTTCCTTTGATGATCCTCACGTCGGAGGGGAATTCCTGGAACAGGTCGAAGGGATATTTCCCGCCGAACTTCTTTAAATCGCCGATGACGTCGAAGCTCCTCATGTCGCGGTAATCGCCGTGTATGGTGATATCGACCAGTTTCGCCACGCCGTCCCCGAGCTTTCGTTCGACGGCCAGCCTGAGGTGTGGCACGTCCTTGACGTCATAGCCGAAGACGCGCGCTCCCACGATGTCCGCCGCCACCACGTTGGGGCTCCCGATGAGGAGGCCGAAGGGTTTGACGCAGGTGTCCGCCAGGGCCAGGGCGTTGTAGTGGCCGTAGATGCTGCCTTCCACGCCGTCTATCAGGGTGAAGTCCGGCCTGATCCGGGCCAGGACATCGGCAAGCTTGCTGTGGAGGTTGTAGTTGTGGTCATAGCCCCGGTCCTCGTGGCGCGGGAAGGCCCACTGGTTCTTGATGCCCAGGGTCACGACGCCCATGGAGTGGGTCTTCAGCTTCGGGAGGTTGATGTACAGGACCTCGTTTCTCCGGGCGATGATGTCCGCCACGGTCTTCGATATCCGGTAGGTGTTCCGGTCGTAGACGACCCGGGATCCCCCGGAACCGGGCTTGTCCGAGAAGGCGACCTCGACGGTTTCCTCCTCGTCGAGATAGACCGGGATGGCGCCGAGCTTTCGGCATATCTTCGCATACCCGGTAATCTCGAAGACCAGGCGCGTGATGTTGCACTGGGTCGAGTTTTCAAAGACATAGATGTTCCCCGCGCCGGCTTCCTTCCAGTAGCGGACAGCCGCCTCCAGGACTTCCGGTCGGGTGAAGGCGTAGGGCTTGGAATCGACGGCGTTCGGCTTGATGTAGACGTCGCCGCCGGGCTTCAGCATCTTTTTGCCGCCGTAAAAATCGAAAATTTCCCTCACGCCGGCATCGACCTCCGTGCGAAGGGGTTCCGCCAGCGGCCGGAACTCGGTGAAGGTCTTCTGGCCGTGGCCGGCCCCGAGCTTCTTTATGTAGGCGCTTTTCAACGGGTCGAAGGATTTCTTTGCCATGACAGCCTCCTCGGGGTGATTCCGCTATCGGTCTGCCCCCGGCCTAGCGCGGCAGCGCCAGCAGGGCCGAGGCTTTTTGTGTTTCATCCGCCTTTTTCGCGCTGTCCCACCCGAGTTCGGTTGCGGCGACATCCGCGACTTTCCGCAGCACATCGTCGCCGGGATGCCCCAGGGTGCCGATGCCCGTGCGCCTGAGCATGATATCGGCAAGCGTCCGCGCCATTTCCTCGCGGACCGCGTACACGACCTCGGCGAGTATTTCGCCGTCGGCGTTCAGCGGCTCCGAAAGCTTCGGATCGGTTCTGGCTATGTCAAGGACGGCGCGGTATTCGGTGCCGTAGGCGGTGCCCAGGTATTCCATGCCCGGCATGGATGTCCCGGCGCGGAGCGACGCCATGAAGGCCCTGATGTCGGGGATGTCGCAGCCGGCCAGGCGCTGCTTCGCCGTGACGCAGGGGCCGTGTCTGCGGCCGGATTTTCTTCTCACAAGCTCCATGACCTTTTCTGCGAGGTTCCGGCTGGTCGTGTACTTGCCCCCCTCGACGGAGATCAGCCCCTCGACCCCGTCGTCCGCGTTGTCGTATATCTCGTAGCGCCGCGACTGGGAGTAGGTGCCGGCGGTCTGGTCCTCCACCAGGGGCCTGAGGCCGCCGTAGACGTGCTGGATGTCTTCGTGCCGCAGGGTCCCGTCGCCGAAGGATTCGTTCACCTCCTCGAGAAATTCCGTGACGCTCTCCCGCGATACGCGGTATTCGTCGGGGTTTCCCACGTATTCCCGGTCGGTGGTGCCGATGAGGGTGTGGCCCCGCCAGGGGATGAAGAAGATATGGCGGCCCCGGGCGGTCCTGAGTCCCACCATGTGCTCGTTCACCATTTTTTTCGTTATCAGGTGTATACCCTCGGAGCGGCGGATGTGGCGTTCGGCCTCGCGCTTCAGCGCCCTCGAAAGGACGATGTCGGCCCAGGGTCCGGTGCAGTTTACCACCAGGGAGGCGTTGATCCGCACGGCGGCGCCGGTGAGGAGGTCCGTCACCGAAAGTCCCGTCACCTTTTTCCCGTCAATGATGAAGTCGTCGACACGGGCGTAGTTCGCCGTCCGGGCGCCGCGCTCCACCGCGGATCTGATGAAGGCCAGGGTGAGCCGCTCGGGAAAGGCGCTCAGGCAGTCGTAGTAGACGAAACCGCCGTTGAGCCGGTCGGGGCGCACGCTTCCCTCGCGGCGGAGCACCTCCTTCCGTGAGAGGGCGCGGTGAAGGGGAAGGGCCTTCCCCTTGTCCCAGGTGCGCCCTTTGTCGTAGGAAAGGATATCGTACAGGATCATGCCAGCCCTCATCGCCTCGCGGCCGTTCATCAGGCCCTGGCCGGAGTAGGTCGCGATGAGCGACGGCAGGGGGTGCACCAGGTTGGGCGCGATGTTCTCGAGGGTCTGCCGCTCCCGCAGCGACTCGCGCACCAGGCCGAACTCGGCGTTGGCCAGGTAGCGGAGGCCGCCGTGGATCAGCTTCGATGTCGCCGAAGACGTGGCGCCGCCGAAGTCGCCCTTTTCCAGGAGGGCCACGGAATAGCCCCGGGCCGCCGCGTCATAGGCCACGGCGGCTCCCGTAATGCCGCCGCCGATGATCGCCAGGTCAAAAACTTCGCCGTTATATTGCTCGATAAACCGTTTCATCTGATTCCATCCTTGTTCATTTTTTCATTGAGGATTCGAATTGTTTTGTCTTCAGCGAATACGAGGAGATCGTACATGATCTTTTTCGATTTGTCGGGCCTGCGTTCCCTGATCGCATCGACTATCTCGCCATAGAAGCGTGTCGTGCGCTTCAGGTTGAACGGATCGGCGAAATAGAGGGTCAGGAGCTCCGCCACCAGGCCGCTGTTGTTGAAGAAGTTCAGGATGATGACAAAGGGGATGTTCCTGCTGGCCCGGCCGATGGCGCGGTACAACAGCATGTCGCGGTCGTTCAGGGTGAGGCTGCCGTCGCCGATGACCCGCTCCATTTCCGCGAGGTCGCCGTCGGTCCTGTTCAGGGCCGCCTGGAAGGCCACGTCGGGGAGGATGAGGCGCCTGAGGTCCAGGAGGCCCTTCAGTATCGTGACGTCGTAACTGCCGCCGCTCCTCATGAGGGCGGGGAGGAGCTCCAGGCTCCCGCTGTCAAGGTAGTCCTTGACGTACACGCCGTCGCCGTGGCGGATCTCCACCAGGTCCAGCATCTCCAGCTTCTTGAAGGCCTCCCGGAGGGTTGACCGGTTCACGTCGAGGCTCTCGGCAAGGTCGCGCTCCGGCGGGAGCTTGTCCCCAGACCGGAATTGTCCGGACAGAATCTTCTCCTGGAGCTGCTCGACGATTCCCTCATGGAGCCTTGTTTTCTGGAGCGGTGCGAGAGTGGCCATTGTTCCTTCCCTGGCGGATACTTATGATACATATAGTGGTCGGGTGGTCCGACCAATTTTAATATACTATATAATGTGCTATGCGTCAAGGGGGAGGGGGTGATTTTTTTTTCGAAACGTCATTATTTACAAAAAGTGCTTGCACTTTTTTTGCGATCAGCATATTATGTCTCATCAGCTATATTTCGATACCTCCTTTTGATAACTTTTTAACTTAATCCCCCCTTGGGGCACGGGGGGATTTTTTAACGCGGTAATCCAAAAAAATTCCTGGAGATGCGGGCCGGTTCGAACGGGGTAGTGATTGCATGGATGAAACACTTTCAGAACGGAGCGGCGAAGAGGCCGATCTTTTTTCGTACCGCGCGCCGGTCGTTGAAACTGAAGACGAGGCAATAGCCGGCGAGACCTTCATCCGTCGGCTTCTCGAAAACGGCACTCCGGCGTACAATGTCAATTTCCTCCTCCGCCTTGAGGCCTATTCCCTCCAGCTCGCCTACTCGCATAACAAGATACTGTCCCTGTCCAACTCGCGGACCCGGATCCTCGCGCACCAGGTGGAGAGCACCCACCGCGTGCTGAGCGCCCTGAACCAGCGGTTCCTCATTGCCGACGAGGTGGGCCTCGGCAAGACCATCGAGGCGGGACTCATCATCAAGGAGCTCGAGTACCGGTACCGGTACCGCCGCATGCTCATCGTGTGCCCGGCTTCCCTCATGTGCCAGTGGCAGAACGAGATGCAGAGCAAGTTCAACGACCGCTTCGCCATCATGGACCGCAGGGAACTCCGGCGGATAGCGCAGTCGAAGCGGGGCGCGAACCCCTGGGAGGCCCATGACAAGATCATATGCTCCCTCGACTTCATCAAGAACCGGCGCTACCTGAAGATTCTGCAGAACACGTCGTGGGACGCGGTGATCTTCGACGAGGCGCACCGCCTGCGGAGGGACGCAAAGCGCGCCACCCTCGCCTACGAGGCCGCGCAGGTGATAGCCGGGCGGACCAGGGCGCTCCTGCTCCTCACGGCGACCCCCTTCCGGGGCGTCCTCGAAGAGCTCTATTACCTCATCGCGCTCCTGGACCCTAATATCCTGGGCCCCTTCCAGTCCTATCACCATGACTACTGCATCGACAATGCTGATCTGTCGACCCTCCGCGGGAAGATCGCCCCCGTGCTGATACGCCGCACGAAACAGGAGGTCGGGGGCTTCACCCGGCGCTGCGCCCGCACCGTCCGGTTCGATCTTTACCCCGACGAGCGGGAGCTGTACGACGCGACCACCCAGTACGTGGCCGAGGAATTCAACCGCGCCATGCAGAGCGAGAACCGCGCCGTGGGTTTCGTCATGACCATATTCCAGAAGCTCCTCGATTCCTCGACGCACGCCCTGGGGTGCGCCCTGGAGCGGCGGATGAGACGCCTGCGGGAGCTCGCGGACAGGGTGGAGCTTTCACAGCGCCTCGACCGCGTTGCGGCCATGGACGAACCGGACCTGATCGACTGCGCCGAGGAGGTGGACGACCTGGTCTGCATGACTTCCCGCTCGACCGTCGCCGAGATGCGGAAGGAGGCCGACACCCTGGAGCGACTGGTGGGCCTTTCGAAGGCCATCGCCGTCAACAAGAAGGCGGAGAAGCTCGCGGACCTCATACGTTCCCTTAAAAGAAAAGGCTTCAAGAAATTCCTCATCTTCACGCAGTTCAGGACCACGCAGGATTACCTGGCGGAGTTCCTGAAGGGGCATGACATCGAGGTGTTCCACGGCTCCCTGGGCCGCGACGAGAAGGAGCGGGCCATCGCGCGCTTCAAGGACGAGGCGCAGATACTCATTTCCACCGAGGCGGGCGGCGAGGGGAGGAACATGCAGTTCTGCAATATCCTCATCAACTACGACCTGCCCTGGTCGCCCCTGAAGATCGAACAGCGCATCGGCAGGCTCCACCGGTTCGGCCAGGCCGACGACGTGTACATCTACAACTTTTCCACCAAGGACACCGTTGCCGAGCGCGTGCTGGAGATCCTGGCGCGCAAGCTCCGGCTCTTCGAAGAGTCGATCGGCGCGCCGGACGTGCTCCTGGGGCAGATCGAGGACGAGCTCAAGCTCGGGTCGCTCTTCATGGAGATGGCCGCCGGCCTGCGAAGCGCCACCGCGGTGGACGACGAGGTGGAACGGCGCCTCGAGCTGGCCCGCAGGGGATACGAGAAAATCTCGGAGCTCACCGTCGCCGACCGGATCGACTTCAACTACGATGAATACTACCGCGTCACCCTGAAGGAGCGCAGGTTCTCCAACCGGAGGATCGAGAACTTCGTGAACATCCTCATGGAGGCCGACGACGACACGGCGCGGTGCCTCGCCCGTGACCGGGACGGCCTCTACCGCGTCGCCTGCGAAGGCGAGGGGAAAGAACCGGTCTGGCGCCCGGGGACCTTCGACAGCGTCACCGCCCTTGACCGGGAACAGCTGGAGTTCCTCGCCTTCGGGCACCCGGTCATCGACCGCCTGGTGGCCCACTGCCAGGACCGCGCCTTCGGCGGCTTCACCGGCATACAGTCCGTGCGTCACCCGGTCCCCTTCACCGGCATGGTCTTCTATTACCTGGTGACCTTCACGTCGGTGGCCCGCACAAGGGAGATCATCGCCGTGGCGGTGGTCCCCGATGCGGGACTCTCCCCCGCGGACATAGAGGACATCGAAGCGGAGCTGTGCGTCCAGGAATGCTCCGGCGTCGGTGCCGGCGCCGATGCAGGCGCCGTCGGCGCCATCGCGCGGCGCGGTTATTGCTTTGCGGAGGCCCGGGCGCGGATCAACGAAAAGATCAAGGCCCGCAAGGCGGCGCTGAGCGAGGGCCTTGACGTCAGCATCGACCCGGAGATCGAAAAGATACGCGAATCCTATGACCGCCGGATAGCGGAGCTCGCGGAAAAACTAGATCTCCTCGAGGCCCAGTTCAAGTGGTACGGCAGAAATCTCAAGAGCACCATCACCCGCACGAAAAACCTCATAGAAAAGGCGAAAAATGACCGGGATTCCCTCCTTTTGAAATACAAGGGATTCCTCGGCATCGGCCATGAAATCGAGCTTCTCTGCGCCGGGATACTGGTTTCAAACCAGGATTGAGGGTTGCGCCATATCCTATTTTTTTATTGACAATGGAAGTGCAGTTATTGTATTGCTTGTTATCTTTTTTACCGGGGTACGGTCCAGGCAATGTCATTAGTTTCGTTTCAATATCTCGTTTTTTTCGTGGTCGTGGTGGCGTTCTTTTTCGCCGTTCCCCAGCGCTTCCGGTGGGTCTATCTCCTGGTCGCCAGCTATGTCTTCTACATGTGGTGGGACCCCAAGTACGCGATCCTGATCATGACAACCACGGTGACCGTGTATGGCACCGCGCTCCTGATGCACAACCGACCGGTATCAATCAAGAAGCTCTGCGTCGCCCTGAGCGTGGCGGTCAACCTGGGCATCCTCTTCATGTTCAAGTATTTTGCCTTTTTCAACAACAGCATACGCGATGTCATGGCCTTCTTCGGCCAGACCTACACGCCGCCGGTGCTGAACCTGCTCTTTCCCGTGGGCATGTCCTTTTACACCTTCCAGGCCCTCTCCTATACCGTTGACGTGTACCGCGGCACCAGGGAGCCGGAGCGGCGTTTCGGCATGTTCGCCCTGTACGTGAGTTTTTTCCCGACCCTTCTTTCGGGACCCATCGAGCGTTCCACGAGACTCCTGCCCCAGCTCTACCGTAAGGTCGAATTCAACTACGACAGGGTCGTGAGCGGCCTTATCCTCATGGGATGGGGCTTCTTTCAGAAGCTGGTCATCGCCGACCGGCTCGGCCAGTATGTGAACATGATCTATAACCAGCCCCAGTATTTCAACGGGCTCCCGGTCCTGATGGCTATCTATTTCCTGGGCATCCAGGTCTACTGTGATTTTTCGGGCTACACCGACATCGCCATCGGCACCGCCCTGGTCATGGGGTACGAGCTCATGCCCAATTTCAAAAGGCCTTTCCTTGCCGCTTCCATCGGCGACCTGTGGCGGCGGTGGCACATATCCCTTATCTCCTGGTTCAGGGACTATCTCTATATCCCCCTGGGCGGCAACAAGGTGAGCAGGTTCCGCTGGCACCTGAACACGGTCATCGTCTTTACCCTGAGCGGCCTCTGGCACGGCGCCCTGTGGCCCCTGGTGGTCTGGGGGGCGCTAAACGGCGTGCTCATCGTCATAAGCCGGGTCACCTCCAGGGTCCGCGCCGCCGTCAGGGAGACCGTCTTCGGCGCCCTGGCAAAGGTCCACCCGGCGGTCTATTTCACCATTGCCGCCATCGCGGTCGCCCTTACCGTTTTCGGGAAGCCGATCGGCCTGGGCCTCGGCGGCAGGGTAGGGACCGGCTTCGCCGCCCTGCTGGTGCTGCCGGTGGCGGTCCTGAGCACCAGGAAAGAGAGGTTCCCCCGCTTTCTCGAGGGCGTGAAGAGCGCCCTGATGATAGTGATCACGTATCATCTTTTTGTCTTCGGCGGCATTTTCTTCAGGGTCAAGTCCATGTCCGACGGATGGTACATGCTCACCCATTTCTGGGGCACCAATTTCATGCAGCTGCCCCTCTTCTTCGACCTCGGTGAATTCATCCTCATGCTCCTGATGGTCCTCTTAATATGCGCGGTGAACTATATACAGGAAAGGCACGGCAGCATCAGGGAGATGATCAGGACGAAGCCATGGCCGGTGCGGTGGGCCCTCTATTATCTCCTGGCCATCTCGATAGTGGCCGGCATGCAGAAGACTTCCCAGTTTATTTATTTCCAATTTTAAGGTAGGGACGGACGCAGGGTTCACACATGAAAAAGTTCGTTATCAAAGCCGTTGTATTCTTGCTGCTCATCCTGTCCACGATCTTCGCGGTCATATACCTTCAGCCGGTGGACCCGGACAAATATCTCATGGTCATACTCGACAAGCACCGGCTGCTCAAAACGACGCCCCAGCCCCGGGTCATCCTTGTCGGCGATTCCAGCCTTGCCTTCGGCATGGACAGCGCCATGATACAAAAGGCGACCGGTTACAATGTCGTCAACATGGGGCTCCACGGCGGGCTGGGCCTCATCTATATCATGGACGAACTCAAACCGTATCTCAAGAAGGACGACATCGTCATCTTCGCCCTTGATTACACCCATTACATGGGGATCGGCACCGGCGACAACACCCTCATCGAGGTGACCATCGTCATGCCCTGGATCATCAAGTACTATTCCAGGGAGAACTATATGCCCTTCATCAATAGTATCCCCCTCACGTTCCAGCGGCGCCTCAAGGGCCTGTTCAATCCGAGCAAGGAAGGCGTCGGCCACCGTCGGTCCGGCTTCAACGAATACGGCGACAACATCGGCCACATCGGTCTCAAGTCCGATTACTTCAAGGGCATGGATTTCATCGCCAAGTATATCCCCCAGGCGCGGGAATTGAACATGACCCGCTTTCTGCCGGACCGCGTGAACGATGTCGTGGTCGACAAGCTGAACTGGTTCGCGTCCTACTGGGGGAGGCGCGGGGTGAAGGTATACCTGGCCTTTTCACCCCTCCTGGAAAACGACCGCCCCAGGCAGGAGAAGATCCTCCGGAGCCTTGACCGCGACATACGGAAGCGGGTAAAAATCAAGGTGATCGGCAGCCCGCTGACGTATATCTATCCTCAGAAATATTTCTTCGACAATGAATTCCATTTGAACGGGGAGGGACGGGAGCTGCGCTCCCGGCAGATGGTGGAAGACATGAAGACCGACCCGGTTCTTTCCCATGCCCCAGGACGCTGACCGCGCGTCAGAAAATACTTCCCGATCATAACTCTCCGCTGTATGGGGCCATGCCTGCGGCCGTGCCGGCATTTTTTTTGACTAAAAAAGCCGATCTGTACAGTAATTGAAAATTATTGAAAACTTTTCACGTTCAGCCGCGGTCAAAGAGACGCAGGGATGAAGGGAAAACCTGTGCTAAAAAAATACTTTTTTATAAAAAATGTTTGCCTGCTGATTATTTTGTATTATAAGAAAGATTCTAACGGACGTTTCAACAATTATCAGGCAAGGGCGCACGGCTGCCATGATTGGTGGCGGGTCATCAAAAGAAATCATCCGTCATCGGGAGAGCGTCTATAACATATGACAAAATCCATCCAAGGGGAACGATTATGATGCGAATAGCTGTCAGGAAGTATCGCTTTGTGGTCATTGCTGCCGCGGCGCTGGTGCTGGCTCTCTTGTTGAGCGACACGACGTGGACCGGGACCAGGAACGGGAATTCCCCGGCCCAGCTGAGGGCGCAGACAAACATAGAGAAAAAGAAAGATGAAATATTCAGGAAGTTCAACGAGAAAAAGGAACAGCTCGTCCGCAGTCCCGAAGAAATGAAGCAGATACTGGCGGATGTCCAGAAGAAAATAAAAGAAAAGAACATGAGTTTCGTGGTCTCCCTCAACGAAATGATGAAGTATAAAATTTCGCAGATCACCGGCGCCCAGGTGCCCCGGAACATCGAAAAGGAAGCGAAGGTCCAGTCCGAGATGGGCGACAAGATGTGGGCGGAATTCCTGAAAAAATACCGGGACTACCTCGAGGGAAAAAAGGGCGGCCGGGACCGTGATTCCTACCGGAAGAAAAAGCACGACGAGTACTACGAGGACATTGACCGGGACCGGCGCGAAGAAGGGAAGAAGGAAGAGGAGAAGAAGCTGGACGAGTACTCCTACAAGGAAGAGAAGAAAAAGGAAGAGGAAAAACAGGAAGAGAAGAAAGGGGAAACCGATACCGACATAGAAAACGCCCCGTCGCCCAGGGCCACCTCGTTCACCTGGGTCAACCGGAACAAGGTGACCCCGATCAAGTACCAGGGGGTATGCGGCAGCTGCTGGGCCTTCACCTCGGCGGCGGTCCTGGAGTCGAATTTCCTGATCAGGAGAAACTGGAACCTGGACATCTCGGAGCAGAGCATCCTTGACTGCGCCGAGGCCGTGCAGCCGGTGTACCGGGGCGGCCAGGTGGTGAACATGAAGAGCAAGGCGGGGAGCTGCCAGGGCGGATGGTACGGCCCGGTCTTTGAGTACTACAAGACCAACAGCGCGGTCCTGGAGAGCCAGTCGCCGTACCAGTTCAAGGAGGCGTACTGCGTGCCATCGAGGACGACGCAGTACAAGATCGTCGCCTGGGGATACGTGAAGCCCAACGCGGGCATTCCCGAGGTCGGGGAAATGAAGGAGGCCCTGTGCAAGTACGGGCCCATAGCCGCGTGCGTCAAGGTAACCCCGGCCTTCCAGGCGTACCGGAGCGGGATCTTCGACGAGTTCGCCGATTGCAGCGGCGAACGGGACATCAACCACGCCATCACCATTGTCGGCTGGGACGACAACAAGGGGGCCTACCTCGTAAAGAATTCCTGGGGCACCCAGTGGGGCGACAAGGGGTACGTGTGGATCAAGTACGGATGCAACAACATTGGTTACGGCGCCGCCTGGGTCGTGGTGAGCACCATGGATTAGGCGCCTGGCCCCGGAGCCGTGAAGGTGACGCGACCATGATAATCGAGGATATGGGAGGTGGTATGATCAGCACAGCAGCGATGTATAGAACCCTTATGCCGGCAATGCTTGTCTGCATGGCCATGGTATTTTCCTGCACCATGAAACCGTCGGTAACGATTGCCGATGCCGATAACGGGACCAGGGTCGAGATCAAGAGCGGTGAAATCCTCGCGGTCCGGCTGTCAGCCCAGCTCGGTACGGGCTTCGGCTGGAAGGTCGTTGCGGCGGGAAAGAACCTCGAGCAGAAGGGCGAGCCGCAGCAGGCCGCGAAAGAGGGGCAGAGGCCCGGGGCGTCCGATTACCAGGTCTTTACGTTCAAGGCCGTTGAGAAGGGGGAGTCGGAGCTGAAGCTCCAGTACATTGAGGGCTGGAAGAAAGACGCCAAGCCCCTCAGGGATTTTGCCGTTACCGTCATGGTAAAATAATACAGCACAAAGGCGACGTCACAGGACGTCGCCTTTCGTTTATAGCAATTCCATCTTGTGCCGGATGCGGACCGCATCCGGCACTTTTGGTTTTCTACGCATCTTTCTGAGGCGAGATTTCTTTCATGAGCACCGTGCACAGGAGTCCCGCGCCGAAAAGGACGGTGAGGGCCCACATGCTGAAGAGAAGGGTCAGGACAATGCCGCTGATCTGCCCGCTCAGCATCAGGATGCCGTTGGAGGTCGCTTCCGGAACGGGATGCGTTTTTTCCACGGCGTAGGTAAGGCCTATGGGCAGCGCCGAAACCAGGAAGAACCCGAAGATGAAACCGGCGACCCCCAGGAGGACAATCGATGAAAGGTACTGGAGGAGTATGACCAGCGGGATCGCCGTCGCCATGGTTATCATGAGGAACAGCCTCCTCTTGCGGTACTTGTCCGAAAGGGCGGAGAGGACAACGGCGCCGACAATCCCGCCGACGATTATCAGGCCTCCCACGATGCCCGGCGCCACTGACGGATCGATGTCGAGGGAGCGGTTGAAGATGGTGTCGATCTTTGATGATATGGCGTTGAAGGCCCCGAGGCCGATGAAAAAGGCGCCGCAGAGAAGGAGGAAGTCCCTGTTTTTCAGCAGGGCCTTCATGCCGATGAGCATGGAGACTTTCTTCTCGGCGGCGATCGGGTTCGGCGGGGTCTTCGGCTTGTCCCTGACAAAGACCAGGTAAAGGACCGTGCCGGCCAGGGAGAATATGCCGTATATGAGCAGGATGAGCCTGATCCCGCCCGCGGGGTCGCCGGCGCTCTTGAAGTGGTTCATGATGAAGTCGCCGGCAAACATGGCCGCGGTCAGGCCCAGGAAGAGCGACATGGTGGCCAGGCCCGACGCAAGGGCCTCCTCCTCCCGGGGGAACCAGTTCGCGGCAACCTTGGTGAAGGAGTTGAGCACGAAGGGCTGCCCGATGGCGCAGCCGATCTGGAAGACGAGGAGCCAGGTGTAGTCCGGTGCGAAAATCCTGAGGAAACCGAACAGGCCCAGGATGACCACGCCGATGCCGGTGCCCCGCTTCAGGCCGAAGCGGTCTATGCACCACGAGGCGGGAAAGGATACCGGGATATACGCAAGCATGAATACCACCGCCATGAGGTCGATCGAGTCAATGTTGCCGCCGGTATAGACCGCTGCGGCGTCTTTTGCTATGGGGGCGAAGGTGATCCACTGGATCTGGGTCGCGATGGCGGGCAGCATGAAGAGGACCAGGACGACCCACCGGTACGGGGAGACAGCGCTTTCTTGTGTTTTCATTAAGCCTCCTTGAAGTGGGTGCTGCAGTGATTTTATCCCGCCCTCTTGCGGGGCGGGGTTGAGCGCAATTTATTTGAGAAATAGTTCCGGGAGAGTCGGAATACCATGGCATATGCGATGCGATTTGTCAAAAACAAATCATCCCCATGACAAATTTTCATGGGTGACGGGCGCTGGAATACCCAAAAAGCACTTGATTGTTTATTGTCCCGCCGGTATCATAGATTTGTATTGATCTGAATGGTTCCCGGAAGGAAACGGGACCGGAGGCGATTAAGCACAACCGGGAATAAAAAAAGGATAACAACAATGGCATTTGGAAGAGACGGTTCCGAGCTGGAACTCCAGATATACGATCTCCAGAACAAGAAACTGACCCGGGCCCTCGAGGATATCATCGACCAGAGCGGCGACGCGGAAATCGTGCGTATCGCCAGGGATGCCCTGGCCGATGCCGAGGCGGTCAGGAAAAAATTCAGCGACGACTGAAGGTGGCGGCGTCTGTCCCGAGGAGGGGTGCCGGTACCCGGAAAAGGCCCGTCCTTCCATGGAAGGGTGCGGCATGGACGTGTATGCCACGGCCCGCGGCAGCGGATATCCCATCAGGGTTGTGAAGGATGAATCGAGCGGTCAGAATTATTACGGGGTCGTGCTGATAGAGTGATTACCTACGACTGCATCATCGTCGGCGCCGGGCCGGCGGGGATCTTCACCGCCATGGAGTACCTGAAGCGCAGTCCCGGCAGGAAGGTGCTTATCCTGGAGAAGGGTAAGCGCATCGAGAACAGGTCGTGCCCCATGCGCGAGACCGGGTGGTGCCACAACTGCAGGCCCTGCAACATCACCACCGGCTTTTCCGGGGCGGGAGCCTTCAGCGACGGGAAGCTGATGCTCTCCCCGGAAATCGGCGGGATGCTGAACGAATACATGCCTGAGGAGCGGTTGGTCTCCCTCATCCGCTATGTCGACAATATTTATCTTTCCTACGGCGCAGACCCCACCATGTACGGCGTGAACCTTGACGAGGAGGCAATGCAGGACCTCCGCCAGAAGGTGACCAGGAGCAACCTGAAGCTCGTCGACTCGCCGGTGCGTCACATGGGCACCGAGGGAAGCTACCGGATCTACACCCAGATCCAGAAGGAACTCCTCGACAGCGGGGCCGAGATCAGGTTCGAGACGGAGGTCACCGACCTCATCCTGGAGGGCGAATCGGTTGCCGGCGTCAGGGCCGACGGCGGGGAGTTCCGTTCCGGCAACGTGGTGCTCACCGTGGGCCGGCGGGGCGCCGAATGGCTGAAGACCATGTGCGTCAGGTACGGCATTGAAACGAGGATCGGCGGAGTCGACATCGGCGTTCGCGTCGAGGTGCGCAACGAGATCATGAAAGAGGTGAACGACCGGATTTACGAGAGCAAGCTCATCTACTACACGCCGACCTTTGACGACCGGGTGCGCACCTTCTGCCACAACCCTGCGGGCATTGTGGCCACCGAATACTACCACGACGACCTGGCCGTGGTGAACGGACACAGCTACAAGGCGGACCGTCTCAAGACCGGGAACACCAATTTCGCCATCCTGGTCTCCAATTATTTTACCGATCCCTTCAAGGAGCCGATCGAGTACGGGAAGTATATCGCCCGCCTGGCGAACATGCTTTCCGGGAACAAGGTCATGGTCCAGTGCTTCGGCGATTTCCGCCGGGGAAGGCGCACCAACGCCGAGCGCCTGGCGAGGAACAGCCTCCGTCCCACCCTGAAGGACGCGGTGCCCGGCGACCTCTGCCTGGTGTTCCCCTACCGTATTATGCTGGACATAAAAGAAATGATAGCCGCACTGGATACTATCTTCCACGGCCTGGCGAGCGACGAGACGCTCCTGTACGGCGTGGAGGTGAAGTTTTATTCCAACATCATCAGGGTCAACGAGAGGTTCCAGACCCGGTACCGCGGGCTGTACGCCGGCGGCGACGGGGCGGGCATCACCAGGGGCCTGGTGCAATCGAGCATCAACGGGGTGCTCATCGGGAGGATTTTAAGCGGTCATGAAGCTTATTAATTTCATCATATTTCTCAGCATCGTGCTGGCGGTCCATGGCGCGGTGAACTACTACATTTTTATCAGGGGGTGGCAGGTCCTTCCCAGAGAGCCGGCCGTCAGGATCCCCTACCTGGCGATCTTCCTCATCTTCGCCCTGTCCTATCTGGCCGGGCGGGTGCTGGAGCGCTTCACCATATGCGCGGCCAGCGATTATCTCATCTGGATCGGCTCCTTCTGGATGGGGATGATGGTGTACCTTTTCCTCGGCGCGCTTCTCTGCGACATCCTGCGCCTCGGCAACTGGATCGCCGGCGTCGTGCCGGTGCCCTCGGAACTGTACGGTCGCATCAGGCAGATGGCGGCCCTGGCGGTGACGGCCGTGGCGGCGGCGACCGTGATTGCCGGCTACTTTAACACGCTCCATCCCCGCATCAACACCGTGGTGGTCGAGGTACCGAAGAGCGCCGGCGGCCGCCGGACCCTTGACATTGCCCTGGTGA
Source organism: uncultured Spirochaetota bacterium (assembly GCA_937872225.1). GTDB lineage: Bacteria > Spirochaetota > UBA4802 > UBA4802 > UBA5550 > RBG-16-49-21. Next base: position 193,414 of record CALMRZ010000016.1, read on the forward strand.
CGGACATACACCTGGGGACCATCATCAAGAATTCGCGCCTGCAGACGATGGCGGACATGGTGAACGTCCTCCAGCCGGACCTGGTGCTCCTGGGGGGCGACATCGTCGACGAGGACCTGGCCCCGGTCATCCAGAACAACCTGGGCGAACTGCTCCGCACGATACGGTCGCGCTATGGCACCTACGCGGTGACCGGGAACCACGAATACATCGGCGGGGTCGAGGCGGCATGCCGCTACCTGTCAGACCACGGCGTGACCGTCCTGCGCGACCGGTCGGTGCTCATCGATAACAGCTTCTACCTGGTGGGGCGGGAAGATCGGAGCATCACCCAGTTCGGCGGGGGCCGGAGGCTGCCCCTGGACAGCGTCATGAAGGGCGTTGACCTCGCCAGGCCGGTAATCATGATGGACCACCAGCCCTTCCGCCTCGGGGAAGCTGCGGAGCACGGCGTGGACCTGCAGGTCTCGGGCCATACCCATCACGGCCAGCTCTGGCCCTTTAACTTCATTACTTCGCTGATATACGAGGTGAGCAGGGGCCTGAAGCGGATCGGGAACACCCACGTGTTCGTGTCGTGCGGCTACGGCACCTGGGGGCCGCCGGTGCGGGTGGGGATGGTCCCCGAGGTGGTCCACCTTCAGCTGCGGTTCAAACAGTAGGGTATGTCCCCCTGTACACCGCAGGGGTCATTTGCAATGTGATGTTATAGATTCTTATTCTATAAATGTCATTTCGAAGGAGCAGATCGACGGAGAAATCTTTTATCTTGCCACATGAAAAATATTTCAGCCCATTGGGATTCAAAATGAAAGCGGGGATGTGTTCCCCCACGCCCCCTCAGGGGGGCGGGGGGGCTTGCAGGTTATCGCTTCCGCTATCTTCGCCTTCAGCTTGTGCCGGTCAATCGGCTTCGCAAGGTAGGACTTGCATCCCATCGAGATAAATTTGGCCTCGTCCTCCACCATGGCGTAGGCCGTTTGGGCTATGATATGCGGGCCGGCGAGGAGCCCCTCGTGTTTCAGCGCGGCCAGGACTTCCTCGCCGTTCATGACCGGCATCTGCATGTCAAGGAACACAACATCATACCTCGTCCGCCGCATCTTCTCGAGGGTTTCTCCGCCGTCAACGGCAAGGTCGCAGGCGAGCCCGATCTTCCGCAGCAGGGCGTCGATGAACTTCCGGTTGATCGAATCATCCTCTGAAACGAGGATGCGCAGGGGCCTCCCGGATGAGAGATGATCGCGGATAATGGCGTCGGGATCGAAGCCGCTTCCGGCTGTTCCGTCCGCGGCCGTTGTTTCGCTCAGGGCCTTGCCCGCGTCTTCGGCCGGCGGCAGCGGTATGGTCACGGTGAAAACCGATCCGCGGCCGGGCTCGCTCTCCACCGTTATGGAGCCGTTCATGAGTGAGAGGAGTTTTCTGCAGATGGCCAGGCCGAGGCCGGTGCCGCCGTACCTGCCGGCTATCGTTTCATCGGCCTGGGAGAACTCGGAGAAAATGGCCTCCTGGTGCTCTTTCCCGATGCCGATGCCGGTGTCCTCGACCCGTATCGTCGCGGTGCCGTCGCGGTAGTCGCAGCGGATCCCGACCGATCCCTTTTCGGTGAACTTGAAGGCATTGCTGGTCATGTTCAGTATGACCTGCCGCATCCGCTTCTGGTCCCCCATGACCATGGCCGGCAGGCTGTCGGACACGGCGACCGTGAAATCGATCCCCTTTTCAAGGGCCGCGGACTCGAACAGGGCGCGGACAGCGGAGATCGTTTCCCCCAGGGAGAAGGGGGCCGTCACGATCTCGTATTTTCCCGCCTCGATTTTCGAAAGGTCGAGGATGTCGTTGACCAGGTCCAGGAGCATCTTTCCCGACTGGTATACCAGTTCGAGGCGGGCCTTCTTTTCCGGGCTGTCCTCCTCGTCGATGAGCATTTCCGTGAAACCGAGCATGGCGTTGATGGGGGTCCTGATCTCATGGCTCATGGTCGCCAGGAAGTAGCTCTTCAGCCGGTTCGCCCGCTCGGCCTCGTCCCGGGCCTCCTTCATCCTCATTTCGGCGTTCTTGAGCTCCGTGATGTCCGTCATGAGGCCGATGGTTGCCATGGGATGGCCCGCCCTGTTTTTCATGAGCACGGTGGTGCAGGAGGTGGGGACATAGGAGCCGTCCTTACGCTGGAAAAGGAGCTCCCCCTTCCAGTAGCCCCGGGCCATGACCTCCTCGAAGGCCTGCTCGCGCTTTTTGCGTTCCTCGGTGGAATAGACGTCCTTGAATTTCTTGCCGAAGAGCTCCTCCCTGGTGCATCCCCGGAGCTTCTCGTAGCTTTTGTTGAAGAAGATGTAGTTGCCGTTCAGGTCCATCACGGCGATCGATTCGGCCGCCTGTTCGACGATGGAGGAATAGAGGCCCAGGCGCTCGGAGATCTGACGGGCGTCTGTCAGCTCCGACTCCATGGCGTGAATGATGTCGATGAGGGTCTCTTTCGGCTGTTTATCATAATCCATAGCGGGGCAGTCCCTTCGGGTAACGTGAACAATGAATGGGCCCTTCTGAACCGTTGCCCGTTACTTCTACAGGGTTTCATCCGATCTGTCAATACTATTTGCGGGCGTTGTAACAGGGGGTTCCCGCAAAAAAAAAGCCGAAAAATGATTTGCCCTGCAGCGGCTGTTTTGCCCATGATCGTCGAAAATGGTGCCGCACATTGGGGTCCGGTCCCGATTTTTTTTATTGGTGTATACGGCTGCATCCGACTATTATATCAGTGGTGCCTGAAGCAGTGAAAAATGGAATGAAGCATCTCGTAACTACCGCGGCCGTGGTGATCGTCGCGGCGTCGATTGCCCAGTGCTCCCGGGAGACCCGCAAGGAGGAGGCCGGTCGGCCCCCCTGCGAGTTCATGGAGGTATGGGCGTACCTGATGAAGGGGGAGGAGTTGAAGATCACCGGCAGCGAGCCCCTGACGGACCTTCTCTATTTCGGCTGCTCGGTGAACAGGGATGGGCGCTTGAGGGGCTCCACCGCGGCGCCGAAGCTGCCCTTCGCCGGCCCGCTGCCGCGGATCCACCTGGTCGTGTTCAGCCTTGCCGATCCGGCGCTCCTTCGTTCCTGTCTCGACAACAAGGGGACGGCCCGCGAGGCGCTGATCGGCGATATTGCCGCCGCGGCAAATAATTTCGCCGGGGTGCAGATTGATTTCGAGTCCCTCCATCCCGAGGACGGCCGGGCATACCTGGATTTTCTCGCGGAGCTGAAAAAGCGGATACCGGCGAAGACCCTGAGCGTCGCCGTCCCGGTGCGCCTGAACGCCGTCGCCCGGACAGCCTATGATTACGAGGCGATAGCCGGCATCGTGGACAAGGTGTTCATCATGGCCTATGACCAGCACTGGGAAACCAGCAAGGCGGGACCCGTGTCCTCCCTGTCCTGGTGCGATTCGGCCGCCGGCTTTGCCACGCTCTACATCCCCCGGGAAAAGCTCGTGATGGGGATCCCGCTCTACGGCAGGGCCTGGCAGGGGAAAAAGATAAACCGCGCCGTGACCTACCGCCAGGCGGTGGAGCTGGCGAAACAGTCAGGGGAAAAACCCAGCCGGTCGCCGGACCGGGGGCCGACATTCGAGTACACGGAAGAGGTCAGGGTCAGGGTCTATTACGAAGACATAGCGTCAATCCACGCCAAGCTCAGGCTTTATAAATCGTACAACATTCCTTCCGTTGCGTTCTGGCGCATCGGCCAGGGACCGCGGGAGCTGTGGAACACGATTGGCATCGGTGTCCGGTAGGCCCGGGGCTATCCCCGCGGCCTCAAGAGCATGTCCCTCAATTCATTGACGCTGTCCGCTATGCGGGTGGGTTGCGCCCGGGCGATATCCTCCCGCGATCCGTATCTCCAGGCAACCCCGATCGAATCGATCCCGTTGTTCTGTTCCGCGCGCCCATGATGTCCAGGTCCATGTCCCCCACCATGATGATATCCTCTTTCTCCGCGTTACCAGGCCGGCGATCAGGCTCCCGATCACGTGGGTCTTGTTCTTCACCGTCTGGCCGGGCCCCCTTCAATGCTCGGGGTTTTACGCCGTTTTCAGTCCTACACCTTGAAGTAATCGACGCGCTGCGAAAGGCTGCCGGCGATCCGCGCCAGCTCCTGCGTGCCGGCGGTCATCTCCTCGGAGGTGGCGGCGTTCTTCTGCGAAAGCTCGTTGATGTAGGACACCGACTTCACGATCTCCTCGGCCGCGATTTTCTGCTCCTCCGTCGCGGTCCTGATCTCGCTGGCCCTGGTCTGCACCTTGCCGGCCTCGCTGTTCACGGTCTCGTTGGTGGCAAGCTGGCGTTCCATGTTCTCGTAGATCACGTTCATCATGCGGCTGATGGTTTCGACGCCGTCGATGATGTCGCTGATGACCCGCACGGTGGAGCCCACGTTGGCGATGCCGGTGCTGATCTCCTCGTTGTTGACGCGGATCAGGGTGTCGATGTCCTTCAGGCTGGTGGCCGTCTGGTCGGCCAGCTTCGAGATTTCGTCGGCGACAACGGCGAAGCCGCGGCCCGCCTCGCCGGCCCGGGCCGCCTCGATGGCGGCGTTCAGGGCGAGCAGGTTGGTCTGCTCCGAAATGCCGTTGATGATCTCGATGATGTTGGTCATCTGCTTCGTGCGCCCGTCGATGGTCGACATGCTCTGGTTCATGACGGTGAGCGATTCGCTCCCCGATTTCGCCTTGGTGGAAATCTGGCCCGTGAGGCTCAGGGCGTCCTTGACCCGGGCGGCCATGCCGTTAATCGTGTCGGAGAGCTCCTTCATCATGGCGCCGAGGGAATTGAGGCTGGTGAACTGGTCATGGGCGCCGTCGCTCACGTTTTCAAGCCCGGAGGAAAGCTCCTCCACGGTGGACATGATTTCCTCCGCTGACGCGGCCTGGCGCTGCACGTTCTCCGTGAACTGCCCCGATGACGCCGACATCTGCTCCGCCGCCGACGCCAGGGACAGGGATATCTCCTTCACGTTTTTGACAATGTAGGATATGTTGTTCAGGAACTGGTCGAGGCTCTCGCCGATGTCCGCGACATCGCTCCGGGAGTCGACCCCGGTCCTGGCCGTGAGATCGCCGGTGGTCATGACCTTGATCGTGTCGATGATCCTGTTGATTGGCTTCATGATGCGGTTGAAATTCCAGTAGGCCAGGAGAAGAACCGCGATGGAGAAGATGAACCCCGTCAGAAGATAGAAGACCGCCATGGTCTTGACGGACGAGAGGGCCTCTCCCCGGTCGACTTCGATGAGGAACACCCATTCGAAATAACTGTACCATTTCCAAACGGCTATGACCGGGTTGCCGAGGTGCCCGGTATAGGTATCGCTCCCGTGATGGGTCGTCTTGATGCACTGCTCGACGCTGGGCACCAGTTTGCCCGTGGAGCCCTCGACAAGGCGGTATGCCTTTCCGCTGTTCTTGTACTCAAATCCTCCGGTTGATGCCACGACGCGACCATCTCGGTCCACCAGGTAGGCGTTGCTCCCTTCGCCGAGGTCAAGCATGTTGAGCGAGTCCTCAATGATCTGCAGGTCGATGAAGGCCATGACATAGCCGGTGATGCGCCCCTGCTCTCCGGCCATGGCGTAAACAGGATTGCTGACGGGCTGGCAGTTCATCTTATCTTTTCCCTCGATTTTCACGATGCTTTTCCCGATATGTACATCATCCGTTCCGCTTATATCCTTGAACTGTTCAATCGCCGCCCGGGTGCACTGCTGAGAGGTTGAATATACGACCGCACCCTGGCGGTTGATGAGGACTATGCCGTTGTAAGCGCCCTGTTCCCGCATGATTTCATCTATATATGCCCTGGCTGCCGCAGTGGCAGCTCCCTGGTTCATGGCGGCTATGACCTGCGGGGTTCCCGCAATTTTTTCGATGTTCTCCACCCTGCGCTCCATCCAGTACTCGATGAACTCGAACTGTTTTGTCGCCGTTTCCTGGTAGTTCCGCTGCACTATGCCGCTGATGATCCTGCCGCTTATGAAAAAATTCACGAACATGAAAACAAAAAGCAGGGCTGCAACGGACCCTATTATGACGACCAGGATATTCCTCTTTTTCCCGAACATTTCTCTTATCTTCACTTCCAGTTTTTCCAGTACATGTTCCATTGCAAACCTCTTGATTGTTGCAGTATCCCCGGGGCTATTCGCGGCGGTTTAGCGCTTCCGATCCTGGTGGCACCTGCCGCACCCTTTGGGTCCCGAAGTCTTCCGGTGGCACCCGAGACACTGCTGGTGGAAGGCGCCCTTCAGGTTGATGAGGTTCCCCCGGTCATGGCGGAGGTGACAGGTTGAACATTTAACGTTTTTACCGGCGTGGTGGCATTCGATGCACTTGGCGCCGTAGTCGTCAGTGTGGGCCCTGTGGCTGAAGGTGATGGGGGGCTTGCGGTGCCCCGTTTTAGGCAGGACGATCACGTCCTCCACTGAATATGCTATCCCCGCGAGAAGAAGCACGCCTGCGGCCGTGATTGCGGGGACGACCCTGTTCGTCTTGATGCGTTTCATTTCGGTTAGGCCTCACGGTAAAATAATATATGCCATCTCGTGCTATGCCGATGCTGCCGGCTTCCGGTGGCGATGGTAAGACACTTCCAGAATGATGCCGACCGTTGCCGGTATGACGGTAAGGATGATGCCCCCGGCGATGAGTTCCGGAATCCCTGCCTGGTTATTCCCCGGCCCTTCCAGCATTCCGAGGACCAGGAGGGCCCAGAAGCCCGCGCAGAGGGCAAAGAGTATCCGCGCTATGACCGCCTTGTATTTTCCGCTGCCCCGATGTGCCGGCGTCGTCGCGGAAGGAACCGGCGCGGGGGCGGTCTCCCCGGCCGGATCGGTCCCGTTCCATCTCCTCCGGGAGAATACGACCCCCTTTTTCAGGTAGATGCCGCCGAAGACGAAGAGGGCGATCACCAGGGGGACGATCAGGAGGGCCGCGGCCGTGGCCGACAGTACCAGGGTGTCGTACACGGCATGGATCAGGTACGCGATTATGAACCCCTTCCAGACAGTCCCGCTGCGCCTGCCGGCATCCGGCGCGAACCTGGCGATGCCGACGAAGTAGCCCATGATAACGCCCGTGAAGGTGTGGAGCGGTATGGACGTCACCGCGCGCATGATGCCGGTCCCGAAACCGCTCTGCAGGACGTACATGATGTTTTCGAGAAGGGCGAAGCCGATGGCGGCCGCGCCGGTGTAGACGATGCCGTCGTTTTCTTCATTAAAATTGACATTGTTCCAGATGAAGAGGAGTACGACGCCCAGCTTGACCGTTTCCTCGATGGGGGCGATGACGATGAATGACTTGAGCGCCGCCCCGACGATGCCGCCGGCCGCGAAGACCGGCACCATGCTCAGGAGGAGCTCGACCAGGGCGGCCGGAATGACCGCAGCGGCCCCCAGTGCCATGGCCTTGATGATAAGCCCGTGCGGTTCCGGTTCGATCCGGTCCAGGCGGTGAATGTAGAGCATGAAGGCGACGGGGGGCAGCACGGCAATAATAACAAGAATCAGCAGGTCCATGGCGACTTCCTTTCGTGCGTCATTCTGTATCACATGTTGCGGGATCGGTGAAGAAAGTCAAGAAATATAGGGCTGCCGGCGCAGCGCTTGTGCAGAAATGCGCCGATTAGTCCTTGAAGAGGTATCCTTTTTCCCTGAAGAGGACGCAGCAGGCATCAACAACGTTCTTATCGTACAGGATGCCGCTGTTTTTCTTGATTTCGTCTATGGCGATGTCCGTGCCGATGGCGCGGCGGTACGGGCGATGCGACGACATGGCTTCCACCACGTCCGCCACGGCGAGGATTTTCGCCTCCAGTATAATGTTTTTATCGGTGATCCCTGAAGGATAACCGGACCCGTTGATGCGCTCGTGGTGCTGGTACACCGCCATGGCCACGGGCCAGGGAAAGTCGATGTTCTTGAGTATGTCATACCCCATCTGGGGATGCGTTTTTATCAGCTTGAACTCGATCGCCGTGAGGGTCGCCGGCTTGCTCAGGATTTCGGACGGGATGGATATTTTGCCTATGTCGTGGATCGACCCGGCGATGCGGATGCCGTCGATCCGGTCGCGCGTGAACCCCATGAGCGAGGCGATGGCCCGCGCCAGGTCGGACACGCGGCGGTGGTGGCCGGCGGTGTAGGGGTCGCGCACCTCCAGGGCAAGTGAGAGGGCCTGCACCGTCTGGCCGAGGGCCTTGCGCATGGTGTTGAAGCTTTCCTGCAGGTCCATGTCGCGCAGGCGCTCGGTAATGTCCCGCATGATGCCGCGGAACCCGATCGGCGCGCCGGCGGGAGACCTCATGAGGGTGACCGATATTTCAACGATCCGTTCGCTTTTGTCCTTCCGGATGATTTCGTATACCACCGTCTTTTTTTCAGCTTCTGAGCGATAGACGGCGTTGAAGTGATTGTACACTTCACTTGACGTTTTGGGGTCCATGTAGTCCCGGTAGTTCAATGCAAGGAGTTCTTCGCGGGAGTACCCCGTGATGCGGCACAGGGCTTCATTGCAGAAGGTCGTTTTACCCTGCAGGTCGACTTCCCAGTAGGCGTCATCGATATCCTCCAGGATATGGCGGTAGGTGCTATCCGTCACGGGAGAATGCGTGTGCAGATTGCCGTCCCCGGCGGAAAGCAGTTCGTCGCGCTCCCTGCGGACCTCCTCCAGCTCCTCGATGAGCTCTTTCTTTTTTTTAGTGTGATATGGATCCATTGCCGGAATGGGGCCATTAAATCATGGGAGAGTGTTAATTTCAATGATTATTTGCGACGCGTCGGTATTTGGGATAACAATTCTGAATGTTATGTCTCCGCCGGGGGTAAAATGATTTTTTTTATTTGACAACCCCGTTGCCGATGCGTTATATAAAGGTGGTGATCCTAGTGACGGATGGCGTTCCTGTCATATAACACAAGGGGGAGTTAACCTATGGAAAAACGGAATACGATACGGGTGCCCTTTCACGTCCGTTCTGTTATCAAGCACGGGGACGCTGTCATTGAAGGAGACGTGAAGGACCTCAGCACGGGGGGGATGCTGTTTGAGACCCGGGGCGACATTCCCCTCGACGAAATGGTCCAGATCTCGCTATTTCTTTACGGCACCAGCTCAAACCTGTCGCTGAACATCTCCGGCAGGGTGGTGCGGAAGTCCGATGCCGGAACCGCCATAAAGTTCACCGAACTTGACCTGGATTCGTTCATACACCTGAGGAACATCGTGTCCCGCAACGCCTTTGACGAGCAGAAGATCATCAGGGAGTTCCAGGAGTTCAAGACCGAGGAAGCTTCGAAGGACTAACCGACGCGGGACCAGGCCGTTTCCAGGCGCTTGCTCCGGGCCGTCCCGGCCACGTTCAGGAGCGCGCGGTCCCGTTCCCACCCGGCCCGGGTTTTTTCATCAACCAGATCCCAGCACTCCGCCGTACGTTGGAGCAGCGCCATGATTTGACGGTGCAGGCCGCCCAGCGCTATGTGCACCGACGGCGAGGACGGGTCATCGAAGGCGAGGGCCCGGACGCACGCGATGAGGGCCGCGGTCTCCTCTATGGCGGTCCGGGGCCAGCCGTGGAGTGAGGCGATTCGGAACATGAATCCCCCGATGGCGGCGAATACGTGGAGGTCCTCGACGGTGCGGAAGGGCCTGACGTAATCGCTGTACCCGTCCCCCGGGAGCACGGACTCCCTCTGTACCGTGACTTTGCTGAACGAGACGGTGCCATGGCTTATTTCCGGGATAAAGGGGAGTCCCTTCATGACCGATACCTCGACGCCCGGGGCGTTCCGCTCGATCAGCGCCATGCGGATGCTGTTCTTCCCGTCCGGTGCCAGGCCGGTGGAGGCGGCAACCAGGAGGAGGTCCGCCTCGTTTGCCATGGTGATGAACTTCTTGCCGCCGGTCAGGGAGAAGGAATTTCCCGTGCCCTCTTCTTTCAGTGTGGTCCGTATGGTCGATGGGTGCCCTCCCTTTTCTTCGGTGACGCAGAATGACACGATGGCTCTCTCGGGCAGGGCGGGAACGAGGCGCCTGAGGCCGGATTCATACCCGGCAGCGAAGGCGTAGGCGGTCCGGTCCGCCAGGAAACCGCCGATTACGGCGCGGTCCGCCGGGACGTCCCATCCGACGGAGGCTTCGTCGAAGACTTTCTTCCACGCCGTCACGGAATCGAGGCAGGCGGTATCAATATGCCCCCGGCGCTCAAAAAGCCAGTCGAGTATGGTGATGTCCGGTTTCCCTTCAGTCATGGTTGTTCCCTGCTTGAGGATCCCTCATTGTCCCGTAATGTCAAACCAAAATTACCCTGTTGCCCGCCGGCGTAGCCGCGTTCAGATGGCGAAGACTTCCATCAGAACCTGGTAGGCGTGGTTCAGCTTTTTCATCTCCGTTTCCCCGTCCCGGTTCAGGTCGGGATGGAGCGACTTGGCCAGCTCGTGATATTTCCTCTTGATGTTTTTCATGGTGGGGCGGGAAATGCCGAAGAGCTCAAGGGCCCGTTCCACCTCTCCCCGCCGGAGCGCGTAGATAACCGCCCCCTTCATCAGCTTTTCCAGGAGCGCGCTCGTTCCGAAGGAGAGATTGTCCGGATTGGTGTAAAAGTCAAGGAGCGGATCAAAGGTCACGGCCCCGTCGCTTCCGGGGAGCCGGTGCAGGGAGCAGTACGCGCCGCCGCCGGCATCCAGGCCGCAGTGCGATCCCGTCTCCGGATCATAATGATGGCATGAGCCCGCGCCCGGGACCCGCGCCATCCTGATCCTCATCGGGTCCAGGTGAAGGTAGTAGCCGAGCGCTCCCGCTTCACGCTTCAGCCGGTACAGGGCGTGGTAGAATGAAAAGTGGAGCTCGAAGAGCTTCTCCCTCCCTGAAGGGAACCGCGCTTCGCCGGTCATGGTACGCAGAAGGTCAGCTTCCATCACCGGCCGGTCATATGACTCGAGGAGGGCGAAGATCTTCCCGGTGTCGAATTCTATCAGGCGGAGCCCGGATTCCGAGCGGTGGGGGTTCATCCGTTACCGGCCGGTGTCCTGGGCTGACCGCCGTCATCCAGGGAGCAGGCGCCGGGTTGTCCCAGGTCGCGCCTCCAGGCCCTGCCGCGGAAGGTGTTGTTGAAGTAGTTGGCGAAGCGCATCATCCGCATCAGTTTCAGGATGTACGCGCGTTCCCTCGGAGAGTACATCTTCCTGAAGTCATCCATGTGGCTTCCGGCGGGCTCGTCTCCGCCGAGGGCGGTCCAGTCCTGGGCGTACTTCAGGGCCAGCCACTCGCGGTACTCGAAGTCCTTCGGATCGAGGGCAATGAGCTTCTCGATCTCATCGCCGGTGATCCCGAGCCTTCCGCCCACGGCGGAATGGAGCTTCATTCAGCCGTAGCAGTTGTTGGCCACGGTGACGGCAAGGAGTATCTTTTCCCTGAATGTCGGATCAACCCTGAGGAAGGTCATGAGGAAGGAGGGGCCGCGGAACACCGACGCGCCTTTAACGACAAGATCGCGGAATGATGAAAAGGTGCGCATGAATATGCGTGTCATATGATAACTGTCCTTGCAGAAGGCTCGGTCACGCGACCGCGTCTTCATGATTGTTGCTCCCCCTTGGACAGGGAGGTGTGCTAACGTCTCAGTACCGGAGCCGGACAATGGTGACGCCGTCCCCGCCTTCTCCCGAGTCGCCCGGCCTGAAGCCGTCGGCGTAGAGGCTGTTCCGGAGGTTCTGGCGCACCGCTTCCTTCATGGCGCCGGTGCCGTGGCCGTGTATCACCACGGCCGTGTCGATGCCGCCGCGCACCATGCGGTCGAAGTCCTGCTCCATGGCGCGCAGGCCCTCCTCGACCCGCATGCCCCGAAGGTCAATGGTGTTGTAGCTCGTCTGCACCGCAGCCGGTATGTCTCCCTCGTGGCTCCCCGGGTGTTCCCCATGCTTCTTTTTCATCCGCTTCCGTTCCGCCGCGGGACGCTGCTGCCCGCCCCGCGGACGGTACAGGTCGTCAAGGGGGAAGGTGGACCTGATGGAGCTTCCCAGGAGCACCGCCGCGGTTTTACGCGACAGGTCGATGCTGTCAAGCGTCCCTTCCTTCTCGAGGGAAATGACAAAGACGCGGTCCCCGGCCCTGGCGCTGTCCGGCTCCAGCGGGGCGTACCTGTCGCGGAAGAGTTTGCCCTTGTCCCTGCCCAGGTCAGTGCGGACCGATTCCTCGATCTCGCGTATCTTCTCCTGGACCTTCCCCGCCTCCTTCATGCTCATCCTCTGTAGATCGGTGATGCGGCGGGCGACGAGGTCGCGGTATTCCTTCAGCTCCCGGAGGAACTCGATCCCCTCTTTCTGCTTGATCTCCTGGGAGCGCTTTTCCAGCGATTTCATCAGGCCGTCGTACTCGGTCTTTACCTTTTCAAGGCCGGCGGCCATCTCCTCCAGGTGCGCCTTCCTGTCCGTGAGCTCCCGCTCGTGCTTCTGCATCTTTTCGATCAGCGCCTCGACGCTGAGCTCCCTGCTGTCGAGGAGGGAGCGGGACCGGTCGATGACCCGGTCCGGGAAGCCGTAATTTTTGGCTATCTCGATGGCGTAGCTCACGCCGGGGAGGCCGGTGATGAGGCGGTAGGTGGGCCGCAGGGTGTCCATGTCAAATGACACCGACGCGTTCTGGAACCTGCCGTCGATGGTGGGGAGGTCCTTGATCTCGGAGTAATGCGTGGTGACCACGATCCTGCTCCCGGTCTCGATGAGGGACTCCAGGATCGCCTGCGCCAGGGCAGCGCCCTGCCGGGGGTTGGTCCCCACGATGATTTCGTCGATTATGACCAGGGTGCGGTCGTCGGCCCTCGAGAGCATTTCGTTGATGACCACGACCTGTCCGGAGAAGGTCGACAGCGACTGCGACAGGCTCTGGTCGTCGCCGATGTCGGCGAGGATCCGCGAGAACACGCCGATGCGCGAATCGGGTCCCGCCGGGACATGGAGCCCCAGCATCACGAAGAGGGCGCACAGGCCGATGGTCTTCAGGAGCACGGTCTTCCCTCCGGTGTTGGCGCCCGAAATGATGAGGCACCGGTTGGCCCCGCCCAGGTCGAGGTCGTTGGCCACCACCGTGCCCGGGGACATGAGGTACAGGATCGGGTGCCGCGCCTGGTGGAGGACGATGTCGCTCGATTCGGAGATCTCCGGCTCGGACCCCCTGATGTCGATGCTGAAGCGCGCGGCGCCGTGGAGAAAGTCAAGTCCGCCGATCACCGCCAGGTTGCCCCGGAGCGGGACGGCGCTTTCGGCGACACGGGCGGAAAGCTCGCGGAGTATGCGCGCGGTCTCGGCCTGCAGCTCCTTGTCGAGCATGAGGGCCCGGTTGTTCAGGGGAGTGATCTCCTGGGGCTCGATGTAGTAGGTGGCGCCGCTGGCGGATATGTCGTGGACCGTGCCCTTCACCCGCTCCTTCATGGAGGACTTAACCAGGACCACGTAGCGGTCGTTGCGGGTGGTGAAGATCTTTTCCTGCAGCACCGCATCCATGGAGGGGGCGTGGATGATCCTTCCGATGGTCTTTTCCATCTCCTGCCTGGCGGAGAAGATCTCGCCCCGGAGCCGGCGGAGCTCCGGGTACGCGGCGTCGTTCAGCTCGCCGTTTTCCGTGACGGCTTTCGAAAGGACGGCGGTGACGGCCTCGAGGCGGTCGAGGCGTCCGTGCTCCTCCGCAAGGGGAGGGAATTCCTCCTTCTGCTCCCTGAGGAAGCGCATGATCCTGCCGGAGGCCATGACGAAGTTCCTGGCCGCGGCCAGGTCCTCGAGCTTCAGAACGCCGTCCCGCTCCGCCAGGGCGAGGAGCGGTTCGATATCGGATACGCCGGAAAAATCGGGCGCCCTGTCCCGGCCGATGATCTCCTTAAGGGCCGTGATCTTTTTTATCCGCGTCCTGGCCGCCTCCGCTCCCGGGGGCCTCAGGCCGTCCACCAGGGCCCGCCCCAACGGCGTGGCGCAGCGGCGCCTGAGCTCTTCCCGTATCACGGGCCACTCCAGTATTTCCAGCACGCGGGTAGAGATGTGTTCATTCATTGGTTGCGTTGTGCAGTAGTAAGATTTTATCTTAAATCGGTATAATTATAGTGGAAGCATGAAGTCGGGCGGCGTCAAGAACTTATTGCCGGGAGCCCCGCTGGTATCTGGGAACAGGCCGCAGGCGATGAAAGGGCATAAAAAAATGCGGACAGTGTTTGTCAATGAATTCATCCAGTTGATTGCGGACCAACTGCTGTTTTTATTGACATGCCTTCCTGTCTTCACTATAGTAACCACAAGTTACCAAAACTGCATCCGAGACTTTTGTCCGGGCCCGGAAGGACTGCTGCAATACGGATCTGATAACCATGCCCAGGAGCGTTGCCCCTATGATGCCGTTCAGAAAACCGCTGCTCAGAATTTTTAAGACCATCATGGCCAAATCCATGTATCTTGTTCCTCCGCAGATCAGCACGGTCGAGCAGGGGCCGGGAAGTGTTAAAAAACTTCCGGCCCTGATCAGGGAGAAAGGGTTCCGGAAGCCCCTGGTGGTCACGGACTCAATACTCATGAAGATGAACCTCCTGAAGGGCCTCTTCAGGGAGTTCGACGCCATCGGCATGGAATACGCCGTGTACGACGGCGTTCTTCCCAATCCCACGATTGAAAATGTCGAGGAAGCCTACGCGCTCTATGCCAGGAACGGCTGCGATGCCATCATCGGCTTCGGCGGCGGCTCTCCCATGGACACCGCCAAGGTCGTGGCCGCAAGGGTGGTCAGGCCCGGGCGCACCGCGGACAGGCTGGGGGGGTACTTCAAGGTCACCCTTCCGGTGCCGAAAAGGCTCCCCCGCATATTCGCCGTGCCGACCACGGCGGGTACCGGTGCGGAGACGACCAGCGCCGCCGTGGTCACCGATGTCAGGAAGAACATCAAGTTCACGGTCAACGATTTTGCCATCCACCCCCATTACATCGTCCTTGACCCGGAACTGACCCTCGGCCTGCCGCCGTTCTTCACCGCCATCACGGCCATGGACGCCCTCTCCCACGCCACCGAGGGCTACATCGGCGGAGCGCGCTGTAAAAAAACCGATGACCACACCGAAAAGGCGGTCAAAATGATCTTTGACAATATTGACAGGGTCTTCAAAAACGGAAAGGACGTCAAGGCCAGATATCAGATGATCCTCGCGTCCTATTACGCGGGCATCGTCCTGAACCGCGCCCTGACCGGTTACGTCCATCCTTTTGCCCACAAGATCGGCGGCCTGTATCACCTTCCCCACGGAAGGGTGATCGGCGCGGTCATGCCCCTGGTCTTCGAATGTTACGGCGCCAGGGTCCACAAGCGCCTGGGAAGGCTCGCCGATGTCATCGGGGTCTCGCGGGCGGGCATGGATGACGCGCGGAAGGCGGCGGCCTTCATAGAGGCGATCAGGGAATTCAACAGGAAGTTCGGCATCGGTGAAACCGTACCGGAGCTCCGTGAAAAGGATTTTCCGGCGATCGCCAGGTCAATACACCGGGAATGCATACCCTATCCGGCGCCGAAGATCATGGACGATACAGACGTGTTTGCGATACTGAAACGGCTGAAGGGCAACCAAGACAATAAAACGAAGAAGTAAACAAAAACAGTCCGTCATAAAACACCCCCCACCGCCCTGGGGGGCTTTTTAGACGGCCGGGCTCGATATCAGAACTCTTCGAAACCCTCCTGCTTCAGCAGTTCCTTCATGCGGCCCTGGTCTTCCGCGGTTGCGGCTGGTTTGCGGTCCGGGGCGGTCCGTCCGCTCCCGCTGCCGGGCGATTTCTGCCTGGTTGTTTCTTTTTTCTCCGCCTTCTTCGCCGCCGGGCGGACGGTCCGGGGCTGGCTCGTGCGGTCCGGTTTTACCGAGGTTTCCGCCCGTATCTTGAATTTCTGCATCATCTCAAGGAGCTCCTGGGCCTGGTTGGCCATCTCCTCGCTGGCCGACGCGGTTTCCTCCACCAGGGACGCGTTCTGCTGGGTCATGTTGTCCATTTCGATGATGGCAGTATTGATCTGGTTGATGCCCTGCTTCTGCTCCTGGCTGGCGGCGGTGATCTCGGAGATGATCTGCGCCGATATCTTGGCCGCTTCCGCGATCTCGGAGAGGGCGTTGCCGGTCCTGTTCACCAGGTCGGTGCTGTTTTCAACTTTCGCGACGGTGTCCCTGATCAGCGACTCGATCTCCTTGGCCGCGTTCCCCGAGCGCTGGGCGAGGTTCCGCACCTCGCCGGCCACGACCGCGAAGCCCCGGCCCTGCTCGCCGGCCCGGGCCGCCTCGACCGCGGCGTTCAGGGCCAGGAGGTTGGTCTGGAAGGCGATCTCGTTGATGACCGCGATGATATCGGCCACCCTCTTGCTCGATTCATTCATCTCGGTTATGGAGCTCACGGCCTCGATGGCGATCCTGTTGCCCTGCATCGATTTCGTGACGCCCGAATCGGTAAGGTCGCGGGCGCGGGCGGCGTTCTCCGCGTTCTGGTTGATGGCGGCAGTCGCTTCCTCGATGGTGGAGGCTATCTCCTCGAGGCTTGAGGCCTGCTCGCTGGTGCGCTGCGACAGGTTCTGGTTGCCGCTCGATATCTGGTTCACGGCCTGGGCCAGGTTCTGCGACGACTCGATGATGCGCGTGATCAGGGTCTCGAGACCGTCCGCGGCCCTGTTGAGCGCCTTCGAGAGCTGTCCCATCTCGTCTCCCCGGTCGTCCCGTATCCTGCCGGTGAAATCGCCGTCAGCGAGGCTCCCGGCAAAGGCGATCAGCTTTCTGATCGGCCCGGTGATGGAGCGGGTGATGCCGAATATGATCGCGGTCACAACCGCCGTGACCGCGACGATTATGGCTGCGATCCCGATCGTGAAGCTCCGCATGGTTTCCTTCACGTCCTCGATGTACACGCCGGTGCCGATGACATAGCCCAGGGGCTTGAAGAGCCGGACATAGGATATCTTGGGGACTATCCTGTCCTTTTCGTCCTTGTACTGCCACTGGTAGTCGACGAAGCCGCTTCCCTTACGGCGGCAGATGTCAGCCATCTCGATAAAGAGCTTTTTCCCGGTCGGGTCCGCGTAATCCTGGAGGTCTTTGCCTTCTAGGTTGGCGTTGAAGGGATGCATGATCATCTTCGGGGCCAGGTCGTTGATCCAGAGATAATCCTTGTTTTCAGGACCGTACCTCATGTTCCGGATGCGGACCTGGATCCTCTTTTCCATCTCCTCCCTGTCGAGGAGGCCCTTCTCGTAATCCTCATAGATGCTGTTGCAATAGCCCAGGGCGATGGAAACGATGTTCTTGAGGGTGTCCTTCCTCTCTTCCACTATCTTGTTTTCCAGGGTCGGGATGATGTAGAGAATGATGGTTCCCGCGAAAATCAATACCGTTACCAGCAGCACTCCGAATATCTTGTATGACAGTGAAATGTTTTTCCAGGACAGTTTCATAGGCGCGCCTCCTTCCCCTTTTCTATCTGATAAGCCGCCGGTCCGCGTTACATGCCTGCCCGGGGCGTCAGATTCCCATTATTTCCTAATTTACAATTTAATTTAATGCCTCCGAACAACAATAATTATAATACTGATAAAATCTTCAAAAAAAGTGACATTCTTTGTAAGGGAATCCCCCTATTATTTGAAAATGAGGATGATATTGAGGATGTATTCCATGTCACAGTTATCGCCTAAGGATCCACAACATTATTTTCTCCAATCATACACGTTAAAACTGTACAAATTGTGATTAAAATGTCAGTTTTGTATAATTGTTTATTAATTCGTGTCCAATCAAAACTTCGTCCTTGACAATTTTATCTCTGCACAGAAGTTTGATCAATACATTGATCGGTGATCGGCCTATTGAACTAAATTCGCGAGGTGTAGACCTTGATCAACACCGATACCTTAATCCGGTACAGTACAGGCATTGCATATCGGTTCCATGACGCAGGTGCCTTTTTATTATAAAAAATTTAAATTACGGGGAATATTATCATGTTTGAAAAGTACAATCTGACAAAACCGGACAATCTTGTGGAGCTCTTTGAGCAGAGTATAAAAAACTACCCTGACAGGCCCTGCCTCGGGACCAAGAACAAGGACGGCGAATACGAATGGATCACCTACCGTGAAATGGGACAGCGCATCGACAACCTGAGGGGAGGACTGGTCAATGCCGGTCTTAAAAAGGGGGACGTGGTCGGCATCATATCGAACAACTCCGTAGACTGGGCCGTTATCCACTTTGCCGTTGCCGGCGTCAACGCGATGCTGGTCCCCATGTATGAAGCAGAACTGCTCCATATCTGGGAATATATAATAAAAGACAGCGCTGTAAAATTTCTCTTCGTGTCAAAACCGGAAATATACGAGAAGATAAAAGATTTTCCGTCGAAGTTACCAACCCTTGAAAAGATCTTTCTCATGACGGGTAGCGGGGATAACACCCTGGCCGCCCTCGAAACGATCGGGGCGAAGAACCCCGTGGCGCCGGTGTACCCGTCCCCCGATGACGTGGCCGTCCTGGTTTACACGTCGGGAACGACCGGAGACCCGAAGGGCGTTCTCCTGATGCACGGCAATTGGACCAGCAACCACCATGCCCGGACCGTCGCCTACACCAACTTCAACCAGGATGACCGTACCGTGTCCCATCTTCCCTGGGCCCACTGCTATGGTCTCGGCGAGCTTCACACCTTCACCGCGGTCGGGGGCTCCCTCGGTTTCCTGGAAAGCCCGACCACCATCGTCGAGGACATGGCCAAGATACGGCCCACGTTCCTCATCTCGGTGCCGAAGATATTCAACAAGGTGTACGATACCATCGTCACCAGGGTCAACGAGGCCGGCGGCGTGAAAAAAAAGCTCTTCGACATGGGCGTCAATGCCGCGAAGAAGAGGCGGGCCCTGGCGGAGCAGGGGAAGTCGAGCGCCATCGCCAATTTCAAGTTCAACCTGGTAAACAAGATCGTGTTCCAGAAGATACGGGACCTCTTCGGCGGCCGCCTCGAGGGCGCGGTCACCGGCAGCGCTGCCATGAACCCGGACATCTCGAAATTCTTTTTCGACATCGGCATCCCTCTCTACGACGTGTACGGCCTTTCGGAAACGTCGCCGGGGATTACCGGCAACAGGCCGTCCTGCTACCGGATCGGGAGCGTTGGTCAGCCTCTTGATAAGATACAAGTGGTGATCGACCAGTCCGTGGTGGAGCCCGGCTCCCAGGACGGCGAGATCGTTGTCTACGGTCCCAACGTCATGAAGGGATATCACAACAAGCCCGCCGCGACAGCTGAGATAATGACCCCCGACGGCGGTATCAGGACCGGAGACCGGGGACGCCTGGACAGCGACGGGTTCCTCTGGATTACGGGACGGATCAAGGACCAGTACAAGCTGATCAACGGCAAGTACGTGTTCCCCGCGGCAATGGAGGAAGACATCTGCCTGAATCATTATGTGCAGAACGCCATGGTCCACGGCGCCGGGTGCGAATACAATGTATGCGTCATCGTGCCGGACTTCCTGGCACTGGCGGGCTACGCGGAAAAGAACAATTTGCCCAAAGACCCGGCGTCCCTGGTTGCCAATGAGGCGGTCACGAACATGATCACCGGCGAGATTCTGGACAACTTGAAAAAGAAATACGGCAGCTATGAGATCCCGAAGAAATTCCTCTACATAACTGAACCGTTCACCCTTGAGAACGGCATGCTGACCCAGACCATGAAGCTGAAGCGCCGCGTCGTCACGGAAAAATATAAGGACCGGATCATGGCACTGTACCAGGAGTAATCTTACTTCCGTAAAGAGTTCCATACCACCCTGTTCGCGCGCCCTCTCCGTTACCCGGAGAGGGCGTTTTTTATTGTTGACAAGGATTCAGCGCAGAGACACAGAGTGCGCGGAGGTAAAGGAGGGATCTTTATTGTATTATGATATCGGGTTTCTTGGCGTTCAGTGTTTTTAATTCTGATGATTATTGATGAAGGATTATGCCGCTCTTTGTTATTCTGCCAGTAATACCGCATTTCCGGTTGACAGACCATCCCGTGCGATGATACCTTCTCGGTACCGGGACAAGCGCCAGGGGCCGCAGTATGATGCCCGCGGGGCCGGCGGCATGGTTGCCGTTATGATGGCCCCGTGATTTTCAAATTGATTTGACGTACCAGCCGCGTCCTGCACTGATTGTCTTTATGCGGAATGACACGCGACATACATCCGATGATGACACGAAGCCCATCAGCCGGGACATGATAAAAAAGTGCGCGGTCGAACTCTTTGAGGAAAATGGGGTGACCGGCACCTCCGTCAATGACATTGTCAGGAGGGCGGGCATAGCCAAGGGGACCTTCTACCTGTATTTTAACAACAAGGACGACCTGATCAATTTCGTTTTCGAAAAATTCGGCGAGGAGTTTTTCGAGGAAATTATCATGCAGAACAGGGATAACCCCAAGATCACCAATATCGCCGAGTCGGTCCTGCGCTATTTTGGCAAAAACCGGATGTTCCTGATCGAGCTCAGGAAAAACATGAACGCCCACCGCGGCTATCCCTATTTCAAGAAAACAATAGCGGCCTTTTCAAAGGTCATTCTGAATTTCCTCAACCTGGACGAGCGCTACCCCATAACCCAGCTGGACGCCTATTCCGAGGTCCTGATGGGCACCATGTTCGACATATGCTACCGGTTGATCATCGAGGAGAGCATAGATAGCAAATCAGAAGCCAAGCTGATGCTTGAAGATTTCATGAAAAGATTTTTCAATTGCGAGCCAATTTTTACTTGAAAAAAATGACCGCCGGTCATTTTCTGGTTATGGTTCCAAATTTTTTTATTGATCAATGACCGGTGGTCATTAAGTTGACAAAATATTCATTTTATAAATTTTTGTTCGTGGAGTACCTATGAAACCAACCAAAGACATCCCAATAACCATGCTTGATAATGGCGGCAGTCCCGTGTTCAAGAATGATTTTTTTGAGCGATTCACCCTGAGAAAGGCCGCCAGGCCCCTGCAGTTGACCGACCGGATATCAAAGGATTACCTCTTCCCCACATTCTATGGGGATGTGACCTGCGCCATAGCGATATTCCTCTGTTCATATAACAAGGCTGAAGTTCTGGTTGCCGAACGGCTCCATCCGAAAATCAAGCCGGTCAGAATATCCAGGGGAAGGGCGATCATCGCCTTTTCATGCTATGAATATAAAAATGTGATGAACGTTCCACCCTATAATGAGATAGCCATGGCGGTCCCGGTCATGGTGAACGCGGCCTTCAGGCCGCCCCTGCTCCCCATGATCATGAAGTTCAGTCGGTTCGGCTACTACATTGCCGGTATGCCGGTGACCTCCCGTGAGAACCAGATCCGGGGGAACAGGATCTGGGGACTGCCCAAGGTCACGCAGAGGATTGACATCGAAAAAAAAGGGAGTGACTGCGTGACAACGGCATATGAAAATAGCGGCGAGCCCTACCTCACGCTGCGGGTGCCGGTCAATGGAACCGCGGCGGAATTCGATGAAACGTCCAGCCTCTATTCCCGGCTGGACGGGAAGCTGCTCCGGAGCGAGACGAATTTCCGGGCCGTGTTCAATGTCAACAAGCGCATGGACCTGCTCTTCAGGAAGGGCGTGAAGCCGGACAGGGCCTGTATCGAGATAGGCCGCGGCGGTTCGGCGAAACTGCTGCGGGACCTGGAGATCGAGGAGCAGCCGTTCCAGACGCGGTACGCGGAGCATATGTCCAGCTGCTTTGATCTCCCCAGCGAAAAAACGCAGAACTGGTTTGAAAAACTCAACGGGTAACGGAGGCCGCCATGAAACAGAACATGAAGATCGTATTTTTCGGTGCCGGGGCGATCGGCCAGTCCGTGGGGGGCTGGATAGCGCCGCACCATGACAACCTGTATTTCCTGGACCGCGGCGATGTGGCAAGGAATCTGAAGGAGAAGGGGATCACCCTGTTTGAGCAGGATAAAAAAGGAGCAAAGAGCCATGTAACGGTAAAGGTGATCGATGATATCAGCGAAGCGAAGGACGCCGATGTCATAGCCCTGGGGGTCAAGAATTTCAGCCTTGACGCCGTGGCGAAAACGATCAGGGACAAGGTGGGAGACGGGCCGGTCATCATCGCCATGCAGAACGGCGTGGAAAACCAGAAGGTCCTGCCGAAGTATTTTTCAAAGGTGGTCTACTGCGTCATCGGCTACAACGCGTGGATCGACGGGCCCGGCGTCGTGGGGTACCAGAAAAAGGGCCCCCTGGTTTTGGGGACGCGGAACAACGAGCTCATGGACGAGATGAAGGAGATCGCCGCGGTGTTCAACTGGGGCGTCGAAACCATCGTCGTCGACCACATCCAGGATGCCGCCCATTCAAAGGTCATCATCAACCTGACCAATTCCCTCACGACCCTTATCGGCCACGGGTTCCGGCCCGTTTCGGATGAGGGCCTGTTCCAGAAGCTTTTGACGAACCTGCTGTATGAAGGGACGCAAATAGCGAAGGCCGCCGGGTACCGGGAATGCAAGATCGGCGGCATGCCCCCCTGGCTCTTGATGAAACTGGGGGCCACGCTGCCGCGGTTCCTCACCAGGGGTATGTTCAGAAAGAATGCCAGGAAGATGGTGATGAGCAGCATGGCCCAGGACATCATCCAGAGGGGCGGCCGTGATTCCGAGCTGGAGACGATAAACGGATACATGGTAGGCCTGGCCGAGACATATAACGTCAACGCGCCGTATAACAGGGCCATCTATGGGCTGTGCAAAAGGGAATTTTCCCGGGAGAAGTTCGTCCCTCTCGATGTCAGGGATGTATGGGCCGAGGTGAGCGCACAGCTGTGACCCCGGCCGGCAATGGCCCCGGGCCGCTGCCGGGCAGTCAGCAGTCTGGGCTCCGGTTTTTATCCGATATGGGTCCGATCCGTTCAAATTTCCCCGCAAAAACCGATTAATTACTTGATATCTTTTTACAAAAATCTATTTTTGGATACCTGCCAGAGGGTGATGAGCCCTCCTGAGGAGGAAACCGTTGGATACCGATGATTCAAAACGCCCCTGGGGTTATTTTGAAAACCTTGTTGACGCCGGCAATCATAAGGTGAAGCGCATAACCGTCTTCCCGGGGAAGCGTTTGAGCCTGCAGAGCCACGCGAAGCGGGCCGAACACTGGTTCGTGGTGGACGGCAGGGCCCTGTTCACCTGCAATGATGCGGTAATGGAAATACGCCAGGGCCAGGCGGTCGATATCGGCCGGGGAGACCGCCACCGGATCGAGAATATCGGTGCCGGGAACCTGGTGTTTATCGAGATACAGACCGGCGATTATTTCGGCGAGGACGATATAACGCGCTACGAGGATGATTTCGGCAGGGCCGGGGCCTGATATATTCACCCGGTGTTTGTAACAAGATTCATGCTTTTTTAACAGATTAATTACAGCTTCAGTTTACAGTAAACCTGTTTTAGATTGTCATTTTGACGAGAGGTCCGAGGGACGCTCTCCGCCCCGGGGGCAAGCATATCACGGGCGCAGCCGCGCACGGGTGCCATTGACGTTTGACAGTGCCTGTGCCCCGGCAGCCATGGCCGGGCGCGGGAATATCTTACGCAGGAGTTGTGCATGATAACCGTACAGGGTATAACGAAAAAATTCGGGGACATCACGGCGGTCAACAATATCTCCTTCAGCATCAGGGAGGGCGAGATAACCGGCCTGCTGGGGCCCAACGGCGCCGGCAAGACCACGACGCTGCGGATGCTCACCTGCTATCTCAAGCCCGACGACGGCGCCATTTCCGTCGGCAGGTATAACGTGGACGACAGCCCCGTCGAGGTCAGGAAGATCATCGGGTATCTGCCCGAATCGGCGCCGGTCTACGGCGACATGCTGGCCTATGATTACCTGGCATACATAGCCGAGGTGAGGGGCATCCAGGATAAAAACCGGATCGACGAGATCGCCGACCTTTGCGGCATCAACGAGGTGATGCACATGGGCGTCGGGGAGCTCTCCAAGGGCTACAAACAGCGCCTCGGCCTGGCCCAGTCGATGATCCACAACCCGGACATCCTCATCCTGGACGAGCCGACCAGCGGCCTGGACCCGAACCAGATCATCGAGATACGGAACCTCATCAGGGAGATCGGAAAAAAGAAAACCGTGATCCTTTCCACCCATATACTGCCGGAGGTGGAGGCGACCTGCGACCGGGTCATCATCATCGACCACGGCACCATCGTCGCCGACGACCGGACCGAAAACCTCCAGAGCATGTCCGGCGGCGAGCGTCTGGTTCTCGTGAGCGTCTCGGGCCCCGATTTCCGGACGCTCTCGGGCGAGATAGCAGGGTTGCCCGGCGTAACCCGCGTCGAGGAGGTGCCGGGGGGCGAGCTGGTCACCGCCCGGGTCGCGGCGGCCGGGACGGCCGACGTGAGGCCGGAACTCTTCAGGCTGGCCGGCGCGAAGAACTGGACCCTCTACGAGCTGACGCAGGAACAGCGGAGCCTGGAGCGCGTGTTCAGGGACCTGACCGGAGGAGGAGCGAAATGAACATAAGGGAATTGAAAATAAAGGATATTGATTTCAAGGGGATGGCCGCGCAAGCGATGGAAAAGGCGAAGGTCTATTCCCACGAGCCCCTGGCCATCATGAAAAAGGAACTCATGACCTATTTCTATACCCCCATCGCCTATATCGTCATCACGGCCTTCCTGGTCGTCACGGGCTTTTTCTTTTTCAAGGATTTCTTCTATTTTAACCAGGCTGAAATGCGGGGATTTTTCCAGTTCCTCCCCCTGGTGCTCACGCTGGTGGTGCCGGCCATCACCATGCGCCTTTTCGCCGAGGAGATCCACAGCGGCACCATCGAGACCCTCATGACCCTTCCCGTGACAACGGCCGAAGCGGTGGTGGGGAAATTCCTGGCAGCGACGGCCTTCGTATCCATCATGATGGCGCCCACGCTGATCTATCTCATCACCATTATCATCGTGGGGTCGCCGGACCCGGGCCCCATCATCGGCGGCTACCTGGGGTCGATCCTGCTGGCCGGGGCCTACTCGGCGGTGGGCGTCCTGACGTCGTCCCTGGGCAGGAACCAGATCATAGCCTTCATCAGCGGTCTCGCGGCGTGTTTCTTCCTCTGGCTCATTGACAAGATTACCATATTCCTGCCGGCGAAGCTGGCCTTCATCGAGTTCCTGGGTACCGACTACCACTTCAGGAACATTTCGCGCGGGATCATCGATTCGAGGGACCTGGTCTACTTCCTCTCGATCATCGTCATATCGATCCTCCTGACGACAAAAATCCTTGATGACCGGAGATAGAACCCATGAAACCTAAGGATATCGCCACCGCACTGAAGGGATGGGCCGCCGGGGCAGTCGCCGCGGCCGTGTCATATCTCAAGGGGAACGAGCCGCAGGCGGGGCCCGAACGGCGGCGCAGCGTCCAGCTCATCCTCTATATCGTCATTATCGTGCTGATCAACCTGGCGAGCGCCACCCTGAACTTCCGGTGCGATCTCACCCGCAACCATACCTTTTCCCTGTCCGAGCGCAGCAGGGACATCGTCTCGAACCTGAAGGAAAACCTGAAGATAAAGGTGCTCTTCTCGAAGGACCTCCCGGCCCAGCACACGTCGATTTACCGCTACCTGAGGGACCTTCTCGAAGAGTACGATTACTACGGCAACCAGTTCTTCAGCTACGAGATCGTGGATGATAAAGACCTTGAAAAGCAGGCCAACGACTACGGCATACGGCCGGTCCAGAGCCAGGAGTTTGAGAACGACCAGGTCAAGGTGCGCCGGACCTACATGGCCCTGGTCATCCAGCAGTCGGACGTCGTGGAGAAGATAGAGGCCATCACCGAGCCCACCGGCCTGGAATACAACATCACCTCCCTCATGGAAAAAATGTCCGGCAAGATCGACGGACTTCTGGGACTCAAGCAGCCGATCCAGGTGCTGTTTTACATGGACAGCTCCCTCAAGAGCCTGCCCATCGAGGGCATCGACCAGCTCGGGGAGAAGGTGAAGGAGGCGGTGGACAAGTGCAACGCGGCCAACTACGACAAGCTCCGGCTCCAGTACATTGACCCGGCAACGGACAAGAACGCCGGCATCTCCGCCGAGCTCTACGGCGTGACCAGGCTGAACTGGAAGGCCGGCGCCGACCGGAACGGCAGGGCGATCCCGGCCGGCGAGGCCTACCTGGGGATCGTGCTCAAGAACCAGGACAGAGCCGAGCGCATCGAGCTCTCCGTGGCGCCGACCATCCTGGGCAAGAACGTGATCACGGGCATCGACAACCTGCAGGACCGGATCAACAACGCCGTCGGGAACCTGGTGAGCTCCAACCCGCGGATCGGCTATGTCACCGGCCACGGCGAGGTCGAATTGAATGACCAGCAGTCGCCCCAGGGCGGCGCCATCATGAAGCAGGTCCTGTCCGACGTGTACGAGGTCCGGGAGATCGACCTGACCAGGGACGAGATCCCCTCCGATCTGGGCCTTATAATCGTCAACGGCCCCCGGAAAAAATTCACCGATCCAGAGCTCTACAAGATAGACCAGTTCCTCATGAAGGGGAAGGGCGCCATATTCTTTCTCGATTCTTACAATGAAATCAGCATGGGACAGCAGAACATGTTCGGCCGCCAGCCGATCGTGATGCCGGTCGACACCGGCCTTGACCCGCTCCTGAAAAGCTACGGCATTACCGTGAACCGGAACATCGTCCTTGACTCAAACTGCGCCAAGGCCCCGGTGGGGGGCGTCGTCAAGGAGATCTACTACGTGCCCATCATCCGCAAGGGGGGCTTCAATCGGGACAGTGTAATAACGAAATACCTCAAGGGGGCCGCCTTCATCAAGACCTCCTCGATCGATGTTGACGCGAAGAAGGTCAAGGACCTCAAACTGACGAAGCAGGACCTGGTGTCGTCTTCCGACGAGAGCTGGCAGATGGCCGGCCAGGTCAACTTCAATCCCTTCCTGCTTGCCCCGCCCCAGAATAAGGAGGAAATGAAGAAGTATGCCCTCGCCGTCCTTCTCTCGGGGAAGTTTGAAAGCCATTTCAAGGGCAGGGACATTCCCAGGGATGAGGATCCGAAAAAGGCGCAAGTAGCCAGGGAAACCATCAGCGTGGGCAAGGCAGACGGCACGGCCCCTGCCGCCACCACGAAGGTCATCGTGGTCGGTTCGTCCGAGATCACGCGCTCCGGCTTCCTCATGAATTCCCGGAGGATCATGTCGAGCGTCATGGCCCAGGGCGAGGAGCAGGACAAGGTCTTTTCGAACGGCTTCCTCATCCACAGCATGGCCGATTACCTCCTGGGCAACTCGTATATCCCGGAAATGAGCAGCAAGAGCCTCGACTACAACCCCCTGGACAAGACCGCCGACGGCACCAAGATCGTCCTGAAGGCCCTCAACATCGGCGGGGTCCCGATCTTCGTGGTGCTGGCGGGGTTCGTCATCTGGAAACGGCGCCTGCGGCGCCGGAAGGCGATACAGGAGCGTTTTTCCCGGGAGGCGTCCCATGAATAAGAAACTAGCGATCAGCGTGGCCGTCATCGCGGTCCTTCTCCTCATTGTCATCATCTCGAACGTGAAGCGTTCGCGCGATGTGCCCGAACTGCCGGAGATAAAGGCCGGGTCGGACGAGATCCTCATCAACCGCGAAGCCGGGGTCATCAGGCTTTTCAAGAAAGACGGGAAGTGGGTGGCCGGGGACAAGGCCTATCCCGCCGACGCAAATAAGGCCGGGGAGATCGAGAAGCGGTTCAAGGAGATGCGCCTCACGGACCTGATCTCGTCCAAGGGATATTATTCCAGATACGACCTGACGCCGGACAAGTACGTGGAGGTAATCCTGAAGAAGGGCGATACTATCCTCAGGAGATTCAAGGTGGGGAAAAAGAGCCCGACCAACCGCCACACCTTCGTCAAGATAGACGACAGGCCCGAGATCTACCTTGCCGAGGGGACCTTCGACATGGTGCTGAACAAGGAACTGGACGACTTCAGGGACAGGGAAGTGCTGAAGGTCGGGCGCGACGCCGTGTCGGCCCTCACGGTCGAGTACCAGGGCATGAATTTTGCCTTTACCAGGACCCGCGAGGCGAAAACGGACACCGGGGCCGGAAAGAAAAATGACGAGAAAAAGCAGAAGGGGCAGGCCTGGGGATCCTGGACCTGCCGGGGATATGAGACCGTCAAGCTCAATGACTCAATGGTGGACGGGCTGGTACAGGCCCTTGACCCGCTCCGGGCGGCGTCATTCCTGGACATGCCCAAGGAGGCGCTGACGCAGCGGGTGTGCTCGGTCCAGGTCAAGGCCGGCGAGAGGGAAATGATCCTTACCGTGTACCGGTACAACGAAAAATACGCGGCGGCCACGTCAGAATACCCCTATGTGTTTGAAGTGGAAAAATACGCGATAGAGAGATTCTTTATCACCGGGATCGACAGGTTCAGGGCCGCGGTGAAGCAATAATCATACCCCCCGTCCCACGGGTGGGGGCGTGTATGATGGCGCTCAACATTATCCAGGATTTTTCATCCCGCATCGGGGGCCGCGCCTGCCTCCGGAAATGCGAGCCCGCCGTGTTTCTCCTCCACCAGGCCATCGGTGCGGTGGAGTAAAATCCCCGTACTCCGAAGACGCGGCGCGTCACCGCCCTCTGGCTTGACCTGCGCGCGCGCTGCATGAAGCGCGTGGAGTCGCGCTCTTCCTGTCGTTATTATCCAAGAATTTTGCTCCCGCATCGGATGCAGTCAATAGGACGCAATGGCTCTTGCTCGGAATGATAATGGCATTTCGGAAGGGTTCGGGCAGGCATAACGTTCCGGACAGGCGTGTTGAAAAAATTCTGCAGGCAGCTGCCATGGCGGCATCGTTGTTTCATCAAAGACCGGAGTATATTTATGTCTGTTGCAATAGAAAAAAGCTTGCCATTTTATTTTAACCGTGCAACAATAATTGATGATCTATCATCGATGGATGCGTCCGGTGGCTCACCATGTTGGAAAAGGAGAGCGCAATTGCAGCCATGAGTGTAATGCAGAGGAAATCCGTCCGGGATCCCGCGCCATCGGGCCTCGGGAATATCCGCACATCCATCAGGCCGTTCTTCGAGAAGAAAACGTCATTGTCCCTCATAATTGCAGGAATAAGAAGATCAATATCGAAAAAAATCACGCTGATCCTGGTTGCGAGCGTCATCTGCGCCGCGGTGGCGGGTTCTTTGGCCCTGGTTTATTCCGAGTATAACGACCTCCTCGCGTCGCTCAAGGAATACTCTGCGTACACCATCGCCCGCCTTTCCACAAGCCTTGCCCTTCCCCTCTGGAACGTCGATACCGAACAGATCGATAAGATCATCACCTCGGAATTAAAAAACGAGAACATCGCGGCTATCCTCTACAAGGACGCCCATGATAAGGATTATAGCGGCAGGGTCAAACTCGAATCGGGTGCCATTGCCGATTATTCCCTGACTGACGATATGGCTCTTGACAAGAGCTTTCTTGTTCTGAAAAAAAACATTGTCGCGGGGGAACAGGAGGTCATCGGAACCGTCAAGCTCCATGTGACGGACGCCGGCATGTGGAGCCGTCTCAGGAAAAGGATGGCCCTGATTGTTTTACAGACGGTCATCATCATCGGTGTCATCGTTTTTATATTATCCAGATTGTTTGACAGGTATTTCATACATAAAATCATTGCAATCAATGACGGGATAGGGGAAATTGAAAAGGGGAATTATCTGGTGAACCTTAAGGTTGACGGAACCGACGAGCTCTCCAATATAGCCCTTAACATCCAGGCGATGAGCGAGACGATATATGCGCGGCAGCGCGATCTCGTCAAGCTGCAGAGCTTTCTTTCAAACATCATTGAATCGATGCCTTCCATCCTCATCTCGCTCAATAAAGCGGGAGAGGTGATACAGTGGAATGCGGCGGCGGAGAGGATGTTCAAGATAACCTCGAATGAAATCATGGGAAAAAAATTGTGGGACCTGTTTCCATATTTCAGCAGATATATCGAGGCCTTTGATGCGACAATCGAGACGAACATGCCGAAGATGTTCTCCCGGGAGATCTACGGCGGCGACGACCCTCGGTGCTACAATGTCTCCCTGTTCCCCCTGGTCGAGAACGGCGACCGCGGCGTTGTCTTCCGGATGGACGATATCACCGAGATACAGAAAAAGGACGAGCAGCTCCGGCAGGCGCAGAAGATGGAGCTGGTGGGCACCCTCTCGGGCGGGCTTGCCCATGATTTCAACAACGTCCTGGGCGGCATCATGGGAGTCACCTCCCTCATGCAGCACCACCTGAAGCGTGACGGGCATATCGGCAGCGAAGAGCTGGCGTCGTTTCTCGACATGATCGATGAGGCGACGCGGCGGGCCGCGGACATCGTCCAGCAGCTTCTCGTCATTTCGCGGAAACAGGAGATCAATTTTGCCCCGGTGGACCTTAACGGATCCCTGCGGCATGTGATAAAAATCTGCACCAATACGTTTGATAAATGCGTTGAAATCGTGCCCGTTTTTCATGACAAGCCGGCAATGATACACGCCGACCAGGGGCAGATAGAACAGGTCCTGCTCAACATCCTCGTCAACGGGTATCACGCCATGACGATCATGAAAACCGGGGAAGAAGCGCCGGGCGGGAAATTATTTATATCGATCGATCGGATAGAATCCGACAGGCATTTTTGCGGCTCGCATCCGGAGGCGGAGGAAGGCCGCGATTACTGGATCACCACCATCCGCGATACCGGCGTTGGCATGGATCCGAAAATCATCTCAAAGATATTTGATCCGTTTTACACGACAAAAACAAAGGACAAGGGAACCGGCCTCGGCCTGGCCATGGTGTACAATATAACCGTCCAGCACGGCGGGTTCGTGGACGTGTATTCGGAAAAGGGACACGGGACCACCTTCAACATGTATCTGCCGGTTCTGAAAGACAGCATGGCCCAGGAAAAAACGGCGGTTACGGAGGACGTCAGAAAAGGGAGCGGGCTCATTCTGGTCATTGATGACGAACGTATCATCAGGGAGACCGCCCGGGCTATTCTGGAGGAATGCGGCTATTCGGTCGTGCTGGCCAATGACGGAGAGGAGGGTCTTGCCCTATACCAAGCCCGGAAAAATGAGATCAAGGCGGTCGTCCTTGATCTCATCATGCCGAAAATGTCCGGTAAAGAAGTGTACCGGAAGCTGAAAGATATCGATCCCGGGGTACGGGTCCTCCTCGTATCGGGATTCCGGCAGGATGAGCGGGTTGACGACCTGCTGAGAAAAGGCGTCGATGATTTTGTCCAGAAACCATACACTTTGAAAAAATTGTCGAACTCGATCTACAAGGTGGTGAACAGGCAATGAAAAAAAGATATTTCTGCGCGGCTGCAGCCATCGTTATCTGTGCGTCATTCTTCTCATGTACCGAACAGAGCGGTGATCGGGACAAGAAAAGCGTTGAAAAGAAACAACAGGCGGATGCCGATACGGGGAAAAAGCTCGTGATACGGTGCGATCTGTGGCCCCCCTATAATGACAGGCCCGATGCCCCTCTGTCCGGCTCATTCATCGAGATACTAAAGGCCATCTTCGAGAAGGAGGGATATACGATTGACTATGAGCTGATGCCCTACAACAGGTCGCTGCAGGGAGTCAGGGACGGTACCTTCGATGCCACGCTGGGAACGGTTAAAAGCGAGGCGCCCGACCTTGTCTTTCCCGAGGAGCCGATTGGGAAAGAAACCAATGCATTTTTCGTAAAACGGGGCACCACCTGGCGCTATACGGGCGTTTCTTCATTGGAGAGGATAAAGATAGGCGTCATCGACGGATACAACTATGATCCGGCCGTTGACGAGTATATCAAACGGAACAGGAATTCCTTGAAGGTCCAGGTCATGGTCGGGGACAGGCCGGTGGAGAAAAACATAAAGAAATTGCTCCTGGGAAGGTTTGACGCCGTCCTGGAAACAGTGGACGTCATGAACTGGACACTCTCGATGATGAACATAGGACCTGATAAAGTCGTCGAAGCGGGAAGAATACCGACACAATTATTTATGTATGTGGCCTTTTCCCCAAAAAGAAAATCGTCGCTGGAACATGTGCGCATCTTTGACCGCGGCATCCGCGACCTGAGATATTCCGGAAAATTGAAAACTATTCTGCAGAGGTATTCTCAGGCGGACTGGAAATAGCCGGCCCATGCCCTGCCGTCTCGGGAATGGTTTTCAAGATACCCCTGGCGAAATCAGTTTCCGCTTATGGTACGTGGCCTTTTTTCCTTCATCCCCCTTCTCACTTGTCGGCGATAATGCACCTGCCAATGACCCGGATTAAGTCTATTATCTAGGTTTTATTACCTCATCGGGTCCGTTTAAAGCGGCACTATGCTTTTCGTCACTGAGATGACTTTTTTTATTGCTTGAAAAACGCACGAAAAATACTGTGCATTATCGCCTGTGAGCTGAGTGATGTCGACGTTCGCAAATAGATATATGCGAAACGAAGGGGGCCGGTGAGGTGGCAGGGTGCTGTCAAGATTGCGCTAATTGTATTGACAAAAAAATATTTCATAGTAACGTATAACCTCGCTCCGGAAAACATCGTGGCGCGCTTTGCGCCGCCCCCCGGAGGGTTCTTATCAAAATTATACGTAATCGGGTACCAAGGATGGATACTACCAATAACTCCAGCAACGGCAACAACGGCGGCGCAAATGGTTCCGGTCAGCTGATAATCGCGAAGGAGATCCTGCCGGAAGTGCTCCACGTGATACCCATATCGCACCGGCCAATTTTTCCCGGGATGATGATCCCCATCGTCCTGACCGGCGACTTTATGATCGACACGGCCAATAAGATACTCGAAGCCGACGCCAAGATCGGCGGCGTGGTGCTGGCCCGGGAACTGCGCGAGGGGACGCCGAAATCAGAAGACATGTACACCGTCGGCGTCGCCGTCAAGGTGCTCCGGGTGACGCCCATCGACGAAAAAACCATACAGATGATGATCAACGCCCTGGGCCGCTTCACCATGAAGAGGGTGATACAGGACGGTCCCCTGATCCAGTGGCAGGTGGACCACCATATCGAGGAGGATTACTCCGGGTCCGAGGTGATGAAGGCCTATTCAAAGGCGATCATCTCGTCGGTCAAGGACCTCATCAAGTCCAACTCCCTCTTCCAGGAGGAACTGAAGCTCTTCCTGAACCGCTTCACCGTGGAAGACCCGGGCAAGCTGGCCGATTTCGTCGCCTCCATGACATCGGCCGACGCGGCCGAGGTGCAGGAGATACTGGAGACCTTCGACGTGCGCAAGCGCGTTGAGAAGGTACTGGTGCTCATGAAAAAGGAGATCGAGCTTTCGAAGCTGCAGGAGAAGATCACCAAGCAGATCGAACAGCGCATATCGAAGCAGCAGAAGGAGTTTTTTCTTAAAGAACAGCTCAAGGAGATCAAGAAGGAGCTGGGCCTTGAAAAGGACGAGAAGACCACGGAGATCGAGCAGTTCGAGGAACGGATCAAGAAGCTGAAGCTCACCGAGGAGGCGGCCAAGAAGATCGACGAGGAGATGAACAAACTGAAGCTCCTGGAGCCCCACTCGGCCGAGTACGGGGTCGCCCGCAACTACCTCGACTGGCTCACCACGATCCCCTGGGGCGTGTACTCCACCGACAACTACGACATCAAGAAGGCGAAGAAGATACTCGACCGGGACCACTACGGCCTCGACGACATCAAGGACCGCATCCTGGAGTTCATCAGCACCGGCAAGATGAAGGGGAACATCACCGGCTCCATCATCTGCTTCGTGGGCCCTCCGGGTGTGGGCAAGACCTCCATCGGCAAGTCCGTGGCCGAGGCCCTGAACCGCAAGTTCTTCCGCTTTTCCCTGGGGGGGATGCGGGACGAGGCCGAGATCAAGGGCCACCGCCGCACCTACATCGGCGCCATGCCGGGCAAGATCATCCAGAGCCTGAAGACCGTGGGGGTCGCGAACCCCGTCATCATGCTCGACGAAATCGACAAGATCGGGGCGAGCTTCCAGGGCGATCCGGCGTCGGCCCTCCTCGAGGTGCTCGACCCGGAGCAGAACTCGAACTTCCTGGACCACTATATCGACCTCCGCTTCGACCTGTCCAACATCCTCTTCATCGCCACGGCGAACCAGATGGACACCATCCCGGCGCCGCTCCTCGATCGGATGGAGGTGATGAAGCTCTCCGGCTACATCATGGAGGAGAAGGTGCAGATAGCCACGCGCTACCTGGTGCCGAAGCAGTTGAAGGAGCACGGCCTGAAGAAGGGCGACGTGGACATCGACAAGGCTTGCCTCCGCATGATCATCAACGGCTATGCCCGGGAGGCGGGGGTCCGGAGCCTGGAGAACAACATCAAGCGGATCATGCGGAAGTCGACCAGGCGCTTCGCCGAGGGCGACACGAAGAAGATAAAAGTCACGACCAAGAACCTTCCCGATTTCCTGGGCAACCCGCGCTTCACCGACGAGTCGCTCTACGACAAGAGGATGGCCGGCGTGGTCATGGGCCTCGCCTGGACCAGCATGGGCGGCGCGACCCTCTACATCGAGGCGACGGCGGTGCCGTCGAAGAACAAGGGCTTCAAGCAGACGGGCCAGCTGGGCGACGTGATGAAAGAGTCGTCGGAGATCGCCTACACCTACGTGAGCTCCCGGATCAGGGAGTACGGCATAGCGGAGAATTTCTTCAACGAGAACATGATCCACCTCCACGTGCCCGCCGGGGCCACGCCCAAGGACGGCCCTTCGGCCGGCATCACCATGGCCACGGCGCTCTATTCCCTGGCGAAAAACAGGCCCATCAAGCTCCACATCGCCATGACCGGGGAGCTCACCATTACCGGCAAGGTGCTCCCCATCGGCGGCGTGAAGGAGAAGACCATTGCCGCCAAGCGGGCCGGGGTCAAGACCATTATCTTCCCCTTCGAGAACAAGAAGGACTACGACGAGCTGCCGAAGTACATCGTGAAGGGCCTAAAGGCGCACTTCGTGAACTACTTCGACGAGGTGCTGAAGATCGTGTTCTGATGGCTGATTGATTATGACGGAGTATGAAGAAGGCGCGGTCAAAAGACCGTGCTTTTTTTTCGCGATGGATTATTCCGCCCCGTCCCAGCAGTAGGTGCAGACCTTTTCTTTGGGAACGCCGATGGCCTTGATGAGGTCGTCCAGCTGCTGGTACTGGAGTGTCGTGAGACCCAGGCGGAGGCGGATCCGCTCCACCATGGCGGTGTACCGTTCGCCCGTGCCGGAGGCGTATTCCTCGAGATGTGCCTCGTCGCTCCCTTCCAGCTCCTTGATGGCCAGGCGTCCCGCCAGGTCCAGGGCCGACCGTGACCGCGAAAAGTTCAGGAACTTGCACCCATAGACCAGGGGCGGGCAGGCGGGGCGCATGTGCACTTCTTTGGCGCCGTAATCGTAAAGCCTCTGTATGGTGTCCTTGAGCTGGGTGCCGCGGACAATCGAATCGTCGCTGAAGAGGATCCGCTTCCCCTGTATCAGCTCCCGCACCGGTATCAGTTTCATCTTCGCCACCAGGTCCCGGATCGACTGGTCCTGGGGCATGAAGCTCCGGGGCCAGGTGGGCGTGTACTTTACGAAGGGGCGCTGATACGGCTTTTTCGACTCGTTGGCGTACCCGATGGCGTGGGCCACGCCGGAATCGGGAATGCCGGCCACCACGTCGATGGGGGTCGTATCGTTTTTCGCCAGGGCCGCGCCGCAGCGGTTCCGGACCGCCTCGACGTTGATGTTCTCGTAACAGGACGGGGGATACCCGTAATAGACCCAGAGGAAGGCGCAGATCTGCATCCTGCTTCCCTGCTCTTTGACCGTCTTGATGCCGTCTTCTGTTATAAGGACGATTTCCCCCGGCCCCAGGTATTTCATGGTCTCATAATTCAGGTTGGGGAAGGAGCAGGTCTCGAAGGCCGCGGCATAGGCCCCCGGTTTTTTGCCTATGACGATAGGGGTGCGTCCCAGGCGGTCGCGGGCCGCGTAGATACCGTGATGGGTCAGCAGCAGGATGGAGCAGGAGCCTTCGATGGATTCCTGGACGCGGGTGATCCCGTCCACGAAATTCGCCTCCTGGTTAATGAGGGTGGCCACGAGTTCGGTCGGATTGATCTCGCCGCCGCTCATCTCTGAGAAATGCGTGGTGCGTTTCCCGAAGGCGGCCTTTATCAGTTCTTCGAAATTCTTGATGACGCCGACCGTGACAATGGCATAGGCGCCGAGGTGCGAATTGATGATCAGCGGCTGGTCCTCGTAATCGCTGATGACCCCGATCCCCTTGCGTCCCCTGAACTTCGGGAGGTCGTCGTCGAATTTTGAGCGGAACGGCGCGTTGGAAATGTCATGGATGCTGCGCTTGAAGCCGTTCTCGCCCAAAACCGCCATGCCCCCCCGCTTGGTGCCGAGGTGGGAATGGTAATCGGTCCCGAAAAAAACGTCATTCACGCAGTCTTCTTTGGAAACAACGCCGAAAAATCCGCCCATATGAGTACTCCCATGAAATATGATGAACAGCGGTGACACGGTCCATTGAACGGCATCCCCGTACAGTTCCTGCCGATTCGTTCCCCGTGTAAATAATTATTTTTGTTTTTTTTATGCTCCCGGATGTTCCGATGTTGCGGATGCCGGCAGATGCGGGGGCATGGAAAAGGGGACGCGAAAGCGTCCCCTCCGGAACATCCATGCCGGGACGGTCATTCTTTATACATGCCTTCGATGAGATCGCCGTAATTTTTCATGACGACCTTCCGCTTGATCTTGAGGGTGGGCGTGAGCTCGCCGGTCTCCTGGGTGAAAACGCGGTCGATCAGCTTGAAGTCTTTGATCTGCTCCACGCGTCCCAGGGGCCTGTTCAGCTCGTCCACCGTGTCCTTGAATTTTTTTATCACCTCGGCGTTGGCGATGAGCTTTTTCGGATCTGTCTCATTGATGTTTTTCGATTTCGCCCACTTGATCAGCTCGGGAAAGCAGGGCACGATCAGGGCCACCAGGTATTTCCTCTGGTCGCCGATGATGGCGATCTGCTCTATGAGGGGGTGGTTGATGAACATGCCCTCGATCACCTGGGGCGCCACGTTCTTGCCGCCGGCGGTGATGATGATGTCCTTCTTCCGGTCGGTAATTTTCAAATAGCCGTCCTCGTCTATCATGCCGATGTCCCCGGTGGCGAACCATCCGTCCTTCGAGAGCACTTCTTTCGTGTCCTTCGGCTTGTTGTAGTAGCCCTTCATGACCTGCGGGCCGCGGATGAGGATCTCGCCGTCGTCGGCGATCCTGCATTCGGTCTGCGGGAAGGCCGGGCCGCAGGTGCCCAGCTTGATCGGCTTGAGATGCTTGAAGGTGGTCAGGTGCGTGATCGGCGTGGTCTCGGTGAGGCCGTAGCCCAGGTGTATCTCGACGCCGATGATCTGGAAAAAGGCGTTGATCTCGTCGGACAGGGGCGCGCCGCCGACGCCGATGGTTATCATGCGGTCGAGCCCCAGGGCCTTGCGGAGCTTCGAATATATGAGCGTGTCGAACAGGCGGTATATCGCGCCCGTGGGGAAGGGGATCGCTTTATTGGTAAGGATATAGGGCAGGGCTTTTTTACCCGCGGCCATGGCGGCGTTGAACAGCGCCTTCTTGCTGGCGGGGGCGTTTCTCAGCTGGCACATGACGCCTTCGTATATTTTCTCCAGGACGCGGGGCACGTATATGGCCAGGGTGGGCCGTATCGCTTTCAGGTCCTCGACGAGGGTCTCGGCCCCCTTGGTGTAGGCGATGGTGCCTCCCTGGCTGATCGCGGTATTGTAGCCGACCGTGCGCTCCAGCGCGTGCGACAGGGGAAGGAGCGATACGCAGGTGAACTCCTCCGGGAAGGGATGGTGCTCGGCGAACTGCTTGACGTTGGCCACCAGGTTGCTGTGAGTGAGCATGACCCCCTTGGGATCCCCGGTGGTGCCGGAGGTGTAGATCAGGGTCGCGGTTTCCCTGATGTCGATTTTTCTCAGACGCCTGTCTATTTCCTTCAGGTTGAGGTTCTTGCGGCCGATGGCAAGGGCGTCAGAGAACTTGACCACCATCCTGTCTTTATAGTCGAGATCATCGAAGACGATAATTTCTTTCAGATTTTTCAGATTCTTCTTTTCTTTAAGAAGATTGTCCACCTGGAACTTTCCCGCGCACATGCAGATCTTTGATCCGGAGTCGTTCAGCACATAGGCGGCCTCCGGGCCGGAGTTGGTCGGGTACACGGTGACATCGATCCCCCCGATGGACAGCGCGGCCAGATCTGATACGGCCCATTCGGGGCGGTTGCTGGAATAGATGGCGATTTTGTCTTTGGGCTTGATGCCCTTTGTCAGGAAATAGGACGCCAGTTCGTCGACCTGTCTGCCGATTTCACCGTAGGTGTATTCCTTCCAGCTTTTGTCCTCTGCGCGGATTTTAACGAAGATCTTTTCGCGGGATTTCTCGACCTGGTTCCTGAACAGGCCGGGAATCGTCGTATCCTTATAGGGTTTGAACGTGCTCATAGTAATCCTCCCATCATGACGCTTGTCCCGGCTTCTGGGAACTGACTAGAGAAAAAACCAGTACGAGCGGCATTCATCGATTAATAATCAAATTCTGAAAGGCGGGCCCCTGTTGTCAACAAAACTAATTATTTTTTAATTAAATAACTATATAATTATTTATATATAAAATATGGTATAAAAGTTCAGTAAAATTAGAACTTAAAGGGAGATAACATTTATAACAGGGTGCGAGCCCTGGGGGGAACTAAACCAGGTCCGCGAATTTCGCGTCAATTAACCCCTGCAGGTCGAGGGGTGAAAGGCACACCTGGGTCCCCCGCGCCCCGGGGCTTACATATATGGCATCATACAGCTGCGCCGTCTCGTCAATGAAGGTCGGGAACAGCTTTTTCATGCCGACGGGCGAGCAGCCGCCACGGATATATCCGGTAACGGGAAGAAGGTCCTTCATTTTTATCATTTCGATCTTCTTGTTGCCGCTGACCTGGGCGGCCTTTTTCAGATTCAGCTCGCTGTTGCCGGGGATGACAAATACCGTGTGTCCTGTTTTATCGCCGATGGTGACAAGGGTCTTGAAAACCGTTTCCGGCGGCGCGCCGATCTTCCGGGCAACGCTCACCGCGTCGAGTTCGTCTTCGTCAATTTCGTATTCGGCCGCGGTGTATCGAATCCCCCTGGATTCGAGGATCCTGATGGCATTGGTCTTGGACATGGCATGAAGTGTAATCAGCGGGACGGGAATTCGGCAAGAACAATTACCATGATGAATTTCTTTCTTGTTAACCGGTGAACCGGCGCTTTCCCGGCATTCATTCCATCCGACGGCAGGTGCTGACGCGGTAGTGACTGCTCCGGGGCTGGCTCCCGCTGGCGGAATATTTTTTATAAAAAAAGCTTGCAATAAATTGAACAATTAAACGATATACCCAAATGTTTAAATATAATGTATTACTGGATCCGCCGCCGCCGCATCGTGTGGGCCCCTTCGGGATGCGGAGCCGTGGACTTGCGGCAGCGGAACCGGAATTCTCTCAACACATCAAGGGTGGAGGTATGGATCATGAAGATTGTCTTTGTCATCGACAGCTGGAACGGCGGCAACGGCGGCGTGGTGGCCACGAAGAGGATCGTGGACGAGCTCATAGCCCGGGGGCACGAGATTCGCGTGGTATCCACCGGACAGCATGAGGGGCCCTACGAATTTTTCGAGGTCCCGGGCTATTACCTGCCCTTCGTCAGGGAGTCCCTGGAAAAGATGAATTTTCTCTTCGCCAGGGGGAAGACCAGCGTCTTGCGGAAGGCCTTTGAGGGGGCCGATCTCGTGCAGGTGCAGTTCCCCTTTTTCGCGGCGCGCAAGGCGGTCAGGGTGGCGAAGAAGATGGGCATCCCGGTCACCGGCGCCTGCCATGTGCAGCCGCAGAACATCATTGCGGCCATGGGCAAGGAAGACCCGATGATGGAAAAGATGTTCCACGCCCTCTTCAACTTCTGTCTCTTCAAACAGGTGGATTCCATACACTGCCCCTCGTCCTTCGCGGCGCGCCTGCTCCTGGAGCATGGCAGCAAGGCCCATTTCCGGGTCATCTCCAACGGCATCCCCCGGGAATATCACCCGCGCCGGGTGTCGAGGCCGTACTGGTTTGCCGACCGGTTCGTGATCCTGAATATCGGGCGCCACGCCATGGAAAAGCGGCAGGGCCTGCTTATCGAGGGCGTCCTGAAATCAAAATATAAAGACAACATCCAGCTGGTACTGTGCGGGAAGGGCGAGGACACCGAAAAGCTCATCGAGAGCGGCAGGAGACTGCCGGTGAAACCGCTCATCGAGTATGTTACTCATGAGGACAAGCTCCTGTACCTCAATGCCGCCGACCTGTACTTGCATTCCTCCGTGGTGGAGCTGGAAAGCCTTTCCTGCCTGGAGGCCATCGGCTGCGGCCTACCCTGCCTGATCGGGAATTCGCCCCACAGCGCCGCGCCGCAATTCGCCCTGGATGAGCGCTTCCTCTTTGCCATGGATGACAGCGATTCACTGGCGGAAAGGATCGACTACTGGTATGAGAACCGCGATGCCCTCGCCGGGCTCAAGAAGCCGACCCTCGAGATGGCGGAGAATTACCGCATGGAACGGTGCGTCACCGAGCTGGAGGTGTTCTTCGGCGAAGCAGCGGCCGGGACCCTCGGCGCGGGGGAAATCTCCGGCGACGTCACGGAGATACAGAACGATTTCTACTTAACCGCTTCGGGGAAACGCTCGGCCTGAAGGGGCGCCGGAGGTGTTTGACATGAACATGAAACAAAGACCGGAGATCCCCCGGGACAAAATAATACAGGTCAACAACATCAGGAAGATCGACTTCGATAAACCTTACAAGTTTATCTACACGGACTGGTGGTATGATCTGCTTGTCGCCGTTCCCTTTCTCATCTCGTATGTCATAACGATTTTTTACGCCCTCTTCTATGGCTTCCGATGCGTCGGCAGGAAGAACCTCCGGATCCTGCGCCGCCGGGGCTGCATCACCATATCGAACCACTGCCACTATTTCGACACGGTGTTCGCGAATTTCGTTGTTCTGCCGAAGCCGCTTCACACCGCTGTGGCACAGAGAAATTTCGAGGTGCCCATAGCCCGGCAGCTTCTCAGGATACACCGCGCCTTCCCCATTCCCGCCAACGGGCGGGGCCTTGAAATGATAACGGGTCCCGTCGGCGAGGCCCTGAAGAAAAGGCACCATGTCCATTTTCTTCCCGAGGGGGACCTCGTGATGCTGAGCCAGACCATACACCGATTCAAGCCGGGGGCCTTTGTCCTGTCCTGCACGCACCAGGCCCCCATCGTGCCGATGGTGTACGTGATCGAACGGAGAAAATTCCGGGGGAGGGAAATGGGGCCGGCGTGGATCAAGATAACCCAGGTCATAGGCGAGCCGATGTTTCCGCCGCCCCTGAATGGAGACGGGTCCCTCCCGCGGGAGGGGATAGAGCTGATGGCGGACCGCGCCGCCTCCTGGATGGAGGATACCATCGCACGCTATCACCGGGAGGCTGGAGCATGAACGCGGGGCCGGACTGCATGCAAGAGCTGATCGTCATCGATGACATCACCAAAACATACCGACGGGGCGATGTTGCCGTCGAGGCGCTGAAGGGAGTGTCCCTCGGCATACATGACGGTGAATTTACCGTTATCGTCGGGAGGAACGGCTCGGGGAAATCCACCCTGCTGTACCAGCTCGGCCTGCTGGACCGACCTGACTCGGGCAGCATTTTCTTCGAGGGCCGCGAGGTGAGCCGCATTCCCGACAGACACCGGCGGCACCTCAGGCTTGCCTACCTGGGTTACATTTTCCAGGACTATGCCCTGATATCGGAATTGACGGCGCTGGAAAACGTGATGGTCCCCGCCATGATGCTGAAGAACAGAGCCGATGCCAGGGAAAAGTCAAAGGGCCTGCTGGAAAGGGTCGGGCTCGGGGCGCGGCTGAACCATCTCACCAGGCAGCTGTCCGGCGGGGAGCAGCAGAAGGTGGCCATCGCCCGGGCCATGGTCAATGATCCCCGGGTCATCATCGCGGACGAGCCCACGTCCAACCTGGATTCCATAGCGGCCAGGGACGTGCTGGACACCTTCAAGATGATAAATAACGAACACGGCCACGCCATTGTCATGGTCACCCATGAGCAGGAGGAAACCGTGTACGCCAAGAAGCTGATTCGATTATCCGACGGGAGAATGCAATGATCGGCGGATGGAAAATACCTTTTTTTCTGGCCGCGAGATTCCTGAAGCATGGAAGCAAGTGGACCTTCTCTCTGATCGTCCTCCTTATGGCCATCGCTTTCGTGAACCTGATCTTTGTGACCGCGCTTTTCAACGGTATAATCGAGTCGGTCAACAACCAGGTGATCGACACCCACATGGGGCATATCTACATCTTTCCCCCTGAGGGATCAGAGTATATCGAAAATATGGATGACGTGTCCGCAAGAATAAAGAGCCACGGGAAGGTGCGCGGGGTCAGTCCGCACCTGTATGTGCCCGGGAAACTGCTGTATAAGAATATCAGCGGCACCTGGCAGATTGTGGCCATCGATCCGGAACAAGAAAAGACGGTCACCAATGTATCGAAGAAAATGATCGAGGGATCATACCTGGAAAAGGATGATACCGACAGGATCATCATCGGCCGCCAGATAGCCGGAGGCAGGGATGTGGAAATGAACGCTCTTTCGTTCCGGGGGGCCAGGGCGGGGGAATCGGTCACTCTCGACGTGGGCGGTTTCAGGAAAACCTTCACCATCAAAGGCGTTTTTTACACCAGGTTTCTCGATACCGACAAGCGGGCCTTCATCAGCCGGAAGTTGCTGGATGAGATGGTACCCGGCATGAGCGGCGTTGCTTCAAGCATGATCATCCGCATCGATAAAACAGGGGATGAAAAAAAAGTGATTCACGAGCTCGGGGAAATGAAGATCAGGGGTAAACTGTTCGCATGGAAGGAGGCGGCGGGTTACCTGGACTCGGTCACGGAAAGCTTTATCCACATCAATACGCTCCTGACCATGGTCGGCATGATGATAGCGGCCATCACCATCTTCATCGTCATTTACGTGGACCTGTCATCCAGGCGCCAGCAGATAGGGGTGCTCCGGGCCATCGGCATCAGGCCGTCCCTTATCCATATCACCTATATTCTGCAGACCCTGGTCTATTCCCTGGCGGGCATACTGATCGGGCTGCTGGTCCTCCTTCAGGGCATAGTCCCCTGGATGAAGAAACATCCTTTTGAAATGCCCATCGGCGATGCCATGCTGGTGGTCAATTATCACGATCTTCTTTTCAGGGCGGCCCTGGTGGTCATCGTTGCGCTCTTGTCCGGACTGATCCCGGTATTTATCACCACGAAGACGAAAATCCTTGATGCCATTTTCAACAGGTAACGCGCCGGGAGCCGCCGTTTTTCCCGTGCGGGGGAGAGGGGCCGCCCGGCCCCGGTAACCGCGGGGTTTCGCGATGTTTCCCGCCGATCAGGTGCATGCTGACAATATCGCCCCGGGGCGCCCGGGGCGCCTGATACCCCGGCATCATTATGTTCTTGACGGTTACGGCGCGGTGTTGTCTCCAATAATTACCATAATCCCGGAATAGACAACAGGCCATGAAACGGAAGAACAACCCGCCGAAAGAGG
Organism: uncultured Spirochaetota bacterium; assembly: GCA_937872225.1. Taxonomy (GTDB): domain Bacteria; phylum Spirochaetota; class UBA4802; order UBA4802; family UBA5550; genus RBG-16-49-21. Next base: position 237,286 of record CALMRZ010000016.1, read on the forward strand.
ACGTTAAAAAAGAGATCATCATCAAGTCCCGGGAGATCATCTCCAAGATGGGATATAAGAAATCAAGCACCGAAGAGATCGCCAAGTCCCTGAACAAAACCAAGGGCGCCCTGTATCATTATTTCGAGAACAGGGAGGATATCATCAAGGAGGTGCTGAAGTATGAGGGCCAGCTGGTAAAGGAGGCCGTCAGCAAGGCCCTCGTCAGGGAGAAGGAGCCTGATAAACAGCTTCGCAGTTTTTTCCTCATACGGGCGCGGCAGGTATTCGAGCTCTGGTCGTTCTATCAATCGGTGATCGCCGAGTATTTCAACCGGTATTCCTTCATCATGAGCACCCTGAGCGAATATACGTCCGAGGAGCAATCGATCCTTGAGAGCATCATCAGGGATGGAAACAGGAAAAAAGTGTTCAACGTGAAGAATGTCAGGCTCACGTCCAGTTCGCTCATTAAGGCGATGCGGGGCTATGATTTCTTCATGTTCCAGGGCGTGCGCTTCGATGATATCGAGGATGAAATATCCGAAACGCTGCGGATCATGATCAAGGGCCTGGGATGACAGGCCCGCTTTTTGTCGCCCCTCCCTATTAGTGCCCCCTTACGTCCCCGATGGTCAGCCAGGAGGTGTCGGTGCCGGGAATGATGTCGTAGTAGCCCCCCGCCCACCGCTTCAGCCGGTTTCACGTACGCCGCAACCTCGTCACCGGGAATCACCGGCTTCCTGGGGTGCAATACCGTCTGAATTTTCGTGGCGAGTTTCATTTCGCCCCAGAGGGCGTCCCTGGCCAGAATGAGTTCACTGGTCCTTTCGGCGACCTTGTGCTCCAGGTGGATGTTGTGTTTTTCAACTTCCGAACAGACGTACGCGAATTGCGTCACCAGGGTATTGGACATGCTCAGTATGACAAACATGAAGCCGTATTCCCTGAGATAGATGCGGTCAAATAAATCGCTCCCGGTAAACGTGTCTGACACGGCGCAGATAAAAAAAATAACGACGCTATGTTCTGCAGCACCGCCCGGTCCCTTGTCTCCGGTACCGCATACCATTTCATATGGTAATAATGATACTCCGGGCATTAATGATAGCAAGGAATTTTTTGCTTCAGTTCATCGGGGGCGGTTGCCGGTAGCACTCGTTAAACAGCATGATCAGGTCATCCCTTGACAGCTCCTCTGTTTCATTGAAAAACGCCGATGAACGCTGCATCATCCATTCTTCCCGCGGCCCCCGGACATTGTAATAAACGGAAGGGAAGAATTTCACGTCAAGGCCCCCCAGAAAGGCGATAGTGTCCCGCACTTCGTCTTTCGTCTGGCCGGGCAAACCAAGGATAAAGTAGGCGCGCACGTTCATGCCGAGCTTCCGCGCGGCCCGGGCGATGCGGGCGAAGCGATCGGAATCGAAGGGCCTCCCCTGCTTTTTCTGAAGTTCCGCTGAATGGCTCATGAGGGATATGTTGAGCTCGCCGAAGCCGGCCCGCGACATGAGGGCAAGGATCTCCTCGTCCATCTGCTCAAGGGACACGCCGTTCATGGCGGCGCAGTCGAGGCGCGTACCGGAGGACTCCTGATAGGATATGAGCTCTCCAAGAAGTCGGGCGGCCCGTTCCCGCGACGCGAAGAGGTTGTCGTCCTCGAAATTGATCATGCCGACATTGAACCGCTCCGCGCATTCCCGCACTTCCGCCATGACCGAGTCAACGCTCCGCTCGCGGTACGCGCCGCCCCACACGGCATGGACCGTGCAGAAGCCGCAGCGGTTGGGGCAGCCGCGGGAGGTGACCATGGACGCGGCCCTCCGGCGGTAGACCCTGAAGTCGCGGTCGGCCAGGGCGTCCCGGGCGGGGAAGGGAAGGGAATCGATGTTGCCCACGGCGCTTCCTTCGTTCCGGACAACGGCGCCGTTCTCGATCCGGACGAGGCCCGGAACGCGGGAGGTGTCGCCTCCAGCGGCAAGGCGGTCCATGAGGGCGACGGCCGCGCCTTCACCTTCGCCGGTGACCACGAAGTCGGCCCCGGCCTCTCGCAGGTGGTATTCCGGGTAAAGGGCCGCGTGGTAGCCGCCGGTGACCACGGGAGCGCCGGGCGCCGCTTCTTTTGCCAGGGCGATGACAGTCTCGGTTTCCCGGTGATAGGGCGTGAAGAGTGACGGGATGAAGATGACATCGGCTTCGGTGGCGCTCACCCGCTGGCGGACCTCCTGGAAGCTGAGGCCGTAGTGGGAATAATTCCTGAAGGGAAACCGGTAGCGCGGGTCGCCGTGGCCGATGTAGTCGCTGAGGTATGAAAACTCGCTCGGGAGCGGCAGCACGCGCTTCTTCGGCGAATGCCCGTTGACAAGGACAGCGTCGTGGCCGGCTGACCGCACCGCGGCCATGATGTAGAGGAGGCCCAGGGGCTGTCGCCGTATCGACGTTGAGTAGAAGTCCCGGACCGGAGGATTGATGAAGCAGGCCCTCATTTTTTCTTGGGCGTGCGCCCGGCGCGCTGTCTGCCGGAAAGGGCGAAGTAGAGGTGATAGGCGCAGTCGGGGCCCACCAGCTTCGCGGCCTCTTCCGGCGGCAGGGACGCCTTGCCTTCCAGGATGATTCTCCGGTACTTGTATTTGAGCCGGGCTATTTCCGCTTCAGCGTTATTCATTACCGGTGGTTTGCTTCCATCTGAATTTTATCCTTGTATAATAATATATCCGGGAGGATATAAAGTCAAGGGGCGAGGTATGGTTTTACGTGCATTTTCATAGATCACCCTGTCCCTCCGAGGGGCGCGGAATACTGGCATCCATGTGAAAAATAGATGCTTCCCTGCCTGTGTATCTCAATGTTTCTGCAAAACAGCAAAAATAATGATTGAACTGTCTCGCGGACAGTTTTATTTTTGAGTTTGATGGCATTACGGTTGTATGGTAACTACGCCCCCCATCGGGGGGACGGGGGTATGGCAAGCACCAATGGTGCTGCAGGTAAAAAGTATGGATTCAATCACCGAGGATTTATATGAAAAGTGGAATTCGCAATGTATCAGCCCTTCTTGCCTGCGCGGCAGCGGTTTTTTTCGCGACCGGCCTGTCGGCAGACCAGAAGACCATCCTCGATTATTACCGGCTCCTGGACCAGTCGAAGCTGTCCGGCGGTAAATTCACTTTCTACAGGGATAAAGGAGCGTGGCGGGTAAAATCCCCCATCACTGAAGCCGAGCTCAAGCCTGTCGTGGACATCCCCGGCGGTTATCTGAGCGTGTCCGACCCCGGCACCGGCGGCGGCACCTACACCCAGGAAACGGCCCTCTTTCTCACCCGGTCGGGCGCCGCGTACCTGGGCGTTAACGAAACGACTTTCAACGGCGCTTACTTTGAGCGGGCCATCCGCTTTTATCGCCATGACGGGAAGAGGCTTGTTCCCGATGATTCGGTCCTTCCCGCCGTCGAAGCGCGGCTCTTTTTCAAGGACGGATACAACCTGTCGCCCGTGGCGGCTAAAGTCAGGATGGGGTATTCGCTTCCCCGGAAAGGGACCACGGTGATCGTCTTCATCGACACGATGCTGCTGGAGCGCGCGGCGCAGAGCGGCGAGTTCCCGCCGAAGGAGGCGAAACAGAGCCGGGATGCGCTGAACAATATCACCCACAGCAAGATAGAATTGAAATGGGACACGGAGAAGGGGCGCTTCGTCATCGGCAGAACAATAGAATAGATTGAGGGCGGTCAGAAAACGGCTCCCTGGGTCTGGCCATGGCCCGTCACCCGGTCGTATTCCTCTGATTCCCTGGTGATTTTTCGGAGGGTGTCGGCCCAGGCAAGTCCCGCTGAAAAGCAGTCCATTGATCGCACCCGCTTTTTAGCCGCATCGACCGACCTTGTGAGAATGTCCACGTGGCCCTGCTCGTGCGCGGCGAGGTTGTTCCAGAAGACCCGGAACCTCTTCCGCAGCCCGGGGTCGGGATTCTCCGGGTCCCATGAGGGCATGGTGACCGTGCAGGTGACGGTGACCTCCCTGCAGTTCCAGGCCAGGTTCCAGTCGGTGTACGCGTGCCAGCCGCGGGGCCCCTTCCGTTTCATCTCCGCGCGGAGTTCTTCCGGGGTCGAGCCTGATATGCTGTAATACGCGATTTCCGCATTTTTTATTTCAAACAGGGGCGGCAGGTCGCCGCCTGCGCCGGCCGCCGCGGCAAGGGTGAAGATCAATGAAGCCAAAGTTATCCCTGCGGTTTCTTTCATGGCGCTAACGCGCTCCCGCTTTTTTTATGACGCAGCGGCTCATCACTTTTTTATCCGGACCGTACGGGGCAGGCCTTGACTCGTACCACTTCCGGGCAGCGTTGTAGATGAAGACCTGCGCGGCGCCATGGGGTTTTCCGTTTTTCGTAAACCGGCCGATGGTCAGCATGGATCCCTTCAGCTCCCACCGGATTGGGCCGCTTACCGCGCGTTTCCCTTCACGCTCCTCGAAGGTCCCGCCGCCGTCGCCGCGGAACACGAAGGACGCAGACGGGCAGTTGTAGGGCGCGTCCGTTCCGGGAAAGCACCTGCACAGGGCCCTCCACGCGCCGGCCATGGCGGTATTGCCGGGATCCGCGGGCTTCCCGGCCACGGGCCTGCCCTCTTTCCATATCCCCCTGACGGTTCTGCCGCCGGCGAAGCGCATGGCGCCGGCGCCGTCCATCCTGCCGTTTTTCCACTGCCCCTTATAGCGGTCGCCGTTTTTCCACTGCATGGTGCCGGCGCCTTCCATCTTCCCGCCGGAGAAATATCCCTCGTACCATTCCCCGGAGGGCCATCCCAGGGCGCCCCATCCCTCGAACAGGCCGTTCTTCCAGGACCCGCGGTACCTTTTTCCGTCCTTCCAGGTCATGGTGCCTTTGCCGTCCATGACGCCGTTGTTCCACTGGCCGGTATAGGTGTCGCCGCTGGCCCAGGTCATGGTGCCGGTGCCGTCCACGCAATCGCCCTCCGCGCACTGCTGCGCCCGGAGACCGCTTCCGCCAAGGAACACCATCAATGCCAATGAAACGCCTATGCAGGTATGTTTCATTGGCCGTTCACCTTCATCAGGCTCCGCATGGTCTGTACCATACCAGGCCGCGGGCAGTTGTCAAGAATAAAGGAAGGGGATGTTCCGCGAAGGATTTTGAATTGATCTTGACGCGCAACCGTCGTTATGGATAGATTAATCGTCATTTTTCCGGCGCTTTCACCGGCAGAGGGCGAACGCCGCGCCGGATGTTGCGTTTGAGGAGGTCATTCGGCAATGAATAAAAAAAAGCTGATTGCCGTCGCGGGGATGGCCGTTCTGGCCGTTATCATCCTGACCCTGGCCCTGAGGAAGAAAGGGGGCGAGGGCTTCGTGATCGACCAGAACCAGGGCATCAAGCTGAAGGACATAGAGCTGTATTACGGCAGGGTCGATTTCAACGATACTACCGTGAAGGAGTATTTCGCTGATAGCGTCATCAATCCCTACACTTTGAAGTTTTTCATGGCCATGGACGAGAAGTTCAAGGACTCCAGGAACCTGGAGGAACACCTGGAGCGGGCGCGGCAGTATCTCTACTCGGCGCTGCCCCAGGACGAGGCCGATAAGATCCTCTCTCTCTACAAGGTCTACATGAACTACCAGATCAGCCTTGCCGACAAGACAAAGGAGTGGGGGACCCCCAGGACCGCCGAAGAGGCCATCGCGCTTCTCCACAGGCTCCAGGATTACCGCCGCGAGGTCTTCGGCCGGGAGAACGCCGACGCCCTCTTCGGGGCCAGCGTCAAGGCCCAGGAATATCCCCTGCGCCGCGGCTCGATCATCGCGGACAAGGATATGTACGGCGCGGAAAAGGAGAAAAAGATCAGGGAGCTGAACAGGGCGATGTGGGGCGACGAGGCGAACAGCGTGGAAGGCTATGCCAAGCCCTATACCCGCTACCAGGAGAAGCTCAAGATCTACCAGAAGGACCTGTCCGAGATGAAGTCCGACAATGAGCGGCAGACAAAGATCAGGCAGTTTCGCCAGGAGCTCTTCACCGAGGACCAGGTAAAGCGGCTCGACGAGGTCGACCGCGTCATAGCCGAGGAGCAGAAAAAGGAGGACAGCTACCGCGCCCAGGAACAGCGGATTAAGAGCGATCCGAACCTTGACGGCGACGGGAAAGAGCAGAAGATACGGGAGCTCCAGGAACGGACCTTCGGGGACGAGGCGGAGGCGTTCCGGCGCCGTCAGGCCATCGAGCGGGGACTTGAGCAGGTGGGGAGGTAGGCCGTTGTTCCGGGAAACAAATAATAATGACAACAGGAAATGAATGTTAGATAATATTGTGATACCAAGAATAATTTGGACGGTTTTGGTTCCTAATTTTACATTTTCTAAATAGTGTGTTTTTTGGTTGGAATATCTTTGAAAAAAAATCATTTAACATTATCATACTAATAGGTGGTTATATATTTTTTATCACTGCTGTCCCATAGATTTTAGAACTCCAAAACCAACTGTAGATCGCCCA
>CALMRZ010000017.1 GCA_937872225.1 uncultured Spirochaetota bacterium
AAACCCTTGTAAAGATAAACCCCAGGTTTTTCCGGCCCGGCGAAGTCGACCAGCTTCTGGGAGATTATTCCCTGGCGAAAAAAGAGCTCGGCTGGGAGCCGAAAGTGAAATTCAAGGAGCTTGTGGAGATAATGGTCCAGCGCGACCTTGAGCGGGTGAAGCAATCCTGACGAGGGTATTACATCAAACAATCCATAATTCCTATTGCATGTAGCAAAAAGATGAACATATTGATAACCGGCATCAGTGGCTTTGTTGGCACGATCCTGCGGCGCCAGCTGGAGGACAAGGGATACCATGTGTCCGGGATCGACATGCGGAGCAGCGACAGCAGTGTGAGTGCCGTTGATATCACTGATCAGGCTGCGGTAATGCATTTTATGGAAGAGCTGAAGCCTGACTTCATTTTCCATCTTGCCGCCATTTCCCGGGTCGATTATACGAACCCGTCATTGTTATATTCCATAAATGTGACGGGTACGCTGAATCTTCTTACCGCCGCGACTCATCTGACGAAAAAGCCCGGCTTCCTCCTGGTCAGCTCTTCTCAAATTTACGGCATAGTCGACGAGGCACTGCAGCCCATTTCTGAGCAGACGCCGATACGGCCGATCAACCACTATGGAGCAAGCAAAGCCTCTGCGGAACACCTGGTGCAGGTATTCCACCATGAACACGGACTCCCCATTACGATCGCCAGGCCCTTTAACCATATCGGCCGCGGCCAGGACCCCCATTTCGTGATACCCAAAATAGTCAAATCCATCAGGGAAAACAAAACTACCATACAGCTGGGGAACCTGAGCGTTATGCGCGATTTTCTCGATGTCCGCGATGTTGGCGATGCCTATATACGTATAATGGAGAATTTCAAGGACGGCAGTGTTTTCAATATCGCCAGCGGTACGGCGTACAAGCTTTCGGATCTGGTCGAATTAATCCAGGAGATAGCCCGTATCAAACTGGAAATACATCATTCTGATTCATTAATCAGAAAAAATGAAATTGTTAAAGCCATTGGCGACAGTTCAGCCTTTAAGAAAGAGTATAACTGGCAGCCGGTGTACAGCATCAGGGACAGCCTTGAGTGGATCCTTTCGGAATAGCTTCATTGATTGATGGCCAAATTCCCGGCCGCCTTCCACTATAACCGCTCTATAGCACTGCAGGGAAATATTTTTTGTCTTGACTATATTTTTATTGAAGATATAGGTTGCTCCCCAGCGAAAAGATGTATAAGTATTAATATTCTTGACGATACGTCAAAACCATGACAACGGTGCATTGTTAATGCACAGAGAACGATACCTGATATGCTCTTCAATTCAATTGATTTTATAATATTTCTCCCCACGGTGGTCCTGGTCTATTTTCTGCTGCCCTATGCATGGCGATGGATATGGCTTCTCGCCACCAGCTGTTTTTTCTTCGGATATTTTTATTATTCCTCGTATGTTGCGGGTACGACACCTGTTTATTATTACATCATCCTTGTCCTTTCCGTTCTGTCCGTTATACTTGTTGACTACCTCATTGCCATCCTGATCAACAGAAGCAAATCCGGGTCGTCAAATGCTTCGAAGATATATCTCCTCATCGGCATACTGTTTCCCCTTGGACTTCTTTTCATTTTTAAATATTTCAATTTTTTCAACCAGACCGTATCTCAGATCGCTAATTTTTTCATGCTGAACTATCCGACCCGGGTATTGAATATCATCGTTCCCGTGGGTATTTCGTATTACACCTTCCACAGCATCAGCTATATCATTGACGTATACCGGGGGCAGAAACCGGAACGGCACCTTGGTATATTTTCTCTCTACATACTTTTTTTCCCGAAGATAGTGGCCGGGCCGATAGAACGCGCGGGAATGCTTATTCCCCAATTCAGGGAAGAGCATACCTTTGACTATCAGCGTTTCACCGACGGGCTTAAGCTCATGGCATGGGGATTTTTCAAGAAAATAGTCATCGCCGACAGGGCTGCAATTATTGCCAACGAGGTATTCAACAACCCCCACGGATACCAGGGAATTTATCTCATAATAGCCTGCTTCAGTTTCATATTCCAGGTCTATTGCGATTTTTCAGGGTACTCCGATATAGCCGTGGGCACGGCCCAGCTCATGGGCTTCAAGCTTACGGACAACTTCAAGCGCCCGTACCTGTCCACGTCCATCTCGGACCTGTGGCGGCGGTGGCATATCACGCTAATCGCCTGGCTGAGGGATTACATATACATTCCCCTGGGGGGAAAGCGTGTCGCCCGGTGGCGCTGGCAGTACAACATCATGGTGATATTCCTGGTGAGCGGCATCTGGCACGGGGCGAACTGGACCTTCATCATCTGGGCCAGCCTTAACGGCTTCTACCAGCTTTTCTCAATATGGACCGAGAACATCCGGGACCGCTTCAACAACCTGATAGGGCTGACGAAGGTCCCGCGTTTTCATAAAGCCCTTAAAATCCTTACAACCTTTCTTCTCTTTACCTTTGCCGGAATATTCTTCAGGGCCAATACCGCATCGGACGGTTTTTACATAATCTCCCATCTCCATACCGGATTCGGCGATCTTTTTAAAATCATCGCGGCGCTGGATTACGAAAAGCTCAAATTCTTCCTGGTCATACAGAACAAGGTGACCTTCCTTGGATTTGCCAAGCCGGCATTTCTGCCGGAAATGGCCACTCTTGCCCTGACCCTCATTGTCTGGTACGGAGTGGAAATCATCCAGGAAAACAGCAGGCAGCCATTGCGTCTCCTGATATCACAAAAGCCCTGGTATGTCAGATGGGCGCTCTACTATGGCATGTTGTTCGCCCTTGTATTTCTCGGTGTTTTCGCCAATCAGCAGTTTATATATTTTAAGTTTTAGGCTTCGCACTATATGATAAAGCTGGTCGTAAAAACAATTATTTGCGTCATTCTCATGGCGGCCACCATGGCCCTGATCTGGGTCATCCCCGGCACGCACCCCCATGACCTGGCGGCCCTCCTGAACAAAAAAGAAATGCTGATCGTCAAGCCGTCGCCGCGGATGATACTGGTCGGTGGAAGCAGCGTTCTATCAATGAAGAGCGAGCTTATTTCAAAGGAGCTGCGGTACAATGTCATCGACATGAGTTCATGGGGAGGCATGGGTACCTTTGAAATACTGGAAGAAATCAAGCCCTACCTCAAACCTGCCGACGTTGTTCTCGTAACCATGGAATACGGCACGATTCTGGACAAGAAGTTCTACGAATATATTCACACCAACGATGAGGCAAAAAAGTTCCTGTTTCTCATGTCGCCGGGACGCCATATTCTGGATTCATTAAAAAAGAGGGAATTTTTCAACCTGTTCAAGCTCATGCACGAACTGGTCCAGATGAAGACAAAATCGTTCCTGCTAAAAATTGTCACGCTCAACTTTTCCCATCTCTTTGATATCGGGTTCCCCGGCTTCAAGGATGAATTCACCGTCAATGGCGACAGGAACAGGCCCTACATGGTCTTCAGGCCCCTGGGAGACAGCAAGACCAATTTCAGCAACCCCGACTGGGAAAAACTCTCGTTTCTTAATGATTTCAATGATTTTGCGGCCAAGCGTCACGCCAGGGTCCTTTTTTATTTTTCTCATTTCCCGGAAAATAAATACAAAGAAAACGAAACCTACATTGAAGCCTATTATCAGATGATGAAAAAGAATTTCAAAGGGACCATTATCAACAAGCCTGGTGATTTTATCTATCCCGAAGAATATTTTGCGGACACCATCTATCATCTGAATGAAAAGGGTGAATCCGTCCGAACCCCCGAAATGGTGAAAATGCTCAAGAAGGCATTGTAATACGGCTGCTGTTCCGTAAAATGGACAGCTGCTCAGATTTATTATTTCACTCAATGTAATACTACACCATTGGCCATGACCGGATTGTCAAAGCTGTGCCGCATACTTTCGATAACCATCATTCCGCTGCTCTGTGCCGCCGTCTGCGCCTTTATCGTCTGGATCATCCCCGGGGACTACGATCATGATCTGGCTGCACTGGTCAATAAACGCGATTTGCTGATATCAAAAAAACCGCCGAGAATCATTTTCATCGGCGGCAGCAACCTTGTCACCCTTGACGGCAGACATATCGAAGGGGTTGTCAATGAAAAGACTACCGCGGCATATTCAGTTGTGAACATGGGCCTCTGGGGAGGCCTGGATATGGCGCGGTACCTTGATGCGATTAAGGGCTATTGCAGACCGGGCGACATGGTCATCATATGCCAGGAATATGCCACGCTGTTAAGCGACAATTATTTTCATTTCATAAAACGTAACGATGTAGCAGATACATTTTTCTTTCTCATGAAACCCGAGCGGGTCTTCCGTGGTAACGGTGATTATTCATCGGTATTCGGCGCCATGAAAAACATCATCCTCCTCGATCAATTGAAAATCAAGACATATATCCAGGCACTTACAGACGGCGCCATTTCAAAGCCATGCACCGGCGGTTATTACCGCTATCGTGAAAACTATTCTCCCCATGGCGATCGAAAAACACCCTTTCCAATCAGGCGTCCCCTGGGAGAATCAGGATTCCAGTTCCAGGAACCGAAAACAGACAACCTGCTTTACCTGAAGGATTTCCACGATTATGCCCGGTCCCGCGGTATCCGGGTCTTCTTTTCTTTTCCCCCTTTTCCGATCGATGATTACAGGCTTAACAGGACGCATATTGATTCATTGGTCCATGTCATCCGAGATCGCCTGGGGATCGATATCCTGATGATGCCGGAAGCGACGGTCTCTCCTGAGTCCTGTTTTGCCAATACGGTCAACCACCTGCTGCCGCCCTGCGAAAAAAACAGAACCGGGAGATTGGCGGAACAATTGAATAAGCGCATCTGAAAACACACAGACACCAGTCTCGACCGCCATCGAACTGTCGGATCATGGGTTCGTTTTTTCATTGACGGTATGGCCTACTTCAAATAATTCATCTAGTGGAGATATGTAATTATGATAATCGGCGTTGACGCTTACTACCTTTTTGCGGAGCATATCGACGGGCTCGGGAATTATCTCCTGAGGCTTTTAAAAGAGCTTTCCCGCATTGACCGCGATAATGAGTATTACCTCTATACCCCCGGCGTGACCCATGCCGATTATGCGGAAGCGATATTCGCCAATCCGCAGTTCAGGCTGCGTAAGATTCCGGGGATTTTCAGGGACAAGCGCCGTCTCTGGCTCCAGAGCCCATCCCTGAAAAAGCAGATTCTCCGCGACGGTATCGATCTGTTTTTCGCCGGGGCTGAATATTTTCCCCTTTTTCTTCCGAAGAGCATCACCGTGGCAACCACGATCCATGATGTCGCGTACAAAGCCATGCCGGAAGCCATTTCCCTTACCAACGGCCTGTTCTACAACCTGTTCTTCCCGCTTTTCATCAGACGGGCAGACCTTTTTTTTACCGTGTCCCATCACTCAAAGAAAGAAATGATGAACTACCTGGGCATCGACGGTAAAAAAATCTCCGTTATCCATAACGGCATCGAGCTCGATAAGTTCCCACCCGCAAAAAAAGGGGAAAAGAAAGATTATATACTTTTCGTGGGAACCCTGCAGCCCCGGAAAAACCTTATTAATCTCATACGGGCCTTCTGCCTCATCTCCGGGAAAATAACCGACGACCTGGTAATAGTGGGCGGGAGCGGATGGAAAAACAGCCCACTCCGCGAGCTGATCGACGGCCTTGACGATGCGCTTAAAAAGAGGATCATATTCAAGGGATATGTGGCAGGCGATTCCCTGTCCCAGCTGTACCGCGAGGCAAAGCTCTTCGTTCTTCCGTCATTGCACGAGGGTTTCTGTCTTCCCGTCCTTGAAGCCATGGCGTCAGGTACGGCGGTGCTCACGGCCAGGAGCACCGCAATACCCGAGATTTTCGGCGATGCTGCCGCCTATGCCGAACCCCTCTCGCCGGAGGATATTTCCGAAAAGCTTTTAGACCTGTTATCCAGCGACAAAAAGCGCGCCGCCTATGAGAAGCTCGGCCTTGCCCTTTCAAAAAAATACGATGTGCGCGCCCAGGCCACCGGTTATCTCGCGCGCTTTACGTCAATAGCCGCATCGATTCAAAAAAAGAAGGGGACCACATGAACATTGTCATCAACGCGCGGGTGCTGAATGAGCGCCAGGGGGGACCGGCCCGGTATACCATGAACGTCATCAGGGAGCTGGCAGCCATCGACAGGACGAACCGGTACCTGCTGCTCCTTTACGATAACCTGGATTTCAGATTCCCCCTCCCGGATAACTTTACCGTAAAAATAGTCCGGTTCAGGTCCAAGCTTTTTTTCGACTACCTGTACATTCCCCTTTTTTCATGGTTTAACCGCGTCGACATTTTCCTCTTCCCCAAGAACACCTTTTCCCCGCTGGTGCGGGGAAAGAAAATCCCGGTGTATCATGATATCGTCTATTTCGAGGGTTTCGATTTCCGCGAATTCAAGTTCTTTGACAATCTCCATCACAGGATAATGATACCTGTTGCGTCCAGGCTTTCAACAATCGACCTTGCCGTTTCCGATTTCACCGCCTCCCGCATGAAATCGCTCCTGGGGATCAGACCTGAAAAGATCCGGGTCGTCAAGGAAGGCGTCGAACCCCATTTCAGAAAAATATCCGATACAAAAAAGCTGAAGGCCACCATTGACAAATACCGCCTCAGGACACCGTTCTTTTTTTACGCCGGCTCCCTCAGCCCCCGGAAGAACATGATAAACCTCATCAAGGCCTTCATTAAAATAAAAGACACCCTGCCCCATGTCATATATTTCACCGGCGGAGAATCCTGGCTTGATTCCGAGGTCCATGACATGATAACGGCAAACGATCTTCACGATCGCATCATCACGCTGGGATTCATCAGCGAAGAGGAACTGGTGATCATGTACAATCTCGCCGAATGCTACCTGTATCCCTCCCTGTACGAGGGATTCGGCCTTCCCATCCTGGAGGCGCAGGCATGCGGGTGCCCGGTCATCACCAGCGCCGTGTCCAGCTGTCCCGAAGTTGCGGGCGACGGGGCCCTCTACGTCGATCCCCACGATACCGATGACATTGCCGGGGCGATGCTGAAAATCGTGAAAGACAAAAAACTGAAACAATCGATTATCGCAGCAGGGACAAAAAACTGCCGCCGCTTTACCTGGGAAAAGACAGCCCGGGGCATTCTGGATGTGTTCAACGAATGCAGCCGCTAATGCGGCTGGAACCGATACTAGTGCAGAATATCGATACCGGAGCTGAATCATGAGAATTGCCGTTGAAGCACACGCCCTCAGCCAGGACAAACTCACGGGGGTTGGGAATGTCGTTCTTCATTATCTGAACGAGCTCCAGAGGCTTGACAAAGCCAATGAATATTTCATTTACACCGTTGAAGATTTGAAGCATGTAACGATTGCCAGCACCCGGTGGCGCCATGTTAGCTTCGATTATCTCCTCAAGCGTATCCACGGCAGGGTGAGCGAAGCCTGGCTCCGGCTTAAATCTGAAAATGAAAAGAATAAAAGCGTATTCCGGTCCATAAGGATCCTTTGGTGCCGGCTGGTAAAAATCATTCTCGGGGTGATGGATGATCTCGTCTATTCTGTCAAAGTAGCGATGTCCCTCAGGAAGAACCGGGTGGATATCTACCTTGGCACTTCCACTTACTTCTATCCCTATTTCTTTTTATCGCCGGTGAAGAAGGCGGGTATTCTCTATGACCTGGTGTGGGAGCTCTATCCCGGTACCATGGAATTCGGCAATAAGGTGCGGATGAAGCTATTCACCCTTCGGAACATGAAAAAAATGGACCTTCTCATATCGATATCCGAAAACACGAAAAAAGACGCCATAGAGCTCCTGGGACTTAAAACGCGGATCGATGCGATCCCCCTTGCCGCGGAACCGTCGATTTTCTATCCGGCTTCCTCGACGGTGGTATCATCGATGAAAAAAAAGTACGGCATCACAAAGAAATATATCCTTTCCGTCTGCACCCTGGAGCCGAGGAAGAACCTCACGGCCCTCCTGCAGGCGTTCAGAATAATGCAGGGCAGGCGGGACTATCAGCTGGTCCTTGTCGGCATGACCGGATGGGTCATATCGGACCTGTTCAAGGACATCGCTTCTTCGGACGTCAGGGACAATATCCTGATTACCGGCTATGTGCCGAATTCCGAGCTTGCGCCGCTCTACACCGGAGCGGAACTTTTCGCCTTCCCTTCCCTTTACGAAGGCTTCGGCCTCCCGGTCCTGGAGGCCATGCAGTGCGGATGCCCGGTAATCACCTCGAATTCATCATCGATCCCGGAAGTTGCCGGAGACGCGGCAATCATGGTGGACCCGGAGGACATCACGGGCCTGGCAGCATCGATGGAGAAGGTTTTAAAGAACAGGGCTTTCCGGGACAGCCTTGCCCGGAAGGGTTTGAAGCGTTCGAAGCTTTTTTCATGGGAGAAATCGGCGCGCGCCCTTCTCCAGAGCCTTGAAACCCTGAAATAACATGAGAGCAACTTACAATACGACCGTGAGGATCTATCTGCAATGATTACAACCTACGCCATCATCCTGGCCGGGGGACGGGGACTCCGTCTCGCCGCCAAAACGCCCAAGCAGTTCCTCCCCCTGGGAGGCAAGCCGGTCATCGCCTGGTCCCTTGAACTGTGCGAAAACCTATCTGAAGTTAGCCATATCCTCGTCGTGGTGCCCGGGGAGTTCATCCCGCAGATTGATTCACTGATTAAAACCCATGGCATCACCAAACATATAATGACCGTCCCCGGCGGAGCTACACGGCAGGAATCGGCCTACCATGCCCTCGCCGCGGTCAATTTTGCCGATACTGATCTCCTTATATTCCATGATGCGGCCCGGCCCTTCGTCAGTCCCGAGACCATGCAGGTCTGCATTGCCGCTGCACAGGAGCACGGCGCCGCAGCTGCCTATGTCCCGGTCCATGACACCATTGCTGTAATTGACGACAATTTCGTCACGTCCGTTCCCCTCAGGGACAGGATGTATTACGCCCAGACGCCGCAGGGGTTCCGTTTTTCCATAATAAAGGCGGCCCATGAAAAAGCACGAAAGGAACGCCGTTCCGGCACCGATGACGTGAGTCTTGTCCTTGCCGCAGGCTTCAGGGTAAAGATGATTGACGGTGATTATTCAAATTTTAAAATCACCACGGATTATGATTACCAGGCCGCCTGCGGCATAGCCGATACAAAGCACACCACAGCGCGGAGATGACCATGCAACCTGATAGAGAAAGACAGTCCAAACCCTATGCCCTGGTCACCGGAGCCTCTTCCGGGCTGGGGGAATCCTTTGCCCATGACCTTGCACGGCGGGGTCATGATCTGGTCCTGGTCAGCGAAAACCTGAAGGAACTCGAACGGGTAAAAGCCGACATAGAATCGCAGCACGACTCTTCGGTATTCATCCTTGAAGCTGACCTCTTTCATCCTGCCGCGGCGGAACGGGTCTTCGATTTTTGCCTAAGGAAACGCATTTCCATTGATATACTCATCAATAATGCCGGCATATATCTCAACATCGAGCGCGAGCTGAATGACATTAAAAGCGTGGAAAATGTCATCAACCTTCACGTGATGTCACTGGCCAAGCTCTGCTTTCTTTTCTGTAAAGAGATGATGGAGCGAAAACTGGGATACATACTGAATGTCTCTTCAATAAATTCCGAATTTCCCGATCCGGCCTCCCTCACCTACGGGCCGACCAAGAGATTTATTCTCGCCTTCACCGAATCATTGCATTGCGAGATGAGAGAGCACAATGTCCATGTCACCTGCCTGACGCCGGGAGGCATCAAAACGAATTTTTTCACGGCCAACGATGTGTTCATTCCGCCGGTAATTCGCCGCACCCTCCTCTCTTCCGATGAGTGCGCACGGAAATCCCTCGATGCCCTGTTCCGCGGCAGGGCCCGCATCACGCCGGGACTGAGCGGCAAGATTCAGTCCTTTTTTCTCCGGCTGATGACCCGGCCATCGACCTATCACCTGATCAAGAAATCATATTTCTCGATGAAAAAGAAATCCACCTGATCGATTCATATTTCTATAAAAACAGACACTGTCACCGTGCCCGTGATTAAAAAACTTGACAGGGACGTCCTTGCAAAATATCTGTCATCAAATTATCACCACAGAGGTATATTTATGATCGGATGCTCCTATGGACAATTTTTTCAAGTGACCGTTGCAGGCGGATCCTACCAGGAAGGACTGGTTACCCATCTCCAGGGCGTGCCCGCGGGGATACCGTTGCAGGAGGAGGAGATATATTTCGACCTTCTTCAGCGCAAACCGGGACAGGGGGAGCTTTCCTCACCGCGCCGCGAGCCGGATATCCCCGTGATTTACACCGGCGTTAACGCCGCTGACACCATGACCGGGTTCACCAATGAGGGCTATACCAACGGGACGCCCCTGACGATCCTGATTCCCAATCTGGACCGCCACTTTGAGCATATCGAGCAGTATCGGACCACCAACCGGACACCGCGGCCCGGACATGCGTCCTACGCCTCCTATGAAAAATACGGCCAGTGGGACGACTCCATCGGGGCCGGCATATTCAGCGGGCGCTACACTTCGACCATTGTCGCAGCCGGCGCCGTTGCAAAAAAAATTCTTGCTGACCGCGGCATTGAGATTTTTTCCTTCGTCCGGGAGGCCGCGGGCATCGTCATGCAAGACATGGAGTACGACATCATCCGCGACCGGATCGCGGCCTTCAAAAATATCCGCCGCGACATGGACCCTGTCTACAACCTCATCTTCAAGGAACAGCGCTTCCGTCCCGGCATGCGCTTCGTTGAAAAAATTGCGGTCCTGGCCGAAATAGAAAAAATGGTGCCCGACATCAAGCGCCCGCCCCTTTCGGACAAGGAAATCGCCGGGCTCGCGGAGCAGGGGCTCCACCCGGTCCTGAACTGCCCGCACCTGGAAAGCGCCCGGGCCATGTACGATAAAATAATCGCCATACGCGACAGCGGCGATTCCAGCGGCGGCGTCGTGGAAGTGGTGGCCCGCGGGGTGCCCGCCGGCATCGGGGAACCCGTATTCAACAAGCTTGACGGCGAGCTCGGCCGCATGATGAGCATAGGAACGGTCAAGTCAGTGGAGATCGGCGCCGGCCTCAGGGTCAAGGACATGACCGGAAGCCAGTGCAACGACCAGATGTTCATGAAAAACGGAAAAGTCGCTTTTTCCGGCAACAACAGCGGCGGCATTACGGGCGGACTCGCCACGGGGCAGGACATCGTCGTGCGTCTCTCCATAAAACCGACCCCGACCATCGCAAAGCCGCAGAAAACCATTGACAAGGTGTCAAAGACAGACGCAAACTTGGCCGCCGTCACCAGGCGCGACCCGACCATCGTTTCGCGGGTCTGGCCGGTTGCCGAGGCCTTCACTGCCATAATTCTTCTAGACCAGTTCATCATCAATATTGCGCACCAGGAGATGAGGAAGATATATGACAAGCGGTCGTGATGGCTCCCGTGCCCGGGACCGATTTAAACGGTCCCTGTAAACGGTTTATACCGAAAGTCTGAACAATGAAAATATACCACCATATCCCGGAACATAAAGATCTCTTCGTGAACCCGGTGGTCACCATCGGGAACTTCGACGGGGTACATCTCGGCCACAGGAAAATACTATCCGCACTGCTCAAAAAGGCCAGGGAAAAATCAGGGGACCCGGTGGTGATAACCTTTTCCTCCCACCCCAGGAAGGTCCTCAATCCTGAGCATCCGATAAAGATCATCACCACGTCGGATGAAAAGGTCAATGCCATTTATAATTTTGGCATACCCAACATCATCCTTCTCAATTTCACCCGGCAGATGGCGGAAATGCACGCCATTGATTTTTACAATGAAATTCTCATCGGCAAGCTCGACGCTAAATATCTTGTCATCGGATATGATCACGCCTTCGGCAAGAACCGCGAGGGAAATTTCGATTTCCTTGCCGACCTTGCCGCGTCCACGGGCGTCGAGATAACCAAAATTGAAGAAGAGGACCGCTATGAGCATCCGGTTTCGTCAACCTGGATCAGGAAAGAAATCGAAAGCGGCAACATTACCGTGGCCAACAAGCTCCTGGGATGGCGGTATACCCTGAGCGGTGCCGTTGTCGAGGGAAAAGGCCGGGGCCGTCAGCTGGGCTTTCCCACCGCCAATGTTCATCCCCTTCACCAGGAAAAAATAATTCCGGGAGACGGCGTCTACGCGGTCAGGATATTCCTTGAAGACGGCACAAAAAAAAGCGGCATGCTCAATATCGGCCACAACCCCACCTTTTCAGGTGAAACCAGGACCATAGAAGCGAATATTTTCGACTTCAATGAAATGATATACGATTCGATCCTCACCCTTGAATTCCATGAAAGGATCAGGGGTGAAATTAAATTCAATTCAAAGGAAGAATTAATGCGGCAGCTGGACAAGGACCGTTCGTCAGTTACAAAGCTGCTGAATACTCATCATGATTGACCCTGCCACCCTCAACCTTGTCCGCAAGGGGGAAGACCTGTGCTATTCCCTCTATTCTTCCCCGATCGGCGGCATATACATACTGGGAAACGATGCCGCATTAAAGGCCCTGATATTCAAGGGTTCATACCCGGGAAAATCAGCCATCGGCAAACATTTCGCCGAAGCCGAATCCGGCAGTGTCCGCACAGCAAAAGCATTCCTCGATCATTACTTCCACGGCCCCGGCCGTAGAGGCAGCGGCGCATCACTGCGATCGCAGGTTAAATATTCGCTGAAAGATAGTATGCTGTTTGTCATCTTTACATCAGCCGAATTGAAACTGGACATGTCAACCTTCACGGGCAATGAGATTGGCGTTTACCGGGAACTGATGAAAGTCCCGGCAGGGAGCACCGTTTCCTACGGGCAGCTGGCCCGCCGTTCCGGCATACCGGATGGCGCCCGTTTTGTCGGCAATGCAATGGCAAAAAACAATTTCCCGATAATAATCCCCTGTCATCGCGTGATAAAATCAGACGGATCGATGGGTAATTACTCCGTCGGCATCCACATAAAAAAATACCTTCTGGATCACGAAAAAAAATTCTGATGGGATTTTCCCTCACCCTTTCTCTTTTTTTACAAATAAAAAAAATGTCATCTAAATCCCAAAAATGACACTATATTTATTAGGTGCCTGGTTTTTTGTATACCGTCATAAAAAAACAAGGACGGGCACCGTTAACTATACAAAAAGGCACTTTCTTAGGCATTATGGGCAAGACAAGGGTTATCCTGATAGAAGATGACTCAATAACGGCATTCGCCGTCCGCAAGATGCTGGAAAATCTTGGCTATGCCGTGATTGAAGTTTTTACGTCCGCAGAAGATGCCCTGGACAAGATCCCTTCATTGGCTCCCGATATTATCATCATGGACATAACCCTCAAAGGGGAAATGGACGGTATTGAAGCTGCTGGAATTATCAATAAACACCACGGAACGCCTATAATCTATCTCACCGGCAACACCAATTATGACACGATTCACAAGGCGCGGGAGACAACGAAGTCCTATGGGTACCTGCTGAAGCCGGTGCGGGGGATTGACCTGCACTGGACCATCAACACGGCGCTGAAGCGTCATCAGCTTGAAAATTCACCCTGATGATCATTCCCATTCAATGGTGCTGGGCGGCTTGGATGAAATATCATACACCACCCTGTTAATGCCCTTGATCTCATTAATGATCCTGTTTGAAATTTTTCTTAACAGGTTCTCGGGCAGGTAGGCCCAGTCCGCGGTCATGGCGTCCACCGATGTGACGCCCCTGATGGCGATGACATTTTCGTAGGTCCTGCTGTCGCCCATGACGCCCACGGATTTTACCGGCAGATAGACGGCGAAAATCTGCCAGAGGTCATTGTAGAGCCCGGCATCCTTGACTTCCCTGACCACGATGTCATCCGCCTCCTGCAATATCCTGATCCGCTCCGGCGTGACTTCCCCTATTATCCGTATGGCCAGACCCGGCCCCGGGAAGGGCTGCCGGTTAACCAGTTCATCGGGCATGCCCAAGGCACGCCCCAGTTCGCGCACCTCGTCCTTGAAGAGCTCCTTCAGGGGTTCAATGACCTTCCCCGACCTGATCAGCTTCAGCACCTCGGGCACCCGGTTGTGATGGCTCTTGATCGTGTCCGATGGGCCTTTGGTTGAAACTGACTCGATGACGTCGGGGTACAGGGTCCCCTGGGCGAGGAAATCAAAACGGCCTATCTTTCGGGCCTCCTCCATGAATACCCTGATGAATTCCCGCCCTATGATCCTTCGCTTCTGCTCAGGGTTATCGACACCCTTCAGTTTTTTCAGAAACCGCGCCGACGCATCCACGTATTTCAGGTTCAGCTTCAGGTGCTTATTGAATCGTTCGACCACCTGGACATGCTCGTTCTTACGGAGCACGCCGTTATTGACGAAAACGGAGTGGCAGCGGTCGCCGATGGCCTTCTGCAATAACACCGCCGTTACCGATGAATCGACCCCGCCCGAGAGGCCCAAAAGGACCATGCCGTCCCCGACTTCCCTCCTGATCGATTCAATCGACGTTTCAATGAAGGATTCCATGTTCCAGGTCGGCTTCAGTCTGCAGACCTCGAAGAGAAAGTTTTCAAGCACCTTCTTTCCGTTTACGGTGTGGTATACTTCCGGATGGAACTGGACGCCGTAGATTCTGCCGCTCCGGTTCTCAATGGCGGCGATCTCGGCGTTTTCAGAGGACGCTATCACGGTGAAACCGGGAGGCGGGCTCACCACCTTGTCGCCATGGCTCATCCACACCTGTTCGCGGCTTGACAGTCCGCGGAACAGCGGGGAATTCTCCTTGATATCTATCATCGCCCTTCCGTATTCCTTGGAACTGGCGCTTTCCGTCTTGCCATTGAAGGCCTCGACGACCTGATAAAGACCGTAGCATATGCCCAGCATGGGGATGTCCAGGGTAAAAATCTCCGGCGCCGCTTGGGGTGCTCCTTTTTCATACGTGGACGAAGGCCCGCCGGAAAGGATGACGGCTGCCGGCTTTTCCTTCCTGATCGCCTCGACCGGATAATAATAGGGGACGATCTCCGCATAGACATGGAGCTCCCGTATCCTTCTGGCTATGAGCTGCGTGTACTGTGAGCCGAAATCAAGTATGACGATCCGCTCATTCGGAATCTGAACGGCATGTTCGATCATTTGGCACCCTCTTTCATCCTGATATATTCCCTGACCCCCATCTGCTTCAGCTTCTCGTTCCTGCCCTGTATCTTCTCGGCCATGTCCCTGCGGTAGGCATCGAGTTGTGCGGCATAGCCCGGATTCGATACCGAGAGGATACTGACCGCGAAGAGCGCTGCGTTGGCCCCTCCCGCCTTTCCCGCGGCCATCGCCGCAACCGGTATTCCCGCCGGCATCTGGATGATCGACAGCATCGAATCGAGACCGCCGGCAATGGCGGTTTCTATGGGTACGCCTATCACGGGTAGGGTCGTATGGGAGGCCACGACGCCCGGAAGATGCGCTGCGCCGCCGGCAGCCGCTATGATGACCTTTAACCCCCGCTTCGACGCCGTCGAGGCCCATTCCATGGTTTGAGACGGACAGCGGTGCGCGGAAGAGATAATAAGGTCAAAGGCTACGCCAAACTCATCGAGAATCTCAAAACATTCTTTGATCTTCGGCAGGTCCGAGTCGCTCCCCAGTATTATGCCAATTTCAGCCATGGTCACCTCCAGCGGTATTTATTGATGGTGATTCTTCATATTCTGCAGGTATTAATTCAATATGTTGTCCCGCCTTTTTCGGCGATGGATAGTAAAACTTTTTTAGATTAAGATAAAAAACTGGTCTACTAAGTTATTTTGTCAATAATGAAATTTAACACGAAAGCAATATATGGGGCCCGCCGATAATTGTCTTGACGGGAGAAACGGGTACATTGCATGAATAAACGTTACAATAAAGGCACCACAGTATCTGCCTGTACCTCCGAGGCCATTTTCTAACGAATAACAGTGGAATAGTAAAGAAGACTGCAATGAGTTATGCCATATTAGTATTCTTCATCCTGCTCATCATTGTCGCAGTCATGATATTAAAATCAACCTCTTTTCCTTCCAAGATACGAAAAGCCGAGGAATATCTCGAAGAAGGCCAGATCAGCAAGGCCAATGAGATCATAAAAAAAATCTTGGAACAGAAGAGCGAGTATGCGCCGGCCCGGTACCTGCGGGCGCAGATTCTCATGAAGCAAAACCAGTATCTTCTGGCCATCTCAGAACTGAATAATATTCTCGGCCTGCCCGAGTTCAACAAGCACATCAATGAAATTGAAATTCATTACCACCTGGCCCGTCTTTATAACGAAACCAAGAATTTCCCAAAGGAAATCGAAGAATACAAGTCGATTCTTATCTTTAATCCCGAAGACCTGACTGCCAACCACCGGATCGGCCATGCCCTGTATAAAAAGAAAGAATACAAAAAGGCCCGTGAACACCTGCTCAAGGCCATTATCCTTGATCCGAACCTGACCGATGTCTATCTGCCCCTTGGCATCGCGTGCTACAACATCTCGGATTATGAAAAAGGGGAGGAATATCTTACCAAGGCCCTGAACGTGCAGGGTGACCATGTCGAGGCCCAGTTTCACCTTGGATCCATCTACCATATGAAAAAGGACTTCAAAAACGCCATCGCCATGTTTGAGAAATCAAAAAAAGACCGCAGGTATTTTGTTAAAAGTCTCTACAAGATCGGGGAGATATACCACCAGAGCGAAGAATATGACAATGCCATAGAGGTCCTCGAACAGGGTCTCGGCAGTCTCACGGAAAAAACCGAGGAATCCCTCCAGTACCGGTACCTTTTGGCCGAATGCTACGAGCACCAGAATAAAATCAAGGAGGCCTTTCATCACTGGACAAAAATCGTTGAAGAGAACCCTAATTTCCGCGGCACCCGCGTCAAAATCGATTCATACCAGGATATACTCGAGAATGAAAGCCTGATGACCATGTTCATATCGTCCCTCGAATCGCTCCAGCCAACAATCGTTGAAATGATATCAAGCCTCAATTACAACATCATTTCAAAAGACCGGATAAACCCCAATGAGTACCAGTACCGGGCCTACAACATCAAGAGGATTAATGATCCTCCCATACTCATATATTTCCACAGGACAACGCTGGAAATAACAGAAGAAAACATGAACGATTTCCAGAGACGCATAATAGATGAAAAATGCAAGAACGGCATGTATATAACAACTTCAAAATTCAGCATCAGGGCCAAGGCGCTTGCCCAGGCCAAGACCATAGAGATCTATGATGCCGAGTTCCTGAAGAGAATTGTCGAAAAAATCCAGTCCAGAAAAAAAATCAAATAGCGGAAAAGATGAAAACACGAACGATCCTCATAACCCTGCTGCATGGCGCCGCCGTGATGCTTTTCAGCGGCTGTATCCTTGATCCTGACAGAAAATTGAACAATGCCATCGAGCAGTATCATAAAAAAGAGCCGAAGGCCTTCCAGGCACTGGAATCGGAGTTTATCAGCTACATAGCCATAGACTCGCTGGAAAGCGCTGATTTCCACTCCACCGGCACCCTCCTCTACAGGACAAAAGACAACAGCGCCGAGGTTATCTATCCGTCCAAACAGAAGTACCGGCTGACCGATGAGAACCCCGTCATCGCGATTGACCGCACTGACGACTATGCCGTTGTCAGCGACGGGATTAAAATCAGCATTTTCGAGGGCAATGGCGACCATCTCAATGATGAAACCGTGGGAGATAAAAAAAACCGCGTCAGGGCCGTCCTTATCGACGACGACAGCATACTCTATTATAAAAATTCAAAGCTATACCGCTACAGCATCATGCACCATTCAAGCGAGCAGTTCCTGAAGGACTCCTTCCCTCCCCCCTACACGAACTATTACAATGTCCACCTCGCTAAACGGGAAGATATCCTGACCGTCATCACCGGTATCGCCGGATCCCACAGCCTCAACCTGATCAACATGTCAACCGGATCGGTCGTGATAAAAAATCTTGCCATGTCTTCATCGAAGCACCACGTGGGGGTCAACGCCATCCGCTATATATCCGGTAATTCAGGCAACTGGGAATTGATGCAGTACGCGATTGACACCAAGGCCAAGAAATCCCTGGGAAAACTGACCGATATCATTGATATCGAGCTGACTTCTCAGGGCTATGTGCTGGAATCATCGACCGGCCTGTGGGCCGCGGAATACGGAAAGGACGCACGGCGCATCCCCTTTTCCTATAAGCTTGGCGGCTCGTATAAAGGAAGGGTCCTGCTGCAGTACAGGGATGTCAGTTATTTCATTGACATGAAGAGGCTTTTTTCGGGAATCGCCACGCTTATGGAACAAACGCCGGATTTATTCGCCCCTTCAAAGCATTAATATGCGGGTTTTTTCCATTTTCCAACGGTCGGCATCCTGTAAATCCGTCAGCGAAAATAACCCCTATTGGTCTTGACAAATGGACCACGCTGTTATACTATACGGTTCTACATTCTGAACATTGAATAAACTTTATCGTGCAGAGTTGAAGTCATGAGTGAAATCATTACCGTGGGCGTTGCCCAGATGCGATATTCCTCGTCCCCCGCCGTATTGAGGACGATTCTCGGCAGTTGCGTTGGCATCTGCATCTACGACCGCGTCAAGAAGATCGGCGGCATGGCCCATATCCTCCTGCCTCAAAACCAGAAAAACAATCCCAACCTTGAAAAATATGCGGACACCGCAGTACCGCTTCTGGTGAAAACCCTCCTGAAAGAAGGGTCAAAAAAAGAAAATCTTTCGGCTAAAATCGCCGGCGGCGCATCCATGTTCAAGTTCGGCTCTAACATATCCCTCGGCCAGATCGGGGACAGGAATATCGAGCAAACGAAGCAGGAACTGCAAAAGCTCGGCATTCCATTGCTTGTTGAAGATGTAGGAGGCAATCTTGGAAAGGTCATCGATTTTTACCTGGAAGACGGTCGCATGAAGGTCAAGGCCGGCGGACAGGAAAAAATGTATTACAAAGTATAATATCGGTCGTCCGGAGACTGTGTATGGACCAGAATATAAAACAGAGAATCGAATCAATAATAAGCAACATCGACCAGCTGCCGCCGCTGCCGGAGGTGGCCAGCAAAGTCATCAACATGGTCAGCGATCCGGATGTCTCATTCAAGCTGGTGGCCCAGGAAATTTCAAAAAACCAGGCCATGACCGCCAATATCCTGAAGCTGTGCAATTCGGCATTTTTCAGCAAAGGAAAAGAAATTACGTCCATTGATCGCGCCATAGTGACCCTCGGTCTCAAGGAGGTAAAGGATATAGTTCTCCTGGTAGCGGCGAAACCGGTTCTTGATAAGCCCGTCAGCGGGTATGACCTGGCCCAGGGCGACCTCTGGAAGCAGGGCCTTGCCGTTGCCACTATGTCCCGGGACATCGCCATCGCCAAAAAGAGAAAGGATCTGTCCGATATCGTGTTTACCGGCGGCATCATACACAACGTCGGCAAGGTTGTAATCGCCCTCTTCGTGCAGCAGGCTTTCAGGCAGATACTCGAACTCGTTCAGACCGGCAACATCGCCTTTCACGTGGCGGAAAAGGAAATCATGGGATATAATCATCAGGAAGTCGGTGAAAAAATCCTTATCAAATGGAATTTCCCGCCGGTTCTCAGGTCGATTGTCCGGTTCTACCAGGACCCGTCTGCATCGCCGCCGGAACACATGCTTGAAGTTTCAATCGTCCATATCGCCAACGCTATCTGCCTTATGGGCGGAGTCGGCATCGGCAGCGACGGCCTCTACCATGAAATAAAGGATGAAGCGATAAAGAAAACCGGCCTGACGCAGGCTGAGCTTGAAGAGTTATACACGCGAGTTCCGGATATCCTGAAGCAGATAAGGGATTTACAGTAACGCCATGTACCTTATCAAAACATGCCCCACCTGTAAAACCAGGCTCCGCTTCCCCATCGATAAAGGGACGATAAAGGTTAAGTGCAACTGCGGGTACAGCTTTATTGCCAACCCCGACAACACCGACATTTACAAAGACGCCTCATTCGATCTCAGCCACACGACGGGCTCCCTGAAAAAAATGACCCCCCTGAGAAGCGCCATTAGCCGCATCCAGTTCGATCAGATCATACCCAACCTGATAAACACATTTCTGGATCTCAAGTACAAGATCCAGAATTTCCGGCTCCTGCCGGACGCCGAAAAGAAAAAGATCATGGTCGTGCTGCTTCTTGCCTGCGCAGGCGTGATCGGCGTCATCGTAACAATTTACTTCCTCACGCACAGGTCCGGTACCGGCGGCAACATCATCATCTGACGGGCCTGTCGCCGTCCGCACTCCCTTAAATTAATGCCAATGAGCAACAGCTATCACATCAATGACACCGCCTCCTATCATCGGGAAGGATTGACGACCCTCGGCTGGGAACTGACGGTCACCAATGCCCTTGAAGACGCATCAAGCCCCTGCCGCAGCATACTGGACAAAAAAGAAAGTTTTGGCAACCTGCTTGCCGACCGTCTGCAGACCCTGATCCCCCCGGACTCCATTATTTCAATGCTTGAAATAGGCGGGGGCTACGGATTTCTCATGAGGGATTTTCTACGAAGGTTCAGGGTCGACAGGGCCGCCATGGTCGACCTCTCACCGGTATTGTTGAACAAGCAGCGGAAAACCCTGAAGGAATCCGCTGTTACCTTCATTGAAAATGATTTTTTCTCAATCGGCGCTGATTTTTTCAGGGATTATGACCTGGTGCTCATGAATGAAATTATCGGCGATTTCCCGACCATCTGTGATATCGACCCTGCCATGTTAGTATCCGACGAATCCGACATTGATCCGGTGCTGGGCAGGGTAAGGGATTTCCTCATCTCCCACGGACTTCCATTCCCGGAGGAAACATTCAATATCAATACCGGGGCCATTGAGGCGGTCGACAGGCTCTGTTCAGCCGGCGTGAAGTATATATACCTGAGCGAACACAGCTGCGAGGCGACGGTTCCGGAAAACATGAAAAACAGGATCAGAATTGAAAGCACGCAGAACCCGGAGCGCATTACCCTCATGGGCCACTGTGAATATACCATTAAATTCTCCTATCTGGCGCGGGCCGCAGAACAGAGGGGATACCGGGTTCACAGAGGCCAGTACAAGGACTTCATCACCTTCCCATATACGGACAGGGTGAATTTTATTCTTACCTCACATTCGCAGAAAGATGAGCATGAAATAATCCGGCAGTTTATTGAAGACCTTTACAAGTATGAATATCTGGTGCTTATTCGGGAGGAATGAAAAATGCGGTGGGTTACCTTCGCACCGCGCGGAGGCAACCCGAATAACGGCGTTTTCAGACACCCAGTTCCTTCTTTCTCTGCATGAGCTGCTTGTAATACTTTGAACCGGTCATTCCCGTCTTTTCAAGATCCTCGATTTTGGATGCCAGTTCTTTTGCCGTCAGCTTGTTGACCTTTTTCGTCTTGCTTGCCGCAGCCTGGGCGCCCTCCGGAGCAGCCGCGCCTTCAGTTGCTTGTACTTCGTCAGCCATAGATATATCCTCATAGTAATATAGTTGCTCAGCGCCTTTTTTTGGTCACTTCAGGGGCAGCGCAATGCCCCTCTGGTTATCGTAAAAAAGAATTAATTATCCGCCATGTCAAGACTTTTATTGGATCAGCGGTAGTTCTTCCATTCCCGCTGGATTTCACGGTCAACATCGCGCTTCTTGATGCTGTCCCGCTTGTCATACTTGGCCTTCCCCTTCGCCAGGCCCAGTTCCACCTTCACTTTACCGTTCTTGAAATAGAGCTTCAGCGGCACCAGGGTAAGCCCCTTCTCCTGGACCTTGCCGATGAGCCGCTTGATCTCGTGCCGGTGGAGCAGCAGCTTCCGGTCATGGACCGGTTCGTGGTTGAACCGGTTCGCCATCTCGTACACGGCGATGTTCATTCCCGTGATGTAGATCTCGCCGTCCTTGACGCGGGCATACGACTCCTGAATGCTCGCCTTTTTCTGCCGGAGCGATTTCACCTCGCTTCCCACCAGGACGATGCCGGCCTCGAAGGTCTCGATTATCTCGTAATCGAACCGCGCCTTTTTGTTCCGGGCAATTTCAATATAGGAATCAGCCATGGTTCACTCCAGGGAAACAGGGGCTACGATGCACCGGGCACGGCCGTACCGTCAAGATTAATAATCGCCTGATTGATAATTTTCCTGGCAGCAAAAAGCTCATTCGCCGAGGATGGCGTCGGCGCAGCGGATACCGTCCACTGCCGAGCTTACGATTCCGCCGGCATAGCCCGCGCCTTCGCCCACGGGGTAGAGTCCCCTGACCGCGACCGATTGGAAGTTGCTGTTTCTCGTGATGCGCACCGGCGACGATGTCCGTGTTTCCACCCCGACAAGGACGCCGCTGTTGCTGACGAACCCCTTCATTTTTCTGTCAAACTGCGCCAGCCCCGTTTTCAGCTCATCCGCAAGCCAGGCGGGGAGGTGCCGTGCCAGGTCCGCCGGAACCACGCCCGGCCGGTACGATACCGGTGGGAGCTCGGCATCGATCATGCCGCTCAAAAAGCTTGTGACCCGCTGTGCCGGAGCGGTAAAGGAGCCGCCGCCGCCGGCATAGGCATCAGCCTCAGCTGCACGCTGCAGTGAAATACCCCCCAGGGCATCAGCGCCGAAATCATCGGGAGACACCGTAACCACAATGGCTGCATTGGAAAAGGGATGGTTCCGTTTTGAAAAGCTCATGCCGTTGGTGCACAGCCGTTCCTGTTCGGAGGAGGAATTGATAATCCTGCCGCCGGGACACATGCAGAAAGAGTAGATTCCCCTGCCGCTGGACCGGTTGACCGCTGTCAGGGCATAGTCCGCCGCCGGAAGCTGGTCACGGTAAGGGGAGCGCCCGTACTGGATTTCGTTGATCAGTTCGGCCGGGTGCTCTATCCTCACTCCCATGGCGAAGCCCTTCCGCTCCAGCGCCACCCCCCTGCTGCTGAGCATTTCATAGGTGTCCCGCGCAGAATGGCCTATGGCCATCACCAGCCTCGATCCCGTCACTTCCCTGCCCTGGGACGTGATGACGCCCCTCAATGACCCGCCGTAAACAATGATGTCATCGACCGATTCGTTGAAATGCACCTGCGATCCGGAAGAGACGATCATCCGGCGTATGGCGGCCACGATCACCCTGAGGCGGTCCGTGCCAATGTGCGGCTTGGCTTCATACAGTATCGATGGCGGCGCCCCGCACTCCACCATCATGGTGAAAAACCAGTCGATCTCCGGCCGCCTGGTCCTGGAGGTCAGTTTCCCGTCCGAATAGGTCCCGGCGCCGCCCTCGCCGAAGAGGACATTGCTCCGCTCGTTCAGGACTCCCTGCCGTTCCAGCATCTCGATGTCCCTCATCCTCTCTTCCACCGCTTTGCCCCTCTCAAAGATCTCCACCGCGGCGCCTGCCTCGATGAGCCTGAGGGCGCAGAAAAGGCCCGCCGGGCCGCTTCCCGCTATAAGCACCCGCTCCTCAATTTTTTTTCTGGGGATCGCCGGGACTATTTTTTGCTCATAGACGGATATCCCGCTTTTTGTTAAAAGGGATTTCCCCGCTGCATCTTCAATGTCGATGATGACCCGATACCGGTACACGATCCTGTCCTTTTTACGGGCGTCGAGGGACTTCCGCGCTATGGTCAGGTCAAATTCACGGTCTATTCCGTAGATTTCCCTGACTCGTTCTTTCAGCAAGGACTGGTCTTCACCGGGATTGAGGGTAATGGCATCAACAAGGAGCTTCATGGCATGGTAGTGGAAACGATTGCCGTAAATTTGTCAAGATGAGAATAGTGATGCCCTCTCGCCGCCCGCGATGGGCCGGGGCTTATCCATGAAACGTCTCATATGAACAATGACCGATAGTCCTATGCCGGACCATCGGCCATCATCGCTTCAGAGGCCCTTACTTAATGGGGCATTTATAGCTTCGACGACGTCACCACCTGCTTGGCAGCGGTTTCCAGTATCTTCACAGCGCCGATGAGCATCTTGAAGCGCTCGTCCTTGGTCTGGCCGTGGTAGAACCGGTAATAGATCTGCTGTGCGATAACGGCAAGGCGGAACAGGCCGAAGCAGAAGTAGAATTCAAAATCATTGATTGAGCGCCCCATGATCCGGCCGTAAAGGGCCACCTGCTCATTGCGGGAAAGCATTCCTTCGATGTTGGTCGCCATCATCCGTACCATCTGTATGTCAGGCGGATCGTCCTTCTCGATCCAGTAGGCTATGGAATTCCCCAGGTCCATCATCGGGTCCCCCAGGGTCGCCATTTCCCAGTCAAGAACGCCGATTATCTCAAGGGGGTTCTGGGGATCGAGGACCACGTTGTCGAACTTGTAATCGTTGTGAATGATGCACGGCCTGTCGGTATCGGCCGGCATTTTGGCTGTGAGCCACGCCATGATGTCCTCATAATCAGGAGCGTCGGGAGTGCGCGCGTCCCTGTAGCGGCCGATCCAGCCCTCCACCTGGCGCCGGACATATCCCTCAGGTTTCCCGAAATCCGCCAGGCCCGCCTTCTGGTAATCGACCGAATGGAGCTCGCACAGGACCTTGATGAGGTTTTCGGAAAGGGTGCGCGCGCTCTTCGCGTCCAGGGTCATTCCTTCGGGTAGGTTCTTCCTGATGATGAGACCGTTGATCCGCTCCATCACGTAAAAGGGACATCCCATGACCGCCGGGTCTTCCGTGTAGACCAGGGGCGCCGGGCAGTATTTGAACACCGGCTTCAGCGCCTTGAGGATCCGGTATTCCCGGGACATATCATGGCCTGATTTGGGCTTCTTCCCGAAGGGGGGCCGCCGGAGGATCATCTCGCGGTTTTCCGCCTTCACCAGATAGGTCAGGTTGGAAAAACCGCTGGGGAACTGCTTCACGGCCAATTCGCCCCTGAGCCCGGGAATTGAATCCCTCAGGAATTCACCGACTTTTTTCAGGTCAAGTTCCTCGCCCTGCCGCACCTCAACGGGTTCATCTTTTTTTGCCATAATCGCCGCCTCCTGATCAAAAAACTATTTCACACAACCCAAACAGCCCCGCGTGTCACTGCGCCTTTTTCATTATATGCGATTCCACCATGGATATGACATACTCCGCATATTCCTCCACGGATATCTTCCGCTGGGTGTATTTCCACTGTTTCAGGTACCAGTCCTGCATCATTGCCTTGATGACGGAGCCGGTCAGGGGGATATTCTCCACGGTAAAAATATTCCCCTTCACGCCCTCTTCCAGGATATCAGTGATGACCCGTTC
Source organism: uncultured Spirochaetota bacterium (assembly GCA_937872225.1). Classification (GTDB taxonomy): domain Bacteria; phylum Spirochaetota; class UBA4802; order UBA4802; family UBA5550; genus RBG-16-49-21. The sequence continues at coordinate 25,456 of CALMRZ010000017.1, forward strand.
GGTCATGAGCTCGCTTTCCACGGAGATCTTCCGGTATTTCTTGTTGAGGTTCTTTGTCTCCATGAAGAAAAAGTAGAACCAGCTCTTCATCAGCTCGCTCAAGTAGAGATGGATGCGGATGGCGTTCCGCAGCTTTTCCCGGGGCCCGCTTCCCCGGTCGATATGGTCGCGCAGGATCCGTTCCACCGCCAGCTGTCCATGGTACTGGATCATGCTCAGCAGGTCCTCCTTGCTCCCGAAATAGGAGTAAAGCGCCCCCATGCTGAGGCCGGATTCACCGCTCAGGTCGCGGAGGCTCATGGCGTCAAAGCCTTTCTTGTAGCTCAGCTTCAGGGTGGTGTTGACGATGGTCACCAGGTTTTTTACTGCCGTCTCTTCTTTCTTGACTTTGATGGTGGCCCGGTTTTCCCGGTAGAAATCCCTGCACAGGTCCTCCACCGATACCATTACCCGCTTGCTGAATTCCTGGAAGGTCATCGCGTGTCCTATTTTTTCCCTTTTTTCATTTCCTCGTTATATCGCTTGAGAAGGCGGGTCGCGAAGGACGCCTTGTGCACCTCGTCGGCCCCATCGTAAATCCTGGCCGCCCGTTCATGGCGGTAGAAAAAGGCGAGGATCGTGTCATCGGTCATTCCGAGCCCACCGTGGACCTGCAGGGCCCGGTCGACGACGGCGTTCATGGTGTTGGCCACCACCCACTTGATGATGGACACGTCGTCGCGGGCGTCCTTGGCCCCCACCGTATCGATCCGCCAGGCCGCGTACAGGGTGAGAAGCCGGGCCGCCTGTATCTCTGCCGCGGATTCGGCGACCCAGTTCTGTATGATCTGCCGCGTCGCCAGGGTCTTCCCGCCCGGCTCTATTTTCCGCTCGTTTGCCCGCCTGCACATCAGGTCAAAGGCCCGCTTGCATATGCCGAGCCACCGCATGCAGTGGTGGATCCGGCCCGGCCCGAGGCGCTCCTGGGCAATAATAAAACCGTGGCCCTCGGGCCCCAGGAGGTTCTTCTGCGGGACCCGGCAGTTTTGGTAGAGTATCTCGCCGTGACTGGCGTAGTCGCTCCCGCTGTGGCCCATGACCGGGATGTTGCGCACCAGGTTAAACCCCGGCGTGTCGGTCGGCACGATGATCATGCTGGCCTGCAGGTATACGGGCGCCTCAGGATTGGTTACAGCCATGCAGATGGCGAACTTCGACCCGTCCGCAGCCGTGGTATACCACTTGTGGCCGTTGATAATATAGTCGTCACCGTCCTTGACCGCCGTGGTCTCGAGCATCACCGGGTTCGACCCCGGCATATCCACCTCGGTCATGGAAAAGCAGCTCCGTATTTTTCCCGCCACCAGTGGTTTCAGGTATTGTTCCTTCTGTTCCTCCGTGGCGTGAAGATGCAGTATTTCGATATTGCCCGCGTCTGGGGCCTGGCAGCCGAACACGTAGTGGCCCAGGGGCGTCCGGCCCAGGGCCTCTGAGACCAGGCCGTGCTCCACCATGGTGAGGCCCATGCCGCCGAGTTCTTTCGGATGGTTCGGCCCCCACAGTTCCATGCGCCGCACCATCTCGCGCTTCTCCTCCAGGACCGGCACCATCTCCCTGAACTCGGTGGTCACGAATTCCGGCTCGAGGGGGATCAATTCCTTGTCGATGAATTCGTTGATCATGTCGAGGATGGTCTGCATTTTATCAGATATCGCGAAATCCATAGGGTCCTCCTTTGTAGTTACTGTCCTGCCGGGGGCCGCCGCAGCCTCGGGAATCCACCCCTTACCGGTAGGTTATTAGCTTCCCGTCGTTTTCCCTTTCAAGGTGCGCATATTCGTTAAACGTGGCCATCATGATGCGGTCTCTGGTGCACTTGAACCGCGTCACCGAGGTATTGACCAGCTGTTCCGCGATCTTCATGGCCCCGGTTTCACCCAGGCCGAGGGTCCTCTGAACCGCGACGGAAATGGTCCCGCCCGATGTGAAAACCGCCACGTTCTTCCCGGTGCCGTCATGTTTCATTATTTCATCTATGGCCCGATTCACCTTCCCCTTGAAATCCTGCCAGGTCATCAGGCCGGGGACCGCATGGGTTCCCGAAGCCCATAACCCCATGACCGCTTCAAAGACCCTCTGGAATGCCCTGCGGTCCTTCATGAGGGCGGCCACGTCAGTCGCCAGGGTCGGGTCAGCTGCAACGGCGGCGGGCGCCAGGGCCGGGAATATGTCATGGGTAGGATATTCATTGAGGCCTTCAAGCTGCCTCACCGGCGGAACCGGCGCCTTGACTTCATTCAGATGCGCCAGCATGGCCTCTGCGGTTTTGAGGTGGCGTGAAAGGGTGCCGGTATAGATGGCATCAAAACGCCGGCCCATCACCTCAAAATAATGGGCCAGAATCCTCGCCTGCCGGTGCCCGGTATCGGACAGTTCGTCATAATCGTCCTTTCCAAAAGAAGCCTGGCCGTGGCGGATGAAATATAATGTGCTCATGATCTCCTCATCAACAATCCTAACATAGGGATACAGCCCATATTTGTCAATAAAAATAGAGCGAACGTTCGTTTTTTTTATTGACACCGGGACGTCCTCTTTTTATCTTATTGGTATTAGAGTGGTATACCATGACCCGTTGCCTTCGGTCATGAAATCGATTGTTTCGAGGTACCCATGGCTGGCAAGAAACTGCTGGGACTTATAGCATCATACCGCCGCCTCGGCAACGCTGAAATAGCGGTCAAGGCAGTGGCGGAACAAATGGAGGGGTGGGACCTCACCCTGATACGGCTCGCGCAGCTGACGATCCTGCCCTGCAAGGGCTGCTACGCCTGTCTTCTTCCCGGCATCAGATGCAATCTGAAGGATGACATGGAATGGCTCCTGGAGCATATGGCGGAAGCCGATGCAGTTCTGGTCGCCGCCCCCAATTATGTTCTCGGGCCGGTGGGGATCATGAAAATGATCGCCGATCGCGCCCTGCAGGCCGCGCCATATTACGAGCGTTTGAGCGGGAAAAAAACAGCCGTCATCCTTACCCTTGGCAGGGAGGACTACCGGGGCTACGCCGACACCGCCCTGGTGGCACAGGTGTCGGCCCTGGGCATGAATGTTTCCGGCGTGGAGCTCCTCTACGGCACCCATCCCGGGGAAATAGCCCTCATGAACGACTTTGAAGAAAAGATAGGACGCCTGCGAGGGTACCTCATGGATGAAGCAAAGCCCTCATCGCAGACCGGAACCCGCTGCCCCCGGTGTCACTCCGACCTTTTCCGGGTCCGGGAGGGCGGCCTGGAATGCGCCCTGTGCAAGTCCATGGCCAGGCAGGATGGGGACCGGCTTGCCTTCCATTTTTTTCACCCGGAATTCGGCGAGGAAGGAAAAAAGGAGCACATGAAATGGCTGCTGGGCAAAAAAGAGGAATATGTCAAAATAAAGGAAAAACTATCGGCCATACAGAACAGGTACCGCGACGGGAACTGGCTGACGCCGCCGGGAAAAAAATGAAGCGCCCATGAAAATACTGGTCTGCGTAAAACAGGTCCATGACACCGAATCGCCCCTTGAAATCGACGGCGATCGCCGCTGGGTCAGGGATGACGGTCCCATAGCCTTCCGCATGAACCGCTACGACGAGTTTGCCCTTGAGGAGGCGGTGCTGATCAGGGAAGCTCTCGGCGATGTCACTGTTGACGCCCTGTCGGTCGGCCCCCTGCGCTTCAGCTCAACCCTGAAAAAGAGCCTTGAAAAGGGAGCGGCCAACGGCATTCATATACTTTATGAAAACGGCGGCTACTGCCCTCCGTCCCTCACTGCCGCCCTTATAGCCGGCTATGCCAGGGATAAATCCTACGATCTCATTCTCTGCGGGGTCATGGCCGAAGACGACATGCAGTGCCAGGTGGGCCCCCTCATAGCGGCGCGCCTCGGGCTCCCCTGCGCGGTATCGGTGGTGAAAGAAACCATCGGTCCCGACAAGAAAAGGATCACCGCCGAATGCGAGCTGGAAGGAGGGATCAACGAGATAATCGAATTACCCATGCCCTGTCTTCTGACGATCCAGTCCGGGATCAACCGGCCCCGGTACCCGTCGCTTTCCAATGTCCTGCGGGCCAAGGAGCAGAAGCTGGTCACCGTACCGGCGGACCCGGGGCTGCTTACCCGGAGGCCGGAACAGCCCGTGTCCCTATCGTATCCGGAAAAAAGCTCCACCGGCATGGTCATCAGCGGCACACCGGAACAGAAAGCTGAACAGCTCCTCGCGATACTCCATGAAAAATCTCTTCTCTAGGCCATGACGATGAAAAGCATACTGGTCATAATCGACACGATTGAAAACAGGCCCCCCCCGTCATGCTTCGAGCTCATATCCTTTGCCGAGCAATTCGCTGCAACCTTCTCCCTGGAGATACAGGTAGCCATAGCCGGCGGAAGCATCGGCGAAACCGCTGAAAAAGCGGCCCGTTTCGGCCATGACGTCATCGGCCTTGAACATGATTCTCTGTTCCATCCCAATCCAGAGTTTCTGGCCCGGGCAGTCGCCGCCCTGATGGAGGAATCCCGGCCCCGCTATGTTTGTTTCCAGCACACCATGCGCGGATGCCACATGGCGGCGTCCTTATCATCACGGGAAAACGCGTCATGCATCACCGCCGTTGAATCCTTCTCAGTGTCAGGTGACGCCCCCGTGTTCAGACGGTCCCTTTTCAACGGCAAAATCAACCTTGACCTGGCCCCTCCCCCGGACAGCGTCGTCCTTACCGTGCTTCCCGGGGCCTTTGCCGTCACCGACGGCGGCAGCTCTTCTAAGAAACCCGGCTCGGTCGAGATACGGAGGTTATCCGGCGTCGACTCCCCCGGCCGCCCCCTGGGAATAAGCGAGTCCGCGGAGGAATCAGTGCGTCTTGAAGAGTCCGATGTCATTATCTCCGCGGGCCGGGGTATCGGCGCACCGGAGAACCTGGAACTGGTGCGGGCGGTGGCCAGACTGTTTCCCAACTCCGCCGTCGGCGCGTCCCGTATCGTCTGCGACCAGAAATGGATACCCTACGCCCACCAGGTGGGCGTCACGGGCAAGACCGTCGCACCGAAACTGTATATGGCCTGCGGCATTTCCGGGGCCCAGCAGCACATAGCCGGCATGAAGGGATCGCAGCTTATCGTGGCCGTCAACACGGATCCCCGGGCCGCGATCTTCTCCATTTCGGATTACATCATTATCGAGGACCTGAAGACATTCCTGCCCCTGCTCATCCAGAAGCATGAAGAACTGTATAAACAATCATAAACCGATTTTTTACAGAATCTGTCAACAGGCATCCCGCATACTGGTTTTCTCCGGTAAAATTTACTGGACAACGGGAGTCTCAATTTTACCAATGTAATTACCATACCGGGGACGCACCGAAGGACAACGCCATGACACACAACCCTCTCAACGAAATCATGAACGCCCGCTCCATCGCCTTTTATGGAGCATCGAACAACCTTTCAAAAATGGGTTCGAGCCAGCTCGTCACCCTTCTCTGCAACGGCTACCGCGGCAGGATCTATCCCATCCATCCGTCCGAGCATTCCGTTTTCGGGCTCCCGGCTTACAAGAAAATTTCCGATATCGGCGAACCGGTCGACTGCGCCGTCATCGTGCTACCGACAAAGCTGGTCCCCGCGGTGATAGAGGAGCTTGGCGAAGCCGGGGTCTACCGCGCCGTGATCGTGACGGCCGGATTCAAGGAGGTGGGGTGCGCCAATCTTCAGCGAGAGCTGGACCGGGCAGCGCAGAAGGCCGGTGTCCGCTACGTGGGGCCCAACTGCATCGGTGTCGCGAACCTCAGGGAACACTACAACATCACCGTGTTTCCCTTTGAAGGCGAGCCGGGTGTTATCGGTATGCTTTCCCACTCCGGCACCTTCGTCACCCACGTGTTGCCCTACCTGCACGCCCGGCGGCTCAACTATGCCGAGGCCATAAGCCTCGGCAACGAGGGGGACCTTGACATCGTGGACGGCCTTGACTACATGGCCGGCAGGGACACAATAAAAACCATAACCTGCTATATTGAAACCGTGCGCAGGGGAAGGGAGTTCATCGACAAGGCGGCCGAAGTATCGAAAATAAAGCCCGTCGTGGCACTCTACGCGAGCGGCACGGAAGCCGGGGCACGGGCAACGGCGTCGCATACCGCAGCCATGGCGTCGTCTGAGGGCATCATGGACGGCGTCTTCCGCAAGACGGGCATCATCCGCGCCGCGTCCCTGGAGGAAATGTTCGATTTTTCCTGCGTCCTCTCCCGGTGCTCCCTGCCGGCGGGTAAACGCATCGGCATTTTGACCAACAGCGGCGGCCCCGGGGCACTCATGGCCGACACCGTGTGCCGCCTCGGCCTCGAACTGCCCATGTTTTCCGAGGGACTCCAGGACGCCATCAGCGAATTCTCCCCCCACACCGCTTCACTCTCGAACCCGGTTGACTTCACCTTCATCAACAACTGGGAGGCCTTCTTCAGCAGGGTGCCGCTCATTATTGCCGAATCCGGAGAGGTGGATGTTCTACTTTTTTACGGGCTCTTCGGCATCGAGACCTTCCTTCACTACCGCGACAACCCGGCAGTGGCCCCGTCTCTCGACCGCGCCATGATCCAGGCGACGCTGGGACTGGGAAACGCCCTGAAAGTAAAGATAGGGGACGCCCTTGCGGATCTGCCGATCCCGGTCATATGCTCCACCTTCCTTGATTTTAACGAACCGCTCATTGCCCACCTGGTCGAGCGGGGCATCCCCTTTCTTCCGACGCCGGAACGGGCGGCCCGGGCAGCCGGGGCGCTGTGCCGCTATGCATCATGGAGAAGCCTCTGCGTCGAGGAGGACGCCGTGACTGTCTGAACAACGACAAATACGGCCGCACTGTCCATATCACAATCATGCTGAATTATTAACGGGCATGGCCTGCGGCAGGCCGAAAAAATCCTTGCAATATCGCCACCCCGCGGCAACCATGCTGTTTTTATCAGGAACACAAGTCATGGCAAAAAAAACAATTACCATATATGATACGACCCTTCGCGACGGGGCCCAGACCGTGGGAATATCCCTGTCCCTGCACGATAAGCTCTCCATCGCGGCCGCCCTTGACCGCCTGAAGATCGACTACATCGAAGGGGGATGGCCGGGGTCCAATCCCAAGGACGACCAGTTCTTCAGGGACATCAGGAAAGCAAAGCTCTCGCATTCGAAGATCGTCGCCTTCGGTTCCACCAAGAGGAGGAACGCCTCATGCCAGAGCGATCCCCTGATCAGGGCCCTGGTTGATTCCAGGGCCGAGATCGTTACCATCGTGGCAAAGACCTGGGATTTCCACGTGACCCGGGCGCTCAACATCGGCCTGAAGGACAACCTTTCCCTGGTCTACGACACCATCGCCTACCTTAAAGACAGGGGCCTCCAGGTGTTCCTCGATGCCGAGCATTTCTTTGACGGCTTCAAGGCCAATGAAGACTATTCCTATCAATTGATGCGGAAAGCACACGAAGCCGGCGTAGACATGATCGTGTGCTGCGACACCAACGGGGGCGTTATGCCGGGCGAGGTCCGCAGCATCATCGAAAAGGTGTCCGGCGAAAGCACCATCCCCATCGGAGTTCATTTCCACAATGATGCCGGCGTGGCGGTGGCCAATTCCCTTGCCGCCGTGGAGGCGGGTGCCGTTTCAGTCCAGGGTACCGCCAACGGCTACGGCGAACGGTGCGGCAACACGAACCTGATGACCCTGATCCCCAACCTTGTGCTGAAAATGGGGTATCACTGTTCCGCGGAAAAATCGCTCCGGCACCTCACCGAGGTGAGCCGCCTCATCAGTGAGACCGCGAACCTGGCCCATGACGAGCGAGCCCCCTACGTCGGGGACAATGCCTTCGCCCACAAGGGCGGCATCCATGTGTCGGCGCTCCAGAAAGACACCAGGACCTACGAGCATATTGAGCCGGACAAGGTCGGTAACTGGCGGAAGGTCCTTGTTTCCGAGCTCTCGGGCAAGAGCAGCATCCTTTTCAAGGCGAAGGAAATGGGGATCCGGCTGAAAAACCGGGTAACACTTCCCGGCGAATTATTACAGAAAATCAAGAAGCTGGAAGAGCAGGGGTTCCAGTTTGAGGCGGCTGAAGGCTCATTTGAGCTCCTTATCCGGGAGGCAAACGGCGAGTACCGTCCCTTCTTCAAACTCAAGGGGTTCCGCGTCATCAGCGAGATGGAGGGGTCCAGAAAACTCCTCTGCGAAGCGACCATCAAGGTTGAGGTGGATGGTAAAATCGAGCACACCGCCGCAAACGGCTATGGACCGGTGGAGGCCCTTGACAATGCCCTCAGGAAGGCGCTGGAAAAATTTTATCCTGAAATTAAAGAGATACAGCTTTCGGACTACAAGGTCCGGGTCCTGAACGAAAAAAGCGGCACTGCCGCCGCGGTGCGGGTTCTCATTGACCAGAGACGTAAATCCGATCACTGGGGCACCGTCGGGGTATCGACGGACATCATTGAAGCGTCCTGGAAGGCCCTTGTTGACGGCATTGAATACATGCTGTTCAAGAACAAAAAGAAAAAATAACCTGTTCCCTGTTCAATATCGTTCCTCCGCAGGAAAAAAATCTTGCAATTAATCTTGTTCTGAATAATTAAGGAATGGAACGCAGCAACGATTAAACCTTTCGCAAACGCATGCAGTCATAAACCGAACGGGGCTGTGGCATCACATCTCCCTCGAGGAGAGGGCCTTTTGATTGAACCATGGGCACGTAAGCTGAAGATTAGGATTTTGACGGATCTGTCAATAATTCTCTGAAAATATACATGAACGGCGATTGAATATGAAAAAAACCATGATATGCCTCGCAGCGACGATACTCCTGACGACAGCAGGATCACCCGCCTTTACCTGGGAAACCTATGACAGCGTCATCGCAATAGTAAATGACATCTCCATCATTGAAAGCGAAATAGACAACAAGTTGAACCAGGTGATAAAATTTCAAAACATCCCCAGGACACGATACGCGTCCGAAAAAAGCAGAATACTCGATAAATTCATTGAAGACGCACTGGTCATGCAGGCGGCAACTGAGGAAGCGATCGTCGTCGGTGACCGCCGGGTACTCAATCATATAGAGGAGATGATGAAGCAGTATCTGTCTACGAAAATTCAGGACCCCAAGGAAGTGGAGAAGCTCGCGTCCAAAATGCTCAATCGCCTTGAAAAGCGGCTCAACGATGAGCCGATCATGGCCGACAAGGAACTCGACGCCCAGATCGACACGTTCATCGGATTCCTCGAAGGGCGCGTTCATCTCGGCTTCAGGGAGTACTTCGAGGAAGTCCGCTCCCAGATAATGAGGGAACAGGTCATGTCCATTGCCATAGGCGTGTCGCCCCCGTCAAAAGAAGAGGCGATGGACTGGTACCGGAAGAACAGGAACAAGCTGGGCGACGAGGTATGGGTCAAGCATATTCTCATCAGGCCCGCCGGCAGTTCCTTTACCGCAGAGCGGGAAACCAACGAAAAGCTCAATTCCCTGCGGGAAAAGATCATGGCAGGCGAATCCTTTGAAAAACTCGCCCGCATGTATTCCCAGGACCCTGAATCAGCTGCCAGGGGAGGCGACCTGGGGTGGAAAATGCTCGCGGAAATGGACCCCTATTTCGCCGGGTACGTCAGCAACATACACGCCGCCGGCCAGGTTTCCCAGGTTTTTAAATCGAGCCAGGGTTATCATATTGTGAAGCTCATGGCACGGCGTCCTATTACCTATGAAAAAGTCGAACGCCTGATCATGTACAAGCTCTATAACGAAAGCATGTTCCAGCAGTTCAAGAAATGGGTGTTAAAGAGAAAAAAAGAGTCCGATATACAGATTTTCATGAAAAATTACGTTGAAACGTGATTTCAACGAAGGAGCGGGGAAATTAATTGAAATCTGATATTCTGCTCTACATAGATTCCGCAACCTCTGACAACGATCTCCGGTTTCTGGATTCATTCCTGCCCGAGTTGCTGGCCCAGCGGCTTCAGAAAATTGAAGCGGCCGGCGCCGTGTACTATTCGGTCCCTTCCGCTTATAATGGGAAGCTTTCCGGCAGCGCCGTCTGTTTCGTCCGCAGCGGCCATGATGACGTCGAATTCTGGAAAGACCTTTTCGCCAGGACCGGGTCCGGTCATATCTGCAAGATCTACGCCGATTCCCCTTTCCTGGACCCCTCAATAATCCGGGAAATGATGGACCATCACCTGACGTACCTGGCGGAGTTCACCTTTTCGGAAAACCTCCCCGCCGGATTCTCCTGCGAAATCGTATCAAAGGAACTTATCAGCGCCATCCCCGATCTCAAGGAGAAGACCCTGCCCCTGTCACAGGTGATCAAGGCAAACCTTAACCACTTTGACATTGAGATATATTACAAAGACCCCGACATCCGCGACAAGCGCATATCCTTTCTGTCCAGCCGCCGCCGCGACGCACTTATCATGGAGCGTATATACAGCCTCGGCTCAGCCTTCCCACCTTATGAATCGATGAAAGGAATCATCGATGACCATCCGGAGGTGCTCCATATCGGGCCTTCCTATCTCGAGATAGAGCTCACCGGCAGGTGCGACCTGGAGTGCGTTTTCTGTTACCGAAATTTTCTCAAACAGCACCACGGCGACATGGACAAGGGACTGGTGCCGGCACTGCTTGAGCAGATGAAATCGTTCAATCTTCCCTATACCGTCTGCTTCGGCGGATCCGGGGAGCCCCTGATGCATCCAAACATTTACGAGATCCTGTCCGCGGCGGAGAGCGACCCCCTGGTGGAGTCCGTCATTGTCGAGACAAACGGCCTCTATGCCGATGCAAACTACCGCACCCATATCACGAAGGATGGCGGCAAAATCAAGACCATCGTCAACATCAACGGGATGAACGCCGACACTTACGCCCGGCTCCACGGGAGGGACTGCTTCGAACGGGTTCACAGGAACATCCTGGGCCTGTCAGATGCGGCGCCCGGCCGCGTGTATATCCAGATAATGAAAATCAATGAAACCGAGCCGTTCCTGGACGCCTACTACGATTTCTGGGAAAAACTCAATATCCCCATCATTCTTCAGAAACAGAACACCTTTCTGGGAAGGATCGAGGACCGCCGGTATTCCGACCTGTCCCCCCTTGACAGGATCCCCTGCTGGCACCTCCAGCGCGACCTTTATATAACGGCGGACGGGATCGTCACCTTCTGCAAGCAGGACGTTGACGCCGTCAATCCAGCTGGCACGCTACCAGCAACCACGCTGGCTGAAATCTGGGAAAAGAAAAAGCCGGCATTTATCAGCGATTACCGCAAGAAGTATCCCGCCTCCCCTGACTGCGCCTCCTGCGATGAATGGTATACCTTCAATGCCTGATTCGGCTCAACCCCCGCAATGTCCGGTCCGATAATAACATCATGAAAGCAACCGTTACCGCCATCATTCAGGCCCGGATGGGTTCCTCGCGCCTGCCCGGGAAGGCGATTCTTGACCTCGCCGGCCGGCCGCTCCTGTACCACGTGTTCCGGAGAATCCAGGCGACGCCGGGGGTCGACCGCATCGTGATGGCCACCTGCCACGGCTCCGAAAATGACGTTATCATACGCCTGGCCGAATCCATGGGGATTCTGGTCTTCATCGGATCGGAGGATAATGTGCTGGAGCGGTTCTATCTCGCATCGGAACGGTACGGCGGCGATTACATCATGCGCGTGACCGGCGACAACCCCTTCACGGACCCGGGCTACGCTGCTGAAACAATTCGGACGATAAGGGAAACAGGCGCCGACCTCTGCTATTTCCCGAACCTTCCCCTCGGCACCGGAGTTGGGATGTTGACCAAAGCGGCCCTTGATGCCGCCTACCGGCTGAGCGACCAGCCTTACCAGCGGGAGCACGTGACCCCCTACATCAAGGAACATCCCGAACGATTCAGGATCCATGTCCGCGACATAGCCCTGGACAACCCCCACCCGAACCTGCGCCTCACCGTTGACACGGCCGAGGATTATGAGGTCGCCCAAAAAATCTATGCCGGTTGTTATCATGGCGAGCCCTTCCCTCTGGGAGACGTGCTCCGCTTTATTGAAAAAAATCCCGATATCCCGGCCATAAACAGCGGCATCCAGCAGCGCCCCATGACGCACTCGAGCACGAAATGATCAAACGCGAAGTGTCCATCGTCACCGGATGGGGGGGCCATCTCGGAACAGGCCATGTCCAGCGCATGGCGAGCCTAGCCTTTCATATCAACAGGCATACCCCGCTCAAGGCCTATCTTGTCTGCGAAAGAAAACCGGGGTTTCTCCCTGAATTGTTCGATGATTGTATCGTCAATGCCATCAGGCCTGACAGCGCCTTCATTATCAGGGACAAGAGGGATTCAACCATCAGTGACATGGAGGCATTACAAAGCCATGGCAGGGTAATCGCCATAGATGATTGCGGGCCCGGGAGGGGACAGGCCGATCTCGCCATCGATCTTCTGCCGAACCTGCAGTATTCCAGCTACGATAAGGATCTTTTTATCTTCGGATTTACCTTCGCCGATTCAGTCATGAAGCTCGGCGTGCGCACCGTCACCAAGGACATAGATTTCGCCGTCTACTGCGGCATCAGCCCACCCCAGCGGACGATTGCTGCCATCACTGCTCTGATACCTGTGAAATATTCCTATGCGGTCCTTGCCGGTGCAACTCAGACATTGTTCAAAGACGGAACAGCGGAACCCCTGAATAAATCATACGCTGAAATACTGATGTCGTCAAAGGTCCTGATTACCCATTTCGGCATCACTCTTTATGAAGGCCTCATTTCCGGATGCAAAATCATTACAATAAATCCCACTGAATATCATTCACGCCTGTCAGACATTGCCGGTGACGGCATTGATCTCGTCAACCTCGGTGTCATTGATGCCATCGATCCGTCTCAGGCGCGGTCCGCCATATCCGGCTCATTGACCGCCGTCGGCTCCAGCGCGGTTGCTCCACCTGAAATTAATGAAGCGATTAAAACAGGTTTGGACCTGTTCATATCACGTATTCGGCCCTTTTTTTAATGACATCATCCCATCCAATCCGAAAAAATAAAAAAATAATTGCATAAATTGCGCCGCGGGTTAATTTCAAGAAAGAAATTTTCCAAGGAGAATCATATGCAACAAACCGTTAGGGGACTGATGACCGTGTTTATTCTCGGAAGCATTCTTCTGGCCGGCTGCTTTACGACCGAAGGCAATGTTAAAACCATAACCTTCAATGACGGCTCAAAATATATCGGTGAAGTAATGGAGAACATGAAACATGGATACGGCAGGATGACCTGGGCCAACGGGGACCAGTATGAAGGACAGTGGGCAAATGACGCCATCAACGGAAAAGGGGTTTTTACCTGGGCCAACGGAGACCGCTATGACGGCCAGTGGGTGGCCAACAAGCGCAACGGCCAGGGAACCATTGTGGAGAAAAACGGCAACAAGTACGAAGGCCAGTGGGTAAATAATCAGCGCAGCGGACAGGGAACCCTGACAAAGCCCAACGGCGAGACCTACACCGGGCAGTGGAAGAACGACGAGAAAAACGGGACCGGCACCTTTGCCTGGCCGAATGGTTCAAAATACGAGGGAGAATGGAAAGACGGCAAGCGCCACGGCCAGGGAATCATGACCGGCGCCACGGGCATTGTCGAAAAGGGCAAATTCCTGAATGATGTCTTCGTGGGAAAATAGCTCTTACCCCAATGCAAAGAAAAATTTTTATAACGCTTCTCATGATCATTACCGCCGCGGGCGCTGCCCGCGGCGCTGGCATGTCTGAAAGATTCCAGGCGAGAATATTCAAAAGCAAAAAATACTCGACCCTGCCGTACCGGCTCCTGGTGCCGGTCAATTACGACAAAGGAAAAAAGTATCCCCTTGTTTTATTCTTTCATGGCGTGGGTGAGCGGGGCACGGACAATAAAATACAATTGTACTGCGGGCTTGATATCTTCGCCAATGAAAACAGGATGAAGCGCTATCCCTGTTTCATTGCAGCGCCCCAGTGTCCTGTCGAAACCAAGTGGGCGGAAGTGGACTGGAAGGCCGACCGCCACACCATGCAGAAAAACCCGACGCCGCCCCTGGCCATGTCAATAGAATTAATCTCGGAGCTGGAAAAAGAATTCCCCATAGACAGCGGGAGGATCTATGTAACCGGCTATTCAATGGGTGGCTTCGCCACCTGGGAGGCCATACAGCGGTGGCCTGGCCTCTTTGCAGCCGCGGTTCCCGTCTGCGGCGGCGGAGATGAAGCGCTGGCGCCACGCCTCGTGTCCATTCCCATCTGGGCTTTTCACGGCGCCCTTGACAACCTGGTCAATGTCAGGCGTTCCCGGAACATGATCAACGCCATAGTCAGGGCCGGCGGCATGCCGCGGTACAGCGAGTATACCCTGGTGACCCACCTGAGCTGGAATTTCACCTATACCGATGAGGCAATGTTTGAGTGGCTTTTCAAACAAAAAAAATGACTTGTTATTTTACATTAAAAGGGTTAAAATAGCCCCATGAAAATAATAAAACAACTGGCGACCGGTAACCGCGACAGCATGAAGAGCCTTACCTTCGAGTTGGAATCCCTCATCTACTCATCGGTGAAGGAAAGCTATCCTGGCAACTGGAATCAAGAGAAAATTACCCGGTCCCTGTTTTCCGGCATGAAATCGCTCTTCGGGGGTAAAACAATCCACACACCCGGCGACACGATCAAGACCGGCTGGAGCCTGTATCAGAGGAAGGACGTCTCTGATGATATTTTCGGTGAAATCGCCCTTGTCATCCAGGTAACGTATCACGACGGCCAGGTTGTCCGCGGCGTGGTGTTTCATGATGTCGCCGAGAAGGACGGAGGAAAAAATACCTTTTCAAGTCTCCATAAAAATAATTTCAGAAGGCTCCTCTCCGTATCGCATCATTCTCAGATTCTTCTATACGATTACGACACCATAGCCGGCATGGCGTTCCCCTCTACGGCCGAGTCCATAATCGGGAACCAGCCCCACAACTGGAACAGCTGGATACCGTACACCCATGCCGTTTCCGTCCCCGCGAATCTCGCGCTTTCACTGGACATCAAAAGTACCGGGCTGTACAAAGTGTCCCTGCCCCTTTCGTATCAGATCTGCTACCGCTACTTATACGGCCTTGACCTTGACTATTCCATCCCGGCCCTCGAAACCGCTGCCGGTATAAAAACCATAAAGGGCAACCCCCGTTTCCTTGTGTGCCTGGCCGTTTCCCACGGGGGCGCAGAACCGACCATGAATTTCGACTTGAACGAGAAGATGTATTCCTCCTTTGAATAACTGGTACCGCTGCTTATCCGGGGATACATTCTCCATGATACTCGTTGCATTGCAGACCGGCTATGAAGGTACTGGTCACATACTTCTCCCAGACAGGCAATACAGAACAGATAGCCAGGGCAATCCATGAAGAAGCCTCCTCCTGCTCCTCTCCATTCCTGAAAAAAACTGATGAGATTGCCCCGTCGCAATTGGATGAGTATGACCATGTTTTTATCGGGTCTCCGTGCCATGCCGACACCCTTGCCGAACCGGTTCGGTCTTTCTTGAACCTCATCCCGGACAATTCCCCATGTCACCTTGCAGGGTTCGTCACCCATGCATCTTCATTTTACAACTTTTACAATAAGTCAGATTATGAAAACTGCATGACCTATCTGAGCTCCCTTTGCAGAAAAAAAGGAATTCCATACCGCGGATGTTTTGAATGCCAGGGCCGCCTTGCCCCGCAGCTCCGCGAGTTTATAAAAAAATCAAAGCATAGTACCCATGACGAATGGGCGCGCATGGTCGCCCAGATGGAAGGACATCCCGACAGTGAAGATCTTACCAATGCCAGGGATTACGCCCGTGACATTTTAATGAAATTTCAACTTGACTGATTGCGGGCCGGTGAAATCTCATGGCTGCATGAGTACAGTACGGTGAAAGCAGAATCTCCCATACGCTGCCGCCAATGCGGCGTTTGCTGCCATGTTGACATGATTGCCTACATCACCGAGAATGATATGCGCCGATGGGAAGAGGAACAGCGCTTCGACATCATTTCCCACGTCCGCGGCACCGAAATTCAGTGGTTCGGCGACATCATCCTCACCGGCAACGGCATCCACATCCAGAGCTGTACGTTTCTCAATTACGACGGGAATGTCTTTTTCTGCGACATATACGAGACCCGACCCCAGGTATGCCGCGATTATATGCCGGGCTCATCGGCCCTGTGTCCTCTTTATAAAGGCCATGCATAAAAAATACTTTACTGATAAGAGCAATCCAACGTAATGTTACAAAAGGATCGGAAGGGTGGCGTTACACCCCATCGTAAATTTCACGCTGTCACCATACAGCACCGGGAACAACTATGAACGGCACGGAAACCTACACCAAAAGCTGGGTAATACGTCTCATCATTTTAAACATTGCCATATTCTTCGGTCTGCAATTAATGCTGTCCATGGTCGGCACCGGCGAAGAGGGCTCCACCCTCAGCGACGTTCTGATTTTTTACCTTGGCCTGCGCCCGGTCCTGGTCATTGAAAAATATTACCTCTGGCAGCTTTTCACCTATATGTTTCTCCACGGGGGGTTCCTCCATATTTTTCTGAACATGTACGCGCTGCTCATCTTCGGCATCCCCGTTGAGCAGGCCTGGGGAAGCCGGCGCTTTTTGTTTTATTATGTTTTTACCGGGGTCGGCGCCGGTGTCACCATCCTTGTCATCAACACGCTTCTGGGGGGCGTCAATTACATAACGCCCACCATCGGAGCATCCGGCGCCGTCTTCGGCCTGCTTCTCGCCTTCGGCATGCTTTTTCCCGATGCCGAAATCCTGATTTTCTTCATCATCCCCATGCGCGCCAAATTCCTGGTGCTTCTCTATGGCGGCCTTGAGCTTTACTCCCTTGTCGCCTCCAGCGGCCAGAGCCCCGTATCCCATGCCGGTCATCTGGGAGGTATCATCTTCGGCCTTATATTTTTCCTGATCATCCGTAAACGGGGGATAAGCTTCAAATCCAAGCTTATCAAGGCCCGTCTCAACCGAGAAATTGACCGGCACGAGACCAGATCAGAAAAGGAAATCAAACAGAACGATCATATTCTGGAGTCAATACTGGAAAAATTAAAGACCAGGGGGCCCGGTTCGATCACTGATGACGAATACCAGCATATACGCTACATGGAGATAATGACGCAGGATAACGAAGAGCTCTGTGTCGAAGAAGACTTTGACGCCAATGATGAATTCTGCACAAAATGCGCCCATCGTGAAGCCTGTCTTCTCCGCCAGATTAAAAAATATCTGTAAATGTTTTGTAAGGCATTAAATTAATCTTTACAAGGATAACCGCTGTTTTAAACAATTTACCAGTAACAGGATTCAGTTCAACTGGTGCTTCATTTCCGATAATCGCTTCAGCCCGCCAGGGATGAGGTGCATATCAGAATAATTATTGTGATACAGTATACATAGATCTGATTGGTTGTAAGTAAAAATTAACAGAAGGAGAATCAGAATGGCTAAAAGAGTGTACTTGTTTGGGGGAGGGTCTTCCGAAGGCAAAGCGGACATGAAAAACCTCCTTGGCGGAAAAGGCGCCAATCTTGCTGAAATGTCAAATCTCGGTATTCCTGTTCCGGCAGGCTTTACCATAACCACCGAAGTGTGCACGGAATTTTATAAAAACAACCGTCAATATCCTGCCGGTCTTAAAGAGGAAGTCAACGAAGCCATGAAGAAAGTCGAGCAGATCATGGGAGCTAAGTTCGGCGATCCGTCAAATCCTCTCCTGGTATCGGTCCGGTCCGGCGCCCGCGCGTCAATGCCCGGCATGATGGACACGGTCCTCAACCTCGGTCTCAACGACAAAACCATCCAGGGAATAATAAAAAAATCCGGCAATGAGCGGTTTGGCTGGGACTCCTACCGCCGTTTCATAGCCATGTACGGCGATGTCGTCATGGGCCTCAAGCCCGCATCGAAAGACGAGCATGATCCCTTCGAAGAGGTCATGGACAACCTGAAAAAGAAACGCAAAGTGAAGATGGACCTTGACCTTACCGTTGCCGACCTTAAAGAGCTGGTCGCCCAGTACAAGGCCCTTATAAAGAAAAAGCTCAAGAAAGACTTTCCCTCCGACCCATACGAACAGCTCTGGGGCGCCATAGGTGCCGTGTTCGGATCCTGGATGAACGAGCGCGCCATCCTCTACAGAAAAATGAACGGCATCGAGGACAGCTGGGGCACCGCGGTCAACATCCAGGCAATGGTATTCGGAAATATGGGCGATGACTGCGCCACGGGCGTTGCGTTCACCCGCGACCCGTCCACCGGAGACAATCGTTTCTACGGAGAGTACCTTATCAACGCCCAGGGCGAAGACGTTGTTGCCGGCATCAGGACTCCGCAGCAGGTAACATTGGTCGGTTCCCGGAAATGGGCGAAAGAGAACAACATTAAAGAAGCCGATCGAAAGAAGAAGTACCCGTCCCTCGAAGAATATATGCCAAAGGCATACAAGCAGCTTGACGACATCTATAACAAGCTTGAAAACCATTACCGCGACATGCAGGACATCGAGTTTACCATCCAGAACCAGAAACTCTGGATGCTGCAGACGCGGAACGGAAAGCGTACCGCCGCCGCGGCCGTGAAGATCGCCGTCGATATGGTCAAGGAGGGCCTCATCACGAAGGATGAAGCCCTTATGCGCATTGACCCGGTCTCCCTTGACCAGCTCCTCCACCCCACCCTTGATCCGAAGGCAAAACGGAACGTCATCACCAAGGGCCTTCCCGCTTCTCCGGGAGCCGGCGTCGGGAAAGTGGTTTTCAACGCCGACGACGCGGAAGTATGGAGCGCCAGAGGAGAGAAGGTCATCCTGGTCCGTGTCGAAACGTCGCCGGAAGACCTCAAGGGAATGAACGTGGCCCAGGGGATCCTGACCGCCCGGGGCGGCATGACCTCCCATGCCGCCGTCGTCGCCCGGGGCATGGGCAAATGCTGCGTGTCGGGCTGTAGCGAGCTGGAAGTAGATTATAAAAAACGCATATTCAAGATCAGGAATATTACGATCAAGCAGGGCGATTTCATATCCCTCGACGGCTCAACCGGCGAAGTCATGCTCGGCAAGGTCCCGACGGTCGACCCGCAGCTTTCAGGCAACTTCGGCACCATAATGAAGTGGGCTGACGAGGCCCGCAAGCTGGGGGTCCGCACAAATGCTGACACCCCCCACGACGCGGAAGTGGCCCGCAGCTTCGGCGCCGAGGGTATCGGCCTCTGCCGCACCGAGCACATGTTCTTCGAGGGCGACCGCATCAAGGCGATGCGCGAGATGATTCTTGCCGATGATCTCGCCGGCAGGAAAAAGGCCCTGGCGAAGCTCCTCACAATGCAGCGGAAGGACTTCTACGGCATCCTGAAGGCCATGAAGGGCTACGGCGTCACCATCCGCCTCCTGGATCCCCCTCTCCATGAATTCGTGCCCCACGAGGAGAAGAACCAAAAGGAGATGGCAAAACAGCTTAAGAAACCCGTTGCCGTCATCAAGGCCAAGGTCGAAGCGCTCCATGAATTCAACCCGATGCTGGGCCATCGCGGCTGCCGCCTCGGCATCACCTATCCGGAAATTACCGAAATGCAGGCCCGCGCCATCTTCGAGGCCGCATGCCAGCTCAAGAAGGAAGGCGTGAACGTCAAGCCCGAGGTAATGGTTCCTCTGGTGGGCCACGTAAAAGAATTGAAGATGCAGAAGGATATCATCGTTGAGACCGCTGAGAAAGTCATGAAAGAGAAAAAGATCAAGGTAGATTACATGGTCGGCACCATGATCGAAGTGCCCCGCGCCGCCGTCACCGCGGACGAGATAGCGGGCGAAGCGCAGTTCTTCTCCTTCGGCACCAACGACCTCACCCAGATGACCTTCGGATACAGCCGCGACGATTCCGGGAAATTCCTCCCCGAATACGTCGAGAAAAAGATCCTTCCCAGCGACCCGTTCCGCGTCCTTGACCGCGACGGGGTGGGCAAGCTTATCCGCATGGCCGTTGAAAAGGGCCGCGGCGTCAGGAAGGATCTGAAGGTCGGTATCTGCGGCGAGCACGGCGGAGAACCCAGCTCGGTCGAATTCTGCCACATGGTCGGCCTGAACTACGTCAGCTGTTCACCGTACCGTGTTCCCATCGCCCGGCTTGCCGCGGCGCAGTCGGCCATCAAGGAAAAAAGCAATGTCAAGGTGTCTTCCACCGCGTAGGCGGTGGGAGACCCTCCCATCATAAAACTCTACAGAGGGTGAAACATGAAAAAAACATTGGTAATGACCGCTTTGCTTCTATTTGCCGGCACGTCCCTTTATGCATCGTATAAAGAAGCGCTGAAACTTTTTGAGCAGAAAGACTACAAAGGATCGTTAAAAATGATCGCGGATGAGCTGGAAACCGCCAATGACACGAAACCCGACTCACCCAACTACAACCTCAGGTTCCTGGCGGCCCATAATCACTGGAAGCTGGGCAATACCAAGTCTGCCATTGATCATTTCACCCGCTGTATAGCCATAAAGAAAAACAAGGTTGATCCCTATATCGACCTCGCACTCCTCCAGATCGAAATTAAAAAATACGCCGAGGCCGACGCCACGGCCAAGAAAGGCATGGAAGTTGAAAAATCGCCCATGCTCTATTACATCATGGGCATGACATCATTAAAGAGGGAAAATTTCTGGAAAGCCAAGGAAATGTTCGAAAAGGCCAACTCCCTCAATCCCGATCTCTACTATTCCTATAACGCCCTGGGTGTCACCCTGATGAAGCTGAAGAAATACGGCGAGGCCAACACGGCATTTTCTGCCGCGTACGCGGTCAAACCCCGTTCGGTGGAAATTGTAAACAACCTGGGTATGAGTTATGAGAAACTCGGCAAGGTCAAGGATGCCTATGAGTATTACAAGAAAGCCCTGGCCCTTGACGAGAAAAACCGGGTCATAGCGACGAATATCGACCGCGTGAAAGGCAAGGTCAAGAATTAGCCGAGCTTTTCCAGGGCTTCCTTAAACTTCGGTATCGATCGCTTTATCACATCCTCGGGTACGCAATAGGCCATCCTGAAGTACCCCGGTCCCCCGAACCCGCTGCCGGGAACCGCCAGGATGTTGAATTTTTGCAGATGCTGCACGAACTTCACGTCGTCAGCTATCGGTGATTTGCAGAAAATGTAGAAGGCCCCCTCCGGCATGGGAAACGTGTACCCGGCGCTCTTCAATCCTTCAGCCAGCAGATCCCTCCTCCTCCGATAGGGGGTAATATCGACCGTGACGTCAGTCAGCTCCGCCACGATGCGCTGCATAAGGGCCGGGGCATTCACATACCCCAGAATGCGGTTGCAGAGGATCATGCCGGCCATGAGCTGATCTATATAATCGCATGCCGGGTTTGCGGCTATGAAACCGATGCGCTCTCCCGGTATGGAAAGGGACTTGGAATAGGAATTCACAACGATCGACTGTGAATAATTGCACAGAATGCCAGGGACTTTCACATTATCATAGACAATTTCCCTGTACGGCTCATCGGAAATAAGATATATGATGTGCCCTTTTTTTCGGAAATCTTCCAACACCGCGGCAAGTTCCTTGATCTGCTGTTCAGGGTAGACCCGCCCCGTGGGATTATTGGGAGAATTTATGAGCACCGCCCTTGTCTTCGTTGATATGGCCTTGTGAATATTCTCTATATTCAGGGAAAAATCCGGGTTGGTGTCCACCAGCCTGGGCACGCCATTATGATTCGTTATGTAGAAATTATATTCTACGAAATACGGTTTCGAAACAATAACTTCATCACCGGGATTAAGAATCGCTTTCAGAACGGTATTCAGGCCCCCTGCCGCCCCGCAGGTCATGATAATGTTTTTCTCCGTTACCGCAACGCCCTCTTCAGCAGAAACCCTGGCGGCTATGGCCTTGCACACCGACGGGAACCCGGCGTTGGGCATGTATCCATGGGCCCCCTTTGCCGCCTTATGCGCGAAATCCTTCAGCACTTCAAAGAATTTTTCCGGCGGGTCCAGGTCGGGATTTCCAAGGCTGAAATCAAAGACGTTTTCATGACCGAATTGGGCCTTCAACTTGATGCCCTCTTCAAACATCTTCCGTATCCAGGAAGCTTTTTCTATTGATTCCTTGATGTGCCCGGCTATCGACATGGTGGCCCTCCTCGGTGATGATATTCTTAACAACGGGGGGATATAATTAATTGCAAGAACAAAATATGCGGCGCAATTCCCCGGACTGTTATTATTATTGACTTCTATTCGATCATGGTGGCTGTTTATATCAAAGGAGTGCGGCCATGTCCGACTACGCACGGTTCGATCATCCTGCCGTATCATCGTTCCTGTTTTATCCCAGGCCGGAGGAATCCCGGTCCCTTGCAGGCGATAATATAGTGGAACTCTCCATCCCCGTTGACAATGATGTCATGGTTGGCGGAAAAATATTCACCTCCTCGAAGAGTTCCCCTTCGATTCTTTTTTTTCACGGCAACGGTGAAATCGTCATCGATTACGATGACCTGGGCCCCCTGTACGTAAACCTGGGATTAAATTTCATTCCCGTTGATTACCGAGGCTACGGACGATCCGGCGGCAGTCCAAGCGTATCCGCCATGATGAGGGATTGCCATACCATTTTCGATTATATGAAAGAGTGGCTCAAAGAGGAACATTATACCGGGCCGTTCATCATAATGGGACGGTCCCTGGGAAGCGCATCAGCCCTGGAACTGGCCGCGACCCGGCAAAATGAGGTAAACGGTCTGATAATCGACAGCGGCTTTGCCTACGCATTGCCCCTCCTGCGTATAATCGGTGTGGACCCGGACCGCCTGGGGATCAGGGAGGAGGAGGGATTCCTGAACATTGACAAGATCAGACAGTTCAGAAAGCCGACCCTTATCATCCATGCCGAGAGGGACCACATCATACCCTACAGCGACGGCTGCGCCCTATTTGAGGCATCCCCGGCTGAAACAAAGGACCTAGTGACCATCAAGGAGGCAAATCACAATACCATATTCATGTACGGCCTGAGGGAATTTCTCACAGCGGTAAGGAAGCTTGCCGATGCCCTGGAGTAAGACTTAATCCAAAGGCCATGGAACCGCTAATTATAATTGCTATTCCTCTGATGTGGCCATATATTTATGTTATCGTAAAATCCTGACAATTCGTTTCTGTAATTGATGAATGTCGATTATTGTTGCTGAAGTCAGCAAATTAATACCTGCACCATGAAAACCTCATCGATCAACAAAATTCACGACTACCTTTATGAAATACCGGTGAGCTTCAAGCACGGCATGAGGGTCCCCGCACGCATCTATGCCTCCCTGCAGCTCATTGAGAACATGGACAATGCCGTCCTGGACCAGCTTACCAACGTGTGCCTCCTCCCAGGAATCTTAAAGCATGCCCTCTGCATGCCTGACGGCCATTCCGGGTACGGATTCCCCATCGGCGGCGTCGCAGCCATAGACCCGGATACCGGCGTCATCTCTCCGGGCGGGATCGGTTTTGACATCAATTGCGGTGTCCGCCTCATGGCCACTTCTTTGACCTTTGACGAGGTCAAGCCACGCTTGAAGACCCTGGTGCAGGCCCTGTTCAACCAGGTGCCTTCAGGGGTCGGGTCAGACGGCATGGTGCGGCTTAAGCCCGACGATTTTGATGAAGCCATGATCCTGGGAGCCCGGTGGGCGATACAGAACGGTTACGGCTCCCCGACCGATCTTGATTTCATCGAAGAAAACGGCTGCATGAAAGGCGCCGATCCGCGCGCTGTTTCAGACCGGGCCCGCGCCCGGGGCAAGGACCAGGCCGGGAGCCTCGGCTCCGGCAACCATTACCTTGAAATCCAGGTTGTGAAAGAGAAGAATATTTTCGATAAAAAAATCGCCGAACAGTTCGGCATCGTCCGTGACGGCCAGATCATGGTGATGATCCATTCCGGAAGCCGCGGCTTCGGCCACCAGATCGCCACTGACTATCTCAAACGGTTCCTTTCCGTCATGGGGTCGAAATACGGCTTGTCCCTGCCCGACCGTGAGCTCGCCTGCGCCCCCTTCTATTCCGATGACGGGCAGAATTATTACAGGGCCATGAACTGCGCCATCAATTACGCCTTTCTGAACCGCCAGATGATGATGCATTCAGTGAAAAATATATTGTGCGACATTTTTAAAAAAAGCCCTGAAGAGCTTGGGCTCCGTCTGGTCTACGATGTGTGCCACAACACGGCCAAGCTGGAGCGCCACGCCATAGACGGAAAGGAAAAAGAAATCCTGATACACCGTAAGGGGGCCACGCGCGCCTTTGCCCCGGGCATGGAAGGGATCCCTGACCGCTACCGTTCCACGGGCCAGCCGGTCCTCATCGGCGGAAGCATGGAAACGGGTTCCTATCTCCTGGCGGGCATCCCTTCCGGCGCCGAAGCCTTTTATTCCACCTGCCATGGAAGCGGCCGGGTCATGTCTCGGCACCGGGCAAAAAGCACCTTCAACGGCAGGGAGCTCCAGAAACACCTGGAGGAGCAGGGCATCATTATCCTCACCTCGTCCTTCCCGGGCCTAGCGGAAGAAGCCGGCGGGGCCTATAAAAATGTTGATGAGGTGATTCAGGCAACGGAGCAGGGGGGCCTCAGCAGGGCCGTTGCCAAGCTGCTCCCCATCGGCAACATCAAGGGATGAATCATGGACTTTGAAATACTGGAGGGCATCAGCAGGGCGGATATTGCATTCCGCGTCTGGGGGGGGGACCCGGTCGAGCTCTTCACCGCAGGCGCCGGGGCCCTTCTGGCCATTATGATCAGGAATCCCGAAACAGTCCTGAAAAAAACATCTCTTTCCTTTGCCTGTGAAGCCGCAGACCTGGAGATGCTCTATTATGATTTCCTGTCTGAATTCATTTTTCGCAAGGATTCCGACAAACTGCTGCTGCTCCCTGAAAAACTGGAAATCAACAGGTCAGACGGCTTGTACCGATTATCCTGCATCGCCTCCGGCGAGGCCATAGACCGGGGAAGGCATGTCTTTGCCGTGGATATCAAGGCGGCCACTATGCATAATCTCAGCGTCACCAGGGACGATAACGGGTTTTCCGCCACGATCGTCGTTGACGTATAGCAGTTAACCCCGCAGCTGGTTGTGGTACATCCGCCGCACCTCATGGAAAAAATAGAGGTATTCCGGCTTCTGGTAATCCGGGTAGGTCCATTCCCACGGCTGGTACCGCCGGGCGACGTAACGGTATTCGTTCTCAAGGAAGACCCCTTTCCGGAGATACGTCCTGTGGAAAAAATCCTTGCAGGTTGCCAGATACACGTTGGAAAGGGTCAGGTAACCGGGGTCTATATTGACCTTTCTGGTTTTATTTTCCGCGAACCGCTTTTCAAGCCTGTTGGTGAAGAGCTTGATTTCCACGATATCTTCCCGGCGTATCAGCCTGCGAAATGAGAAGAGGACCTTTAACTGCGCCGATCCCATGTCGCTGTAATATTTGGTGTGAACGAAAGGGATGTTTTTGGTGCGAAAATCCATTTCACCAAACTTTTTCACCAGCGCTTTTTCAACTGCGTCAAGGATGACCTCCGACGAAAAGAGAACGCCGATGAACAGTTTTGCCCTTGCTGGGATGACCGGTTCAGACATCTGTGCCCCATTGGTTATTGATATACTTCCTCATATCCTCATGCAGCGGCGCCCTGATGCAAATCTTTTTTTGCAGCGAAGGATGATAAAACGTGATCGACCGGGAATGGAGCGCACACCGCTTAAATCCCAGCTTCCGTTCAATCTCCCCGGTGGGCCCGGTCTTTATGAAATCCCGGAATACGGTTTCATCGCGCCCGTACAGCTTGTCCCCCACGATGGGGTATCCGGCATGCTTTAAATGCACCCGTATCTGGTGCTGCCTTCCGGTATAGGGGACCGCTTTCAGAAGGGTCAGGTCATTCTTTGATTTGATCCGTATGAATTTCGTGCATGCTGCTTCGGGAGCGTTTTCATGGGCGATCCTCTTATGTTCTATGCCCGACGCTGCATCAAAACCTATGGGCATATCATTCATGAACACATCATGCTCCGGAACGCCGTGCACCAATGCGATATATGTTTTTTCCACTGATGAGAAGGTATCATGGATTGCTGATGCAGTGGCCGCGTTTTTTGCAAGGATTATCACCCCGGATGTTTCCCGGTCAAGCCGGTGCAGAAGATGGAGCTTTGTATCATATTCTTTCTGAAGAATAGACTGGAGCGTGTTATGATAAAAGACTCCGGCAGGATGGACCGGGAGATTCCCCGGTTTATTAACAGCCAGCAGGCAATCATCTTCATATATAACCGAGTATGTTGCGTCTACCTCAGGCTCAACGGCGTCCCTTCCGGCGTAGGTTATGACATCGCCGGTCCTGGTCTTCCTGTCATATTTAGTGAGGAGCCCTCCGTTATATGAGATCTTCCCTCTCAGAATCTCTCTCTGCCATTCCGAACGGCTCAGATATCCGAACTCTCTGGACAGGAAAAGATCAATCCTCCGGTTTGAATTCCGTTCCGTAATTCGGCATGTTGTCAAGAATTCCATTATTCTATATTACCCAGTGCAAAACTATAGTCCTATTGCGTCCCCCCCGGCAGTATTGTCTATAAAAAATTCCGGACAATGTATCGTGCCTTTGCATAACAACAGACGCGGGCCAGAGCTAATTGGCGCCGGGAAATGAATTCACCATCGTGATCTCAATGTCCGGTAAGGAATCGACGTACTGTGTTTTAAAATCAGGGAATGATTTTACAAACTGCCATTTGCCGCATCTGTCCGCTTGTATTCAGCCGACTTTACAAAAAGATTCCGATATAATTTTTTTCCAGAGTGCCGGAGCGGGGATGGCTTCATGTTACATTAACGCATGTTAAAATTACTTTTAGCGTCCCATAAATTACTGAATATTCAATATAATGAGCTTCAATTAGATCATAAAAAAATACAATTTTTTAAAAAATTTTATTGCATTAATTAGCATAATAATACGAATTATCATCATACATAAACTTTATGGTTCTTGATTAATTATTTAAAAAAATCATAGCAAATATCTGATTAATCAAGAGTGGGCTGGATTTTATTAATTTTTTTCAATATTATATTATTATAAAACATCCCGCCCGTGCGGATTTTATATGGTGTTTGTTATGATGCCATGAATGTAGAATGGGGGTTACGAAAATGAAACAGGCGTTGGTTTTAGTAGCTATGGTCATTACTGCGATCGCATTGCTATTTTTATTCCCAGTTTAACAGATTTACGAGACGGGAAAAAATAGAGACTCGTTTAATAAAAAAAAATTATGGTAATAACCGGCTGACTGGTGGCAGCGTATAAACACTGTCAGGTTGAGTGGGGGGACAATGAAGATAACGTGCGTTATTTTTCGTATTGAATAACGGTTCCCTTCACGTGCAGTATTTCTACCATCCCGATAATCCAGACTTGACGCTCGAACCATGTCCGCACATTAATAAGATTGTCTCCCCGAAGTCTGTTTATGGCTTCACCGGCCGCCCTGTCATAATCTATCCGCGGCGTAACCGGTACAATCCATAACAAATGGAAACTGCTGCTGGTTCCTTCAGCTTCACCGAGAACGCGATACGTATTACTTTCCATGACTTTTGCGTGGGGTTCCAGTCCGGCAACGCGGACCCCCTTGTACAGGCATCCGCTGTGTAGGCCCGGGCAGAGGAGTGCAATACCAAGGGCAAGGCACAGCCGCCGGGACCCTTTCCCGGTCTGTCCGGCAATGCCATAATTCCTTTTATTCCATCTTTGCATCGTATGCATCCATGATCTCATTTTTTTGTCTTGATCGTCTGTCGGCCTTTATCCTTATCCGAGCCGCCGGCATCGAAGGATACGGCTTCCCCTTCAACCACGACCTTGTTCTCAGAAACAAAGAGGAACCAGGATGTTTTTTGATAACAGCTTACATTGATCAGCGCGTCTCCTCCCTTTTTCTTGAGAGCATCCTGTATGGCGAGGTCTATATCGGGCCGTCCGACCATCCAGAGGCCGAATACCGACCACACCCGGTGCGTCCCCTGGACCGGACCGTAATTCATGATAATTTTTTTATCATGCACCGGAGTCGTTGAAGAGGTCACGGCAACGGGGCTGGTTATGCACCCGCACGGCAGCAGCAAGGCCGCCAGCAAAATAAGAAATGATACCCTGCTTTTTTTCCGGAACATCATCGTTCTCTCCTTTTTCAGAATTTAGCCTCGACGCCAAAATTAGGAATTAGGGCAATGGACGAGCCGTAGGTGGTGATCTTGGGATTTTTCTTTCCCATATACGGTAGATTGTAATTCCATCGTTGCACCACAACGGGGCGGTAGTTATAGGCGTTTATTATTTCAATGTACCAGCTCACGTAGCCCCATGAATACGTTGTCGTATTGCTGTAGCGCAGATCCAGTCTGTGATAAATCGGGAAATTGCGGGTGTTGGGTTTTCCATAAACCGGGACAAAGCGTACGGGATAGTCGGGATCCTGGATGGAAGCGACAATGGGAGTATACGGATTCGATGTGAACAGCATGAACTTGCCGGTAATGGCATGCTTTCCGTGGGCATAGCCGAGAATCAGCTTGAAGCTGTGGTTCTGTTCAAAATCATAATTCAGCCAGTGGTTTCCCCAGTAATCACCGGTCTTATTAAACGCAATGTCGTCAATGGATGCGGGGAACCCCCCGCTTTTGCTGATCAGAATTCCGTATTTACCCGGCGAATGAGGGAGGCCTGATTTGGCTTTTGACCTGGTATAGGTGTAGCTGACCCATCCAAAAATTCCGTTCTCGCCTTCCTTGCGGTCTTTTTTAACCATGATCTCACCGCCATAGGCGCGGATTCTTCCGGTGCTCATGGTCTGGCGCAGGCTTCCGTTAGGCCCAATATGAACATATTCCTGGACCAGATCGTGAAAATCGTTCCAGAACCCTTCAGCCTTGATCTTGAAAAGCCCTATTGTCTGTTCCAGTCCGACTACGCGATGGATGGCCCATTCCGGTTTACCGTTTCTTCCTACCTTCGCATACTGAGGGGACGCATCAAAATAATCAGGATTTGTCTGAAAGAAGTAGCTGTATTTCCCCCCCGCAACTGAAATGGTCGTATTTGTCGGGAATTCATAACTCATCATCCCCCGGGGGTCCCAGGTCACGTATCCCGAACGGTTCAGATAATCGCTCCGGAAACCGGGAATAAAGGTGAAGCCGCCATAGGTGAACTTCGCTTCAACGTATCCGCCCACGCCGTGATTGAGGATGTTATTGTCCATGAACATGGTCACATCATTATTATTTGAAAGGTCTGACGTAAAGCTGCCTCCGCTTGATTTCGGCCTGTTGCCGCTCGCGGTAAAATGATAGATGGTGTATTCCGCCCCGCCTCGGATCTCAAGGTATTTCTTGACAGCAACAATCTTGAATTTGTCGGTAAAGCCGAACACGTATGGCCGTGTCCGGATCCGGATGGCCTGCTGAGCCAGGTTGACGCCCGGGGCGGGAATGGTTATTGATATGGAATTCTGCCTCAAGGAGGAATAAAACGTTAACTTGTTTCTGAATATCTCTGAAGGCTGATAGCTATAGCAGAGGCTCTGGGCATTTGTCATCTGGTTGGTATTGACGGAGAGACCGGTAAGGAGGGGATCAGAGCCATCAGTTTTGACCTTGCTGCTGTTGACGAATTTCAAATAATCCTTGCTCCCGAAAGCCAGAAGGGTCAGTGAATGGGCATTGTTGAAATTGTATCGTGCCTTGAACTGGTAATCCCAGTACTGCGGAAGTATATTGATGGAATCGCCCGTGATCAGGTTAATGAGGGGAAGAATGATAAGATCGATATAGCTGATCCTGCCGGCAGCGATGATATATCCCGCATTGCGCTGGTCCTTTTTATATTCTTCCATGGGCGAGCCGAGATAAATGCCGCTGTGTTCATTCTTGAGGATCGGTGTCTGGATCAGGGCAGTTGCTGACAGCAGGGACAGGTCGGTATAGCCGCCGAATTCCTTCACATCATCAACGGTATTAATGCTTATGACGGCAGACGTTGCGGACCCGATCTCCGCGGGAAATGCCGATGAATACAGGTCGATTTCATCGATCAGGTTGGTGTTGATGACCGAATGAAGACCGCCGTAATGAAGGGCATTGTATATGGGTATGTCATCCACCATGTACCGAACCCCCCGGTAATCGCCTCCGCGAATGACGATGGGACCGAAAAAATCGCCTCCCGTCCTGATGACCCCCGGCAGCGACGCCAGGGCGTTGATGGAATCGCCGAAGGACGCCGGTACCTGCTTGATCTGCTGCTTGGTCATTGAATGGCGCGAAACGGTCTGGAGATCCCTCTTGCCCGTGATGGTGAGGCCATCATCCTTGGTTATCGCGCTTTCGAGGGGAAAATTCTTAATCGTGTCATTCTTGATATACACGGATACCCTGGACACTTTGAGTCCCTCGGACCTGACAAAAACCGTATAGGCTCCCTGTTTCGGCACGGAGATACGGTACTGGCCGTTTTCGTCGCAATTCGCCTTAATTTTCAGTTCTGTTATAAAGACCGTGCCGGAATTCACCGGCTTCTTGGTCATGGCATTATAGACAATGCCCCGGAGCACATGGGCATTCTTCTGCTGGGCATGGAGATAATCCGTACCGTGGAACCAGAAATATATCAGGAACAGCAGGATGAAGGGATGATTTCCTTTGCGGATTATGGATAGATTCATAAATTCAGCACATATTCAGTATGTATTGTAAAAACTGAAGCATTAACCTATAATTGCTCCATGCGATTATGGCCGAATTCCTGATCATGGCCACAATGAATACGGTGTATCTCAACTGGAAAAGCCTATTTATTTAAAATTATTGTCAGTTATGAGTCAAGATAAAAAAGATAGTGTGCGGTTTTAAGAAATCCATGCTTATACGGATTAATGATTAAAGGGCGTCACGGAAATATTATTCGTTGACAGGGGACAGGCCAGACTCTTAATAAAACTTGCAATTATTGACCGATCCAGTAAACTGTTGCAGATTGGCCCCGTACGTTCAGCGGACATCCATCGACAGTACCCGATCTGGAGGATTTATGAAATATTTGATAATCGGTTCCGGCGGCCGGGAGCATACGATCGCCTGGCGTCTCCTGAATGACGGAAGTTCAAAAGAAGTGTATGTTGCACCGGGCAACGGCGGCATCGATCCGGCCTTTTGCGCCGATATACCCGTAAACGATTTCGGATCAATTGAGCGGTTCTGCCGCATAAAAAAAATCGACATGGTTGTCGTGGGCCCCGAAGCACCCCTGGTTGACGGGATCGTCGATTTTCTGAACGAAAAGAAAATCCCGGTTTTCGGCCCGTCACAAAAGGCGGCACAGCTTGAAGGCAGCAAGCTCTTTGCAAAATATATCATGGGAAAATACGGCATACCGACGGCTCGGCACCTCGAATTCACCGGCAAGAACTCCCTGCTCGATTACATTCACCATGAAGACCGGTACCCCCTGGTCATCAAGTTGGACGGCCTCGCCGCCGGCAAGGGGGTCGGCATACCGGAAAACCGCAACGAAGCCCTTGACTTTATCAACGCGACGGTGCGCGAAGGGACGCGGGTTTTTGTTGAAGACTTTATCAGCGGCGAGGAAGCATCGGTGTTATGCGTATCAGACGGGAAAAACATCGCCCCCTTTGTCGCAGCGCAGGATCATAAAAGGATCTATGACGGCGATAAAGGACCCAACACCGGCGGCATGGGGGCTTACGCGCCCGCGCCCGTGATGACCGACGAGCGATTCAACTTCGTGCGGGACAACATTTTGCAGAAAACCGTTGACGCCATGAACAGCGAAGGCATTCCCTTCAAGGGCATACTCTATGCCGGGATAATCGTCAACGGGAAGGACATCAATGTCCTCGAATTCAATGTCCGCTTCGGAGATCCCGAGGCGCAGGTGATCATCCCCCTTATGGAAGGAAGGCTGGGTGATATTTTGCAGGCCTCGGTAAACGGCACGCTGGATAAAACCCCGCTGTCTTTTAAGAAAATGCATGCCATTACCGTTGTCATCGCATCGGGAGGATATCCCGGCCATTATGAAACAGATAAACTGATTTCAGGTCTTGACAGGGTCCCGGACAATGTCATTGTCTTCCATGCCGGAACAAAATACGACGGGAAAGCCCATTATACCAGCGGGGGCAGGGTCCTCAACGTAACAGCCTTTGGAAACACCCTCAGGGAAGCCAGGGACACCGTATACCGAATGATCGACACCATTTCATTTGAAGATTCATATTACCGCAGGGACATTGCTCATCGGGCGCTGGAATAACTTTCATCAAGGGATCAAGAACATGAAAAACACTCTCTTCGCACTAATCAGCCTGGCGATTTCAGCCTCAGTGGTATGGTCTGCCGACACAAAGAAACCCCCGGTGATCAAAGACATGGAATCCCTTGAGGGCATTACCCACTACGGCATGCCGATCGAGGAAATCTCGAAATCATACAGGAAAGACGAATCGGTTTTGAATATCATTTATTCCAAAACACTTTCAGACGACAACATGGACAGCTACGTCAGGCGGTTTTACGATGAATTCCTGCGTCAAATCGAGAAATGGCTCTATGAGAATAAACTCCCATTGAAGGATATGCGCATTGTCATATCAAACTGCAAATTCTGCAAAATCGGCTACTGCAAAAAAAAGAATATCAGGGAAATGGACCTTGTTCTGTACAGCGACGGTACAAGCGTCAGGCACCTGGCCCTCAAGCATGATGATATAATCGATAAAAATAAATACATCGATATTGCCAGGAGCGCCGTTATCATTTTTCTGGATAAGCAATAATGAGCATGCCGGCAATTCCGGCCCTCTATAAAAAAATAACCTTTCTGCAGATGTATCTAGATGCTTCTGCTTTATCTGGCCCCTTTAATATCCACCTGATACCGGAAATCTTTTTTTTCGTTACCTGTCCGTGCAGTATTAAGGGCCTTCATCACGTCCCGTTCCGAATAGATATCCCTGAGTATGATTGGCCTGGAAAAATCGTTCCCGGGCGGCACAATGGCAAGGAGGGGTATGGCCTGGCTCTTGAAAAGACGCATCATTCTTTCGGCATCCGGATTTTTCCCGGTTATATCCGCCACCATGAAGTCAACCGCCGGATCATTCAGGGCCCCGGCAACCTTCTCGCTCTGTAGGGTCACTTTTTCCACCAGCCTGCAGTTCGGGCACCAGTCGGCGGTGAACTCTATGACTGAAATTTTTCCTGAATCCCTGTTTGCAATGAGGCGTCCGGCGCTGAAGTCGTTTTTCGTTATCGCGGCGACCTTCTTTTCCCTGTACAGGTACTCAAAGGAGATGAAATAACCGCCGACCAGCATGCCGACAAGAGCTATAGTTGACAGTATTCTTGTTACTGCCGTCTGGGTGACGGAGCCGTATCTGCCATACTGCCAGAAGCCCAAGGCTATGAAACCCAGCAGCGTAATCATCGGCACCGCTGATGCCTCGTCGAGAATGCCGACCAGATAAATCACCGTGAAAACAAGGAAAAATGCCATCACCTTTTCAAAGGTCACCAGCCATTCGCCGGGTTTCGGGATAAACTTCAATAATTTCGGATTGATGGTCAAAATGATATACGGAAGGGACATCCCGAAGCCGATGCACAGGAATACCAGAAATATTATACCCGGCGATTGCGATAGCGTCCAGGCAAGGGTGCCGCCGAGAAAAGGACCGCTGCAGGGTGTTGCCAGCAATGTCGCGAAGAGGCCCTTCATAAAGGCGTCCCCGTAGGGATGTGCTTTTCCCGAGACGGCCTTTCCGGCAAAGGATGGTACAGTGATGGTGTAGACTCCGAAGAGGGAAAGCGATAGGGCGAATACGACCCCTGTCATGACTACCAGAAACAAGCGATGCTGGAACAGCCCCCCCCACTTGTATCCGAAAAAAGCCGCCAGTGCAGCCAGGACCGCGAAGCTGGCTAGTATGCCGAGTGAAAAGACTATGCCCAGCAAGAAGAGCTCACGCCTGCTTTTCCCCGCGTGCTGGATGAACCCCATGACCTTGAGGCTTACCACCGGGAGAACACAGGGCATGATATTTAATAGCATGCCGGCTATGATGCCGAATATGATAGCCTGCAGTAACCCTGAAATCCCCTTTTCAAAAAAACGCGGTGAAAAAGAAAGCTCATCAGGCAATGCTGATGTTGTGTCATCGGGGATGACGGCCTGAACCTTTTCCGCCGTTGCATCTTTTCCGGCAGCTGAAGACGCCCGGTATTCGTCTAGGATGACACGGCTGTAGACCGTGCCGGCCGAACCTTCCGGCAGGACCCTGACCTGGCACTTGAAGCGGAAAATTTTGGGGACACAATAGGAGGAGCCCTGTCCTTTTGCAGGGTCCGTGCAGAGCAATGAATCAAAAACCACGCCTACGTCACTGACCCCCGGCACGGCGTCCCCGGAAACTCTAAAAGGCAGGAAAATCCTTGTCTCATGTTCATATCCCCAGGTATATTCCTTCTCCCCGGGGAAATAATATTTTTGGGGCTCCAGAAAACGCGCCCCTGAAAAGATTATGCCTTTCGGCGCTTCAACCGCTACTTCGGTGGGCTTCCCGATTCCGGGCCCCTTGGGATTGCCGTAAATATGGCTTCTTTCCGGAAGCTCAACCTGCAGCGCTATAAAGGATTCACTCCCCAGGGCCGCTGCGGTCTCTTTCTGAACGGGATACACCTTCATTTCCCGGTATTCATTTCTGCTGCATGAATACAGCATGATTGTTATGACGACTAATAATACGGCATATTTCTTCATAGGTCCACCTTTAACAATCCACCGGCATTCCGAGCCGCTTTTATTTCCTCTTCTTTAATTTCCAGAAGTAGTACAGGAGCCCCGACGACATCAGAACGAGACCCAGCAATGAGGGAATCAGTGCGGTGATCAGGGTCACCACCAGATAAAAAGACAAAAGAATCAGCACTATGATAATACTGAAAGGATACAGCCATGCTTTGTATGGCCGCGGCACGTCAGGATATCTCTTTCTGAAAATAACCAGCGAATATATGGTCATGATGTTGAAGATGGTCCCCGTGGCGGAAAAAAAGGCGATGATCGTTTCATATGACGCGCCTGACTTTATATCAAACAGAAGATACACCGCCAGCAGGGCGGCAAGGAGCACCGATGCCCACGCCGCCTGGGCCACCAGGGCGTTGTTCGGCGTCCGGTACTTTTCATGGAGTATCTCCAGCCTGTTGAAAAAAAGGTCATCGCGCGCCATCGCCTGCCAGGTCCTGGCCTTGCACAGGATCTGGGTGCTCACGTTGCCGAAGGTTGACAGCATAACGGCTATGGAAATAAGGATACCGCCCGCACCTCCGATGGCCGCTTTCATGGCGTCGGCGGCAATGCCGTGGGACGCGACGATGGTTTTGACCGGTAGCTGGTAGATATAGGCTGCGTTCGTCCCCAGAAAAAGGACCATGACACCCGTGATCCCCAGCAGCAGCGAAAGGGGAAGGTTCCTCCTGGGATTTTTTACCTCTTCGGCGATATAGGTGGCCCCCTCCCAGCCGCTGAAAGCAAAAAAGGCAAGTCTCAGCGCTGCTCCGATGGCCAGGACGGTTGCCCATGAAAACTCTTCAGGAAGGAAGGGGCTGAAAAAGTGGCTGAAACTGCCGCCGCCTGAAAAGGATACGCCAATGATGATGCCGATGGCTATTATCTTGACCGTGCTGAAGATGTTCTGGAAAACGCCGCTCACGAATACGCCGAACAGATTAACCGCCGTCAGTGTCCAAATGA
The DNA here is from genome assembly GCA_937872225.1 of uncultured Spirochaetota bacterium. Lineage (GTDB taxonomy): Bacteria > Spirochaetota > UBA4802 > UBA4802 > UBA5550 > RBG-16-49-21. The sequence goes on from CALMRZ010000017.1 coordinate 61,516, forward strand.
TGGCCAAAGCTATCATAATCTCGGTGACATGGTTAAAGGGCGTTTTAAAGAGGATCTTCCAGATCTCATTGAAATATTCCGCGAAAACGAGGGCCACCGCAGCAATGGACCCGGTCTCAGACACAAAGAACATCGCCCAGCCCCTGAGGAATGCCCATACGGGTCCGTAAGCAGTCTTGAGATACACATAGGGCCCCCCCGAGCGCGGCATCATGGCCACGAGTTCCGCGTAGCATACCGCGTGGAATATCGTTACAATGCCACCGAGTATCCATACCAAAGCGAAAAGAGATGTGCATGAAACCAGGGCCATGATCGGCCCGGGGGTCCTGAAAATGCCGGAACCTATGATCCGCCCCAGTACAACCGATGTGGATTCCACCAGGCCCAGGTCGCGATTGTAATCGGTGAATTCCTCAAACACGCAATCGTCGGAAAAACACTTCTGTTCCATCAGGGCATAATCCGTAATTCATGATCGGGAGAGAATTTATTTTATTTTTACGGAAAGAATCTCACCGATAAACATCCGGTGATAATCCTGTTGAGGATAATTATCGGCGATCGAAGGATCGATAAAATTTTTTGGGTCAAGATCCTGATAATATATGATTTTGCATTCAATCACCAGCCGGGCTTCGGAAAAATAGACGGCCCCGTTTCCGGTCTGGAGCGGCGTTATTCCGGTCTCTTTCGTTTTATTGACGTCCCGTCCGGACCTGGCTCCGCAAAACTTCAGCACGTCCCGGTATTTTTCGTGGAAGAATGAAAGGGTGAAGTGCCGGTTCTTTTCCAGGAAGGTAAAGGTGTACCGCTGCGGCCGAACGACAATATAGCAGACGTTTTTGTTCCATAGGACGCCCATGCCCCCCCATGAAGCGGTCATGGTATTGTATGCGTCGATGGTCCCGGCAGTGACAAGCATCCAGTCTTTTCCCAGGAGACTGAATACGTTTTCATTCATTTTTTCAGGCTGGATTTCAAAAAATTCATCCATACTATTACCGCCTTATTATGCCGTTAAAATCTCAACGCCGGTCTCCGTCACCAGCACCGTGTGCTCCCACTGGGCGGACAATTTCCCGTCAATGGTGACCGCGGTCCATGAATCAGCCATGAGGCGCGTCTCGTATCTTCCCTGGTTTATCATCGGCTCTATGGTAAAGACCATGCCGGGCTGCAGGATAAAGCCCCGTTTCCGGCTCCCGTAATGATGGACATGGGGTTCCTCGTGGAATTTGATGCCTATGCCATGGCCACCATAGTCCCGGACCACCGAAAAGCCGTTCTTGACAGCATGCTGCTCAATGGCATATCCTATCTCGCCGATATCATGATACGGCTTCACCTGTTCAATGCCGATGTAAAGGCATTCCCTGGCGACCTTGACCAGGCGCCGGGCCTCTTCCGAGGCATTGCCGATGATGAACATCCGTCCGGCATCGCCAAAATATCCGTCCAGGATCGTCGTTACATCGACATTTACTATATCGCCGTCCCTGAGCACGGTAGAGTCCGGGATGCCGTGGCATATGACGTTGTTGTTCGACACGCATACGCTCTTTGGAAAACCATTGTAATTGAGCGGAGCCGGGGTAGCGCCATGCTTTATGGTATAGTCATGAACCAGATCGTTGATGCTGTCAGTGGTGATGCCGGCCCTGATATGACCGGTTACCATATCCAGTATTTCTTTGGTCAGCTTACAGCTTTTCCGTATGCCGTCGATCTGCTTTTCAGTCTTGATAATAACGCCCGGCGGCACATGGATCTGTTCCTTTTGTACGACGCCGCTGACACTATCAGAATCGAGGTGGCATTTTTTATATTTTTTCCCGCTTCCGCACCAGCACAGATCATTTCGGGCAAGCTTTCTCATTTCCTAATCCGTAACCGCACTTCAAATATTCTCAATAATCAGTATTTATCCATTTAGCTATATGTCAAGAATATATATAATATAATATGATGCCCCGATCGCATCTTTGTTGCACAACCCATAGCGGCAATCAAGAATACGATTTATCCTTGGTCCGCGTCCATCTTTCTTATTATAAACATTAATGTGAATTTGGCATCATGTCAACTGCAGTATTCACGTTATGAAATTTGACCGGAAATGTAGAGGCACTATATAAAAAAAGGTGATCCCACACGGAATCACCTTTTTGTGATGCATCCCCGAGGGGGATCGAACCCCTGTTGCCGGGATGAAAACCCGGTGTCCTAGACCACTAGACGACGGGGACATGGTCAGACATTAGATAAAATATTGAGACGCCCGAGAATTGAACTCGGGACCCACTGCTTAAAAGGCAGTTGCTCTACCGACTGAGCTAGCGTCTCAAAATGTAAAAATACCTGATACTGAAATGCCCTGTTACTGTCAATAATAATTAACAAATTTAATAAAAAAAACAAAAATTACCGAACTCCTGTAGCAACTTACAGCCGGCCGGAGAACCCTGATGCAGAAAGAGCACCTTTCTATCTTTCAGAAGATGCTCGTGGCGCTTTTCATTTATTCTTGAATGTGCTGTGCCTGCCCGGACCTACCGAAATTATTGCTATCGGCACCCCGATGTGTGATTCAATAAAATCAATATACTTCCGAGCGTTTACCGGCAATTCAGATTTATTCTTGCATTGGGAAATATCTGTATTCCATCCTTCCAGTTCTTTATATACGGGTTCCGCCTTGTGGAGATTATTGACCGGGAAATAGTCAACCTTTTTTCCATCCACCGTGTAGCTCACCGCAACCTTGATCTTCTTGAACCCGCTCAATACATCGAGTTTTGTCATGGCGATGCTGGTCAGCCCATTGATGAGGGCGGTCTCCCTGATCAATGGCGCATCGAACCAGCCGCAGCGCCGCGGCCTGCCTGTTGTGGACCCGAACTCCGAGCCATTGACCCTCATGCGGTCCCCGTCTTCCCCCGGGGCCTCCGTCGGAAAGGGCCCCTCGCCGACCCGGGTGACATAGGCCTTCATGATGCCGATCACCTGGTCGATATCGAACGCATTCAGTCCGGTACCCATCAGGGCGCCCCCGATGGTCGGATTCGACGACGTCACATAGGGATAGGTGCCATGGTCAATATCAAGGGCATACCCCTGGGCGCCTTCGAGCAGTATTCTTTCCCCGTTCTTTATCGAATCATGAAGGAAATGCTGGGTATTGATGATCATGCCGCCGCATTCCTTCTTGAATTTTTTCAGGATGGTCATTATTTCTTCAACGGAAAATTTTTCCTTTTTAAAAATCCGTTCAAGCTGCAGGTTCTTCAGTTTCAGCACGAGGGCGACCTTGTCTTTTAACCGCTTCATGTCAAAGACATCGCCGGCCCTGATGCCGATGCGGAGGCATTTATCGGAATAACTCGGGCCGATGCCCCTCACGGTCGTCCCTATTTTTTTTGACCGGAATTCCTCCATTGCCTCATCATAGGCCTTGTGATACGGCAGGATCAGATGTGCCGCATCGGATATAAAGACACGCTTCCTGACATCATATCCTTCGTCCTCTAGGGATTCGATCTCATTTATGAGTTGCAGGGGATCCACGACAACGCCGTTGCCGATGACGCATTGTTTGTCCTTATGGAGTATCCCTGAAGGGACAAGATGAAATATGTATTTCTTATCCTTGACTACGACCGTATGGCCGGCATTTGCCCCGCCCTGGTAGCGCACGACAATATCGCTGTCCCTGGTGTAATAATCGATCATCTTGGCCTTGCCTTCATCACCCCATTGTGTCCCTATGATTACCTTACAGCTCATGACCGCACCTGGATCTTCGTCTTTTTTAATCACGTATTATTTGGTTAATAAATGCATGTACGATGCAGGAAACCATCTAGCATGCTTTTGGCAGAAGTTCTTCATATCGGTTTGATTTTCCAACCGCCAAAAATAGACTGACATGATAAAATATCATAAATAAAAATAACAAGCCTTTTTCATGGCATAAGCATATTATTAATCCATATAATTGTGTAAAAAGAAGGGGCGGCCGCTACTCAATCCGACCCCGGATTGTTATGCATTATGTCTCAATTAGGCCCGTTTCACCGGAGTCGCTTTTAAGCAGAGATACAGCCCGCCATCTTTCGCTGAAAAATCTCTGCTGAAAAGTGCTTAACTATTGCTCCTCACATGCCGATGGTAAGAACAAGGCATATATGCCCTGAAAGGGCAGAACGGAAAAAAGGATGTTTACCGTGTCTAACAGGGATGTTATTCTGCAGATATCCATTGCTGCGATTTTTTGCATTTCCATAGTTTCCCATGCACATGATTCTCTGGCAGAAGGGAGAATAGCAGGAGAATCAGATACCTGCTACACGAATACTAATGAGACATATGATTCCTATGAGAACTATCTCCCTGCGGCCAAGCGCAATACCGCAACCCGCAGCGGAATAAAGCAAAAAAAGGTTATCAATCAGAAACGACCTGTACAGAGCATCAAACATTCCTCGGTTAAAAATTATAAAAGAAAAACCAATACCCGCTATACGGTACGCAAAGGCGACACTCTGACAAGTATCGCAAAAAAAAATAACGTCACCATATCATCACTGCAGTCTTTGAATAAACTTTCCAATCAAAATCGCCTGAAAAAAGGCATGATTTTGAAAATACCTTCCCGGCAGGCTTCTCCAGCCCTGTCCGGGAATGCTGAAAAAAAATCAGCGCAGACCGCACCCCTGCCGGGCAGCCCCAAGTTCCAATGGCCCATCAAAAACATCATTGATTATCGCAATGATGGATTAAACGGAGTCAAATCCATTGGCATTATTATAACCGGTAAACCCGGATCAACAGTCCTTTCTTCAGCATCGGGAAAGGTAAGAAAAATCGGCAGGATGAGAGGATTCGGCAATTATGTCGTCATTACTCATTCAGGGAGATACTCCACCGTTTATTCAAATTTAGACATGATCCTGGTCTCGCCGGGAGACACCGTCCCTGGAGGGAACGCCATCGGAAGGATGAGTTCAACTGAACAGAAGATCCATTTCCAGATTGACCGGGAAGGAAAACCTGAAGACCCGTTGCAGTATCTCCCGAAAAAATCATAATTTTTCTGAAAAAAATATTTTCCTGCATAATTTATTGACGAACACGCCGTTTAACAGTACTTTTTTTCCATGGAGAAGCGCCTATGGAACCGAAAAAAATTTCGATAAAAGACCTAACTTCTGTTTACCGGGAACTGCAAAAAGGATCTGAAACCGCCATTGGCAATTATCTGTTCAAGGGCCTCAGGATCCAGGTGAGCAAATACAAATCGTCCGGGACCGAGCGCTACATGAGGCTGTACAATAAAAGAAGGAATGACGGTTTATGCATACGGTGCGGCAACAAAGTGACCAAGAGTAACCCCCATACCGGCAAACTGTACCGGCTCTGCGAATATCACCGCGACATAACTGACCGCAAATAACAGGACGGCTGCAGCAGTTCCATCTCGCATCACAACTGTTTGTAACCAGAATTATGCTTATTCTCGCTGAACGGAAATAATGACTACGGGTTCAACGGGAACGTCACGATACATGCCGATTGTTTGTGTCCTCACCTGCCGGATCTTATCAACCACGTCCATGCCTTTAACCACCCTGCCGAAAACGCAATACCCGTAACCCTTGCTTCCGTAATCAAGGCCGTGATTATCCGTAATATTGATAAAGAATTGAGACGTGGCGCTGTGTATATCATGGGTCCTGGCCATGGCGATGGTGCCGCGCATGTTGCGCACGCCGTTGTTCGATTCATTCATCATGGGGGATTCCGTGTCCTTTTCGGTCATGTCCGGTGTGAACCCACCGCCCTGAATTATAAAATTGGGAATCACGCGATGAAACATTGTGCCGTTATAAAATTTTTTATCGGTATACTGCAGAAAATTGCGCACCGTTTTCGGGGAACTGCGGTCGAAGAGCTCAATATGAATATCACCCAGTGTTGTCTTCATGATGACTCCGGTGTTTTTTTTTTGCATCCGATGACTGCAACCATCAGCATAACCGCCGCCACAATCAGAATTATCTTCTGCATGGAATCCCCCCTTCTCGGTGAAAGCTAGTTCCCGACGTTAATCAAAATCCATGGATAGATCGAAAGCCGCCACTGAATGAGTGAGGGATCCCATGGATATATAATCAACATCAAGGCCGACAATTTCTTTAATTCTCTTCTCATCCATGTTCCCCGATACCTCAATCCGTGCCCGCTTCCCGATCAGCTCCACCGCCTTTTTCATCATTGCCGTATCCATATTGTCCAGCATGATAATATCGGCGCCGCATGCAACGGCTTCCGATACGTTTCCGAGATCTTCCGCTTCAACTTCAACGGTGTACTTAGTCCCGTACCGTTCCCGCACCAGTTGCACCGCCCGGGCTATGCTTCCGGCCGCCCGTATATGGTTGTCCTTGATCATGACCATGTCATAGAGCCCCATCCGATGGTTGGTTCCCCCGCCTGTCTTTACCGCGTATTTATCAAGCCTGCGAAAGCCGGGAAGGGTCTTGCGTGTATCCAGGAGTTGTATATTCGTCCCCCGGAGCATTGAAACAACAGACGCCGTGCGCGTTGCGATGGCGGTCATGCGCTGAATGAAATTCAGGGTAATTCTTTCTCCGGACAAAATGCCCACGGTTGGGCCGTCCACTGCGATGACCTTGTCATTTGCCGCTATTGCCTCCCCGTCCCTGACCAGTTGCGTCACTGAAACGGCCGGATCAATAATCCCGTACACGATCCGCGCAATGTCACCTCCGCAAAAAATTCCCTGCTGCTTGGCGACAATGACGCCCTTTGAGGCATCGCCCTCCCTGAAAATCGCCCTGGAGGTTATATCACCCTCCCCGATGTCTTCGCTGATAGCAAGCCCTATCAGCGTCTCAATATCCTTCCGTTGTATGCCGTCATTCATGATCAGATACCTGCCCATTTTGACATTGGATGCGCTTTTTCCCTATTCATCAACCTTTTCCAGGAGTTCGATCTTCTTTTCAATTTCGAGCATCTGGTCCCGCAGCACCGCCGCTTTTTCGAACTCAAGATTATCGGCGGCGGCAAGCATCTCTTCGCGGATGGAATCCCGCGCTCCCTTGAGCTTGGTGACATCGTTGGTCTGATAGACCGTCCCGTATTCAGCGACCATGTCCGCATACCGGCTTTCATCATGGTATTCGCGTTCGATGATGTCCACGATGTCCTTGGATATGCTTTCAGGCGTTATGTTATGCTCCCGGTTGTACTGTTCCTGGATGCTTCTCCTCCGGTTTGTCTCATCGATGGTCTGGCGCATGGATTCCGTCACCGTATCGGCATAGAGGAGCACCGTGCCGTTGATGTTCCGCGCCGCGCGGCCGGCGGTCTGGATAAGGGAACGGGTTGAGCGGAGAAACCCCTCCTTGTCAGCGTCGAGGATCGCCACCAGGGACACTTCCGGGAGGTCCAGCCCTTCCCGGAGGAGATTGATACCCACCAGGCAGTCGAACTCGCCGATGCGGAGGTCCCGTATAATTTCCACGCGCTCTATGGTATTGATTTCCGAATGGAGGTATTTTGCCCTGATCCCGACCTCCTCGAAATACTTCGTCAGGTCTTCCGCCATTTTTTTCGTGAGGGTCGTCACCAAGACCCTCTCGTTTCTCCTCGCCCTCGTGTTGATCTCGCCTATCAGATCGTCAACCTGGTTCACTGCGGGCCTAATTTCTATCACCGGATCGACGAGTCCGGTTGGACGGATGACCTGCTCCACCACGTTGCTGCTCTTTCCCAATTCATACTCTGCCGGTGTGGCCGATACGAACACGACCTGGTTTATCATTTTCTCAAACTCCTCAAAGTACAGCGGTCTGTTGTCAAGGGCGGACGGCAGCCTGAACCCGTATTCCACCAGGTTTGTCTTTCGCGCGCGGTCCCCCTCGTACATACCCCTGACCTGGGGGACCGTGACATGGGACTCGTCTATGAACATAAGGTAATTGCCCCGGAAGTAATCAAGGAGACAGGAAGGCCGCTCCCCTGCCCTGCGCCGGGAGATGATCCGGGAATAATTTTCAATGCCGCTGCAGTACCCCATCTCGGCGAGCATTTCCATGTCATATCGTGTCTTGCTCTCCAGACGCTGGGCCTCAACGAGCTTGTTCTGCTTTTTGAAGACATCCAGTCTCTGCATCAGTTCCTCTTCAATGAGACGGATCGTCTCCTTCATCTCGTCCATGGATGACACGAAATGCTTGGCAGGGTAAATATAACACTCCTTCACTTTTCCCGTGGCATTGCCGGTTGTGGGGTTGATACGCGAGATGCCGTCGATCTGGTCGCCGAAGAACTCTATGCGGTACGCCTCCCTCTGCAGATACGCGGGGAACACCTCCACCACGTCGCCCCGCGCCCTGAAGGTGCCCCTGATGAAGGATATATTGTTACGATCGTAGTATATGGAAACCAGGCGCCTGAGGAGGTCATCGCGCTCCATTTCATCGCCGACGTGGAGCCGTATATGGGACCGGTCGAATTCCTCCGGAGTTCCCAGTCCGTAGATGCACGATACCGAGGAAACCACTATGACATCCCTGCGCTCCAAGATTGAAGAGGTGGCCTTGAGGCGGAGCCGGTCGATCTCGTCATTTATGGAGGCGTCCTTTTCTATGTACAGGTCAGAAGAGACGACATAGGCTTCGGGCTGGTAATAATCATAATATGATACGAAATACTCAACGGCATTTTCAGGGAAAAAAGCCGAAAATTCGCGGTACAGCTGTGCCGCCAGGGTTTTGTTGTGGGTCAGGACCAGGGTCGGCTTCCTGACCGCCTCTATGACCTTTGCCATGGTAAAGGTCTTGCCTGAACCGGTGACGCCGAGAAGTGTCTGGAATTTTTCCCCTTTTTTAATGCCTTCGATGAGGCTATTAATGGCCCGTTCCTGGTCACCCGAAGGCTGGAACCTTGATATCACTTTAAATTCCGCCATGATCACCCTTCTTCAAAAAAATCGCCATAACCATTGTCTTAGCCGCAATCAATAACGTACTGCTCTTCCGTCGCCCCGATATTGTTTATCGAAATAAAGGGTTTTTCAATCATTATTCCCTGAACGACACTCTGGAAACGGGAAAGCAGGTCAAAGCCCTTCTTTTCCTCGTTGTACCGTGCCAGTGCGGTGGAGGTGCTGTGAAGCAGGGACGATACCAGTCCTATGACCCCGTCCAGATCAGGTACTTCTTTTGATGGCGCCGGTCCCTCACTGAAAAAAGCATGGGCGTCGCTGTTGATGCTGTTCAACCTGTTGCGGTTCCGGTTGAGACAGTATACCGTCGGCCGGATAGTTCCATAGTTTGAAAAGGTTTTCAGCACAATGTTATTAAGCCTAGTCAGGTCATCATTTTCCCTGTCAACCTGCCCCGCAATAAAATCATCCACCTGTGTGCCGGTGATCTCGTGAAAGATCTGCACCGCAGTTTCATAGGCCAGGTCCATCTCATTCTTTGCCGCGTCGATGGTAGAGAGAACAAACGTGAAATATCCTATGAAAAGGTCAAAAATAACGAAATAAATCGTGATTTTTCCCCTCAATGAAAAACGGAGATACGTACCGATCATTTTTTTCATATTTTAATCTGTGATATGGGAATTAACGCAACAGCTGCCGCTTCATCATGAGAAAAATACCGCGGTTACTGATCCTGCCCTTCTATGATGTGAAAGATATTATTTTTTCCAGATTCCGTAAAAACCTTTTCTGCATCAGCCTGTTTCTCACAAAGGGGGTTTTGTTGATCATGATTTCCATGGAATGAAACAGGAGAACAAGTTCGGGGTTGTCATATTTCCTTGATAATTCACGGATGATGCCTTTTTGCTCAAGAACGCTCATGTGAGTCGGGCGCAGCCAGCGATAAAAAAGCCAGTTATCGGGCAGAAATCTTCCCGCGATGCCGAACCTCTTTCCGGCTACGGTAACCGGATATTCCATGATGCCGGCACTTTCCTCCCGTGACGCCGGTTTACATAAATCATCCCTGCTGATCCAGTACGGCTGCAGCGGCGCCTTCCGGTGGTCCGGACCGCCAATGCCCGACCAGTCGATCCCCGGCGTCACGGAACTGTCGAACCGGTACCCCAGATCTCTGAGGATATGGATTGTGTCAATGTCCGCGCCATACCGGGCAGCCCTATACCAGAAAGGGCGGAAGTCCAGGCGTTCCTCGATCAGCCTGGTCAGGTTCCGTATTTTTGCGAGCTCGGTATCGGTGTCATGGGCATAGCAGGGAAATTCCGCGGAAACGGCTCCGGCAGGATCCTTGATGGTCACCGCGGGCTCGATGTATTCGGAATGCAGATGGGTGCCGATGACGGCTCCTTTGCTTATTTCTGATTTCAGGACCCTGCAGCACCCGTCGTCCCGGACCACCTCCGGGGACACAAAGTATATGGGCTTGATCTGGTGCGCGTCCCAGAGAGGCCGCAGCAACCCGGGAATTCCCTCTGTTACGGATGTGAAGGTGAGGGGTGACGACCGGCGCCATGCCGTGTCGCAGTCAGGCTCTGTGTCAATTGTCACGTAGAGAACCATATCAACTCTGCAACAGGGATATATAGTCCTGGATCACGTGGTCCCAGTCAAACCGCTCCAGGGATAGTTTAACCGGGGCCGGCCTCCGGTTTAACAAGTGCTGCAGTTTTTTCCTGAGATCATCCACATTTTCTTTTTCAAAAAAATAACGGTCGTCCTTGAGTATAAAACGATGGCCCCCAATATCGGAGACCAGGGGATAGCATCCGGCGCTCACCGCTTCAAGGACCGTCAGGCCGAAGCTTTCAAAATAACTGGCGGAAATGAAAATCGACGCCCTGCCGTACATTTTCTTCATCTCAGGGCTGTCATTATCGATCCATCCCAAAAATTTCACGCTGCCCTTCAGACCGTTCTCCTCCGCCTTCTGCTTCAGCTCCTCCCGGTAGGGACCGTCGCCGACAATATCCACTTTCCATTCGCCGAGGTCCATGCCCTTCAGGGCATCCAGGATATCCTGCACCCCTTTATTGAAAAAAAGACGGGCCACAACAAGGATTCTTTTTTCCTTTTTCAACGGCCTGAATCTCTGCAAATCAAGGCCATTGGCAATGGTCATAAAGGTTCCTTCCCGGGTAATTTCCTTGATTTTTTCTATGAGATAATCGGATGGAGCGGTAACGCACTTGGCGTGCTTCACGATCATCTTCCAGGGTCCCTTTAATAAAGGATACAACAGGGCAAACCGGTTATTGTGGCCCAGCACATCGCTGCCATGGGAGGTGAGGATATAGGGCAGCCTGAATTTCTTTTTAACCCAGAGAGCCAGGACGCCGACGGGAATTATGAAGTGGGTATGGTTGATGTCATACCTGACTGATGCAAGGCGCTTTCTCAAAAACCACCATGCTGAGACAAGATAGGTCACCTGCTCCCAGGGATGGCATATCTCTATTTTGGAGCGCCACGATTTGACCCGGAACACGTTTATGCCGTCAATGACTTCAAAAGACGGGAGGGTTTTATAGCTCATGGTGACCACATCAACCTCATGGCCATGTTCGACGTAACCCCGGGCTATTTCAAGACACACGGGGCTCGCTCCGCCGCCGATCGGGGTAAATTCATAATTCAGGAACAATATCTTCATCGGTGAAAAACCTTATTCAATAATACTCGTCAGCTATGCGCCGGTGGGCATTAGCTTGCCAGCGGTTATTATTTATTCAATAACATTTTCCCCTTCATATGACAAATAACTATTTTCATTTTTTGCAATATTACACCGTTATGCGTATAAAACTGTTGAAAATTATAGCTATTTATGTATAATGCTACGAAAAATACCATGAAAAATCAAATCGCATTATTGTCGGATAATCAGGAAATCCAGGGGATAATCAGCGGCTATTATCCCAGCGTGGAACTGTTCATCTTCAGGTCAATCGAAGCCATCAAGCGTGACGATTTTTCGATTCTCATCACTGATTTCGATATTTTCGGTTCCACTGATTCGATCCAGTTCCTGCTCTCCAAAATCAGAAAAAAAATCCAGGAAAAACCGGTGCTTCTTATCTTGAGGGACAGATCAATTTCCGAGCTGAAAACAGATTGGTTCTTCAACGATTTCATATTATTCCCTTTCAAGAAAGAAGAACTTTTCGTCCGGATCAACAGGATACTGTGGCAGAAGGGCATCGATGACGACTCAATATCCATCGGGCGCCTGATCATCAATTTCAAAGAATACAGCGTCTACATGGACAATGAAAAGCTCGATCTGACCTACAAGGAATTCGAGCTTCTCCGCCTCCTTGTCATGAACAAGGGGGAAGTCTTCTCCCGCAAGGACCTCCTCGGGAAAATATGGGGAGTTGAATATATCGGCGGCACCCGAACCGTTGACGTTCACATCCGGAGACTCCGCGGCAAGCTCGGAGATGAATTCAATTCCATCATAGAGACTGTCCGGAATGTCGGGTACCGCTGCAAGGTGTAGCAGGTCCAGAGAAAATTACTTGCTATTTTTAGCAGTATTTTTTAGTTGTACGGTACATCGTTTGATTCTGGCTGTGCATAATTCCGCCAGCCAGTAATGAATTTCTACGAGGGCATGTATGAACCAGTTAAAAAAAATAAAAAAGGTGCTTGAGGTCGCCTATACCGAAAATCTTGACGAATATGAACTCCTGGTCAAGAGACTGAAAAAAGAACTTCCCCTTTTTAACGGCGCCAAAAGGATCGCGGCAGCCGTTCTCAAGGAATACCTCGGCGATATTTCAGGGATCGAGATCCCGAAAGAAAAAATTTATCAGAATACCGAAACCGGCCAGGTCGTGTTCGAGGACATCAAGGATGGAAGGGCCCGGCTCTTTATCAACATCGGGAAAAACCATAACATCAGCACCGGTGACCTCATACGCGAAATAGTAAAAAAATCCGGCGTCGACGGCAAATCCATAGGAAAGATCGATATCCATTCGACCTATTCCTTCTTTGAAATCCCGGAACAGTTTGCGGAACTCGTTCTGCATTCCTTTGACGGCGCCAAGATCAAGGGCCTCAACGTTGTCGTGGAGCCCGCCAAGAAAAGAAAGAAAGAAAAAGAAGGCGAAAAAGCATAAACGGCCAGTTGCATGGCAGACAGCACGCCACACTGTCCGGTATGTTCTTCGCCATCGCCACGGCGTATACGTGATAATCTTTATCTATGCAACCCCTGCGGTATTACCTTTAATACCGCCTATGCTGTCAAATCGTACAGCGATACCTACTTTCTCGACGAGTACCGGAACCAGTACGGCAAGACTTACATTGAGGACTATGACACCATCTATTCCCTGTCTTCCGGCAGGCTTAAGACCATATTCAGTTATCTTCCGAAAAAAACGGCAAGATCGGACCTGTCAATCCTCGACGTTGGTTCTGCGGCGGGATTCTTTCTTTCCTGCGCACGGGACATGGGTGCAGGCTCCGTAACCGGCATAGAGATATCAGACTATGCCTCGGCATATTGCATTGAGCATTTCAATATACCGGTCATGCGTTCGCCTTTTGCCCAGGTCACCTTACCGACTTCCTACAGCATTATCACCGCGTGGTATTTTATTGAGCACACGGATGATCCTGTTTCCGTGATGAAGAAAATTCATCGTTCTCTTTACCCGGGCGGTGTCTTTGCCTTCTCTGTGCCGTCGATCTTCGGGCCCTTATTTGTATTTGACCGGGACAGCTGGGTGCGGACTCATCCGACGGATCATTATATGGATTTTTCTCCGCGGGGTATAAGAAAAATACTTACCGGGATAGGCTTCAGGAAAATTCATGTCAGGGCTGCCGGCATTCATCCGGAGCGGATCGTCGATCCTCATTCTGTCTTCTTCAGGCCCTTTGCACTGCTCTATGGATCAGTATCGCGGTTGATATCCTTTTCCGATACGATGGAAGTGTATGCGGTTAAGTAGTGTGCATGTTTTTCAAGCGGGCGGCAGCTCAACCTAGATGAATACTTCGCGGGGCTTGCTGCCGATCTGCGGGCCGATATAACCCATGTCCTCCATTTGCTCGATAATCCGGGCCGCCCGGTTATAGCCAATGGAAAGACGCCTCTGCAGATATGAGGCCGACGCTTTCTTTGTTTCCTCTATTATTTTGAGGGCTTCCTGGAACAGTTCATCGGACGCCTCATCAATTTCTTTCGATTCTTCTTCCTCCATAAGGCTTTCTTCTATGTCAATATAGGATGGTTTGCCCAGCCTGCACAGGTGTGTAGCTATCTTTTCAGTTTCTTCCTCTGAAATAAACCCGCCCTGGATGCGCATGGGGAAGGAACTGGTCGGTGACTGGTAGAGCATGTCTCCCCGGCCGAGAAGCTTCTCAGCACCGTTTTGATCGATGATGGTGCGGGAATCCGTTTTCTGCGCCACCTGGAAAGCGATGCGCGCCGGGAAATTAGCCTTGATGAGACCGGTTATGATGTCCACCGAGGGCCGCTGGGTGGCAACGACAAGATGGATTCCGACGGCCCTGGACTTCTGGGCAATTCTCGTTATGTAGCCTTCGACTTCCTTGGAACTCATCATGAGGTCCGCCATCTCGTCAATGATGACGACGATATAGGGCAGATGCTCCGTCCCGTCCTTGAGCCGCTTCACCTTGTCGTTATAACGCTCTATGTCGCGGGTGTTCATCGCGGAAAGGAGGCTGTACCGGCGTTCCATTTCATGCATGGTCCATTTCAGCACCATCGGCGCGACCTGCGGGTCAACGATGACCGGTGTCAGCAGGTGGGGCAGGCCGTTATAGAGCTGCAGTTCCACCATCTTCGGGTCGACCAGGATGAAGCGCAGGTAATTCGGGTCATAATTGTAAATCAGGCTGGTAATGATAGAATTGACGCATACTGATTTCCCCGACCCCGTGGTCCCGGCGATCAGGAGGTGGGGCTGCCGTTTGAGGTCAAGCATCACCGGTTTTCCCAGGATGTCCTTGCCGAGGGCCACCACCAGGCTCCCCTCGTTATTCTTGAATTCATCGGATTTCACGATATCGCCGAGGGTGACCGTTTCGCGGTACAGGTTTGGTATCTCAATACCGATGGCTGACTTGCCGGGAATCGGCGCCACGATGCGGACACGTTGCGCCGCCAGAGCCATTGCTATGTCATCGGCAAGGCTCACGACGCGGTTGACCTTGATACCCGGCGCTATCTGCATTTCATAGAGGGTAATGACCGGACCGCGGTTCACGTTGACGACCTCAGCTTCGATGCCGAATTCAGCGAGTGTATTCTTTAAAAGGACTGAATTTCTGTGTATCTCCTTCTTCCAGCTTTCAGTGTCCAGCGGTTTGGACGATGTGAGATAGTTGGTCGGTATGATATATTCCTCATTGATCGGTATCTTGTCAAAAACCCGCTCGGTGCAATCCGCACAGACATTGTTCATTCCAGCAGAATCCTCTTTATTCATTGTTGCTGCCGCTGTTTTAGCGTCTTCTGTTACATAGTCATCAAAGCCGCTTTCTTCAATGCCATCCTCATCAATGCGGGAAACACCGTCATCACCATCCGCGCTGTAGGATACATCTCCGCCATCCGCCTCACCTGCTGTATCACCGCTTTCAATAGCATAATCACCTTCGTTGAGAATAACCTCCGTATCCTGATCGATGACTGTTTCTGCAGGTTCGTCCAGAAGCCGCCGGCCGCTCTCTATTTTTCTGTCAGAAACAAGCGTGTAATACCTGTCCCGCGATGAATCAGGGATGGCGCGGAAGGGCAGGGCCTCAAGGGGTGATCTCGGCGACTCAGTCTCATACACGATTATTCTTTTTTTTGTGATCCAGGGAAACTTACGGTAACTGTCTTCAACTTTTTTTTGGCCCATCGACCGGTGAGATGCCTCTTCCTTTCCAGAAAACAACGGTATGCAGTCAACAATATTTTTCAGACTTCCGGAAAAGCGTGCCGTGATTTCATGCTGTTCGCGCTTTGGTCCAAGAAACAGGACAACCAGCGCTATCGCCATGAAAATGGTAATACCTGACAGGAGGATATACGAAGCGGTTCTTCCGATAGTTTCGATGCACAGGCAGCTGATGGCCGACCCTGCATATCCCCCTGACAGCTGGGGCACCTCCCCCATAAAGAGAGACAACACCGCAGAGAGACTCAGCATCAGTAAAAGCAGGAGGGCGGATTTTTCCGTTACCTTGTCCATCCAAGCGGCCCTGATAAGATAAAGGCCGGGCAGGGCCAGAACGCCGGCGAAGCAATAGGACGCACCGCCGAACAGGGAACGGACGAGGTAACCGATCCATGCCCCCACGGGTCCTACTATAGTATTGACCGGTGCGTTGGAAGCCAGCAAATTATAATCAGAAGGATCAAATGCGGCTATTGATACAAGGCAAAAAGCAGCAATAGCGATCAGCACAGCGCCCAGAATTTCCTGATTCCGTTTCAAGAACACGTTATGATCCTCCTTCCGCAATGAGGTCCACACAGAAAGCAACTCCCACAGCCGCCTTGCAGTCTCTCATTTCTCCGATCCAGCCGATTTATGTTCACCGCTGCTGATTCAAGAGATAATGGGACTTCATCGAAAGCACCGGTAAAAAGAATGTCCCATGGCATAATTTCGACATAGACCATTTCCTACCCGGCCTGACTGGACCTACCTGTTCTCATTTTCGGTTTTTTTGGGGATTTTTTTTAGCAGGGATATGCACCGTAATATAATAATCACCGGTGCATTAATATCTAAAAACAATACAATTTATATATAATGTCATATAGAAATACTGTTTAGACTTCAAGAATCTCAACAATGATAAGGGGATTTCTTTTGGTGAGTTTGTATACGTGGTTTTTCAATCCCTTTTTCAAGCTTGCCAATATGTCGTTGGTCGAATTTCTTTCCGCCAGAAGTTTTTTCACCTTCTCATTGAGGTCCCTTTTTATTAATTCCACGATTTTTTCCTCCTTGTTCCCCAGGAATCCACGGGAAAACACGTCTGGTTCTCTCATGAGCATGCCTCCAGAAACAACTATGGCCACAAACAGTATACCGTCCGAAGACATCGCATGACGATCCTTGATCACGTTACTTTCGATATCGCCGATTTCTTTGCCGTCCACGTAAATTTGCGACAGCTCAATTGAATCGACCTTCTTGAAGCTCTTGGCGGTCAACTCCAGTACGTCACCGTTATCGGCAATCATTATGCGCGACGTCTTGATGTTCAGCGATTCGGCTATCTCGGAATGCGCCTTCAGGTGGCGGAATTCACCGTGTATGGGCATGAAAAACTTGGGCTTGGTGACCGCTATCATGAGCTTCAATTCCTTGGAGGATCCGTGACCTGACACATGGATGTCATCGTCCTGGTCATAATACACTTCCGCACCCATCTTCATCAAGGAATTGACCACGTTCGTTACCATCCGCTCGTTCCCCGGGATGACCGACGCGGTAATTATCACCGTGTCCCCCTTCTCTGCGAAAAAATGCCGGTGCGTCCCGTACGCCATCCGGTACAGGGCCGACATCGGCTCGCCCTGGCTTCCCGTCCCGATGATGACCAGTTTTTTGTTCGGCAAAGAACCGGCCTTTGAGATGTCGATGATGAGATCATCACGGTAATTCAGGTACCCGAGGGAATTGGCAATCTCGACGTTTTTCTGCATCGTCAGCCCGGATATCACGATCCTGCGGTTATAGCGCTGGGCCACGTCCATGACCTGCTGTATCCGGTGGATGTTTGATGCGAAGGTGGCCACGATAATCCTGCCGTTGGCGGATGCAAAGATATCGGTCAGCTTGTCTATGAGGACCGATTCCGACTTGGTGAAGCCTTCCCGCTCCGCGTTGGTGCTGTCCGACATCAGGAGCAGGACCCCTTTTTCCCCATAATCGGCGAACCGGAATATGTCCGTGACATCCCCGTCGACCGGGGAAAAGTCTATCTTGAAGTCCCCGGTATGGATGATGGTTCCGATGTCGGTCTGTAAGGCAAGGCCGACGCCCCCTATTATTGAATGGTTCACCTTGATGAATTCGACTTTAAAGCATCCAATCTGCCTCTGATCGCGCGGCTCGATCTCAATGAATTCAGGATCCTTTTTAGGCGGGATCTCCTCCAGCCTGCTCTGGATGAGTCCGATAGTCAGCTTTGTCGCGTAGATGGGGGCGGATATTTCTTGAAGCAGGTAGGGAATCGCGCCGATATGGTCCTCGTGCCCGTGGGTAACCAGGATCCCCTTGACCTTGGATTTATTTTTTCTGATATAACTGAAGTCCGGTATTATATAATCGATGCCCGGCATTTCTTCTGTGGGAAACATGATGCCGCAGTCTATGATGATGATTTCATTCCGGTATTCGAAAAGCGTGATATTCTTCCCGATGCCGCCCAGGCCCCCCAGGGGGATTATTTTGATTGCCTTATGATCCTGCATAGATCGCCTACACTCCTGAATGACCGAACCCGCCGTCGCTCCTGTCTGTCTCGCTTAAATCACCGGTAACGATAAAATGACCCCGGTAAATTTTGTTGAACACCATCTGGGCAATGCGCATGCCGTTATCTATGGAAAAATCCTTGTTCCCCAGGTTGGTAATGATGACCTTAACCTCACCGCGGTAATCCGAATCTATGGTACCGGGCGTATTGAGCAGGGTAATACCGTGGTTAATGGCAAGTCCGCTCCTCGGGCGAATCTGCGCCTCGTAACCATCGGGTATTTCCATGGTCAGACCGGTAGGTACAAGCTTCGTATCACCGGGACGCAGCGTTATCGGTTCTGTTAGGAACGCGCAAATATCGGCCCCTGAGGCGCCCTTGCTGTGATAGGAAGGCAGTTTTGCACCGGGCCGGGCATGTATTTTTATCGGAACCATACGCAGAATTACATGATTGAAGATTGCTCGAACTTTGTCAAGTTAATAGCATAACCAGTGAATCATCCTTTTTTTATGCTTCCCCGTGCGCTATATGAAATATTTATTGCCTCACCCGGACCGTACCGATATTATACCATATAGATACTTGGCGTGGATGCAGAATCATGGCGGTCACAGCAATCAATAAAAAATTCAACAGGGCTGTTCAGCTTGAAAAGGACGGCAAATATGAAACCGCCCAAAGGGAATATATTTCCATTATTACCACCGATCCGGCATTCCGGCCCGCCTATGTCAATCTCGGTTCACTCTATTCACGGATGAATCATTTCGCCGAATCCATCCGCTGCTTTGAGGCAGCCTTGACCCTGGGAAGAGATTACATCACCTATTTCAATATTGGCTGTACCCTGTACAAGATGAATGAATACTCCAAGGCCCTTGCGAGTCTCCAACTTTCCATTTCTCTGAATAAACAATTTGCCCTCTCCAAACTAGTCGCCGGCCTGTGCCACAGCCGGCTCAATAATCTCAACGGGGCCGAAAACTATTTCCGTGACGTCCTGAAACTATGGCCGGACAACAGGGTTTCCCTGACGGCCCTCGCCATCATTTATTATAACAAGCGCAATTATGATTATTCTCTCCAGATGCTGAACCGGATCCTGTACCTTGACGCAGGCAACATTAAACTTCGCGAGCTGAAATCGGATATTCTGATGAAAACCGGCAGGATTGAGGAGACCGTGAAAGAAATAAAGATAATTAAGCAGAAAGCCGACGGGTACCGGTATTTCGATGAATTCATCAAGTCAATACCGGTTGACTCATTGACTGATAAATACGGAACCATTGACAATAAAATTGATCTATTAAAAAATAAAACAAGCATCAGCGGCGATCATCTTATTTCTCTCAGCCTGTGTCATCTTTTGAAAGGAGAGACTGACACTGCCATCGATTATTTATTTAAATTTAAAAAAAACTTCTCTCATTAAAACTGTTTATCCATAAACAACAATACAATATCAAACAGTTATGAAGAATGCCTTGCCTGGCTAACTACTCATGAATTTTTCCTACATTATCATCTTTAAATCTTATAAACAATTACCTCAATTTTTTAACTTTTTTAAAAAATTATGATTTTTATTATTGACAATTATTAGAATAAATTTCTTATGGTAAGTCCTGGTGGTTATAGAGAGAGGGAAACACCTGTTCCCATTCCGAACACAGAAGTTAAGCCTCTCATCGCCGATGGTACTGCATGGGTAACTGTGTGGGAGAGTAGGACGCTGCCAGGACTAGCAATCATACATAACAAGAAAGGCCATGAATTTCATGGCCTTTCTTGTTTATATCTTTAGTAGCTTATTAATCCCACTTAGCCGCAGAAACCTTTTTCTTCAGGCCTTTGGCATGAACAACGTAAATGATCTCGCAGTTCTGCTCTTCATCCCAAGTCACTTTTTTCACGGAACCGCCTTTGGCGATTGCCTTGAGCTCCTGAGCTACCGCTATGCCGGTCATTTCAAAATTCTCCATGCCGGATGCTCCTTCAATCTTTGAGCCTTTGAATTTCTCGATTACCTGATACTGCGCATTGAGGATGGCGGCCCGCTTGGAGGCTTCTTTCCTCTGGACAACATTGGTCAGGGTCTTGGTAGGAACGCCTGCCGCGGCCAGTTGATACGTATCATCATCAATCCAGCCTTCCATGGTATACGATTCGCCTTCAACAGTCCCGCCGATCTTCTTGCTGCTGCATGATGTCAATGCCATAAGGAGACCAGCCGTTAGTATTAATGCAAATATTATGAACCTCTTCATCTAACATCCTCCTAATAACTTTTATTAAATTAAATTCTTTCTGGAATATATTGATGTGCCACGAAATCTTTACGGAGGAACCCGCGTTCACCTTCTCGTAATTATATTATATATTGCCCTTTTAATTGGTTATCATATTAATACCGATTCTGGCCGATGTCAACATAAAATCAGTAATAATTTACTTTATTCCGATAACCTGCCATTCAACTCGCGCCCGTTCATGCATCATTGGGCATCAATATCTCTGATCACCATTCCGATAAATATTGTCAACAGAATCAAGTTAATAAGGAACCATAGGAAATTTATCGCTTTATAAACTCCCCAGGCGTACATGATTCCTGTCGCCGTCCCGGTCCCGAAACCGACCAATATGACGCTGTTGTATTTCACAAAAATGCTCATGGCAGTATCTGCGAATGACCCACCCGTGGTAATGCGTGCCATGTCATAATTCTTTTTTGCCAGGGGAAACGTAAAGAACATGACAATAAAAATGATCGCAGAATTTAAAAACCAGTGCTGCGACAGCATCGGCAGCAGGATACCGATAAGGGAAGCCACGCAGAGGCATATCAGCATGATGGATAATGAATAGGAAGTCGTTATCCTGTTCCACAATTTTGTCAGATACGGCATAACATCTTTTAATTCATCTTTGGTAAACTGATCCTTGGTCAAATACAGGTTCACATAATAGCTTCCGAGGACTATGATCAGTAAATAAACAATATAGATAAGTAAAATTTCAATTATCACATGACGCTCCTTATGATGAAAATGTTACCATCATTCCCCCCATTTTAAACAAAAAGTCAACTATTTTTGGCAAAATATATTCCCTCTCAACGCACTGACAATGAAAGTCACCTCGTCGGTAATCCATTCTTTCCCGTCGTTTTTCTTTTGGTCCCGTTTCTCAATTTTGTTCTTGAAATATTCTGTCAGTTTATTAGATTATTAAATATGGGTAAAAGTTCTAAAAAATTGAAACCGTGGTGCTTATTATGAAAAAAGTTATATGGCTTTTTCTTATTTCGACTGCCATTTCCTGTGCCAGTAACACGGTTCCCACCAATCATGCAGCCAAGCCGGCTGCAACCGGGTGGAGCGACGAGGATACGTATACCGTTCAGGTAACCGATAAAACCGAAGATGATGCCGTAAATGCAGCCAAACACAAGATTTTAAAGGATATCGTTGATGTAAGAGTCAGAAACAACAGCAGGTATACAGATATCGTAAAGATTCGCGATGAGTTTGATCTGCCCCTTAAAAACGGTAAAATTATTGAGCAAATGAAGACCGCCGACGGATTAATGATATACTATCAGATTCACGATAAGGGATTGAAGAAAAAATTCCAGCGGCAGTAGCCGTAAGGGGCTTTTACCGGACCGCGACTTTATTTGCAATAATTTCCAGCCTGTCTTCGCAGAACAATTTCACCGATTCGGCAATGAGGTTGTATTCTTCCTGCAGTATTTTCGACGATAATGATTCCTCGGTATCATGTTCCAGAACCATGACCGCCCTCTGCATGATAATCGGCCCCGTATCGATCCCCTCATCAATAAAGTGGGCGGTGCATCCGGTTATTTTGACGCCATGCTCAAGGGCTTTTCTCTGGCTGTGAATTCCCGGGAATGCCGGGAGAAGGGATGGATGGATGTTGATGATCCTGTCCCGGTAATACGAAACGAAATGCCGCGACAGCAGGCGCAGATAACCGGCGGTGACGATCAGATCGGTACCACATTTCTCAAACAACTCAATTATCACATTTTCATGTTCTTCTCTTGACGCATAGCGCTCAGGATCGATAAAAAAAGCGGGGATTTTCATCTTCCTGGCCCTGATCAATACCTGTGCCGAGGCATTGTCTGTTACGACACAGCCAGTTCTGGCTTTGATTTCATTGTTGGTAATCTTTTGCGCCACGGATGAAAAAATAAGCCCGCTGCCGGACACCAGAAAAGATATGACCTTTTTCCTGCGCCATACCGCCATATCAAATTCTCAGCCTTTCCAGTTCTTCATCTGAAATCGCATTTTCAGCGATTGCTCTCGTTATCATGCCGCCACGGGCGCTTATGGTGATGGCCGGAACCCCGTCTTCAACCTTGCCATAGCGCAGCATAATCGATCCGATCAATTCCATGTCTTTTTCGGTGATGTTACCTTTCACATATACCGCGGGCCCCTTGAAATCCGGTAAGCAGAAACCATCCGAAACCGGTCGGTACTTCACGAGTTCATTATTCTCCCGTTCGTTTCTCGATACTATTATTTTAGCAGCATCGCTAATACGGTAATGCCGGCCAATGGTCAGCAAATAGAAATCGACAGTATCGACATCCCCGCCATGCGTCAGCAGGTCGCTCACTCTCCGGGAGATAAACCGGTCAGTGAAAAGACAGCCGCCGGAGGGTGATTCATACTCAGCAATGTTATACTTGCGGGCAAGATCGAACTGGTCTTTCCGGGACCTGCCGTTGATGCCCAACAAGAGGTCCCGGTTGACGATACCTTCATCTTCAGGGATCGTCGGCTTGAGCAATTTCGCGGAAAGAGGCCTGAGCAGGCGGCCCTTCAGCCCGGTCTGCCTTTCAATGTGGTTCATGGTATGGCGCATTTGAGACATGGGACGTTGTCCCACGACCTCGCCGGTTGCGACAAAATCGGCCCGGCAATCCCTCATCATTTCAGCAGCTTTCTTGATAAAGTACATATGGCAGTCAATGCAGGGATTCATATGCTTCCCGTAGCCATGGGGAGGATTGCGCAGGATTTCGATATATTCCCTGCCGCAGCGGTGGACATGGACCGTAAGATTTATTTGAGAAGCCAGCAGTACCGGTTTTAAAGACGCCGGGTCCGCATCGGGAGCGACAAAGGGCAGGGCACCGTAGAATCCGATCAGGTCAAGATCCTGATCCATCAGTATCCGCGCCGCAAGCAGGCTATCGAGACCGCCGGAGATTAAAACAATACCTTTGCCCCTACTCAAGCAAATTCCTCATGATTTATTAGCTGAATCAGCACCCGATCGCCTTTCCTGCATCCGGTCGAGTCCTCTCCCAGAACGATGAGACAATTCGCCTCGCTCATGGAACGAAGAATTCCCGACCCCTGCGGCCCCGTTGTTGTAACATGAACCATGCCATCAACAATAGAAAAAAAACCTCTCAGGAATTCTCTCCTGCCCGCTTTTTTATTCAAATCATCATCAGAAATTGCCAGCAATTCCGGTTTCTTGAGATACCGGGCCCCGCTCATCTTGAGAAGGGCCGGCCGGACAAATTCAATGAAGGAGACCATGGTTGAAACGGGGTTTCCCGGCAGGCCAAAGACAAGGGTCTTTTCCCTAGATCCGAAAATTACCGGCTTTCCCGGCTTCATTCTGATAGTTTCAAGGGAAATTTCCGCGCCCAGTTCCCTGAGGACATCCTTGACGAGATCATATTTTCCCATCGATACGCCGCCGGTGGAAATTACCATATCATATTCCAGCGCCTTAGCGAATAATTCCTTGGCATCGGACATCGAATCTTTGGCGATCCCGATATAATGGGGCAGGCCATTATATTTTTTTATTTCAGAGGAAAGGGTATAGGCATTCGAATTTCTGATCTGCCCCGGTTTAAGATCAGCGCCCACTTCTGCGATTTCATCTCCGGTGGATATAATAGCAACTCTGGGTTTCTGGAACACGGGAATATCACTTATATTGAGCGAAGCGAGGAGACCGGTTTCTGCAGACCGCAATTTTGTTCCTTTCGTTAAAACAACCTGTCCGGCTTTAATGTCTTCGCCGGCATAGCGTATGTTTTCATGCTGCCGTAATTCCAGCAGAACAGCAATCGTTCCGCGGGAAGCGTCTTCCTGGATGTATTCCACCGGAATCACTGCGTCGGCCCCATCCGGAATCGGCGCGCCGGTCATAATACGCACCGCCGAACGCCTTTCTACTCTGACATTGTTAAAATCGCCGCCGGCCTGTATCTCTCCGCACACCCTCAGTTCCACCGGACTGTCCCTGGTTGCTCCCCTGGTATCGCTCCAGTGCAATGCGAACCCATCCATGGCTGAATTATCAAGGGGCGGAATATTGATTTCAGACCTGATGTCCTGGTACAGTATCCTGCCGAAAGCATCGCCAAGAGGAACCATTTCCAAGCCGCCTTCTGTAACGGACTCAAGGATCTGCCTGTATGCCGTATCAAAGGACACAAAGGTTTTGTTTTTTTCTTTCATTGTCCAGACCGCCGCGGAATATAAACCTGTCCACACTAGGCTGTTATATCATAGTGCTGTCAAGAATTTTCGATTTGCCGGGGAAAGCGATGCACTGGCACTGAGACCGGAGCGTCCCTCAATCAGCTGTTACAGATCAAAATTGACGAGTGTTCCCGACTGGTTATATCCGAAAATATCTCCCTTTTTCTCAATTTTGGAGCCATACATGGCATAATCAGCCAGGGTGATCAGTTCTTCATAATTGCTTATATTGTTCGGATAGGGATATGTTGCAATCCCTATTGATACAGAGATAGTTGAAACATCTGGAATGCTCTGTTCACTGCCGACAATATCAGCAATTGTGATATTTTTCAGCATATCACGAATTCTTCGGGCAACCGTGAGGACACTGAGATGGTCTGTTTCAGGCAGGAATATGCAGAATTCATCGCCGCCGAACCGAGCAGCCAGGTCATAGGGCCGGATGATAAATTTGAAGGCCTGTCCGTTCCCATTCAAAGGACGATACACGCTTTCATCCATAAAGGCGCTGCTTATCTTCTTGAGAATCATATCGCCAGCAAGGTGGCTGTAGGAGTCATTGATCTGCTTGAAATTGTCACAGTCAAGATACACTATCGACAGGGATGATTTTGTCGCTTCCCCGTTAACGCACAGGCTTTCGTTATTCCTGTTTTTTCGTATTACCCTTTCAAATTCCGATTTAAGCCGTTCCTCAAAGGTTTTACGGTTCAGCAGCCCGGTAAGACCGTCAAAGCCCGACATCTGGAAACGGGTTGAATTCTTGACAATGGCTGAAAGGTATTTTGCATGGACGGGTTTATTCAGGAAATAATACGCTCCCTTATCAAGAACGATATCCGAAAGCTCTACTTCATTATATCCGGTGATGGCGATGATGGGTGTTGTTATGTTGTACTCGGTCTTCAGCACATCCAGGGCATGCAATCCGTTTTTCGGGTCCGGACTGTCTCCGTCATGAAGGGGTATGGAAAGATCCAGAAGTATCGTATCCCAGTAGGTCTTGCTGACGAGATCCAGAAGCCTGTCTACGTTGGTCGCGGTCTCGATAAAATAGCTTTCATCGGAAACCTCAAGAATTTTTGATATGGTCCGCAGAACCAATGTATCGTCATCAACAATGAGAACGCTTATATCCCGTTTAGTATCAATCATGCTCTTTTACATATAATAATTATTCATGATAATCCGTCAATTCTGGAATCCCGAATCTCCCTGAATAATTATCGGAATTAGTGCAGTTATATTGAAATCACCTATTTCAGCACCGATGCAGACGAAACGGCTTCATCCATGCTTCGAAAAATCTTGAAAAAAGAGTCCATTCTGGTAATATGCAGAACTTTCAATACGAGCTCGCTTTCGCTTACCAGGAACAAGGTGGAGTTCTTTTTCGAAGCGGCATTCTTAATTGCAATAAAGTATCCGATTCCTACTGAATCAATGGCGGCGATTTTTTTTAAATTGAAAATAAAACTCGGTAAATTTTTTTTGGTAATGATGTTCTTAATATCATCGACGGCTCCAGTGGATTCATCAAAAATCAATTTATCGCGCAGGAATTCAAATATACCAATCCCACTCTGTTCATAATATCGATAATTAATGTCCATTTCTCCCCTATAGTTGTGATTTGTAATGATGCACCTAGAATATCGAATTTAAGGGATGGTTAGTCAAGAAAATATTAACATGACATCCTTAATTATCTGAGAATTGAATTGACAGTTTAAAGACAATTGTCGCATTTCGAGTTGAATTTATCTGCATTCAAAACTATATTAATTGGTATCGGAATACTATGGAATCTAAACAGCTCATAATAATCCCTGTTTACAACCAGTGCAAACAGATTATACAGAACCTTCCCCTTCTGGAAGACATCAGGGGTGATATTCTGATGATCGATGACGGTTCCACGGATACCACCTACAGCATAATCAAGGAACATGAATGGCTTAAATATATCAAGCACGAACAGAACCTGGGCATTGGAGCCGCAATAATCACGGGATGCGAATATGCCCGTGATCTGGGCTATGATATTGCCATCATACTCAATCTGAATGATAATAAATTTAAAGCCGAGATACAGGAGCTCATGGACAATATCAATTACGGATACGATATTGTAAACAGCAGTAGGATACTGGAGAACTATGAGTACGCCGATATCCCGCAGGAATATATTTCCCTGACATCCGACCTTTCGTCGCAAATAAGGGACTTCACCGGTTTTGACATTACTGATCCCCTATCCGGCATTCTGGCCATCCGCCTCGAGGCTTTGAAGGAAATGGAACTTACGGAATTCAATCACAGCCTGCTGCTGCAGCTCTGGATACAGGCACATTATTTCGGCCTATCCATTATTGAAATCCCCGCCCAGTCTGGTATCGGATTCGGAGAAGAATTGACCCTCTATGATGACCCGATGGGGCTTTTTCTCTCGCTGATGGAAGCAGAAAAAATACTCTACCCCAAAAAGAATATTAATTAATCCGCTCGAAATCCTGGCGAAAATTTCAGGACGTTTTTTCCATACCCGTCAATTTAAGGGTTGACAAAAATCAGACCGCCACTATTACAAAGTGACTCTTTGGGCAATGCCATTCTTCAGAACTGGCACACGGGAACAACAACAGCGGCACTATAAAACACCATACAAGGTAACGAAAAATACATGTCCAAACCCTTAATCATTCAAAGCGATAACACCCTTTTACTGGAAGTTGATAATCCTGATTTTGAAAATGCCAGAGACTCCATAGCACAATTTTCAGAACTTGTAAAAAGCCCCGAACATATCCATACGTATAAAGTGTCACCCCTCTCCCTCTGGAATGCCGCCGCATCAGGACTGTCGTACCAGGATATCATCAACATTCTCAAGCATTATTCACGGTATGATATACCGGACATCGTCAACACCACCATCAAGGATCAGATGCGCCGTTACGGTCTTCTCAAGCTGGTGCCGCAGGATACTGATATTTTTCTGGTATCCAGTGACGCTATACTCCTCAATGAGATCTGCAACACGAAAAAGATCCAGCAATTCATTGATGCCCGGATTGATGATAACCGGATAAAGATCAGAAAAAATTACCGCGGTCACATCAAGCAAGCCCTGATAAAAATCGGCTTCCCTGTGGAAGACCTTGCGGGATATGAAGACGGTGATCCGTGCAATATAACGCTGAAGGATGTCTCGTTAAAAGGGCAGACGTTCCGGATACGCGATTACCAGCAAAGCTCGGTCAATGCCTTCTACCGCGGCGGCGGCCCCGAGGGCGGGAGCGGCATAGTCGTCCTGCCCTGCGGGGCAGGCAAGACCATTGTCGGCATCGCCATCATGAATCTTCTTTCAACGGAAACCCTGATCCTGGTGACCAATACCATTGCCCTCCGCCAATGGAAAGAGGAACTCCTTGATAAAACCTACCTTGAAGCGGATCAGATAGGCGAATTCTCCGGAGAAAAAAAGGAGATCCGTCCCATCACCATTGCGACATACAACATCCTGACATACCGCAAGGACAAAAACGGGCCGTTCCTTCACTTCGACCTGTTTAATTCCAAGAACTGGGGACTTATCATATATGACGAGGTCCACCTCCTCCCTGCCCCGGTGTTCAGAATGACGTCTGAAATCCAGTCCAAGAGACGACTGGGCCTCACCGCAACCCTGATACGTGAAGACGGCATGGAAGCTGACGTGTTCAGCCTCATCGGTCCGAAGAAATTTGACATGCCGTGGAAGACTCTGGAAAAATCAAACTGGATCGCGAAGGCCCTGTGCACCGAGGTCAGGATTGACCTTCCGGATGATCTCCGGATGAAGTACTCGCTGGCAAAGGACCGGGAGAAATTCAGGATAGCCTCAGAAAACCATGAAAAAAACAAGATCGTCGGAACAATAATAGAACATCACGGCAATTCCAACATTCTTATCATAGGACAGTATATTTCACAGCTCAAGGAAATAGCGGACCATTTTAAATTCCCGATGATCACCGGGAGCACGTCCATCACGGAACGGGAAGAGCTGTACCGGTTATTCAAGGAAGAAACGATCAAGATACTGGTGGTGTCAAAGGTGGCGAACTTTTCCATAGACCTGCCCGACGCCAATGTCGCCATCCAGATATCGGGAACTTTCGGATCGCGCCAGGAAGAAGCCCAGCGGCTCGGGAGGATTCTGCGTCCTAAAAAAGGGGACAACAAGGCATACTTCTATACCATCATCACGTCCAATTCAGTTGAAGAGAAATTCGCCCACAACCGGCAGCTGTTTCTGACGGAACAGGGATACACCTATATCATTCTCAACAAGGAAATGTTCCACGAGAAGTTCAAGTAGGACACCGGGGCATTCATCTCTTTCCGACGCGCCCGGCGTCAACATGCCTATTCGCTGATTGCGGCAAAATCCGTCACGTAATCATCGTCCTTGAGGTCAAGGAGCTTGACGCCTACGGTCGCCCGTCCCTGCATGGACACGTCTTCCGCCAGGAGACGGATCGCCATCCCGTTCTTTGACGTGATGATGATCTCATCGCTGTCAAACACGGATTTTACCCCGTTGGCAAAGCCATTTTTATCGGTGACCTTGACATAGGCCATACCCTTGCCCCCGCGGCCCTTATTGGCAAAATTCTTGTAATCAACCCTCTTGCCGTATCCCTTTTCCGTGATGACAAAGAGAGAGGAGTTCTTCTTCACCAGGTCAATGCCCATGATCACGTCGTCCTTGGCCAGACGCATGCCGATGATGCCCGCGGCATTCCGACCCATGGACCTCATCTTCATCAGGTTCGTCCTGAGAAGATTGCCGCCCCGGGACGCAATGACGATATCATCTCCTTTATCAACGACCTTGACGTCGACCAGTTCATCGTTCTTTTTCAGGTTCAAGGCGATGATGCCGCCCTTCTTGGCGTTCTGGAACACGTTCAGGTCGGTCTTTTTCAGGATACCGAACTTGGTCACCATGCAAAGATATTTGTCGCTTTCAAAATTATCAATCGAACAAATGGCGGTTATGTTCTCGTCGGTCGAGAGGTTTATGATCCCCTTCAACGATTTGCCGCGGCTCGTCTTGGATGCCAGGGGTATTTCATAGGCCTTCAGGGCGAAAATCTTGCCTTTATTCGAGAAGAGAAAGATCACGTCGTGGGTCGACGCGACGGTCATCATCTTGATGAAGTCCTCCCTCTTTGTCGTTATCGCGCTGACGCCCTTGCCGCCCCGCCGCTGCTTCTTAAAGGTGTCCACCGGGAGACGCCTGATGAAGCCGTCATTGGTTATGGTGATGACCATGTCCTCGTCGGCGATGAGGTCCTCGACGTCGAAGTCCGTCGATGTCTCCCCCCCTTTCACGATCTCGGTTTTCCGCTTATCGCCGTACTTCTGCTTTACCTCGAGGAGCTCCTTTTTCACCAGCTCAAAGATCTTCGCTTCGCTCTTGAGTATGGCCCTGAGTTCCTTGATGAGCTTGTGGAGCGCGTTCAGCTCTTCAACGATCTTGTGCACTTCAAGGCTGGTGAGACGCTGCAGGCGCATGTCCAGGATGGCCTTTGCCTGCAGCTCCGACAATGAAAAGCGTTTGATGAGCTTTTTGGCCGCCTCGTCCGGGTCCTTGGATCCCCGGATGATCTTAATGACTTCATCGATGTTATCCAGGGCAATTTTCAGGCCTTCCAGTATATGGGCCCTCTCCTCGGCCTTTTTCAGCTCGAACCGTGTCCTTCGTATGACGACTTCTTTCCGGTGGCCGATATAATTGGTGATGATCCCCTTCAGGTCGAGGACCCGGGGGACGTTGTCCACCAGGGCGAGCATGATGACGCCGAAAGACGTCTGCAGAGCCGTGTGCTTGTAGAGCTGATTGATGATGATGCTCGTATTGGCGTCCTTTTTCAGGCCGATGACGATCCTCATGCCCTTGCGGTCAGATTCATCCCTGAGCTCTCCTATCCCCTCAATCACTTTTGCATTCACCAGTTCTGCTATGCGGCTGATGAAAACCGCCTTGTTTACCTGGTACGGTATTTCCGAAATTATGATGTTCTCGCGGCCCTTCTTGTTTTCCTCCACGTCCAGTTTGCCCCGCACCATGATACTGCCGCGTCCGGTGGTATAGGCCTTGTAAATCCCGTCGGTTCCCATGATGGTGGCGCCGGTGGGAAAGTCGGGGCCCTGGATGTACTTCATAAGCTGTTTTACGCTGAGCCCGGGATCATCAATGAGGGCGATGGTGGCGTCGACTACCTCGCCGAGATTGTGAGGAGGTATTTTGGTCGCCATGCCTACCGCGATTCCTTCCGAGCCGTTGACGAGAAGATTGGGAAAGGAAGCCGGCAGCACCTGCGGTTCCATCTTTGTTTCATCGAAATTGGGATTAAAATCCACGGTTTCCTTATCGATGTCCTTCAGCAATTCCTCTGCTATTTTATTAAGGCGCGCCTCCGTGTACCGGTAGGCAGCCGCGGGGTCGCCGTCAACGGAGCCGAAGTTTCCCTGACCGTCGATGATCGGATGACGCATGGAGAAATCCTGGGCCATGCGCACCATGGTGTCATACACGGCCTTGTCGCCATGGGGGTGATAATTACCGAGAACCTCACCGACTATTTTGGCTGACTTGACATAGGGACGGTCGCTCCTCCATGCCCGCTCGTTCATGGCGTGCAGGATCCTCCGGTGAACCGGTTTGAGACCGTCGCGGACATCCGGCAGGGCCCGGCCGACTATGACGCTCATGGCATAGTCGAGATAGGAATTCCGCATCTGGTCTTCTATTTCAACCGCGACGATATTCTCCTTGAATAATTCGCCGCCTTCAGATTTTTTCTTTGGCACGTCGCTACACTCCCCCTGTAATTATTTCAAACCGTTCCCGCCGTCACCCAATCGGGAACAAACCATGAATGTTAGAGATCGAGGTTCTGAACATTCTTTGCATTCTCTTCGATAAATTTTCGGCGAGGTTCCACAGCGTCCCCCATCAATATTGAAAACGCTTCTTCAGCCTCAACCTCATCATCGATGCACACCTGCATCAGGGTCCGCTTCTGGGGATCCATGGTCGTTTCCCAGAGCTGCTCGGGGTTCATCTCGCCGAGACCTTTATACCGCTGTACCGTCGCCTTGGACTTGTCATGGCCCTTGAGTATCTTATCCCGCTCATCATCGTTGTAGGCATAGAACGATTCCTTGCCGATCTTGATATTGTAAAGGGGGGGCTTGGCGACATACAAATATCCCTGCTTGATAATATCCGGCATATAGCGGAAAAAAAACGTCAGGAGCAGGGTCTTGATGTGTGCGCCGTCAACATCCGCGTCGGTCATGATGATGATCTTATGATATCGTGCTTTGTCAATGGCGAATTCATCCTCACCGATGCCGGTCCCGATTGCGGTTATGATCGTCTTTATTTCCTCGTTGGAAAGGATCTTGTCGAGCCTCGATTTTTCCACGTTGAGGATTTTTCCCCTGAGGGGCAGGATTGCCTGGAAGTTGCGGTCCCGGCCCTGCTTGGCGGAGCCGCCGGCGGAATCGCCCTCAACCAGGTACAGCTCGCACTGTGCCGCTTCACGCTCGGAACAGTCCGCCAGCTTGCCGGGAAGCGTATCGTTCTCCAGCGCGCTTTTGCGCCTGGTCAGATCGCGCGCCTTTTTTGCCGCAATGCGGGCACGGGCGCTTTGCATGCATTTTTCTATGATTTTTTTCGCGTCCTGCGGGTTTTCTTCAAAATGAAGGCTCAGGTTCTCATTTACGATGGATTCGACCAGTCCCTTTATCTCGCCGTTGCCGAGCTTCATTTTGGTCTGGCCTTCATACTGGGGATTGGGGAGCTTCACGCTCACAATGGCGACCAGGCCTTCCCGGACGTCATCACCGCTGAGCTGGGTCACGTTTTTATCCCCTTTAATCTCCTTTTTCATATACTCGTTGATGACCCTGGTGAGCCCGGACTTGAAGCCGACTAGGTGAGTGCCGCCCTCACGGGTGTTAATATTATTCGCATATGTGAAAACCGTTTCTGTATAGGTGTCGATATATTCAAGTGCAATCTCAACATCCACCGGCCCTTTTACGGTGTGCAGATAAATTGGTTTTTTAATTATCGGGGTCTTTGACTCGTTCAGATACTGGACGAAGGAAACAATGCCGCCCTTGAATTGAAAAACATGCTCTTTTCCTTTTTTGCGCTCGTCGCGGAGCGTGATCTTTACGCCGGCATTGAGAAACGCCAGTTCGCGCATGCGTTTGGACAGGGTATCAAAGTTGAACTCCGTTGTCTCAAAAATCTGATCATCGGGCCAGAATATGGTCCTGGTACCGGTCTTGTTCGATTCACCGATGGATTTAACCTTTCCGGTGGGGATCCCCCGTTTATATGATTGAGTATACCGCTTTCCGTCCCGGGCTACCTCAACGGTCAGTTCTTTAGAAAGAGCGTTCACCACCGATATGCCGACCCCATGGAGGCCGCCCGAAACCTTGTACGATTCATTTTCAAACTTGCCGCCGGCATGGAGCTTTGTCATGACGACTTCCAGTGCGGATATCTTCAGGGTGGGATGAGGATCGACGGGGATCCCCCGTCCGTTATCGATGACCTCTACTGAATTATCCTGGTGAATAACCACGGTAATGGAATCACAGAATCCGGCCAGGGCCTCGTCGATAGAGTTGTCGACAACTTCATACACGAGATGGTGGAGACCGTATCCGTCGGTTGATCCGATATACATGGCAGGCCGCTTGCGGACCGCTTCAAGGCCTTCCAGCACCTGAATTTTATCAGCACTATAATTCTTGGACATTGGTTCTTCTCCAAACGAAATCTTCATCCAGTGTTGTTCGTTTAATCACGGTAAATGGACTTACGTTGCTGGATAGTATAGTATTATTGCGGTCAATAGCAATAGTTTTATCTCCGCGGTCGACCCTGCTGGTGATATGATCATTATCACGAGACAGCAGTAACGTGTCGAGATTAAAAATTCCCATCAGTATTTTATCAGAAATGCATATGTTATTCCCAATATGGATAAACATGCGAAACAGCCTTACCACCGTATGGATTTGATTTCAACTTTTATGTCACGGATCGCCTTAAAGGGAAAGTGCTCGCTCACTTTCTTAAGTATGACATCCTTCATCATAATAATCTCGTTGGCATAGACAGAATGATCGGCGCTTACAAACAGAATATCCTTATAAATCCGATCAGGTTTGCTGTGCGTTGATATTATGTCTCCAACAATAGAGTACCATTGTGATACTAATTCTTCAATTGTAAACGATTTTTCTAGCTCAAATTCATGAATTATGTCAGGAAGCAGGCTGTCAAATGAATATAGACCGTTTTTTCTTTTTTCTTTAATCCTGAATTTCATACAAGTGGCTCTAATTTCAAAATTAACATCAACATCACCGGTTAATTCTATAACTCTCTAATCAAACCGCCGGCCTCGACATAATATCCCTTATAGATTCCGAATTTATGGAGTTTTTCAGGATTAAAATGGACCATGGTGAAAATGATCTGGTTGCCGCGGCAGAGAATATCGATCATTTTCGAACGCCGTTTTTCATCAAGTTCAGAAAAAATATCATCCACGAGAATCACCGATTTTTTGCCCATTTCTTCCTCAATCAAAATGCATTCGGCAATCTTCAATGCTACCGCTGCTGTCCTTCTCTGGCCCTGGGAGGCATAATTGATAAATCTGTTTCCGCTTTCGTTTTCAAGAATAAAATCGTCCCGCTGGGGACCTATCCCGGTGGAACCCAGAAGTATGTCCCTGGGCCTTGACTGCTGCAGCTTTTCCAGAATGGCCTGGGCGTCGTCCCTCCCTGTGGTACCGTCGTATTCGATGCGGGGAGGGTCATCACTTTCAGCAATATTGCCATAATAATCCCGGAATACGCTGTTGAACCTCTCGACAAATGAATAACGTTTAGCTGCAATGGAGTGAGCTTTTTCGCTGAACATCGTGTCCCACACGTCCAGCTGGTTCCTGCTGATATTGTTTATTTTTATATCTTTCAAGATTCTGTTGCGGGACACGAGAATTTTTTTGAATTCATTGAGGGTATCGAAATATGAAGCATCAATTTTTGATATGACGCTGTCGAAAAATCTTCGCCTCGCTTCAGGAGCGCCGTTAACTATATTTATATCAATGGGGGAGAGGGTGACGGTCAGGAATCTGCCATAATACTCACCGGCGCTCTTTATTTCTTTTCCGTCGATTTTAAGCCTTTTTTTTATTTTATCCTGGAAAATTGTACAACCGACCTCAAATACCCGGTCACCCGATTCTCCAATGATAGCCGAGCAGTAATAGGAATCCTCATTCCATTTTATTATTTCTGAATCATGAATATTCCTGAATGTTTTGATATTCGACGCAATTGAAATCGCTTCAAGTATATTCGTCTTCCCGACGCCGTTATTACCTATGATAAAATTGATTCCCGGTGCAAATGAGATGGCCAGAGATCCATAGTTCCTAAAGTTTCTTGCTGTCAGCTCCTTGATAAACATATGATTGTGGTACTACGCCTTTGATCATGTATTGAAAAGTTACTGTCTAATCACTCTGAGACGATTTAATCTGAATGGGCATGATTATAGATATGTAGCTTGTATCATTCGCAGGTGTTATCGTAACAGGACTCATCTGCCCGGTGATGCCGCATTTGATATTATCAGAATCCACTTCTTTTAAGGCTTCAATCAGAAACTGGGCGTTGATGCCGATGGATATTTTTTCATCCTTGCTCGTTTTGACATCTATCTCCTCTTCCGCTTCTCCCAGTTCGGGTGTGCTCGCCTGTATGACGATCTTGTTGTTTGAAATATTAACGATGATTTTATTGGCCGGTTCCCTGGTGAAAATCATTGCCCGTTTTACTGAATCATAGAGCTTTTTTGTTTCAACTTCTATTTCCAGCATATGTTCCTTCGGCAGAACCTGCTTATAGTTGGGGAACTGGCCATCAACAATCCGAGAAATTATTTCAGTGTTTCCAATTTTGAAAAAACACTGGTTGTTAGTATACGCAAACCGGCAGGTCCCGGAAGATTCAAGAAGCCGGTATACTTCATTAACTGTTTTCAGCGGAATAATTATCCCATCTCCAAACTTGATATCCTTTTGAACCGTCCGGCTGATCAGCGCAAGCCTTCTTGAATCAGTGGAAACGGCGGTCATGTTTCCCTTGGCGTCTGAAATAAAAAATATACCGTTAAAAACAGGCTTGATCGTATCGTTCAATGCGGCATAGATAACTTTTCTGATAATTTCCTTCAGCATTCCCTGGTCGATTTCTATTGAATTCTCCTCAACGAAATGCGGGATCTCGGGAAAATCATCGGCAGCCAGGCCTATCAGCGTATAATGACCCTTAACTTCCTTCGATTTTGACGTAATATTTATGGAAAGGGAATCATTGACGTTTATTGATAATTCGTCATTGGGCAATTCTTTCAGGATGCTTGAAAATTTCTTCCCATTTACAGCGAAGGTCATCTGCTTGTCAGCCTGGGCATCAACTTTTGTTCTGATGGCTATCTCGTTATCGGTCGAAATAAGCTCGATTGAATTTTTTGATATATTGAAAAGACAATTGGCAATAACCGTATTGATATTCTTTGATGATATGATTGAATCGGCGATGTTGATGGATTTGAACAATGATTCTTTATCGATCTTGATAACCATTACGGGCTCCTTCTTATGCTATTAATTATAAAATTACATTAATGAGTTGTAGTAGTAGTGAATAAACTATGTTGATATCTTCATAACCTCTGATATTTCCAGCAGTTAGCAAAATTACGCATTGTTGATAACTTTTTATAACATTCGAAAAAACGTATCCGTATCAATTTTTACACGGTCAAACGAAGATATAGGCAATGGTATCCAGCGCTATTAACAGGTTATGACTCAAATATTAACAACGGATTAACTTTTCAGTTCAATAATAAGATCGTTGATAAGCTCTTTAAATTCAGGATCGTTATTCATGTCTTCCATGATTTTATTACAGGCATTGATAACCGTTGAATGGTCCCTGTCGCCAAATTCCTTTCCAATATCGGTAGTCGTCATGCCCGCAAGGTCACGGGCAAGATACATGCCGATGAATCTGGGCTGAATGATCCTGCTGTGCCTGCTTTTTGACTTCAGGTCTTCCTGGGATACGTCAAACTTTTCCGATACTTTGTTTATGATGTCCCCGATTGATACCATTTTATTGGAATCAACATCAAACAGTTCTTTAAGATGAAGTTTTACCATATCTATGGATATCTCTTCCCTGGTGAACTGGGATATCATTTTCAGTTTACTGACAGCGGCTTCGAGGGCCCTGATATTGGATTTGATCCTGCGGGCTATATAATTAAAAGCTTCATCGGAAATGACCAGTTTTTCCTTTTCAGCCTTGTCCCTCAGGATGGCCTCGCGGGTTTCAAGGTTCGGTGCCTGTATATCCGTTATCATTCCCCATTCAAAACGTGTGCGCAGACGGTCAGCCAGTGTCGCTATCTGTTTCGGCGGCCGATCGCTGGAGATGACGATCTGCTTCTTGTTTCCGTGAAGCGAGTTGAAGACCTGAAAAAATTCATTCTGGGTCTCTTCCTTGTTTTCAAGAAACTGAATATCGTCTATTAACAGGATATCCACATGGCGGTATTTTATCTGGAAGCTTTCCTGGGTCCTGTTTCTGATGGCATTAATGAATTCCGTTATGAAATCGCCGGTTGATACGAATAGGACCTTTAAATACGGTTTTTCATGGTTAATATAATTGCCGATGGCCTGCAACAGGTGTGTTTTGCCCAAACCGGTGGATCCGTAAATAAACAGGGGATTAACTTGAGTTCCGGGAGCCTGTGACACGGAATAGGCTGCAGCATGGGCATACTGGTTATTGGGCCCAATGACAAAATTCTCAAAGGTATATTTTGGGTTTAAGGTGGATTCTGTCGACATCGGTTCTCTCTTGAAATATGATGTAGTGGGCATGGCCTGGGAGCCGTTACTGTTCTGAGATTGTTCGGTTCCTGACCCATTTGAAGTGACAAATTCACATATATAATGCAGTCCGGTGATTTCCTTTAGTTTCAGTGAAATCTGGTTTAGATACTGCTCGGAAATATGCCTTTTTGTCACCTCGTCAATAACTTTAATCTTGAGTGTATTTTCAGAAATAGACAGCGGCTCAGTATCTTTCAACCACATATTGAAGGATTGCTTGTTAACACTGGATTCCAGTGAATGCAACACGCTATTCCATAATTCTCTGGGCACACTTTCCCCCTCATTTATCCACAAATGTTAATAACCATGTGTATAAGTATATTAATGTTCAGTATTATAAATTTTATTAAACATTTATTTATTTCATATAGTTTTATCAGAATAATTATTTTTATCAAAAAGTGATAAAAAGAAAAAAACAACGGGTATCACATACTGGATATTATGTCTTGTTAATAAAAAAGCAAAGTGTTTTTGGCAACCAATTAATTACATTAATT
This sequence comes from uncultured Spirochaetota bacterium, assembly GCA_937872225.1. Taxonomy (GTDB): domain Bacteria; phylum Spirochaetota; class UBA4802; order UBA4802; family UBA5550; genus RBG-16-49-21. Next base: position 100,157 of record CALMRZ010000017.1, read on the forward strand.
ATTTGTGAAAAAAAATTTTTAGAAATTCTTGATAAATATCTCATAACCTGTTGATAACTGCAATTAATTGTTAATAACTGCTTGATCATTTGTGAATAATGCAGGTAAATATGATTTATTGTTGATTATGAATTGCTGTAGGGTTACAATACCGTACGCCGATTGATCGATGGGGAATTTCACCTGCTCCCATGAATAGCTCCTCAATTTCTGGTCAATAAAGATAATTGATTGTATACTGTAAGTAGTTCTTTCGCATCACGGAATAGTAAATGGAACAGAACACTCTATATTCCCGGAACGATATAACCCGGACCTATGAACAGGTTCATGACCTGCTTTTAACCCGTTATATTATTAAAACATATTCATCAAACAGGAGAGATATTCGTGATGTTGCTCTCAGCAATCTGAATTGCATCAATGCAAAAAAGGTGCTGGAACTCGGGTGCGGGTACGGATTTTTTATAGAAAAACTTAAAGGCAGGATCCATGATAGCGCGGTTATTATCGGGATCGACATGGTTGAAAACAACCGTGAGCCCTTCCTTCATTCTGTATCATCAATTCAGTATACGGGAGAGTTCATATCTGCCAGCGCGGATATAATAAAAGAAATGCCCCAGGGCTCCTTCGATATGATAATAACGAGTTATTCTCTCTACTTTTTTCCGCATCTCATACCGGATATAGCACGGGTGCTCGCTCCCGGCGGCGTTTTCATTGCGGTTACCCACAGTAAGAATACACTGAAGGAGGCTATCCAATTTATCCGGTCATGCATGAAAAGCGTTGGTTCCCTGGATGAAAAAGAAACTGTTATCAACAGACTCTTTTCGGCCTTTTCTCTTGAAGAAGGAAGATACCAGCTTGAAAAACATTTCAAAAAGGTCGAACGGCTGGATTACAGCAATTCGATGGTTTTTCCCGCCGAGCATGTCAATGATTTCATATTCTATATGCAGAAGAAAAAGAACCTGATCTACAAGGAGGTCATGGAAGTAATGCCCGAAAAGCTGGATGCCATCGTCTCATGCGTGGAACAGCACATTATCGATTATACCGCGGAGCATCGAACCATCATTTTAAATAAAGACGATGCCGTTTTCAGGTGTTTTGAGCCCAAGTACTGACCATGAAAAAACAAAGAATATATTGCTCCTATTGCGGGAGCAGGATCACCAGTAAAGAACAAGACGGAAAATCCAGGGATTTTTGCCTTTCCTGCGGCACCTTTTATTATGAAAATCCCCTTCCGGTGGCTTCTACGATCGTGGTTAATGATCAGCGGGAGATTCTTCTGGTAAAGAGGAAAAAGGATCCTTATCAAGGCATGTGGTGTCTTCCCATCGGATTTGCCGAAACCGGGGAGGAAGTGCGCGAAGCAGCCCTGCGGGAATTACAGGAAGAGGCGGGCGTTAGCGGCGAGATAATCAGGCTCATCGATGTCGATACGATCGATAACTATTTTTACGGAAGTCTCGCCATCGTGACCTATGAGGTGAAGGTAACCGGGGGAACGGTGGCACCGGGTGATGACGCAACGGATGCCCGCTATGTTCCGATAATGGAGCTTCCGGAACTGGCGTGGTCCTCCAATGAGAAGGCCGTAAAGATTTATATCGATCTGTATAAAGACTCATGGGCGATGATCGATTCCTTCAAACAGCTCTATCCTGAAATAAGCGCCTCTGACTCCCTTACCCAGGTCACGAATGAACAGAAGAATTTTTTGTCCAATGTGCTGATAAAAATATTGAGCACCGATAATGCGGAGATCACCGGCAAGTGGTCCGCTGAGATAAACGTCAAGGTGCCAATACTTGATCGCCACATGAGCGTCCTCAGGCAGATCAATGGCAAGATACTGGTGTCGCTGCAGAAGCATCTTCAGGGGGAAATACGCGGTAGTGACTATGCGGAGTTCATCCTTATAGGGGCCGAACTGAAAGAATCCGGCATACCTCTTCCTGAATTGCTGACCTCCCTTGCCCTCAGCAGGAAAACGATATGGACTCATGTTATTAAAAAGAGAATACTGGCGTCGCCCCTTGAAATATACACAACCCTGGAGCTGAATAACCGCATCATTTTTATTTATGATAGGATCATTTACTTTCTCGCGAAAGGATACGGCGTGTAAAGATTATCCGAAAACTGTCAGGCGCGTTATCCGGGTAACGGTGGCGATCAACGTACGGGGACGTGATGAACACTAAAAAGAAACTGCTCATTCGCGGCGGCAGCATACCCGCAGGTTACGGCGTTAAGAGGACCTATGTTGATAGAATCCGTGAGACGATAACCGCCGTTGAAGTAATCAACCGGTCACGGATCAGGGATACGTCTTTCCAGGGAGTCTGGACGTTTCAAGAAGATATCGATGCCCATAAGCCCGACATACTGATGCTTCATTTTGGCATTGATGATGCATACCAGCCTGTATATCGCTCTGAATTCAAGGAAAATCTGGTCCAGATCGTAAGGCTGGCGAGAAAAAGATTTGATCCTGAAATAATATTATTGACCTCCCATCCTTTTGTGAATCCATATGATATGGAAATGATCTACATATATTACCGGACTATCCGTGAAGTTGCGGTAGATCTGAAGTGTGACATGGTGCCGGTTCATGTGTACTGGAGCGGTATCATTGAGGAAAAAGGGGAAACGTTGTCAGATTTTGTGCAGGAAGATTGCCGCTATCCCAATGAGCTAGGCCACGGACTATATGCCGAAGCGGTGGTTCATAAATTAGAGGAACGATTATTGTAAGATCGGGGCAGAAGGAGACAGGTATGTCAGTCATCATCAAGGATATAAAAAAGAACAACAATGAAATAATACGCATTGAAGTATCGGAGTTCAAGGGACGGGAACTGATCAATGTGCGGATCTGGTACCAGGCAATAGACAGCGCCAGCGGAGATCTGGTTTTTAAGCCGACCCAGAAAGGTATCACTTTGAATATCGCTGAATTCGAAGAATTGAAGGATGGTGTTGAAAAGCTTGGGAATTATATACAGGATCAGCTGACCGGCAAAAAACCGAAACAGCCCGGCGAGGAAAGCCCTGATAAGGAAAAAAAGGGAAAAAAAGAAAAAAGTGAAAAGGCGGAAGATGAAGAATAGCCGGCTGATCGTATAAGGCTTGCCTGAATCTGTCATGCCAGACGTGCGGTTGATTATTCCGCCCTATTCAAGATTGATCCGACCACCGTTATATAACTGCAGAATTATGCTTACGCACCGTATCCTGGCTTTGCTTATTTGCATCTCATCATGAAGGATATTCGGATTAACAATTCCTTTGAGAACATCCTCAATCAAAATGCCTGCCTTGGAGGGGAGATGCCCCACCACGGAAGATACGATCTTTTTGCTGATACCTTTCAGGGCCGTGGACAGGACAAACCAGCCGACTGAAAATAAAAGGTATTGATAATCATTCGGATTTGAGAAGGCGGAAAGAAGGTATTCGAGCCTGTCGTGATGCACGGGAATCCGCTTCATCTTTAATGCTCTGAAATTTGATAGGAATTCGCTCCGGGCTTTCATGATCTCTTCAAAGGTTTTCGCAGGATTGATTAATTCCTTGATGTCGGCTAGTTTCCGTTCAGATAGAGATTTTTTCAGCAGGGGCAGATAGATGTCGCTTTCTCTGGATATCGCGGCTGCCATAACCGCGTCATCAGTTGTTGAAACGGCGGCATATAAAAGGTCCTGCGATTGGATATCCTCCAGCCATGCGCCGAATTTTTTTTTCGATACGACATCACCAGCCAGTGACAGTTGTACAATATGTTGAATATGCTTCAGCAGCCTGGAGTAGCTTACATCGATGCCTTTAGTGGCGATCATTAATAAAGATTCTTCAATTGAATAGATGCCCCCGGCAATATCTCGTTTTGTTATCTTCAGGTGTTTATCTTTATTGTAGTGAATTACGTCGTTGATGATGTTCTGGGACAACGCGTTTTTAATGATCCCTGACAATTCCGGGAACCCCTGGATCAAGAGGAAAATTTGATATGGCGTGAGGAGGTTTTTCTTTTGCAAATAGCTGATCAATGTCAAAAATTCCGGCCTTGCTACAGCGTTGAATAACAAAGAAATATCAGGCAACATCCATTGTGGGTTTGTGAAAAAGCTAATCACTTCATCCTCAATAAATTGAGCTGATGAAGAAGGTTTTAAAGAATTAGAGAATAAACTAAAAAAATAAAATGGAATCAAAATATGGATACTTTTTTCTCCATCAGGGAACATAAGCGATAAAACAATTTCTTTTAATTGATTTGTATAGATTGTCGTGCTGAGATTTTGTTCAAAAACCAGTAAGAATTTTTTTTTACAAATCATGTTCAAGGCAATAGGTGAATCATGAATCATACCGGCAAACAGCCCTGTTACCTTTCCAAATTCTTCCGGAGTAAAATTATCCATCGCCATATGGATGGCTGTTTCTCTTGATGATTCTTTCAATAAGATGGCGGCATGTACATGCATGGAAGGAACAGTGCAATCCATGACCGGTGAAAAAGCGACACTGTCTGCCCCGGTTGTGTCACGCAGTAGGTGATCGATCTGAAAAAACAGAAGGTTGAGGATTATGGCTGATGCGTGATTGAAAAGCATAGGTTGTTTTAACCGGCCAGAGACCAGGGTAACACTACCAGCAAAAATTCAATGGAAATTAAAATTCGATGTTAAGAAAGGCAATATCATCGACCCTGTTTTCAAGCGGAGAAAAAGATTTTATTTCATCGAGAAGAGCCTTGCAGAAGCTATCGCCGGTGACCGCGGTATGCTCGGACATGAATTTCGCCAGCCGGTTTTCACCGAATTCTTCTCCGTCATAGTTCTTTAATTCGCTGATGCCGTCCGTGTAGAGGAGCAGTTTATCGCCGGGCTCCACGGGATGTTTTTTCTCTTCGTACACGGTATCCTTTGCCAGTCCGATGAAGAAACCCTTGGTGTCAAGGGCGACGACCTGCTTTTTTGCCGCCCGATAGTACAGGGCCCTGGTATGGCCAGCATTGGAGTAAAGCAGCGTCTTGCTCTTGCTGTCATAAATAACAAAGAAGGCCGTTATGTACTGGGTATCCAGAAGGAGACCGGTCATCTGCTCGTTGACCGATTCGAACAGTTGATGGGTTGATCCGTAGCGTGATGAATAGATGCTGAAAATCATTTTAGCCATGGACATGACCAGCGCCGCCGGAATGCCGTGACCGGTAACGTCGGCTATGAGGAACCCGTACTTGTCATCCGGAAGGGAATAACAATCGTAGAAATCGCCGCCGATATCTTCAATGGGAAGATAGCATCCGCTCACCTTTGGGTAAGGAACCATGGAAAAATTCTTCGGGATGATGAACTGCTGTATGCGCTTCGCAATATCGAGTTCTTTCTTTATCTGAATATTCTTTTCGTATAATTCGCTGTACACGCTTTTCAGACGAAGCAGCGACAGAACCCGGGCGGTAAGCTCCTTTTCATTAAGGGGTTTCAGAAGAAAATCATCGGCCCCGATCCTGAGGCCTTTTATCTTGGAATTGAGGTCGTCGGAACCGGTCATCAGGATGGCCGGGGTGAAATTGCTGCCGATGATATCTTTGAACTTGGCAAGGAAACCGAAGCCGTCGAGCTTCGGCATTATTATGTCGACCAGCACGAGATCGTATTTTTTCTTCTTTAGAGCGTTGAGGCCGTCAATGCCGTCCACGGCCTCGTCTACCTGCATGTTCAATTCAGATAATGTCTTTTTAATAATAGCCCTGTTGAGTTTGCTATCGTCGATAACGAGGATATTCCATTCCAGGTTCAGGTAATCAAGATTTATTGTCATGATGGTGGCACAATGTGTAATATTAAATCATTACTGGGTACATGGCACAAAAATCTGTTGTTATAAATTCTTAAAAACTTTAAATACTTATACAGCACGTCTACTATATTAATACTTGATATTATTTCAACCAATTAATTATTAGAATTATAAAGATGACGCAGATGTTCATTGACCATGATCCAAACAAAACGAATAGTATTCATTCAGCTTCCCTTAATAAATCATAGTTATGATTATATCCAGGGAAATATGGAATATGCTTCTGCTTCCATAGGGGGGTATATTCTCAACAATATAACCAAGGATATTGAAATTCACAATCTGCCTTCAGTCCTGACCCAATTTGGATCGGATTCACTGATTGTTACATACATCATGAATGTTAAGCCGGATATCGTTGCCTTCACCTGCTTTCTCTGGAATGTGGAGAGGAGCATCGCTATTGCGGAATCAATAAAACAGCAGGACGGTTCTATCCGGATAATCATCGGCGGGTCAGAAATATATCCTGGATCCATAGCATTGGCAGAGAAAAGGGATTGTATCGATCATTTTGTCTCCGGGGAAGGGGAATGGTTCTTTCATAAATTGCTCTCCCATGATGAAATGCGGAATTACGAACAGGTCATCAATGGCAATCGGGTTGTCGTTCAACCAGCTGATGAGTTACTGCCGGTTGAGGAGATTTTTGAGCCCCTGAGCGGCATGAGGCTTAATCCCATGCCGGACGGGTCCGCTTTTTTTGAGCTGACCCGTGGATGTCCTCACAAGTGCAGCTACTGTTTGTATTCCAAGAATTTCAACAGGATACGCGAACTGCCTTTTGAGTTGTTAGTGAATATACTCACCGATCAGCGTCATGCGGGAAGATTATCAGAACTCTATATTCTGTCCCCGGCCTTGAATAACACGAAGCAGTTTTTGCGTAACGTCGAGCTGCTGACACGGATTAGCAACAGGATACGGCTCCATTCCGAAATGAGGGCGGGCGGTATTGATGAAGCAACGGCAGAGCTCCTTTATAAAGCCGGGTTCAGGAGCATGGAGGTGGGCCTTCAGACAACGAATATGGCTTCCCTTGACAGGGTTGGGAGAAACAGCAGACCGGACAGGGAAATCGAAGGCATGCGTCATTTAAAGAACGCGGGTATCGATATAAAAATAGGGTTGATGCCGGGACTGCCTGGTGACACTAAAGAATCATTCCTGGCCATGGCGGATATGCTCATCGAGTCCGGCTTTAAAGAAAATATTGAATTATACCCGCTGATGATTCTGCCCGGAACCCTGATCCGGGACCAGGCACATGCCGGCGGCATAAATTATTTAAAAAAACCGCCTTACTATTACAATTATGGATGGGGCACATCCTTCGATGACCTGAGGGACATAACGCGTTATATGGAAGATGCCACCGGTTTCACTCATGTAGTGAGGAGGCTGCCCGATTTTAATATCCATGATGATGGCCTGTTCTGCCGGGGGCTGTGCATCCAGAGTGATGACTTGTTGCTTTGGGATGATGCGTATATTGACTGTATTGAAACCAATGTTTTTGATTATTCTATCCAGGTGCGTAATGAACAGGAGCTGTATGATGGACTGCCCGGATTGATACGGCATCTGCCGGATCACGAGCTGTTCAACATCATTCTTTATGGTAATACAACGCTGGAAGAAAGGATAATCATTGATCTGACCAAGACCATGGAAAAGGACAATTTTATCAGGAGAATCAATATATTCCATGATTGGAAGGATGGGTGCAGGCTGCGTTTTTACCAGGTCCTCAATAAGTATGACAGATACCGCCGGGCCAAAGAGACATATTCCTTTATCACTCCGGTTTTTCAAGTTACCCGTGAAAACAGCGGGGACCTGAAACTCATTGATGACTATGAAGACAATATTCTTATTGCCAAAGGCGCCTTTGCTGCCGTAAAAAGGTACAGTAAAAAGTTTGCCGATGCGACTGAATCCGTGGCCTTTGAAGACCCATCAGAGCAGAAAGAGTTTTATGCCATGATCGGACATGACTATATCCAGTTGCCGTATACATTTAAGGTGGCGAGGTATCAGGGGCGGCGCTAGGTCAGTCTTCGAGCAGTGCAGACAGTGCATCATTCAATTCTTTCAGGGCCTTGACGGCCGCTTCCCCATAGTGCAGCTTCTTGAATTTTTTATACGCGTAATTGATACCGCTCGATGAATTGATGCGGTGAATTCGTATATCGCTGAAGCGTTTGAGGATTTCAACAACTTCCTCCAAGCTGCCGCCCTGGGCGCCGATCCCCGGAATTAACAGGGGTATCTCCTTGCCGGAACGTATATAGGTGAGGGCTATCTGGGAGAGCTGTTCCGGGTAGGTGGCACCGACGACCGAGCCGACCCCGGGCTGGTGCCATTCAGTTATTTTCTTCGCAACATGCAGGTAGAGCGGCTCATTATCCAGCATTAAATCCTGGATGTCTGCGGAGCTTTTATTTGATGTTTTAGTTAATATATAGTAGCCCTTGGTGGGGAATAGTTCAATAAATGGTTGAATTGAATCGAATCCCATATACGGGGCAAGGGTCACAGCGTCGGCCTGATAAAAATCAAAGGCCTCACGGGCATAGGCGGCGGCGGTCCTGTCGATGTCCCCCCGCTTCACGTCCAGAATAACCGGAAAGCCCTCATTCTTGTACAGGCTGATTATTTTCAGCAATGCTTCAATACCGGCCATACCATACTGGGCATAAAAGGCGTAATTTGGTTTTACCGCTGCGGGATAGATTTTTTTCTGTAAAATCTTGTTAAGGATTTCCTCATAGAAAGCGACGATGACTGATTGAGGATCCCCTGATAACGGTATGTCTTCTATGACAGGATCGAGACCGAGACATATGATAGATTTGAATTTATCATAGGAGAGTTTTAATGAATCGAGATAATCCAATTGTTGTATCCTTTCGTTACATGTGCATTGATAATCAGCTCTTCAAGCTTTCAATATATTCAGAATAGATAGCGGCGTTTTCCTTATCAAAAAGAACAAAATAAATATCAATCAAATAATCATAATTTTTCATAAACTCCACGGCCGTATCAACGGCAATTTTGCACGCGGCTTCCCTGGGGTAGCCGTAAACTCCGGTGGAAATGGCCGGGAATGCTATCGATTGCAGTTGATTTTCCCTGGCAAGCAGGAGGGAATTCATATATGATTGTTTCAGTATTTCCGGCTCACCGCTTTTTCCATTTCTATAGATAGGGCCGGGGGTATGTATAACATGCTTTGCCTTGAGATTATGCCCGCCGGTAATTCTCGCTTCTCCATGGGGGCAGCCGCCCAGTTTCCTGCATTCCTGGAGAAGTCCCGGTCCTGCTGCACGGTGGATGGCGCCGTCAACCCCGCCGCCGCCGAGAAGGCTGGGATTGGCCGCATTAACAATAGCATCGGTCGCTTCACGGGTTATGTCACCCTGCTTGACATGGAGGTGCTTGATTATTTCCTGTATAGGGGACATAAGAATTCGCGCTTCATTTTAATTGTTTTTCCTGCTAGGTGTATAATGACAATGCCCTGAAAAAAAAATGTCAATGAATAAAATATAAATATTAGACGTGTCCGCTATCGGGTAGTACACAATGAGCGGGGGGAAATTCTTTCAATATTTTTGTTGTTTCTCTCCTGTGTGCTGTTACCATTAATATATTGACTCAATTCAGATATGCACGCATTTGTAGCAACGACACGACCTTGCAGTATGAGATTACAGAGAAATGATACGAACATATGACATAGTGGTAGTCGGGGCAGGCCATGCCGGCGTTGAGGCGGCCCTTGCTTCTGCGCGCCGGGGGTTTAAGACACTGCTCCTGACCGGAAACCTGGATACCATAGCGCAGATGAGCTGCAATCCGGCAATCGGCGGCCTGGCCAAGGGACATCTCGTGAAGGAGGTTGACGCGCTGGGCGGAGAAATGGCAAAGACCATTGATGCTACGGGAATACACTTCAAAATGCTGAACAAGAGCAAGGGGCCGGCGGTGTGGGCGCCCCGGGCCCAGGCTGACAAGAAAGAGTATCAATTCACGATGAAGCATGTCCTTGAATCTGAAAAGAACCTCGAGGTAATACAGGACATAGCCGAGGAGATTATCGCGGAAGGCGGGTCTGTTTCCGGCCTGCGGACAAAACGGGGGCAGGAACACCGGGCGAAAGCGGTGATCATTTGCACCGGGACATTTTTAAAGGGGCTCATCCATATCGGGGAATACCAGGAGCGATGCGGAAGGCTAGGGGATTTTTCTTCTGAAGCGCTGTCTGATTCTTTGAGAAAACTCGGCTTTCCGGTCATGCGGCTGAAAACAGGCACGCCGCCGCGGATCAACGGGGAATCGATTGATTTCTCCCGGTGCGAGATACAGCATCCTGATGAATTTCCAGTACCCTTCTCCTATTCAACGGCAAAGATAACAAGGGACCAGGTTCCCTGCTGGATAACCTTTTCAACGCCGGATACTCATGAGATAATACGGCAGAACCTTCACCGGTCGCCGCTTTACGGAGGAGTAATCAAGGGGGTTGGGCCGCGATACTGCCCTTCAATTGAGGACAAAGTCGTGCGCTTCTCCGATAAAATGCGCCATCAGCTCTTTCTTGAGCCGGAAGGATACCACACCAGGGAGTTCTATATCAATGGCTTTTCCAGTTCACTCCCGGAAGATGTCCAGCTTCAGATGATAACAACCATCCCGGGACTGGAGAACGTCAAGGTGATGAGGCCTGCCTATGCTGTTGAGTATGATTTTGTGCCGCCAACGGAATTATATTCGACACTGGAGACAAAAAAGATATCAGGGCTTTATCACGCGGGGCAGATCAACGGGACTTCCGGCTATGAAGAAGCAGCGGCACAGGGGATCTATGCCTCAATAAATGCCGGAAATAAAATAATGGGTAAAGGACCGCTCATTATCAGGAGGTACGAGGCATACCTGGGTGTATTAATCGATGATCTGATAACAAAGGGAACCAATGAGCCGTACCGGATGTTCACATCCCGGGCTGAACACCGCCTGATACTACGGCAGGATAACGCGGATAAAAGGCTGATGCAGTATGGCGCCGAGAGCGGCCTGATCAGCAGAGAACAGTTGAGCGAGATGGCTGAAAAATATAAAAAGATCTATGCCTTCATAGATTCTTTTAAAAACAGGACCATCGAAGTAAATGAAGTCAACGAGGATATTTTGAATAAAAATGTGGCAGACCCGGTCCAGGCAGGCAAATATAAAATTGATAAGCTGCTGAAAAGGCCGGGAGTGACCATTAATACCATACTCAGCATAATTGATGACACTATTGAGCATGACCTTGCCGCCATCGTCGAGATGGAAATTAAATACGAAGGTTACATAGCGCGTGACCAGGAACGGATAAAAAAAATTGAGAAAATGGAAAAGAAATCCATCCCTGCTGATATCAATTATGATGCCATTCAGGGATTAAAAAAGGAAGCCAGGGAAAAGCTGAAAAAGATACACCCTGCAACGATCGGACAGGCCATGAGAATTTCCGGCGTTGACCCCACTGATGTGTCAATACTGCTGGTACATATTGAAGCAATGAAGAAATAAACAGAGGAGAGGTTCCACGTGGAACATGGGCTGCTGCGTGAATGGAAAGAAAGGAACGGCGTCATCCTTGATGAAGACAAAGAAAAAAAGCTGATTGCCTATGCGGAATTAATTCATGAGACAAATAAAAAATTTAATATCACCGGCTACAAAAAACTCGAAGATATTCTTGTGAATTTGATACTGGGCAGCATCGATCCCCTGGTTTCCATGAAAGTTCCACGTGGAACATTGTTTGCCGATATCGGGACCGGGGCGGGAATTCCCGGTGTTCCCCTGGCCGTATTTCGTGACAGCTGGCGCGGGGTCTGCATTGATTCCAGCAGTAAAAAAGCATCCTTCGTGGATTCTGTGATACGGGACTGCGGCATAGACAACCTCGCGGTTGTCAATGGGAGGTTAGAGGATCTAGCCAGAAAACAGATGAGGGATGCCTTTGATTATGTGTTTTCCCGCGCTCTGGGCGAGATATTTTTTGTGGTTGAAGCGGGCGCCCCTCTGTTGAAAACAGGCGGGCTTTTGTATGTCTATTACAAAGCCTCTCCGGAGGAATTGCCTCCTGCGGTGATCGAGCATATCGATGAAGTGGGGCTGTATCTTCTTGAAAGAAAGAGATATCATGAATACGGAATCAGGGAATGCGGCATCGTTATGATAAAGGATCGCGCAACTGACCTTACATATCCCCGGTCAATGAAAGCCATCAAGAGAGATATTAATAGAAAAACCAGGGGATCATAATGTATGAAAAGCATAAGCTCCATATATCTGCAGATCGCCCGCGTAATTGTCCTGATCGTTGCCTTCGACACAGCTGTTGTTTCAGGTGAGTCAGAACCCTATGACAGGATAGTCCGGGACAACACGATCATAGGACCGGGTCTAGGATCGGATGGTGTTTTGCTCAATGAAGACATTGAAGCGGTCCTGAAGCGCTTCGGCCGCACCAAATTTAAAGTTTCGAAACCCCGCCATCCCGAAGAATTGTTTGCCAATGTATTTAAAACAAACAGCACGAAAAAGATTTATTTTGACGCTCTGTATCACCACGAAGATAATAAGTTCACCGCCTGTGTTTTCCAGGGTACAGTTATGGCAATTATTGGTTTTGACAATGGCCATGTGACCACTGATTCGGTTAACTTGAGGAGCGGCATTAATAGCTTTATCTACTATTACGGCAACAGGAATCTTACACTGCTCAAGGCTGATTCAAATGGCATATACCTTTATTCAGCTCTGGGCATAGCGGTCGCTGATGACGGGATGAATGATTCAATTGACCTGTATCTGGTTTTTGCCGTAGAAAACAGCGGCAGAAAATAATCCTGAACCGGGGAAAAGCGTGTTTATCTGCCGTTTCCCGGCGGGACACGGAGATGCAGGGCCTTATACGAATTCAATGGAATAACACGTGTTATGTGAAAATTATTGAATCCCGCATTGTACTAATAAGACATAATGCTTTATTAACAGATATTTCACAGACATCGTAATTTATATTGATTTTTAGGGTGATACATCGAAACATGTTATGTGTGCAGAACGCTCTATATACTATAGGATAATCATTATGATAAAAACATGTAAAATTATCGCCCTGTGTTCAGTAGTTCTTGTGTCAGCTCTGACGTTCGGCTGCGGCAAAAAAACCGAACAGGTGGTAAAGATTACCGGGTCCAGAACCATGGGGCCTGTGCTCGGCATTCTTGCCGAATCTTATAAAACACATCACAATGCCGCCATCGAAATCCAGGAAAAGGGATCTCTTAAAGGCATAACCTCGTTGCTGGAGGGTAAATGTGACATTGCAAGCTCATCAGTTAAAATGCCAGCCCCGCAATTATTTGAAGCCCAGAAAAGGGGCATTGTTTTGAAAGAATATATAATAGCCTACGATATAATAATCCCCATTGTTCATCCTTCCAATACAATAAAAAACATTTTTCAGGGCCAGCTTGCAGATATGTACTCGGGATTGATAAAGGATTGGAAGGGTATCGAAGGAAAGCCGGGATCGGTTATAGTGGTTGACCGGGACGAGTTTTCAGGAACAAGGCTGTTCATGAATGAACGGTTTTTTGAGTCAGCTACGGTTGTGGAGGGGAGCAGAAAAATAAAACTGGATGCGGATGTGGTCGCTTATGTTGCAAAGCATCCGACAGCGGTCGGTTATATAAGCAAGCGCAACATGAGTAACAACGTAAAGGCGCTTTCCGTCAACGGTTTCAACGCTACTCTTGAGAATATCGAGAAAGGATATTATCCCCTGTACCGGGAGTTGTATCTCTATGTAAATGAGAAATCCGGCAGAGGTGGGGTAAAAGCATTTATTGACTATTGCATGGGCAAGACCGGTCAGGAATTATTAGAAAAAAACGGCTTTATTGCGGTAAGCCGCTTGACCAGGCCGGCCCGTTAATGATTGTGTAATCGCGGGGTATGCCATGATATCGGTTGGAATTATCACCGTAAGCGACAGGTCTTCGAAGGGTATGCGTGAGGATTTATCCGGACCCGCCATACGGCAATGGGCCGAAGGAAAAGGCTATAGCGTTCAGAATGAGCTGGTTGTCCCTGATGAATTTGAAGATATTAAAAAAGCATTGCTGGATTGTTCAGATGCAGGGATAAATCTGATCCTGACCACAGGCGGAACCGGCTTTGCCCCGAGGGATGTAACGCCGGAGGCAACGACGGCCGTGATTGAAAAGTCGGCACCCGGTTTTGCCGAAATCATGCGCATGAAGTCGTCCCAGGTCACCCATCATGCAATGCTTTCCCGCGCGGTCTCCGGTATACGAAAACAGAGCCTTATAATCAACCTGCCGGGAAGCCCCAAGGCGGTTCGCGAGAATTTAGGATTCATAGAGGCAGCCATACCCCACGCGATTGAACTGCTGCAGAACAAGGTGGCAGACTGCGGCGGTATCCAATGATGCGCATCATGCGTCTCCGTGCTCCAGGTCCGGCACGGTTACCGTACCGTGATACCCGAGATGCAATCTGTCTTTTTCAATAAACGCGTACAATCCATCCAGGTAATCAGGATCGCCTATGTCTTCATGACGAAGATTGAGGAAATATTCCCTCATGATCATTATATTCCAGTCATGGGTCACGTTGATAGTCGAATTGGAAGCGGAACGGAGCTGATTGATCAGTATCTTCAATTGTAAGTGCGCCGCTTCGGGGAGAGACATAATCAGACTCGCCGGCAGTTCGTTATCAAACCATTTCCGGATAAAACGCCTATGCCCCAGTTCCTCAATGGCTTGAACCACGGCATACCAGTCCCCGGTAATGTAGGGGCCTCCCAGGTCCAGGAGCAGGCCTTCAACGGCCGCCTGATGGTTGGCGCTGAGTATTCCATCGCGTATGCTGTCGGCCGTCTCCTTGCACCGGGGGACAGGGCTGTGATAAATGGATAAGGGGCTGAAACCGGCGAGGCTCTGTCCCAGCATAAAGGCGTCCTCTTTGCCCTTGGCCGTCAGGAGGAGTTCCAGGGCGTTTTCCATATTGCTGATGGGATATCTCTCGGCATGGCGCACCATGATGGCGACAGAGGTGGACATATCGGGTATATGTAAATGGTTTTGTTTCATGGAAACACATCTTCAGCAAGCGACAGAATGAGTCAAGTTGTTATCGCAATCCCGTGTTCAGAAATGGATGAGGGGTTAATTTTTCTTGACTTTTTTATTGTTGCAAATTGTGGTTGGTCTGATCATTTGTGTGGAATTGTAAATTTTTCATGAAATCCGTCTAATTGACGCGGGGACAAGGTTTTCATTCAGTGCATAATAACTGGCTGCAATGTCATGGAACGGTATTGTTATAGGAGAATTGAATGACCCGAGAAGAGATAATAGATAAGATACTGGAATTGCTGAAAGATGAATTTGAAATTGTGAATCCGGATCTGGATGATAATCTTACCGAAAAATATGAATTCGACAGCATAGACGCCATTGCGTTGCTGGAATATGTAGAGGACTTTATTGCTTCTCCATTGACCCAGGAAGAAAAGAAGCAGGCCATGGAAATTCGTTCGATTAATCATATTTGCGATTTTATCGAAGATGTATTGAAGAAAAGAAAATAGACAGATACCACGAGGTAAACCAAAACTAGATCATGGAACGAAGAGTCGTCATCACCGCTGAATCCGCCATAACGCCGATCGGGCATGGTAAAAAAAACATATTCAGCAACCTCGTCAACGGCGTCTCCGGGGTCAAGAATATAAAAAAAGAGGACGACCTTCTCGCCAAATACCTTCATTCAAAAGTATTCGGAATCATTGACTATGAAATAGCCTATGATTTTTCCCGGAAATTTACCAAGACCCTTGGGCCGGTATCCTATTATGCGTGCCAGGTGGCGAAGGAAGTCATAGAACAGGCCGATCTTGATCAGGAACTCCTGTCGTCGGGAAGGGTCGGCATAGCCTTTGGCTCGACCCACGGGAGCCCGACCGTCCAGCGGAATATCTATGAGGCATTTTTTGATCCCGAGCGCAAGGGATATGCCAGGATAAACGCCACTGACTACCTGAAGTCAATGGCCCACACCACGGCGGTCAACATCACGCGTATGTTCGGGATCACCGGCAGGGTGATAGCTTCCTGTACGGCCTGCACCACCGGCAGCCAGTCCATCGGCTACGGGTATGAAGCTATCAAGTACGGCTTGCAGGATGCCATGATTTGCGGCGCCGCTGACGAGTATGACACGACGACCATTGCTGTTTTTGATAACCTTCTTGCCTGTTCCACGGCTTATAATGACAGGCCCCATATGACCCCGCGGCCTTTTGATGTGAAGCGTGACGGCCTCGTCGTCGGTGAAGGGGCCGGGGCTGTCCTTCTTGAGGAATATGAGCATGCCAGGCGACGCGGGGCGACGATTTTGGCGGAGGTTGTCGGATTTTCGTGCAGCAACAACGGCGGCGACCTGATACTGCCGAATGCCGACGGGGTGAAAAGGACAATACGCATGGGCCTTGAGAATGCCCGCCTCAATCCAGGGGATGTCGGCTTCATAAGCGCCCATGCAACGTCCACCAAGGTGGGTGATATCGTTGAAGCGCAGGCGATCCATGCTGAATACGGCGAAGGGCCTCTCGTTACCGGTTTGAAAAGCTATATCGGCCATACCATGAGTTCCTGCGGTGTCATCGAGACTATATTTACCCTGTACATGCTCCAGGAGGGTGTGATCGTCCCGACCCTGAACCTGGAGGAAATTGATCCCCGGTGCAATATGATACAGCATGTCACTTCGATGAAGGAAATGGACGTCAGCATCGCATCGATTCAGAATTTTGCTTTCGGCGGAGTTAATACAAGCCTGTTTATTAAGAAATGGATATAGCCCTCTATGTCAGTGCTGGCGGGGATCATCAAGGCTCCTGTTGATATCATTGTAACATTAATATGCTGGTTATATTTTCTGCTGGGATATATTCTTTTTTATATACCCATACTGCTCCTGCTGAGTCCCTTCACCTCTGAAAGGGAAGCTCTCTTTGAAAGAATAAATAACGTTTTCTATAAGGTGTTTTTTTTATTACTGGCGACTATAACTCCGGGCCTCACCATCGATATTGCCAAGGACGTATTTCACATTAAATCGGCCGTTGTTGTGGCAAACCACCGATCCTACCTGGATCCGATACTCTTAATTTCCCTTTTTCCGGCCCACAGAACAATCGTGAAGGGCATATTTTTTAAACTCCCGATCATGCGGTGGGTCATGAAATCAGGGGGATATATTCCCTATACCCAAACCGGCGATTCAAAGGATTTGATGATCGAAGGGATACAGAGCATGTCCGATTTTTTCCAAAAGGGCGGCGTCCTGTTTATTTTTCCGGAAGGTCATCGAAGCCGTGACGGAAAACTGGGCCATTTTCAGAAAGGCGCATTTTCAATTGCGGCTAAATATCAGGTCCCCATAGAAGTCCTCTTCATCAGCAATACCGACCGTCTTTTTACCCCCGGAAAATTCTTTTTTAATACCTGCATTAAAAACCGCATCAGTGTTGAAATCCTGGGCAGGATCGAACCCGAGGACGGTCCGCACCCGCAGGCAAGGATACTCCGCGATAAAGCCATGCAGCTTTATCATGAAAAAATGGGCAGTATCCGCAGCTGATCGCATATGCCTCAAGGATTCGATGTGGCATGGCACGTAAAGTTTTATGATCTCTGCGCATTGTATCTGAGGAAAGGGCACTGATTTTAATGAAATCCGCAGTATGATTTAATGAAAAGTGGCTCACGACAAATCTAAATAAAATATTTTCAAAAACCGATATTATATATGTCGGTATGACCCATGAAACCGGGAAAAGAATGCCTGGGTCAGCGATTCTGGCAGTTCTCATGAGTCACGATTATATATGGTAAGCACACTCATAATGATGATTTGCAAATTGATACGGACTAAGATTCTCATCGTTGGTTTCATGTTCTGCTCAATATCTGTAATGGCGGGACAATTTCTGAAGATAGAAAAAATTGATGCGGTAAATGATTTTCCTCGGATAAAGATTGATCTCGTTGTCAACGGCATAGATGGGTCCTTGGGAGCGCTGGAAGCGGGAGATCTGGTCATACTTGAGGATGGAGCAAGAATCGGCGAATCTTTTACCATGAAAAAGCATGATGACTCTGAAAACTATCTATACCTGGTGTTTTCCATTGATTCAAGTAAAAGCATTAGCAGGAAATTCTTAAAAAGCATAAAGTCATCGGCGAGGGAAATTGCCCGGAGCATCGGTGCGAAAGACAGAATCGCCGTATATCAATTCGATGACAGCGTTATCCTGCTGAATAGCTTTTCCCAAAGCAGCGAGGAAATTGTAAAAAATATTAATGATATCGAACGGCATGGCAAAAAAACGCTCCTGTATAATTCCATATATGATTCAATTGAATTATTCGATAAAGTAAAACAGGCAAATAAGAAGGTAATTGTTTTCACCGACGGCAAGGACGAAGGGAGCAGTGTCAGCGAAGAGGATATAATTAAATTCTCCCGTAACGCAATGATTCCCATTTATTTTATCTGCTGCAAGGATTCGAAAAATCTCCGTTCCATGGCGCGCATTTCAAAGCTTACCGGCGGCAAATTAATATACAGCAAAAGCAATGATGTTGCCGGAATGTACCGTACAACTCTGTCGGTGATGAAAAACAGGTATACACTGACCTATCCGTCACAATTAACAATGGACGGGATGCATCATCGGGTGGAGGTGAGGATTAAATACAGGGACATACGGGACAGAGATTCGGATTTGTTTTTTTTAGAAAAAAATCGGGCAGCGGAATCTCTGCTACCTTTCAGGACCATCATCATCATAATTATAGCCACCATTGTTTTATTTATATTGCTGATTGTTCTGTTCCTCTATTTTATGAATAGAGAAAAAGAATTATTAAAAGAACGATTTGAAATTGAAAAAAAATATCTGATGAGCCAAGCTTCTGCTGAAGGCGATCATGAAAAGCAACAGAGACCTGATGATGGACAGGATGCTCAATCCTGCGAAGAGGGGAATGCCTATGGCAGCGCCTGGTTATTCCAGAAAAACGGGCCTCAAGTCGGGAAGAAGTATCCTATCAACATGAAAGAGATCTTCATAGGAAGCGGCAGGGATAATGCCATTGTGATTGATGATAAAACGGTGTCCGAAAAACACTCGAAAATAAAGAGCGCTCAAGGAATGCATACCTTGTTCGATTTAATTTCTGACCAAGGCACCTATCTTAATGATAAAAAGTTATTGCGACCGAAGGTCCTCCACGATTGGGATGAAATTAAAATAGGTTCGGTTGTATTGATTTTCCGAGCTTCCCAGCTAAGGAAGAGTTGAATAATTAACCCCTGAAATATAAAATTCTTGACTTCTTCACATCCCTGACTTTTTGTTTATATAAGCTTGGATTAAATCTTTGCCCAATTAGCCCAGAGTACGTCTGATATCAATGAAAATACATTCTTTGAAAAATGATGATGTAAGTAAAATATTGATCGTTGATGATGAACCTTTCATACGAAAGGTCCTGTCAAAGTATTTACTGGGTAAGAACTATATAATTGAAACAGCTGATAATGGCGAAATAGCCATAGATAAGCTGAATTCAGAGCCCTTTGACCTCGTGCTGACTGATCTGCGCATGCCGAAAATGGGCGGCAGGGAACTCCTGCAGATAATGTCAGAAAATTTTCCCACTATCCCTAAAATTGTACTTACAGGATATGGCACCAGTGAAGACATCATCCTGGCCCTGCAGACCGGCGCATATGATTTTCTCACGAAACCCATCACGGATTTCGGGATCCTGGATCATTCAATTAAAAGGGCCATAGAGCGGAAAAAGCTCAATGATGAAAGGACCAGATACCTGGAGCAGGTCAACCAGATAAACGAAACAATCGCGATGTTAAACCGCGGCAAGAGCACGGACGACATCTTTCATTCTCTCAACAGCACCCTGAAGAAAATCATACCCTTCGATACCCTGGTCCTTCTCATCATCAACAAGGACGGAAGCACGGTCACGGTTAAACTCGTTGAATCTGACAGTGAATCAATATTCAAAAAGGATTCCAGGTTCACCATGGATGATCCCCTGCTCAAGGACGTATCGGCGACCAAGGCGTTATTATCGATAGATGATGTCGAGGATTTTCCCCAGGCCTATTCCGCTTCAGAGTTCATTAAACTTTTCATCGGCGGGGGATATAAGTCCCTCCTGATGCTTCCGCTGATCATGAAAAACGTAAACCGCGGTTTTCTTGTTTTCACCGCCCGGAGCGTGGAGGCCTTCGTTAAAAGCCATGTCTCGTTCCTTGAATCCATCGGCGGCCAGATATCATTCAGCATCGAGCGGGGTGAACTGATCGACGAGATTGAACAACACACCAAGAATCTGGAACATACGATAGAGATACGCACCAAGGAAATACTTAAAACACAGAAGAGCATGATTTTCGCTCTCAGTAAAATAGCCGATACCAGGGACCGGACAACCGGTGACCATCTTGAGCGAATACGAAGTTATTGCGTTTTGATTGCGCAGATATTAAAGTACTCGGGCAACGAGGAGATTACCAACCAGTTTATCAGGGACCTGTATGATTCGTCAATCCTCCATGACATAGGCAAGGTCGGCATTCCGGACAGCATACTGCTCAAGAAGGACAAACTGACCCCCGACGAACTGCAGATCATGCTGAAGCATGCAACCATAGGGTATGAGGCTTTGAAAACGGCGTCCAAGGATCTGGGTGAGGATTCTTTTTTAAAGATGGCACTGGACATAACCCTCTACCACCATGAGCGCTGGGACGGCAGCGGGTATCCCTTCGGCCTCAAGGGGACTGACATACCGCTGTCGGCCCGTATCGTCGCCATTGCCGATGTCTATGATGCGTTAACCACCGCACGGCCGTACAAGAATGCATTTACCCATGAAGAATCGCTTGATGTGATGAAGAAGGAGGCAAAAAAGTTTGACCCGAAACTTCTGAACATATTCATGGAAAATGCTGAAGAATTCAACCAGATTCGCATGCGTTTTATATCAGACTCAGAATAACCGTGAGCACTTACTATGTTAGGGCAGAATGTTAATTTCAGGATCGGCGGACCGTTGACGCCTGTTGTGAAGAAGCTTATGATCATCAACGGGATATTTTTTCTGTGCCAGCAGATATTCGGAATTTTCTATCCGGGATACATCGAGAACCTCTTTGGACTTAATCATGTCGGGTTTATCCAGGAATTAAAGCTCTGGCAGATAATAACCTACATGTTTCTCCACGGCGGATGGTTTCATATCATATTCAATTTGCTGGGTCTGTGGATGTTCGCCGGAGAGCTGGAACAGAACTGGGGAAGTGCACTTTTTCTTAGGTATTATCTCATTGCGGGAATAGGCGCGGGATTCTTTATCGCCCTGATGAATTACCTGCTGTATGTACGTAACGGCATCAATCCGGTGACCATTGGAGCCTCGGGCGCAATCTACGGCATTCTCCTGGCCTATGGCGTCACCTGGCCCAACAGAAAGGTCTTGCTCTATTTCATTATTCCCGTCAAGATCAAATACCTGGTGCTCGTCTTCGGGTTGATAGAGTTCTTCGGCTTACTCTCTACCGCAGCAGGGGCAGGGGGCAACATCAGCCATATCGGACATCTCGGAGGACTTTTAACCGGCCTGCTCTACTTTTTTCTCCGTATCAGGAGACCTAAATTTGGATATGCTTCACAAAGACCGGGCAATGAAAATATTTTTTCACGGGTTTTGAAAAAACTCCGTGTTAAAAGGAAAAAGAAGGTAATTGAGTCCAGGATCCAATCAAAGAAGATCATCGATGAATTGCTTGAAAAAATCGCCCGGCAGGGCATGAGTTCCCTGACGGCGCAGGAAAAAAAGGACCTTGAATGGGCGAGAAAGCATTATTACCCGGACCGGGATGAAACATTGCATTGATTCAGTTTGAACTTAATTTCATGTCCCCCGCCACGCGGGGGACATGAAATTTTTGGGCATTGTGATTGCCCGGAATTGAATAATTACTCGATACATTGTATGTTTGCCGGAGCATAAAAGTGAACAATGCAGGGTCAAACGGTAATCATAGATTATAAGAACAGCCGGGTACAGCTGGCGGTAAAACTGAAAATCAGCGGGAATCAGCTGCTGTTTTTTATTCATGGGTTGGGGTGCGCTAAAGAAAATTTTGACGGCGTATGGACCAATCGGAATCTGAAAGATTATTCTATCATGGTCCCTGATCTTCCCGGATTTGGCGATTCACCAGGTCTCGCTGATTTTTCCTATGACCTGGAAGATCATGCCGGTATCTGCAAATCCCTGCTCGATTGTTATCCCCAACATACGGTGCACGTTATAGGGCACAGCATGGGCGGTGCCGTTGGACTTATCCTGGGGGAAAGAATCCCTGGACGACTGGCATCATTTAGTAATGTTGAAGGGAATCTGATCGGCCATGACTGCACCGTGAGCCGGAACAAAGCATCGGTGAGCTTTGAGGAGTTTGAAAAAAGGCAATTGCCGGGAATGATCCTTGCAACCGCGATGTCGGCTGAACCGGGTAGAAGGCTCTGGTCTGTTCTGTTGAAAAAGGCTGATACAAAAGGATTGTATTATAGCTCCCGATCGCTGGTGACATGGTCGGGCAGCGGGGTTCTTCTTGAAAAATTCAGGAATATAAGCTGTAAAAAAGTCTATATTCACGGAGACAATAATTCGTCTATGCCGGTATTGCGGAGGCTTGAAGGAATACCCGTCCACAGCATTTCAAAAAGCGGACACTTTCCCATGAATGACAATCCGGAAGAGTTCTATAAGTACATATCGGACTTTATCAAGGACTGATCATCATTCAATGATGATGAATTCAACCCTCCGGTTCAATGACCTGCCGGCCGGGGTGGTGTTGCTGGCTACCGGTTTGCTGGAACCATACCCGGCTATCTCTAGATGATCTGCTTCAATTCCTTTCTGCACCAGGTATTTTTTTATAGATTCTGCCCTCTTGATGGAAAGAGTCTGGTTGAAGGACGCGGTACCTTGTATATCCGTATGTCCCTCGATCCTGACCCTGACATTTTTTTCTTTAATAATTTTTATGATTTTATCAAGTTCGGCGTAGGAATGGGGGATGATTGTTGCGCTGTTCACCTCAAAGTTGATTTTATCCGAGATGAAGAGAACCTCCTCGGTATGGATTGAATTGAGAATGGAACGCATCCTGGATATTTCATCATCAGTCATTTTTTCCGGGTTTGATGGTGGCTCGTTCTCCTTGATGGCGATCTTGTTCTGATATGAAAGGAGCACCTTCTGGTCTTCAAACTTCGGATTGTTCAACTCGGCAATCCCTGATACTGAATAAATAGTGGAGCTGTACAGGGTTTCAACCTCCGCCGGTTCTTCGTCCTTTTTTTTCTCCTGGCGAATTTTCTTTTGCAGTTTTTCCATTTCTATTAAATCTTCATGTATTTCAAAACCGAGCTCCGTGCCCCGAATGGCGGCAACCGTGGTGGGTGTTTTCACTTTTATATCGTAATCCTTGAAGATTTTTTCAAACTTTCCGTACAGCGAACCGTTGTTCAATTTGAGCATTACTTTTCGGACGGACATGTCATCGATTCTCATCATGCTGTTTTCTGAGACTCGGACTGCCATATTGCCGTGAAAGCAAATGTCCATCTGGGAATTTTTTTCAGTTTTAACTTCATAACCCGGCTTTAGAGTCTGACCGACGATGGCCTGTTCCCATTGATCAGATGGGGTTTTTCTATACGAAGCGTTTCCCAGGACAAAGGTTATTTTAGGATTTTTCTGGATTAATACCGGTAGCTGAACCATCATCATGTCCGTATACAAGAGAAAACTGACTGCGACACCTGCACCGAGCATGAACAAAAATATCAGTATCTTTTTCATAATTCCTTCCTCCCTGTTCTGGGAATAGTTTAGCGGTAGACTTCGGGAAGTCAAGTCATATCGGTAATTATGATGACATCTTGTATCTCTGGTGATTCAGGCAAAGGGTAAATCCCTGATTTCTTCATACGCAGGACGGTAAAAATAGATGCCGGTATGGGGATTGCCATACTCCATTCCTCTGAGGTACAGGTAGTATATCCCACCGAAATGAAAATCATACTGATAATCAGGAATGAATAGGCGCAACCAGCGAAGAAGGGCCTGTAGATATATGTTCATTTGTAAATCGTAATGCATATCAAGTATATTGCGCGCAACCCGGTCCCGCGAGTACCCCTCCTCAAGGTAATTTGATTTCCAGTCTAGTATAAAGTATTTATCCTGAAAGCGGAATATCAAATCTATGAAACCATGCAGGAACCCCTCCCGGTACCCTGTACCGGGAACGGGAGTGGAGGGCCTCAAGGTGGAAGGATAATAGAATTCTACTTCATGGATTTTTTTATCCACGTTCTTCAAATACAAATCCGAGCCGTTTAAGGGTGCGTTTAATGTGTTCCAGATAATATCAGCAATCTGGATTTTTATTGATTCTCTGTCAATATCCGAATGCACATTCAAATGATACCGAATGGCACGATCAAATAAATTCGAACACCGCGTTTCACCTGTAATTAAATCCGATGGTGAAGCAGCATTTCCCGCAATTTGAAAATCGATCTGTTCAAATATGGAGTGGAGCATAATGCCGGTCTCTTTGGAATGGGGAAGTTCGTGTCGGGTGCCATAGACTGGCAGTGCGGGGCCGGTGGCCGTGTATTGTTCGTCATCATCATGGGGCTGGAGGCCTTGGTCCCCGAATTGATGATTGCGGGGATTGTCCTTCACTGTTTCAAGGAGCCTGTTTTTTATTCCGGAGAACGAATCGATATGTATTCGCCGGTCGAAGAAGTCGGTTGACAGCAAGGGAAACAGGGGATCTGGAATGGTTAGGCGATCAGGAGCGGACGCACTATGGTGTTGAACTGAATTCTTTACGTCATGTGCCGAACTTATGTCAAGCCAGGTGACCTGTTGTTCCATGCGAATTTGATTAAGTGTTGAATGCAATTTTGTGCCTGCCATGCCGGCGGTGCCTTTTGACCTGCTCACGGGCTCAAAGACAGGGATATAGAGCCTGTCCTGTGCCCTGGTAAGGGCGACATAGAAAAGTCGCTCCTCCTCGCTGGCTGATTCAAGGCTGTAAAGCTCCTTATGTGCGGAATTTCTGACGAGATCAAAGACCCTGCCGGTAGCGTCATGGTATGTCCAGAATTCCCCGGCGTTTTTTTTGGTATAACCCCCGGCTATAAATACCGTTTTGAACTGAAGACCTTTGCTGGCATGGATAGTGAGGATCTGAACCCCCGGCTTGTCCAGGTCAATAGTCTGAATATTGTAGCTGTCATGTGAAAATGAGTTTTTCTGCCGCAAACCGTTAAGATAATCAATTATTTCCTGGATGGAGAAATCGTTGCGGTAGGCTTCAATTTCAAGGTTTTGCATCACCGTCCGGTAATTGATCAATGCACGGTCATGATCGTCAATGTCCCTGCAGAAAAGAATGCCGGTATCTTCAATTATGGATTGAAAAAGCAGAGGCCATTTCCTCTGATCGGCAAGAGTTATCCATTTTTCAAAGAGACTGTCAGCCGGCTGATCATGAGCCGCTGCTGCATAATGATAAAGCTGATGGACAGGAATGCGGAAAAACCGTGTGATCAGTGCTTTTTTCCGTGCCATGATATCATGAGGATTTGCGATGGCTGTCAGCACTAATTGCAGTTCAAGAACTTCCTTTGACTGGTACAGCCCTTCCTTTTTATACAGTGAGTAGCTGATTGAATGGCGCTTCAGGAGCTTCTCGATTGTTTCGGCTTCTTTCCATTTGGTGACCAGTATGGCTATATCATTAAGGTCCACAGAGGGGTCTTCAGAAATTAATCGTTTCAATTCGCTGGCTATAAAATACGCCGACCTGTATTTCGCCAATGTTCCGGTACAAGCGCCGCAATCCATGACTATAAGTGATTTATCGTCCCGATGCTTTCCGGGGTCCTGCGCGGCGGGATAACGACTGGGAAGATAGTGAATGTTGATGTCGGAAAACCAATTATTCCCGGCAAATATCGAATTGAAGGAGGCAATCAGGTCCGGTGACGACCTCCAGTTTTCATTGAGGCAATAATAGTGAGCGCCGTGAGAATGTATCATCTCGTCCCGGGCCAGGTAATAGGCATGGACATCGGCGCCGCGGAACCCATAGATGGATTGCTTGGGGTCGCCAATGATGAACAGCCTGTTTGTTCGTGATCCAAGAAAAATGGTGCTGAATATTTTCCATTGGAGCATATCGGTGTCCTGGAACTCATCTACCAGCGCATAGCGATATTTCTTTTGCAGCACCTTTTTCAACGTTGAGGTTCCGGGGCCAAGGGCGTGGCAGACTCGGGTGATCATGTCATCGTAGCTTATCAGCCCCCGCTCTTTTTTATATTGTAACGCATGCCGCTTGATATCGCGAACTGTGATGGCCGTGAGCATGTTCCGTATCTTTTTTATATCAAGGGCCCTCAATCGTTCCAGAATTGCGATTATATCTGGCAGCTGGGGCAGTTTGTCATTATAATCCGGTCCTTCTTTTTTCCATCTGGTATTGAATTCATTGAAGCCGCTATCATCCAGATCAAGGCCTGAAAAAAATTCATCCAATTCGACAAGTTCAATGGTCCTGATGGATCGGTCAGACAGAAGTTTGAGCAGTTTTTCAATGATACGCAACCGCTTGCCCATGCTGCTCTTGTTGATGTTGAGGGTTGCATATCTGGCCGGGAAGTCGCTTTTGCTGAAGTCGCTCCCGTCGATAGGACCGATCAGACGCTCAAGTTCATCGAGACATCTCCGGCATTCTTTTTCTGATTTATTAATAATTTCAATGAGGTCAGATCCGCCATCGGGAACAAGAATGTCGTTCCCGGACGGCTGATAGTGTACAGCAACATCCAGGACGCGGGTTACCCAGGGGCTTATTCCGCCGGCAGTTGTGCCAGGATAGCCGGAAAGAATCAATATTTTCTGGAAGTCCTTACCGAAGCGCAGGGGCCATTCGTTGCGCATTATATCGTAGAGCACCGTTTCGTATACAGCCCTGTCATCTGCCAGCTGACTCTGAAATTGCTCGCCATTTTCAAATGCATAGTCCTGAAGGGTCGCGTTGCAGAAGCCGTGGATGGTAAAAATTGAGGCAGAGTCAAAATTGTCCAATGAAACCTGCAGGATATCGCACGGCTTTCGTTTCAGTTCGTTTTTAATGTTTTGCCGGATGCGGTCCTTGAGCTCGCCCGCGGCTTTTTCGGTGAACGTCACAACAAGGATTTCTTCAAGGTTCACGACTCTTGCGCTTTTCAGGAGTTCCACAACAAGGTTTTCAATAGTATAGGTCTTGCCCGTACCGGCAGAGGCTTCAATAACCGCGTGGGAATCAAGATCAATCTGGTCAATTCCGGATACGGGCAGGGGAGCGGAGAATTGATGCGTCATTAGTGCGAACCACCTCCGGAAAAAGGTCTGAAAAGGTCCGCCAGACGGTTTCGTACCTTGGAATACGCGTCGGCAGGGACTTCGGGATCGATGAGTTGGAGCAGTGACATGGGACGGTAGGCTGGGTTCATTTTTTCCGCATCATCATCGATCAGAGAAAGGAGGAACCGTCGGTATCCGTCTTTTTCGGCTTCTGAAGGATTATCCTTCATCTCCGGAGGTGCAATGATCCTTGTATCACCGATTATCGCCAGAGGAAGCAGGTCGAATTGTCCGGGATCAAGGAAATCATTGAGGAGGTGTTGAAGGTACTTTCTGCCGGAAGGTTCATCCAGATGATACGAATAGGAGTATATGTCAGTTTTGTTCGAAACATGAACCGTGAAAGGTCCTGAACCGATGAGATTACTCAACGGCTTGGAATAGTTTGAAACCGATGCAACATGGATCAAGAATGGATACACCAGGGGGAGTATTGATGGCTGTAAACTGTTCGTGATGACCAGGGTTTCACAATCGCCGGTATCGGGATGCTTCCATAGAACCGGCAGTGATCCCGTCAGCCCAACGGAAACCATGTTATCATGATGCACGACAGGAACGATAATTGATGGCAGTGAGAGGCCGGGTTTAATCGGTGAAGGGACAGAGCCAATGGTAACGGTGTGATAAACCGTATACTGCTGCCGGTTCAGAAGAAATTCCCACAGGCTGTGGCTGCCTTGCAATCGATCCATGATTTCTGAACGCAAGTTCCTGTAATCAACTTCTGCATAAGCGCCATGGGGCGTATCGCTCTTGAGTCTGCTGTATTGATAATAGTGATCGATATACGATTGAATATCAGAGAGGGTAGTGGTCTTCAAAGAATGGCCCAATGAATTGATAATGAACCGGTAATTATACGGGAACACGGAGAAAAAGGGCTCATTCTCCTTCGATGCTGTATCTTCAACATCATCGTCAAACAGCGAAAGATGCCAGCGCAGGACAGATTCAACGGGATTCAGCAGAAAGTATCGCAGGTCGCTCAATGTAATGGATTCTGTATCCTGAACCACTCTGCCAGGGAGAGAGGGTAATGAAAAAACGGGAACCTTGCCTTTGATTTTTTGTGAAAAAGCTATCGCCGCTGTATCAGGTAAAACATTTTGGTCGGCAATCTTATGAAAAAGGACAAGGCGGTCCGATTCATTAAAGTTAACCGGTTGAAAATTCCCGTTGATTTTTGCGCTGATAAAATCCGTAACAGCTGAATGTCCTTGATCCTGACGCAGATAATCCACACTGCTCCCTGATGACGGCACCTCTGATATAATAAAATCATCAGAGATGACGTGATTGTTTAAATACGTAATCAACTGGCCTGTCACCGAGTTAGGATGAATATCCTGATCCTTCTGCAGATCTTTTGAAATGTAGGTGATATAGAGCTTTTCCCGTACCGCCAGGAGGGTTTCAAGAAAATGATACTTGTTTACATCGGGCCTGGAGGTATCGCCGATTTTTCTTCCCATCGTCATGAGATTGAGCGTTGACCTGTCGCTGGATCCGGGGAATATTCCCTCCTGCATCCCCATGATGTACACTATCCTGAAGGGAATCTGACGTTTTGGAACCAGTGCCGATATGTTTATGCCGGTTGAAAGATAACTGCCCCGCGCGCTGGCGATGCCGGTTATGGTTTCAGCAAGGAATTCTTTTACTGCGGTGATCGACAGTGCGCGGGCTGCATCGGGGCCGGGAAGTCGATCGAGGATGGTAAGATGATCAAGGCGTTCAATAAGATTGCTGTAAATGTTCTGTTCTTCGGGCTTATGTGCGGGAACGGTCAGGAATTCCGAGATTAGATCTGAAATGAGCCGGACCCATTCTGTCGCCGAAACAGCAAGGGATCGAAGGCCGGCCGTTCTGGCGTGAATAAGCTCAATGATGCTGCTGATGGCATCGATGAGGCGCTGGTCACCGGTATTGATGTCAGAATACGGCACTATATTTGCAAATGAAAGAAATGTTCCGT
Source organism: uncultured Spirochaetota bacterium (assembly GCA_937872225.1). Classification (GTDB taxonomy): domain Bacteria; phylum Spirochaetota; class UBA4802; order UBA4802; family UBA5550; genus RBG-16-49-21. The sequence goes on from CALMRZ010000017.1 coordinate 129,731, forward strand.
CGTGAATTGAGGATTGGCGGGTGTCCATTATCCGCCCGAAACGGAGCCGCAGCAAACCCTGCTGCCAGGTATGCAGATTCTGCGCAGGATCCGGGACGTCCGTTTTTTTGAATTCGCGGAAAATATTGAGATTATCCACCCATGTAAGCCAGACACGCACATCCGCCGGTGTCAGGGCATGAGCTTCATAAAAGCAGGGGTTGCGCAAAAGGCCTGCTATCTCTTTCCGGGTAAAAGACCCTGTGGCTATCTCAAGGAGCGACAGCACGGCCCTGGAAAACATGCTGTCGGCCGCAGCCGTGGAATCAATCATACTGTATGACAGGCGTCGCGGTTCGCGGGAAAAAACCGAATGAATGGCGGGGCTGTAAAGCTCCATATCCGGAACCATGACGGCGATATCGGTCATCTGTAATGTGGTGTCGCATTCAAGATTGTACAGTATGCTGTTGTATACTGACTCAACTTCCCGGAACAATCCAGAACAGGACGCAACCTGGATGCTGGTGTCCTGGCTGATTCGTGCGGGGGGTTCTGTCATGGTCGTTCTTCGTAAAATCTGGTCCTGGACGGTCCCGAGCACCGTAGGTCGTGCCGGTGGCCTGTCGGATGAAATCCATTCCGATGTGCAACGCTGTTCCTGGCTCCCCGCCTCCTCAAGGAGGCTCAATAATCTCATCGTTTCCCTTCCGGTCTTGCCCCACAGCTTGAGTAATGGATTTTCATTTTCATCGTAGTGCAATGAATCGCCGTCGGGGGTCTTTTGAATCCGTATGGACCGTATCCTCTGCCAGCGGTCTTCTCCGGGTGTGGTAATATCCTCCCAAAATTCCGAACAGGGATTCATCTGATATACCGAGATGGAAAGACACTTCCCCAGTTCAAAGAGCAAGCGCGCATGGAATGGCGAAAGATGTGATTCACCGAAGATGACAAATGTCTGATCGAGGCCTTTCGGCGGCTGAAGCATTGATCTGTTAAAATACTGGGGCAGGGTAAGCCAGTTTTTATTGATCGAGTCGCGGTATCCGTTGCTTTTGAAAAGGGCATGATACAGATACTGCTGGGATGATTCCATGTCCGTTGCAAGGGTGAGACGTCCCTTCATCCAGGACTTGACCATTTCTTCCCGATACAGTTCATATTCCATGAAATACCGGGAGAGCCTTGATGACAGCTGGAAAAGTTTGTGATCATAATCTTCTTTTTTGGTCTTGGACCCCGCGTCGGCATACAGATAATCCGTGATAGGTCGAAGCGGAGATGATTCAGGGTCAATGGAGGCTATGGCATGATAGAGGAGAAGTAGAATGTCCTGCTGTTCAAGAAGGGATGGCTTGTCGACCTGCGGATTACAGTAATCCAGCATCAGTTTCAATCCATCAGTGAGAACATGAAACCGTATGTTTATCGAAATCCCGAGGTGTTCAGCGATTGTAATCTGGATCCATTTCCGCATGTAAGGATTGGGCACAATGACTGAAACGGGATTAAAGGGATCATATTGCCGGGAAATTTCTCCGGCAAGGGAGCGGGCAAGGGCCTCAATGGTATTGCTGAAAAAAAGCTGTATCGGCATAGTCAGCCAGATCGACTCATTCAACCCGGTCTCTGCGGGGCAGGATTGAATCAGGGTCAATTTCACCGATAGTATTGAAAATATAATCAGGTTGATAGGGGAAGCGGTGCGCCATTTCACGGGTGGTGATGCCGGACAGGACAAGGCAGGTTGTCATGCCCGATTCGATGCCGGCGATGATATCGGTATCCATGCGGTCCCCGATCATGAAACAGCTGGCTGAGTGCACCCCGAGCTTTTTACGGGCCCAGTACATCATGGCTGGATTGGGCTTGCCGAGAAAGTAGGGAGCCATGCCGGTTACCTTTTCAATGGGAGCGACCAATGCGCCGCAGGCCGGGACAGGCCCGCGTTCAGTAGGGCCGGTGATATCGGGATTGGTGGCGATGAAGCGGGCTCCTTCGCCGATCAGCAGGGTCGCCTCCACAATCTTGGCATAATCATATTTCTCGGTTTCACCCACGATGACGTAATCGGGGTTATCCCGGGTAATGGTGATGTTGGCCTTTTCCAGTTCAACCTGAAGCCCTTTGCCGCCGATGACATAGGCGGAACAGCCCGGTTTCTGATAGAGCAGAAAACTCGCCACGGCCATGGCGGAGGTGTAAAAATGGTCTTCTCCCGCTTCAATGCCGAGGTTGCAGAGATTGCGGTTGAGCTGTTCCGGTGTGTAATAGGAATTGTTCGTAAGGAAGAGAAACTTGTGATTGGCCCGTTGAAGGCGGTCGACAAACTGCAGGGAACCTGGAATGAGGGAACTGCCGCGGTTGATGACGCCATCCATGTCAATGAGAAAGGCCTTGTCATAGCTCCTGTTTTCAGAAACTGGGCTGGTTATCGGTTCTGTCATGGGTGTAAAGCCTTATATTTCGTCAATGATCATCTTTATGAGAGCCCGCGCATCATGAATATCATCCTGGATTTTCCGCATCTCTCCGGCTTTTTTTGTGCTTTTGGCCCTGTTATATTTATCCACCAGGATCTGTAATGACTGAGACAGTTTTTCAATTTCGGTGTCGAGGCCGCTTCCTGTCTCCATGGATGTAAAGGAAGCAACTTCGCTTTTCATGGTTGCAGGGTCGATGGACTCACCCCAGTCGGGAACATGGGCAGTGACGCCCAGTTCGGAGTGCAGCTTTTCCGCGAACGCTTGTGCCGACGCTTCTTCACCGTGGACCACGAAAACCTTCAGCTTTGGATTCTTTATGTTCCTGACCCATGCCATAAGGCCTTCCTGGTCAGCGTGGGCCGAGAAACCGCCAAGGGTATGAATCTGGGCCTTTACCGATACATCTGTCCCGTACACGCGGACCTGTTTGGCGCCTTCAATCAGGCGGCGTCCGAGGGTGCCTTCTGCCTGATAACCGACAAATACAATGCTGGACTCGGGCCGGAAAAGATTGTACTTCAAATGGTGTTTGATGCGACCCGCCGTGCACATGCCGTTGGCGGAAATAATGATCGCGCTCTTTGCCTCTGTGTTCAGCCACTTGGATTCATCGGTCGATCTTGTGTAATGAAGGGTAGAGAATTCGAGGGGGCTGTCGCCGGAGAGTATCCGTTTGCGCATTTCTTCGTCAAACAAGTCCTTGTTCTTTTTGAAGATTTCCGTGGCTGATATTGCAAGGGGGGAATCTATGTAGACCGGCATGGAGGGAATCAGGCCGTCTTTAAATAATTTCGAGAGGGTGTATATTATTTCCTGGGTCCGCTCGATTGCAAAGGCGGGGATGATGATATTTCCCTTACGGTTGTACGCATCCTGGATTATCTTGGTGAATTCCTGAAAGGTGTCGGTTTTGCTTTTATGAAGACGGTCGCCATAGGTGGATTCCATCAGGAGGATGTCGGCTTCCTCCACGACATCCGGGTCACAGATGATGGCCTGTTCTTTGGGGCCTATGTCCCCTGAGAATACAATTTTTGTTTTGCTGTTGCCTTCATCGACCCACATTTCAATAAATGATGAGCCCAGGATATGCCCGGCATTGCGGAACCTCACTTCTACCCGGGGATGTACCTGTATGATTTCATCATACGCAACGGGGACAAAATTCTTGAGGGATTCAATGGCATCATCGGCGTTATACAGTGGTTCAACTTGCCTGCGGTTAAGCTTAAGGTTCTTTTTGTTGACGAAGGCCGCGTCCATTTCCTGGATATGGCCGCTGTCGGGCAGCATGATGGAGCAGAGATCGGCCGTGGCCTTTGTCGTGTAGATGTTGCCGTAAAACCCGTTTTTCACCAGCTTGGGAATGAGGCCGCTGTGGTCTATATGGGCATGGGTCAGCAGAAGGGCATCTATTTTCTTGGGCACGTAATTCTGATGGAAGTAATTCCTTTCGCGGATCTGTGTTGTTCCCTGGAACATGCCGCAGTCAACCATTATGGTGAAATCGGCGTCGCGTATGATAAATGATGAACCGGTAACCGTTTTTGCCGCGCCCAGAAATTCAATTTTCATGACTCACTCCCGAATGCCGTTCCCTTGCCTGGAATTGTCTGCTGGATCAATAGCCAATCGTATCCATATGACAGATTCAGACATATTATTAAAATATTCAAGTACTATGAATTTTTTCAATTAATTTTGGAAATGAGTAAAATATTAATGATACTTTTTCTATATTTTCGCGTTATACAGTGAAATTTTAATGAATTTAGACCGGAACTGGTTACCGGGGGATATTCTGGCGGAGGGAATGGCAGAGGGCAATGGCTACAGCGTCTGCAGCGTCGTCGGGCTTCGGGAGTTCATCAAGCTTGAATATTGACTTGATCATGAATTTCATCTGGTCTTTTCCCGCCCGGCCGTAACCGGTTATGGCCTGCTTGACCTGCGATGGAGTGTATTCATAATAGCTGATATTATGAAGCTTGAGGGTGAGGATAACGGCCCCGATTGTTTTGGCCACATCCATGCCGGTCGTGATGTTATTGACAAAAAAAAGCTTTTCGATTGCAGCGCAATCAGGTTTGTAAAGTGTGATAATCTCTATGAGCCGCTTATGAATCTGGTATAATCGATCTTCAATGGCCGCATGGGATTCGGTTTGAATTATTCCGTAATCAATAAGCTTTTGGTTTTTTTCAACGACTGACCAGCCCAGTGTGCCATAACCGGGGTCAATGCCGAGTATCCTCACTGGGCCTCGCTGATTTTCATCATGACATCGTCAGGTATGTCATAATTGGAATACACGTTCTGGACGTCATCCAGGTCTTCCAGCGTTTCAATGAGCCTCAGGCATTGTGATCCTTTTTTTTCATCCAGGGTAATGCTGGTCTGGGGAATGAAGGTTATTTCGTCTTCAATGAGCTTGAATCCTTTGTTTATCAGCACGTCATGGACTTCATTGTATCCATCGGGAGGAGTGACGACCTCGATGTTCCCGTCCTCTGTTTTTATGTCCTCAACGTTACAGTCCATGAGGAGCTCCATGACGGTGTCTTCATCCGTCTGCCCCGCTTCAATGAGGATGTATCCCTTTCGGTTGAAAAGGTATCCGACGGAGCCGGTTTCACCCAGGTTACCCCCGTGCTTGGTGAAGGCGGCCCGGACCTCGGCGGTGGTGCGATTGCGGTTGTCCGTAAGACAGCTTACCATGATGGCGACGCCTCCGGGACCATAACCTTCATACTGGATTTCCTCGTACGTGACGCCTTCAAGGGTGCCGGTACCCTTTTTTATTGCCCGTTCAATGTTATCGCTGGGCATATTGTTTGCCTTGGCCTTGGCTACCGCTGTCCTGAGCCTTGGGTTAGCGGTAATGTCATCGCCGCCGTTTTTCGCAGCCACTGTAATCTCGCGGATAATCTTGGTAAAGAGGGCCCCTCGCTTGGCGTCAAGCGATCCTTTTTTTCTCTTGATGGTTGCCCATTTAGAATGACCGGACATTGTAGTACCTCTTCGAACGGGTAGTTGTTATTTCTTAGAAAACGAAAATCGTGTGAGAGCGGGTCAATATTCAAAATACTGCATTACTGATTATGAGGCAACCATTTAATAACCGCGTTTAATTTTCAACTCTAAATTAATTATTTTTTTTCTGGCCTGGTTTGAATTAAAATCGAAGGCAATGGCGTCCCGATAATAGGCGATGGCTTCGTTCAGCTTTTCCAGGCGCTCCAGTGAATAGGCGATGTTCCAGCGAACCTTGCCGGCATTCAGCTTGTTGTATTCGTTTTCTATCTGCCGAAGTTCGGCTTCTTTCTTTCCCTTTTCGTCCATCAGGTTTTCATATTCCTCATACTGTTCAAAATTCTCAACCTTCAGCAGGTTAGATTTTAGGGTCCTGATTCGTTCATGCAATCCGGTTATCTCGCTTTTTTTGATCTTGATCTCATCGCCTATTTTCTGCTGGTACTTGATGGTTTCGGTGTAAAAAAGGACGGCCTTTTCAAACTCCAACTCCTGGAGCGCTATGTCAGCCTTGTACTCGTATGTTTTTGATTTTTTGAATAGTTCCTTTTCAGGAAGGAGCGCCAGGGCCTTTTCAAGGGAACTCAGCGCCAGGGGATAATTACCGGTACGGAGAAAGGCGATATGCCCCAGAGCGAAGTGAATGTTTCCGTCATCAGGCTTTTTTTCCAGGTATTTGATATAATATTTTTCTGTTTCCAGGTATTTCCCTATGTCCTCATAAAGGTTACCCAGCATGAGATAGAGTTCAGGGGAAAACGGCTCATCGGCTCCGGACAGGTATCTCTCGAGGTGGTATATGGCGCGTTTCTTCATTTTTGTACGGTACAATGCGCGACCCAGCTCAAGGGAATAGCCGTAATTGTCCATGTTCAGGGAACTGGCGGTTTCAAGAAAGTTCACGTAAGCATTGAAATAGTTCCCCTTCTTGAAAACTTGGGCAATTTCGTAATAAATGATGTCGTCTTTTTTCTCTTCGACTTTCTTAAAGCGAAGGCACTGGATGTAATGGTTCAGTGAATAATCATAATTGGTCAGTTTAAAATAGTTGCGGGCCGCGTAGAGATGCAGAATTGAGATGCCGGGCTTATCTTCTATTAAAAACGGCTCAACCTTGCGGTTCCTGAAAATCATTTTCAGGTCAACTTCCTTGGAAACGTCCTTCATGGTAATGAAACCGGTAGGGATTCTCTTATCTTCGACGCGGGTGCTGTAAAACTCATCCAGCTTTTTATTGATGATTTCCAGGGATTTGATGTAATTCCCATTGTTGAAATAATTGATATACTCCTCCGATTCCCTGTTCTGGGCTGTCAGCGGAGAAGTCATACAACCGATTGCGGCAGTTATAATGAGGGTGATACAAATTATCTTGTTCATGATACTATTAAATGATTAAACAACATGTTTCCATCCATAGGCACAGGTGTGATTATCTTTTATAATTATCGGAATAAAATAAGAAAATATAATGCTTTTACATGTTCCCGGGTTTCAGATAAAGGCGGGTCATATGATCCGGAAAATTATCATTGTTATATCATCGTGCTGAGGAATGTTGCCGGTGAATTTGGCCATCTCTTTTACGATTGATTGAATCATATCCTGCGGCATCTTCCCGTCGTTTGCCGTCAGCGCCTTTTCAAATCGGTCAAGGCCGAATTCATTATTGCCTGAATCCATCGCCTCATCAACGCCATCAGTATATTGGATGAAATAATCGCCTTGTTGCAGCTGGATTTCCCTGATTTCAATTGACCTGGTGAAGATATCCCCGGACACGGCACCCAGGGCTATGCCGCCAGCGGGAAGGTGGATTATTTTCCCGTTTCGGATGATCACGGGCTCGCAGTGGCCGGCGCTTGAATAAGTCAATTTCTTCGCTTCAATATCAAGAATGCCGTAAAACATGGTCACGAAATAGTTGCTGGCAGTATTCTTTTTCAGATAGTCATTAATGGCTTCGAGAATTTTTTTGGTGTTGGATGTTTTTGTGCAATAGGTATGGAGCAGTGTTCTGGTCATGGCCATGACCAGGCCTGATCCCACGCCGTGACCTGAAACGTCCGCAATGGTGACGCCGATCTGGCCGTTGCCCAGGTCAATGAAGTCGTAATAATCCCCCCCTGATTCGGTCTGGGCTGAATAATAGGCGCCGAATTCTACACCTTTTATATCGGGAAGTTTGTCCGGTAAAAGGGCCGCCTGGATCTGCTGTGCCGTAAGCAGTTCTTTCTCCATGCGGATTTTTTCGATTTTCATGTCTTCAGCTTTCTTCAGGTTCAGGGTCATGACATTGAATATGTCGGCAAGCCTCCCGATTTCATCGGAGCCGGCTATTTCAATTTTTTTATTAAGATTGCCCTTGCCGATATCAATGGCGCCGTCGGCCAGCTTTTTTATTGATCTGATGATAAATGTCGGGAAGAGAAGGGCGAGAAATATGGCCCGCAGCAGTATTGAAATCATAAGGTTGATGATTTCGTTCTGACTCTTGACCATCTCCGGGAAATACTTGGTCCTGTAGAGAAACAGTCCGAGAATGCCGACAAGGTCCTTGCGGAAAGAAAGGAGAGCCAGTTCAGAGAGCGGTTTATCTGAAGAAAGGGGGATGTTGCTCAGCATCAGGCGGTTCGGTAACTCTGAATGGATTTGCTTCACCGTTGCCCTTGATAAGGCCGGCAGGGTTAATTTTTTCTGCAGTGATTCCCAGAGTGATATGACACGGGATATCCGGATGCGTCCATCGGTCAGGTTTTTGCTGATAAGGACGCTAAATTCACCGCTCATTGTATTTATCTGGAGCCTGTTCAACTCATTAATGTCTGACTTGCCCAGCAGGAAATTGAATAATACCTGAATGTGTTTTTCAGAATCAATACCGACGCTGTAATCGAGATTCAATCCCTGGCTCAGTATGTTTTTTATGAACAGCTGAGGCAGTTCCCTCTTCTGCTTCACATACTGCTGGATGTTTTTTTTCGACAGGGGTTGACGTTGGAATTCAAGATAGTCGTCATAGAGAACCGGTTTTTTCCTGAATATCGGTATGCCCACTATGACATAATCAGGCTTGTTCGTAAAAAGATATTTGAACTGTTCCTGGACATCGGTGACAGAGGCAAAGCCGATATACGTGCCGGTGTCGATCGTGTTCATATAATGGGCGACAATCGTGGGCTCAAGGAGCGGGTCGTTTCTGCCGTTTTTCTGCATAAAGGGGGCCCCGGTAACCCGGTTGAAATAAACATAGAGGGTCTGGTCCCACTGTTTCCAGTCAATGCCTATATTCCTCCAGTTGCAATCGACCATAAAGGCGATGTCCAGTATCCGGTCTTTATCCTTCTCCTTTAAGGCTTCCTTTCCCACAATGGATGAAAAGTACTGGCTGATTTTTTTCAGCGCTGCGGCCTGCTGTTTTGCCATTTGAGCTTTCTGCGCGGGAGTAATCGGCTGACCTTGATCGGATACAAGTGCGTGCTTGTTGGAAAGGAAGATCTGCGCCTCATCCGAGATGCCTTCCAGGATCGTGGCGCCCTGCTGCTGCAGGGAGTCCTTTATCTTTTTTTCATGCTGGTTGAGGAGGGAAAATCCAATCAGGACCGACACAAATAGGACAGCAAGGATAATGATAATGGAAAACTTAAAGCGTATGCCGAAGATGATTCTTCGTATCTGAATTTTTTTTCTACTCATCGGGCATCAGTCGTTTGACTTGTTTTTTTCTGAAATTGAAATAAAAAAATTATACAGTGCGGAAAATGCGAATCCGGCTATCAGGCTGTCAAGGGCCGCGTACATGGTGTTGATCACAATGCCCGGGATGCGGGCCATGATTGAGCCGTCGATATGTTCAATTATCGAAAGTCCGCCATTGGGATGTATCGATTCGAACAGCCTCACGATATCAATGCCAAAATTATTTATTGAACACCAGACGAACAGTATCAGCATCGGTACCGTCCCTATGATCAGGGTCGTAATGGAAAACCATTTAATATTCAATTTCATTGTTATCCTCTGCTCAGTTGACTGGAACTACCTTTCTTGATATTCTATATGAATTATCGAGCAAGTCAATTAAATATTTTTTTCATAAGTCATACGGATATCAATAAGATGTATACAGGCGGTATAGTACACAAAGAATGAAAAATCGATGGAAAAGGTTATAGGCCTGACCGGTTTATACTGGAATAAAAAATATTTGAAAAAATATTGGTAATGTAACCTAATTGCTATAACCGCTACCGGTCCCTATTTTACCGTTGGCTTTGAAAGAAATGAATATTCTTCTGACAAATGATGACGGCATTCAATCCGAGGGTATCAATTCGCTGTTCACAATACTCTCCGGCCGCCATACTGTTTTTATGATAGCGCCGAAAAGCGAGCAGAGCGCCTGTTCGAATGCCATCACGGTCCGGACCCAACTGAAGATAAAAAAAGTAACCGAGAACAGGTATTCCGTGAGCGGATTCCCTGCCGACTGCGTCATCATCGGCCTGAGCGGGACATTCCTTCCGGAGATAGACCTTGTGGTCTCCGGTATCAATCACGGACCCAATGTTGGTGATGACCTGGTGTTTTCCGGGACTGTCGGCGCGGCCCGCACCGGGTATCTGTTCGGCAAGTCCGCCATTGCCATTTCCATCGATTCCTATCATCGCCCGTCACGCTATGCCGATGATGCATCCAGGTTCCTGCTCGAATTTATCGATACCCATATCGATGGTGACCGATCATCTCCGGTGAATGACGAAAGGAAAAAAAAGATATATCCTCCATCACAACCGTTTTATAATATCAATTATCCCGATCTCCCGGCAGAAAAAATTAAAGGGAAGAAAATGACTTATGTCGGCAGAAGGATGTACCGGGATTCCTTCACAAAAACGCAATTTGAATTAGATGAGGCGATAGTACAGATGGGGGGCTATATTGAATCAATTCAGGCGGAAGGTTCGGACACGACCGAACTTGAAAAGGGGTTTATTTCCATCACGCCGTTGATGACGGACTGCACCAATTATGATTCTTTAAAAAAATTTCTGGGATAATCATGCATGGCTGAAATCGACCTCCAGGATAGAATTGACGACTTTCTCCGTTCGGCCATGAAAAAGTTTGTCATACGTGATTATGAAAGCGCCATCAGGGACCTGAAGGCCGCCGAAATGCTGGATAAAAATAATCCTGAAATATTATATAATATCGGGATCAATTATTGCCGCATGGGTCTGGACAGGTCGGCGATTGAATATTTTAAGAAGGTTTTGAACCTGAAACAGTCATTCATCGATGCACTGACGGTTAAAAAGCTTCTTGCCTATGCGCTTATCCGCTTGAAACAGTATGAGGAATCATTGGGAATCCTTCAGCAGGTATTGCAACTGGTTCCCATGGATACGGCAGCCCTGAATATGAAGGGCTATAGCCTTGAATCCATGGGACGGTATGATGAGGCACTTCGCGTATTTTCTTATATTATTGAGCATGAGAAGGACAATTATAACGCCTATAATTCCCTCGGATATATTCTTTCGAAAACGGGAGCGAATCTTGCGAAGGCTTTACAATGTGCACAGATTGCATACAATTCAAACAATGACAATCCGGCTTACCTTGACACCATGGGCTATGTTTATTTAAAAATGGGCAAGATAGAGCTAGCCAGGAAATATTTAATTCAGGCCTTAGAAAAAGCGCCTCTGTCCGCAGACATAAAAGACCATATTAAAGAATGTGAAAATAACAGAACAGTGATACGGTAGTCATTTTCGAGAAAAAAACCGTTATTGTGTATCAGGTTTTTATGCCGATAAAGCTGTAAATATCATAAATGCTAAAATATTGAATTAATATCTTGACAATTACGCTGTTTTGAAAATTATATGAACAATAGTAAGGATAAATGCTATGAAATATCAGCATAAAATTACATCAGATATGATCAGCAGCATCCCGGTCATTATCATTGAGGGTGACTTAACATCTGATGCGGATGGTGATGCAAAAGGTGTTTATTCTGAAGTAAAGGAAAAGTATACCTCCCAAAAAATAATTGTCAACTTTGAAAATACCAAGTATATCAATTCTTCCGGCATCGCAACCCTGATTCACATCATACAGGATGTCAATGAAAAGGGCGGAACAATAGCTTTCGTGGGAATGTCCGATCACCTTAAAAAGGTCATGAATATTGTAGGTATATCTGATTTCGTCCAGATATTCAATACTAACAATGATGCTTTAAAGGCAATGTAAGTTTCGGCACTTGTTCGAATCGTTTACTTCTTTTTTTTCTTTCTTGCACTTTCTTTCACAATAGATTTAATAATAGAAAATTGTAAAACTTCATTGCAGCTTGGTCAATCATGGCTGAAAAGGCAAAAGCAAGGGATGATTATATATTTGTTATTGATGCCGGAACGCAGTCTATACGAGCCGCGCTCGTTGACCTGCAGGGCACCATCCGATCAATCGTGAAAACCCCTATCGAGCCGTATTTCTCTGAATACCCAGGATGGGCCGAACAGGATCCCGACTATTACTGGAACGCGCTCTGTCAGACCTGTAAAAAATTAATAAGAAAATCTTCTTCAGCCATGAAGGGTGTACAGGGAGTCACGGTCACGACGCAGAGGGGAACGGTCATCAATCTTGATAAAAACGGGAAGCCTCTGCGTCCCGCCATTACCTGGCTGGACCAGCGAAAGGCGGACAAGACGGCATGGCCGCCCATCCATCTGGCAATGGTACTGAAAGCGATCAATATGTATGAGCCTGCTATCCATACGTTCCGTGAAACTGAGTCAAACTGGATACGCCAAAACCAGCCCCGCATTTGGGAGCAAACGCATAAATTTCTCCTCCTGTCGGGATTTTTTGCATACCGCCTAACCGGGGATTATGTTGAGTCAGTCGGAAGCACCGTGGGTTACCTGCCCTTTGATTTTAAAAAACACCAATGGATGACGAAGAGCGATATCAAATGGGGCATCTTTGACTATGATCTGTCCCTGATGCCGAAACTATTTAAACCCACGGAGATCATGGGCTGCATATCCAGAAAAGCATCCCGGGAAACCGGGGTTCCCGCAGGTCTTCCGGTCATCGCAGCTGCGGCCGATAAAGCCTGTGAAGTGCTCGGGTCCGGCTGCATGAAGCCGAAGATAGCCTGCCTCAGTTACGGGACCACGGCGACCATTGAGACGACTAACAGCACGTATACCGAAGTGGTTCCTTTTTTTCCGCCCTATCCGAGCGCCGTTCCCGGCGCCTACAACACCGAAGTCATGATATTCCGCGGCTACTGGATGGTAAGCTGGTTCAAGAAAGAATTCGGCCTCAGGGAACAGGAGATAGCCAGGAAAAAGAAGATTGCCCCGGAATCTCTGTTTGATGAATTGGTGAAAAATATACCTCCCGGATCTATGGGGCTTACGCTCCAGCCTTATTGGTCGCCGGGCGTAAAAATTCCGGGGCCGGAAGCCAAGGGCGCCATTATCGGCTTCGGCGATGTTCATACCAGGGCGCATATATACCGGGCAATTCTGGAAGGCCTTGCCTATGCGCTGAAGGAAGGAGCAGCCCGGACTGAAAGCCGGAACAAGATCAAAATTGAACGGCTGAGGGTTTCCGGCGGCGGATCCCAGAGCGCCGTTGCCATGCAGCTGACCGCCGATATATTTGATTTGCCCGCTGAAAGGCCGCACACCTATGAGACGTCCGCCCTGGGCGCCGCGATCGATGCAGCCGTGGGGCTCAAGCTCTACCCTGATTTTAACAGCGCAGTAAGGGCCATGACCAGGTTGAGGGATGCCTTTGAGCCGATTCCGAAGAACAGGGAGATATATCGTGAACTCTATGAGAAGATATATTTGAAAATGTATGACCGGCTGAAGGCTCTTTATGATGATATACGGGATATTACCGGATATCCCCAGAAAATTCATTGATCTAATAAACAGACAGTGAATAGCATTCTGAAAAGTATTTTGTAATGGGGGAATCTCACGTTTAAAAAAAGGAGCGACTATGTCAGTATTACAGTATTCATCGGCCAAACACGGCCCGGTAACCCTTATTACAATTGGCGGAAGCCTCGACGCTGAAACCTCGCCGAAGTTTCATGCAAAGATCAAGGGTGAAATAGAAAAAGGAGCAAAAAGAATAGTATGCAATCTGGAGCGTCTGGATTATATTGCAAGCGCGGGACTCGGGGTGCTGATAAGCGCCAATGATGAGTTGAGCAGGCAGGGCGGTGAAATCAGGCTCTCCGCAATGAATGAAAAAATAATAAAGATATTCAAGCTGCTCGGATTTATTAATTTATTCAAAATTTTTGAGAATGACCAGAAGGCCATTGATTCGTTCTGAAGGTGAATCAACAGGGGGGCGATACGCACTTGATGGCGGGTGTTCCGGATAAGATAACGATAAATGTTCCGCGGGTGATAAGCAAGCTTGATCATGTGCGGGATTCGGTCGTTGATTTTCTGAAACAGCATGCCATCAGCGAAGGCGCCGCTTCGCGCATCGAACTCTCGGTCTATGAAGCGGTTGTGAACATAGTTGAACACAGTTCTCACGCAAACAATGACAAAACGATCCATGTTGAATGCCGCGTTCATGACGACGAGGTCGTCATCATTATATCGCATTTCGGCGAAAAGTTTGATATAACCAAGGCCGAGTTGCCCAATATAGAAAAGCATTATAAATCGGGAAAGATGAGGGGCCTCGGTATATACTTCATCATGACATTAATGGATAAAGTTGAATATTCCCATGTAGATATGCTCAATACGCTGACAATGACGAAAAAGATTTAGGCGGGGCCGCGAGATGTCAGTGGTGATATAATTCGCACTTGCCGGACATAAGATACTTCACGCTTTCATCCAGACCATCCAGCGTCAATTCAAACATGGGGAATATTCCTCTGATCATCCTGATAGTCTGAACATAGTTCCATGAACGGGCCGGTATGGGATTAAGCCAGATTATGTTCTTGAACTTGTCCTTGAAACGCTGGAGCCATACGATGCCCGGTGTGTCATTGTGGTACCAGTAGTCAATGGCCCCGTTCACCCAGGTCAGTTCAGACGGGGCCATTTCCCCATCACCGACGATTATGACCTTGTAGTCATTATCCTCGCTTCGGAGCAGGTCATGGGACGAGATGGTTTTATTACGCTCTATGTCGGTCCACAGTTCCTGGTAGATGCAGTTGTGGAAATAGTAATGCTTGAACCTGCTTATTTGGGACGATGCTGCGGAGAAAAGCCTGCTCGCGAGCTCCGCATAAGGGGTCATGGATCCGCCCACGTCCATGATGAGCATCACCTTTGATGCCTTCTTATCCTTGTTCTCCCAGACGAATTCTATCTCGCCGGCGTTTTTGCACGTGGCGTCAATCGTCTCGTCAATATTGAGCCTTTCACCCATGCCGATGGGCAGCAACGACCGGAGGTGGGAAAGGGCAACTTTCATCTGCCTGGTGTCCAGGGTTATATCGCTGGAATAATTACGGAAGGTCCGCTTTTCGGCTATCTGGACGGCCCGGTGATGGCGGGATTCCCCCTGGCCGATGCGTATACCGGCGGGGTTATATCCCCACGCGCCCTGAGTGGAACGGCCGCCGGTGCCGATGGCCTTGTTTCCCCCAACGTGGTCTTTGTAATGGCCGGCTTTCAACTGCTCTTCGAAATTTTTCAGGATCTCATCGAGGTTGAGCTGTTCAATCTGTTTTTTCTCCTCTTCGGTCAGATGAAGCTCCTTCACCTTTTTAAGGCCGGCGAGGATCTCCTCCAACATTTCATCCGTGGTTTCTATGTCCTTGAAGGTGTCCAGGAAGGCAAGATCGTACTTGTCGAAATGGATTTCATGCTTTACTAGAATCGATTTGGCTATGTGATAGAAATCCGTAAGGCTGCAGTTGTTCAGGTTCAGGGAGAGGGCGTGATGGAGTATCATCCATTCATGGATGGATACCGGGACCCCATACGATTTAAGGGTGAAAAAGAAATTAATAAACATCCCTGGTCCTCATGCTGGTGCTATACGCGTAATGGGATTTTCCCGATTTTTCAACGAGATCGACATCTTCTTTTTTCTTGAGGAGCGTGCCGATAAAGGGGATTTCCTTCTCAATGGATTTTGCAGAAATGCCGCCGACCATAAGAGCCTGGAGCCAGTCAATAAGCTCGCTGGTGGAAGGCTTCTTTCTCAGCATGTCAAATTCGCGGATCCAGTAAAAGCGCTTCAATGCCTCCCGGAGAAGGTTTTTTTCAATCTTGGGATAGTGGACCTTTATGATCTCTTCCATCAGTTCAGTATCCGGGAATTCAATATAATGGAAAATGCAGCGTCTGAGGAACGGGTCCGGGAGCTCTTTTTCGCTGTTGGATGTTATGATCATGATGGGACGGTGTACGGCCTTTATGTTCTCGCCTGTTTCCGGGATGTAGAAACTCATCTCATCCAGTTCGTTCAGAAGGTCGTTGGGGAACTCCAATTCAGCTTTATCAATTTCATCGATAAGGAGTACGACCTGCTCTTCGGATTTAAAGGCTTCTCCCAGTTTGCCCAGCTTGATGTACCGCTTGATATCGGATACGTTGCCGTCGCCGAACCTGGCATCATTGAGCCGCTGAACGGTATCGTAAACATACAGGCCTTCCTTTGCCTTGGTTGTGGATTTTATATTCCATATTATCAATTCCTTTCCAAGGCCCTTGGCTATCGAATGGGCAAGTAGTGTCTTGCCGGTTCCCGGCTCCCCCTTTACAATAAGAGGCCGTTCAAGGGCAATCGAGACGTTGACATTGTCCCGCAGTGCCTGTGATAAAACATATTCATCGGATCCCTTGAAGTAGTTCATTGTGCTTCACCTAGTGTATTAATATTATATTAATAAGAAATTTTAAGCATGTAAATGGATTATTATCTGATTAATCAAACAGTGAATAAATCGTTTACCCTGCCCGGGATGATCAGTTAAATACCTTCAATTTAAATTAGTCAGCAAAATCATTAAAATCAATGCCCCACAGTAATACAACGACAATACAGATTAACCCAACAGCGCTGGCAAGTATTTTTAACCGTCGGGTATAATTATTCATCATGCTGTAAGGCATAATTTTAAGACAATAACTATTATTTCTTTTATAATTGACAGGCAAGGTTGTCTACTCTATGATACTGTATACAGTGGCTTATTAGCATGAAAAGAATACTAGTCATCATTGTATTTTTGACGGCAGCATTGTCCGCCCACGCAGCCCATTTTGAAGAGCTCGACAAGCCCCCGGAAGGGGCACACAAAGGTCAAATGCTGCTCGGTGTCTTTGCCACAATCGGTGTCCCCTACGGCACGATCATTAATGCTGAAAATAATTATATAAGAAATTCGACCTATACGTTCCGGAATAATCTCATAACAAAGAAGATCATGGTGCAGCATTTGTTTTTCAGTTATGGCATATTGTATGAATATATGCCCATCGATTATCTGGGAATTAAAGTAAAAGTGCGGAGATCGTCCGTGGTTCAGAGATCCCAGTTCGGATCTGAATATCAGAACTGGACCAAGATGCTCTACAGCGATTTTTCATTTTTCCTGGGCCCCGCGGTACATTTCACAACCCGTAGAGCATGGGATATTTCGCTCACTCCCGTTGTCGGATATGCCCTGGGCAGATATACCGCGACGCCGATAGCCGCCCAGCTTATTTACAGTTTTTCCCTGCCGACGGAGTTCCAATATTTGTATTTTTATACCGCCAGACGGAAAAAGCAGACCAATAATCTTGTTGTCGGGGCGGAGTTAAACATTTCCATGTTTTTCACGGGCGGTTTTTTCCTCTCATTCGGATGCGATTGGAACATGAATATGCTGAAATTCAAAAATAAATTTTATATCTACAACATCCAGAATTTTTTGTGGTTTTTTCAGAATAAGAATTCCTCTAATATGCACTCGGTGAGCTTTATGCTGTCGGCGGGATACGCATTTTCAAATTAATCCCTGTGGCATCTTAAAAAAGGATATGGATCTTCACCGTGTAAGGCTCTGCTGTGCGGGAACGGACAAGAAAGGGTCATCCGTTGCAGCCGCACGATGATGCCACGGTGACAGCGTCACCTTGATTATACTATACTACGGCAGGTTCGTTACATGAACCAATGGCAGATTGTCCCTGAAATAACCACGCAGTTAGCAGGAACAACGGCCATTGCCGCAGGAATCATCGCTGCAAGATCCATCGCTGCAGCAGCCGCATCCGCTTTCCAATTGCGCCTCGTCGTTTATGGCGAGAATCTTAACGGCAAAATGAAGCGTTTTACCCGCCAGGGGATGATTGAGATCGAGTGTAACGGTTTCGCCATTGACTTCCGTGATACGGGCCGGAATGAGACTGCCATTTTCCATCTGGATGGATAGTACCATGCCCGGCTCGGGATTGAAATTCGACTGCATTTCCGCCAGGGGCACCGTGAGGACAAAGTCGTTATTGTAATCGCCGTAACCGTGTTCCGGCTTTATGGTGATGTTTTTCTCGTCGTCAATCTTCATGCCCATGATGCCGCGGTCAAGGCCTGCGATTATCGCGCCTGATCCTATCTGGAATTCGAGGGGCTCAAGACCGACATTGGAATCGAATATTTCCCCGTTGTCAAAGGTTCCGGTATATTGAATCTGTACGAATTTTCCTTCTTCAACCATGGTATGCTCCTTGGATTTTCTATTTTAGTTCTGATGGGCCAATGTGCAGGAAATCAGAATGGTGTCATTATCCGATATAGGTGGATTAATGTAAATCCAAATTTACTCCTCCAGAGCCGTGCCGGATGGCCGGATGAAAGAACGTTACTGCGGCGCCGCACCGATGACGCTTCCATGAAGTTTCAGCAGCCGCATGACCTGAAGAGTCACCCAGTTGCTTTTTTTGCCGGCATGCTTTTTCGGCTCATTTCCGTACATCATGCCGGTGCGGGCATTTTCCATGTTCCAGGTCCCGTCACCGTTCTGTTTCGACATGACAAGATTGAATGCTTCACCAGCCCGTCTGTCGCCGAGAAATCCGGCCCGGGCTATGAAGAGAAGTCCGTACAGGATGTCATACTGCGACATGACGGGATATCCCAGCAGCCGGAAATCACGGTTCCAGGAACTGCGCGGTCTGATAGGCTCGTTGCCGCTGTTTTTAAATAGTGAACGTTTCAAAAAAAAGTCAGCTGCTTTTTTTAGGATATGGTCATTGGCCCGGGAACCGGTTTTCTCGGCATATTCCGCGAGGGCCATCGAGCAGGCAATGGTCGCATAGAAGCAGCTTTTCACGGCATTGTTTGATTCCCTGGCGAGACCCTTTCCCGGCCTGTTGAACAGGATCAACCTGAACTGGTCGCACATGCCGGCAAGGGGGCAATGGAGCCAGCCCCCGTCATGGCGCTGGTGAGACGTTATCCATGTGATGCCGTTCCGGACATTGTTATCGTCAAAACCGGCTTTGACAAGAAGCCGTATCATGTCGCCCGTTCTGCAGGCCAGTTCCACCCGGGGTTTCCATTTCAGGGAAAAACCTCCGTCCGGGGTCTGGCAGCGAGAAACAATGAATTCGGCAGTTTCACGGATTACCGGCGAACGCCTGTCAAGGCCCCGCTCCACCGCTTCAGCGAAGCACCATACGGTGCCGCTGTAGTAAAGGTCGTAATTCTTTTGGTCGCCCAGAATGTTACCTGTCTTACCGAGCAATTTCACGAATTCGGGCGATTCGGCAATTTTTGGATAGAGATCATTGCATCGGTCATCCTCAAGGATGTCCCTTCTGGTCAGATATGAGATGGAAGGGTCCGATTCATCCAGGAGCCATTCGATGGGGCTGCTGCTCAAGTATTTGCTGGTCAGTATGTTCATTGGTGTTGTTTAGATTCCGGCGAAATGAAATTACCACTTAATTGATCTGACAATAGCATAGATTCATCATACCCTGTAAGTAAAATGAATATATAGGCTGATAATCTATTATAATGAAATATTCGGTAAGGATAGTATGTCAAATTATTTACATATCAGTGGTGAAAATTGAATAGTACCGGCAAATATTGATTGGATATTGCTATTTCACATTGAAATTGTTCAGTCAGGGGTGTATTTTTATCATGGAATTGGCACAAAAAGTAAAGGATGTGCATGGGGCTGGTTGAAGCATAAAATTGGTAAAATCGCGAAAAAAATATAAAAAAATAAACATTTTTTACCGTTAATAAAATATAGGTATGTATAACCATTTTTTGGCTTGTAATATTGGATTATGCAGATCAAAAATATGGGACAGGCACATGATTCATTATACCAAGGGGACAGGGTGATTGTCGATGGATGAATATATACCCGAAAACAATCTTGTTGTTCTGTTTTTGCTTATGATAATAACCTGCGGTTTCTATTATTTCTGGTGGTTGGCACGGGTCAGCAAGGCCTTTGATGATGACCCCATAATAAACATTTTGCTGACCGTTTTCACCCTCGGGATATGGGGGTTGTATCTCAATCTGAAGTATCTGCAAAAATCGGAGATAATGAACGGAAGGGACGCTAAATGGTACATGATACTGTTTCTTCCCTGCATTATCATTTTTCCGATTATTATTCAGCATAATTTGAATGAAAAATTTTTCCCGGGTCGTTAAGAGTACTACAGGAGCCACCAATGATAGTCAGGTGTAAAAACTGTAATTCTGCCTTTGCCGTGGATGACGGAAAAGTCAAGGATAAGAAATTCGCATTTACCTGCCCGAAATGCGACAGTGAGAATGTCATTGACAACAGGAAAGAACTGAAGGCGGCAGTTGCAGGACCGACTGTAATAGATGAAGAATATAATGAGATGTCTGAGCGTTCCGCGAGGGACGAAGCTGTCGCAAGCACCGGCAGGGATAACCTTTTCGAGGAGTCAATGGCGGCTCAGGCTCCGGAGCGGGCATCCAAAAGCGATGTTCTTTCGGATGATGGGCTGATGCTCGATGAATCGGCCATGGTGGACACTGACGATCTTTCAGGGCTTGCTGAACCTGAAAAGATGGAAGAAATAGACACGTCGCTGGAACATGCCGACCTTCCTCCGGCGGACGACATGCGCTCCGATGTTCCCCTTGACGATATCAATATTGATGATGATCTTAAAAATCTCGGCCTTACCGATATTGACCTGGACCTGGAAGAGAAGCGTCCGGCTAAAGAAGAAAAACCTCCCCGGAAAACAGCGGGTGATACTATTTTTGAGGACCTCGACCTCGAAACCGGCGAGGGTAAACTGGAATCCGACGTAATCCTTGATGAAATGGATCTGAAGGAAGATACGAACGCCCCGGTTCATCTGGACGAAATTGATGATATTGATAAACTTCTTGCCGAGAATGACCGGAAAAAGGAAATCGTGGATGACTTTGAGCCCTTGGAAGTGGAAACAGAGCATATTGAATCGAAACCGCTGGCGCCGGACATGGTCCTCGATGAGGAAATAAAAACTGAAGAGGTGTACCGGGCCAAGGAGCCTGCAGAGGATGAGAGTATAACCATAGATCTGGATACCCTGGACATAGATCTGGAAGATGCGGATAAGAAGGCGCCCGCCAAAGTAGAAGCTCCCCTGGATTTTGATCTGTCCGATAAGGAAGAAACGCCGCGGCATGAGCCGGCTGAAGATGAAAGCATAACCATCGATCTTGATACGCTTGACATCGATCTTCAGGAAGATAAGGAGCCCATGAAGGGTGAAAGCCACGAGGATCTGGACCTCGACCTTTCTGATTTTTCCGATGAGACAATACAGGAGCTTGAGGAAGTCACACAAAAGCCTCAAGAGAAGGACGACGAAAGCATCACGCTGGATCTGAATTCCCTCGATATATCGCTCGAGGAGAGCGATGAAATAAAAAAGGGAGAGGACCTCGGAGAAGACGAGAAACTGACCCTTGAGGACGCCGGGCTTACGCTGGAAGAATTGACCACCGACGAACTGGTATCGGTATCCTCCGAATCGGATTTAAAGCATGCCGAAGAGGAAGACATCAAGCTGAGCATCAGTGAAATCGCTCCTGATATCGACATGAACGAAATCGAAAAAGAGCTGAAGGAAGCCGAGTCAATTCTGGTCGAGCCGCCCAGACGGAAAGAGGATCTCCTCGTCGTTGATGAACTTTCTGACCTGCCGGAGATAGATTTTGATAAGGACCTGGAACTGGTCGGCATAGATGAAGAGGCGGATACAGCCGCCGTTTCGAAATTCGAGGATGAACTGTTCAGTCTTGATGAAGGGGAAAAAGGCGCAAAGGCGAGGGGCGGTCTGAGGAAAGAGCTCCCGGACATGGTGCCCAAGGGAGCGGTCAATTTTTCTATTGATTATTCCCTCAAATATTCAAGGATCGGCGCGCTGCTGAGGCTGTTCGGCATCTTTTTCATCGGTCTCATCCCCCATTTTGTGGTTTTCTTCGTGTACAACGTGTTGTCAATAATTCTCAGCTTTATCAATCATATCCTGGTTATTTTTACCGAGAAGAACATGGAGGATTTTTCCGAGATCCATGAAAACACCCTCCGCTATCTTCTTTCCATCTGCGCTTCATCGCTGGGCATAGTGGAAGAACTCCCGATTTTTGCCGGTCGCGATAATATTGATTATCCTCTGCAAATGAGGATAATATACCCCATCAGGTCGTCAAGGTTTCTCGCCTTTCTCCGGCTGTCGGTGCTGGGGATCATCGTCCTCACGTTGCCGCATTTGATCATACTGTCGGTTATAAGCCTGGTCATACCCCTGGTGTTTATCGCGGGGATATTGTCAGTGCTGGCGACCGGGGGATGGCCGCATCTGTTGTTTGATTTCATGAACAGGTTTTACCGGTATACCGCCAGGGTGCTGGCTTTCAGCATCGGGATTGTCGACGTGTATCCGCGCTTCAAGTTTGACTAAGTATCGTGACCAGCACCGTTCTGGTCCGGGGACCGTCAAATTCGCAAAAATAGATTCCCTGCCATGTGCCGAGGTTCAGCCTGCCGTTATCAAGGATAACTGTCTCCGAACATCCTATCAGTGATGATTTTATGTGAGCATGGGAATTCCCTTCCGCATGGCTGAAATCGACCTGGTCGAATTTCAGGTGCCGCAATCCCTTCAGGATGTCTTTTTGCACCGCGGGATCGGCGTTTTCATTGATGGTGATCGCCGCCGTCGTGTGGGGTGTGTAGATGACGCATATCCCTTCGCCGGTCCTGCTGCGTGACACTATGTCCTGGACCTGGGCGGTTATATCGATGAATTCTTCCGTTGCCCTGCTCTTTACCGTCAATGATTCAATCATTTTTTGCTCCCTGCCCGTATACAAAGGCGTCCATCATGGCCCTGACGCTTGCCGCAAGGGCCTGCAGGTTATATCCTCCCTCGAGAAACGAGACGATCCTGCCCTGTGAATGGATATTCGCCACTGCCATGAGCATTCTGGTGAATTCTCCGAAGGTCTCGCTATTCAGACGAATGGATGACAGCGGATCGTTCCGGTGCGCGTCGAAACCGGCCGAAACAAGAATTATTTCAGGTTTGAATTCATCAATGGCGGGAATGATCAGGTTCTGAAACGCCGGGATGTATTCCCGCTCGGAGCTTCCCGCGCTCATGGGGATGTTGATGGTATAGCCTTTTCCCGCGCCTGACCCGCATTCAGAAGAGGCCCCAGTCCCGGGATAATGGGGGTGCTGGTGGAGGCTGATGTAGAGGATGGAACTGTCCTGTTCAAAGGAGTGCTGGGTGCCGTTTCCATGGTGGACATCCCAGTCGACAATGGCTATTTTCCCTATCTTGTGCCTGTTCTGGAGATACCGTGCGGCAATGGCAATGTTGTTGAATATGCAGAACCCGGCGGCATAATCGTGTTCGGCGTGGTGACCAGGCGGGCGCACGGCGCAGAAACCGTTGGTTGCCCGCTTCTCCATAATTGCGTCGCACATACCGAGGGATCCTCCCACCGCCTTGAGGGCTACATCGAAGGAGTAATCGCATACCGCAGTGTCCATGGAATCGAGGTAGGAAATCCCGTCTTTTATTTCTTTCTCAATTCGCTTGATGTAGGCCTTTGAATGAATCGCCTCAATGTGCTTCATGTCCGGTATTTCAGGTTTGATCCTGACAAGGCTTTCAAAGTAGGGAGCCTGCGAAAGGGCGTTGCTGATATATATCAGACGCTCCGGCTTTTCAGGGTGTCCCCACCCGGTATCATGCTGCAGATACACGGAATCGAATAAATAGGCTGTGGCCATTGGATTACCCGTATAATGCGTTTATTATTCAGTTGACTGCATTATTGCAAAAGAGAAGGACCTGTCAAATTATTATTGTAGGTTCTGCCCGGCCTTGCGGAAACGCCGGAGCGATTACTATGCCCGCGTTTTGTTGTTGACAGGGACCGGGAGGGTTTTTATTTGTATTATTGTTAATACAATGAGACGTTATGCGTCCATGAAGCCGGTAGTTCTCGACAATTCTCATATACCGCTCCACTACCAGATAGCCGATTATCTCGAGGATATGCTGAAGCGGGGCGATCTGAGCCATGAACGGCAGGTGCCCACGGAAGAGGAACTCGCGGCAACGTTCGGCGTCAGCAGAACGACTATCCGCCATTCACTGGACCATTTGGTGAAAAAGGGCCTGCTCACCAGGAAGCAGGGAAAGGGGACATTCTGGACGGAAGACGCCAAGCTGCTCCGTCAGGAAAAGATGGCGGGCATCAACAAGCAGATATTCAACATCAGCGAAAAGACAACGGTCCGGGTGCTATCAAAAAACGTTGAAACGGGCCCGGATGAAGCGTGCAGATTTCTCGGCCTGCCGGGAAATTCGTCGGTAACGGTGTTCAGGCGGGTCAGGTCCGCCGGCGGGGAGCCGATGAGCTATACGATTAATTTTCTTCCGGAACAATACGGCTCGATGATCGAGAAGAAGCACCTGCAGCAGATGACCATGCTGGAGACCCTTGAGTCGGTCGTCAACATAGACCTGGGCACCATAGAGCATGAGGTTGAAATCACGAGGGCCTCGGCTGAAATTTCCAAACTGCTGGGAATCCGCATTCTTGACCCGGTCCTCACGATCAAGACCTCGGTTTTTGACAAGAAACGGAAGCCGGTCGAGATAGTATGGACCTATTTTGTGGAAAACAAGTACAAATTCAGGGTCGTGCTTGATTGAACCGTGAACATAAAAAAACAGAATTTATTTAAGGAGGATACCCATGGGGGAATATCAAAAAGCGTATGATGAATCAATCAATAATCCTGAAAGTTTTTGGGGCAGGGCGGCCCAGGACGTTATATGGTCCAAAAAATTCAGTAAGGTTTTGGATGACTCGGGAAAACCCTTTTACCGCTGGTTCATTGACGGCGAATTGAATACCTGCTACAATGCCCTTGATTATCACATCGAGCAGGGCCGGGGTGACCAGGTTGCAGTTATTTACGACAGCCCGGTTACGGGGAAGGTCCAGAAGATAACCTACAGGGAATTCAGGGACGAGGTGGCGCTTTTCGCAGGTGCTTTGAAAAATAATGGCATCGGCAAAGGGGACCGCGTCATCGTTTACATGCCCATGATACCGCAGGCAGCGGTGGCGATGCTGGCCTGCGCCCGGATAGGGGCGATCCATTCCGTGGTGTTCGGCGGATTCGCTCCCAATGAGCTTGCCGTGCGGATTGACGACGCCAAGCCGAAGCTGATCGTATCGGCTTCGTGCGGCATAGAGGGCAAAAAAACAATCGATTACAAACCGCTCCTGGACAAGGCCATAGATCTGGCCAAAAACAGGCCTTCATGCTGCATTATTTACCAGAGAGAGCAGGTAACGGCGCCCCTCACGGCGGGAAGGGACCTTGACTGGACAGAGGCGATGAAAAAAGCATCCCCCGCCGATTGCGTGGCGGTCAAAGCGACGGATCCGCTCTATATCCTCTACACGTCGGGGACAACGGGACTCCCGAAGGGCGTGGTCCGCGATAACGGCGGACACGCGGTCGCACTCAAATGGAGCATGAAGAATATTTACGGCATGAACCCGGGCGAAGTATTCTGGGCAGCCTCCGACGTGGGTTGGGTCGTGGGCCATTCCTACATCGTGTATGCCCCCCTCCTGTACGGATGTACCACCATCATGTACGAAGGAAAGCCGGTGGGCACCCCTGATCCGGGCGCCTTCTGGCGCATCATCAATCAGCACGATGTGAAAGTGCTTTTTACCGCGCCCACGGCCTTCAGGGCGATAAAAAAGGAAGACCCCAGCGGCGAATATTTGAAGAAATACGACCTCTCGAAATTCAGGTATCTCTTCCTTGCCGGGGAGCGCCTGGACCCGGACACCTATCACTGGGCTTCCAACATGCTGAATAAACCGGTGGTGGACCACTGGTGGCAGACGGAGACGGGTTGGGCCATTGCGGCAAATTGCATGGGCCTTGAGAAGTTTCCGATAAAGGCCGGGTCCCCCACAAAGGCGGTTCCGGGATACCAGGTGGAGATAATCGACAACGAGGGAAAGACGCTTCCCGCTGAAACGGAAGGCCTGGTGGCCATCAAGCTCCCGCTTCCCCCGGGTACCCTGCCGACGCTCTGGCAGAACGACGGCAAGTACAGGGAATCCTACACCGACCCCTTCCCCGGCTATTATTTTACCGGCGACGGCGGTTACGTTGACAAAGACGGGTACCTCTATATCATGGGGCGGGTTGATGACGTCATCAACGTGGCCGGACACCGCCTGTCGACAGGGTCCATGGAAGAGGTCATAGCCCAGCATCCAGACGTTGCCGAATGCGCGGTCATCGGCGCCGCTGACGATTTCAAGGGCCAGCTTCCCCTCGGGTTTGTCGTTCTCAAGGAAGGGGTCACGAAGTCGAATGACGACATCATCAAGGACCTGGTCAACATGGTCCGCGACCAGATCGGAGCCGTGGCGGTGTTCAAGCAGGCCGTTATCGTCAAGCGGCTTCCCAAAACAAGATCGGGTAAAATCCTGCGCTCTACCATGAGAAAAATAGCCGACGGACAGGAGTATTCCGTGCCTTCAACAATAGATGATCCGGCCATTCTGGGCGAGATTGAAGTTTCGATCAAGTCTCTGGGATACGGAAAAAAGTAGTGTTCAGCTGGACCTGTTTCCACCCCCAATTGTATACAAAGTTAGTGATTAAGCCCCGCCCGGATGTAATGCCGGGCGGGGCTTTTATTTTCAGGGAAACCGTAAAACATCATTGACACGCCCTGTTGTCCGGTTCAATAATTGCAAAACAATTTGTTGTAAAGAGCATGATCGCCCGGTTATTTATCTATATATACGACAGATCCTCCTTTGCTTTTACCATAGCGCTGTTCACCACGACGTGGTCATGGGTCGCTTCATTTTATGGCTTCTTTTTTGTCCATGCCACGGTCAATTTCCAGAAGGATGAGCTGATATACATGATCAGCGCCCTGATTGTCTGCACCGGGGTAGCGGTGTTCCTCCACCTCAGCTACTACGGGATGTTATACCGGCTTGGTTTTCCCGGCATTACGAAAACCGTGCGCCTCATCAACCGGTTCTTTGACAAGAAGCATATTTTCGTGAATTTTAAAAATATACCGAGCAATGATATCGAGGAGGTGTACTCGGCGGTGCTGAACCTGCCGTTTCATAACTTCATAACCGGGCAGATCTTCACCGCCCTTGTGGTTTTTGCTCTGATCATCCTCATTTATTTCTACCGGGGAGACGTGGAGAGCGTAATATTCGTGCTCCTCGGCGGGATCTTTTCTTCGGTCATAATAGGCTACTGCACGTTCCTGCTGACCGAATACTTTTCCGGACCCTACAAGATGAGGCTGGAACAGATCATGTTCGAGCGGTCGATAAAAATAAGGCCGCGGGCGATGTTGAGCTTCAAATATAAAGCGATTTTCATGCTGATGGTGGTCCTCTTCAGCATGATGAACCTGACCATACTTATCCGCCGCAGTGAAAAGTCGCTCATAGTGATAATCGGTTTTATCACCCTGAGTCTCGTAACGGTGGGCCTCCTGATTTTCCTGATGTTCAATATTCTCAGGATGTCCCTGGAGACCATCAATCGATCCACGAAAAAGCTCGCGGCGGGGGGAAGCGGCATGTTCTTTCCTCCCTTTGCCGACAAGGAATTCGCGACGTTTTCGGAAAATTACAACCTCGCCGCCGTTGAGATCAACGGGATCCGCACAGATCTTGAAACAAAAATCACCGAGCGCACCGAAGAATTGAGCAATGCCTATGATAATCTGAACAAGGCCTACAGCCAGATCCAGGCCGACCTGACCCTGGCAAAACGGATACAGAAGAGGATCATGCCTGAAAATTTTGATTCCTTCGAGGGCATGAACCTCATCGTCCATTATTATCCGATGGCCGACATCGGCGGGGACATCTATGATATTTTCCAGATGTCCCCGGGTTGCACCAGGTTTTTTCTTGCCGATGCCATCGGTCACGGCATCCAGGCTGCCCTCATAACCATGATCATAAAGAGCGAGTACGAAAAGGTCAAGACGATCGAGAACACCAGGGAGCTTCTGGAATGGCTGAACAAGTCCTTCACCGACCTGTATCTTTCATTGAACGCGTTTTTTTCCTGCGTGATCGTTGATATTGACACCAGGAACAACAAACTCCGTTACGCCTCTGCCGGACACCCCAACCAGATAATTATAGCGGACAATGCGATTGAGATATTACGGCACACGGGCAAGCTCATCGGCATCATGCGTGACACGGAATATGACTTTGTCGAACGGGATATTCATTCCCATGACAAGGTGTTCCTCTATACTGACGGCCTATTTGAACAATTCAATGACAGAGACGAAGGTTTGACTGAAGTCGATATCCTGGGAATTGTCGAAAAACATAAGAACTCGCCGGTGGGCGTCATTGACGATGCAATAATTCAAAGCCTGCGGGGGTACATAGGGGTCAGGGAAGAACTGCAGCTCAGGGACGATATTACGCTGATCAGCATCGAAATAAACGGCACATGACCGCACGGCGTTATTTTTCGAAAACCGTTTCTTCGAGTAGGCAGACCGCGCAATTGCCAGCATGACACCATGAATGAGATTTTCAATGAACATGGATTCCTTTCGGACGTGATCCCCTCATACGAATTCAGGCGCGAGCAGCTGCATATGGCTGAATTCATTCTGGAGTGTCTGGTCAACTGCGAGAATGGAATAATAGAGGCCGGAACCGGCACGGGAAAAACACTGGCCTACCTGCTGCCGGTTGTGCTGCATGCCGTCGAAAATGACAAAAGAATCGCCGTGTCCACCGAGACAAAGACATTGCAGAAACAGCTCTTCGAAAAGGACCTGCCCGTTGCCAGGGAGCTCGTAAAAAAGTTTTTCAACATGGACTTCTCCTATTCCCTCTGCCTGGGAAGCTCCAACTATCCCTGCAGAAAACGGTTTGAAGCCGCGTTGAAAACGGGGAGATTCCAACCGGGTGAGTTGAAAAAACTCGAGCCGCTCCATGAACTGTTTGGAAAAAAGAGAATTTTCACGTTCTTTGATCTCAGCGTGCCGGGGTATATCTGGCAAGAGATAAACCGGGAAGGCGACTCCTGCAATTCATATAAATGCCCCTTCGTGTCTGTCTGCCCATACCAGATGGCGCGGAAAGAATGGAACCAGTCGAACCTGCTGGTCATGAATCACTACCTTTTTTTCACCAATATCGCGTCGGGTAAGACCTACCTTCCCCAGTGCGAAATAGCGGTTTTTGACGAGGCTCATTCTTTGGAAGATGTTGCGGCGTCCCAGTTCGGCTTCAGCCTTGGCTATGAAGAGCTCAAGGATCTTATCCAGCTGTTCCGCGAGGACCGGAAGGGAAATGTGATAAAGGGAATTGATGACGATGAAACGGTATCCTCATTGACAGCGATGGCCAGGAAAACAGTGCCGGAAGTGACCGCTTTTTTCGAGAAAATGAGGGAACAGGTCCCTGGGGATAAAATGTATCAGCGGATACGGGAGGCGCAGCCGGCGGGGAAAGCCTTGGTGGAACTCCTGCAGGATCTTATGGTGCTCTTGGCTGATTCGGAAAAAAAAATTGACGAGGACCACCCGCAGCGCATGGAATTTGATATAGCGAGGGGGAAGCTCTTCACCTCGCTGGAGCAGCTGTCCCTGTTTGTCTACCAGAAAAGCGAGAATTACGTCTACTGGATAGAGCGTGAATCCGAAGCGGTGCTGGGAGACATCGTGCTGCGGGGGCAGCCGGTGGACATGGCGGAATTGTTCCAGCGGGAGGTGCTCTCCAGCTTTGACTCGTCTGTTTTTGTTTCGGCCACATTGTCCATCGGCGGCGATTTTTCGTATATCGCGGGGCGGCTGGGCATCGAATCGTACCGGGGCCTTTCATTGCAGTCGTCATTTGATTATCGAAAACAGGTGGTTCTCTTTGTAGCAAAGGACCTGCCGGACCCGGCAAACGGCATGTATGCCGCCAAGGCCTCCGAGGAAGCGGCCGGGATCATCAACCATCTGCAGGGGAACTGCCTCATGCTTTTCACCTCGTACAAAGCAATGAGGGAGGTGAAGGCGATCATCAGCGGGAGCATCGAATATCCCATTTATTCGCAGGATGTGCTGGCGTCAACCGATGCCTTTGACCGGTACGTGAATGACCGCAATTCGGTGCTCATGGGATCAAGCTCCTTCTGGCAGGGAATCGACCTGCCCGGCGACCTTCTGAGGGGAGTGATCGTTATGAAGCTTCCTTTTGCCGTGCCTGATTCGCCGCCGGTGGAGGCGAAGATAGAGCGGCTGCAATCACAGGGGAAGAACCCGTTTTCGTCGTTGCAGATACCCGAGGCGGTGATACGGTTCAAGCAGGGTTTTGGAAGGCTCATACGGAGCAGCAATGACCGGGGTGTTGTTGCTGTTCTGGATTCTAGAATAGCCAGCAAGTCATACGGACGGCTTTTTTTAAAAGCGATCCCTGAGTGCAGAATTGTTCACACTCTTTCTGAGCTGAAGGACGCGTATTCTGACATGAAGAGTACCGGTTGAAAAGGCATAATGAATCAGATGTACCATATTGATTGAAAGGGCATGATCATGAAAAAGAAATTTTCAAGGTCTGCACTGGTTGTTGAGGGAGGCGGAATGCGCGGCATCTTTGCCGCGGGGGTGCTGGATCTGTTCTTGGAGAAAAAATTTGATCCCTTTGACCTGTATATCGGGGTTTCAGCCGGGGCGTGCAATCTCGCATCGCACCTGGCGGGACAGCATAGACGTAATTTCCGCATCTATACGAGACTGATGACCAGGCCCGATTTCATCAGCATGAAGAAGTTTCTACTGGGCGGCCATATGATGGATCTCGATTATTTATGGGACGTCATTGATGTTGAGGATCCTCTGGCGGTGAAGGATATCTTCAGGGGAAGGAAAAAGGAATATATCGTTGTCGCCACCGATATTAAAAGCGGAACACCCGTGTACATCAGGCCTGATGCGGATAACTGCAACATTTGCCTCAAGGCATCGAGCGCCGTGCCGCTGCTTTACCGCGGTAATCTTGAAGTGAATTCAGTGTATTGTGTTGACGGCGGGGTGACCGATCCGATACCGGCCCGGGAGGCATACCTGAGGGGGGCCCGGAACATCGCGGTGGTGCGGACAAGGCCGGCGGAATTCAGGAAGAAAAAAGGGATGGAAAACTATCTCTCGTCATTTGCGACACGCCGATGGCCGAAGCTGTCCATGGCCGTGAAGAGCCAGGCGGACACCTATTCCCGTTGCGTGGACTTTATTCTTAATCCGCCGCATGACGCAACTATCGTGCAGATAGCTCCTGAAGAGCCGCTGAAATCCGGCAGAACATCACAGGAGATTGAATCCCTCCTTGCCGATTATGATACGGGCAGAAGGGCCGGGGAGGCCTTTATGGCCCTTTGGAAGTGAATTATTGAGATAAAGGCCTGGTGTAGCGTTCCCCGTCCAGGACGAAAAAGCCATACTGGGCGATGATGTTTGGGAAGGTCCTAATTATGCTGGACCTGCCTGCTGATGCAAGGGAGAAATGAGTCTCCTTTTTCACAGGATATTCATGTTTTTTGCAGAAGTTCTGGAAATCCTGAATTGTCAGAAGGTGGATGTTCGGCGTCTCGTACCATTCATAGGGGAGCAGGATGTTTTTCGGCATGATGCCTTTTACCAGAAGCTGGAGCCTTGTCTTGTAATAGCCGAAATTGGGGAAACTGACAATGGCATTCTTGCTGATGCGCATCATCTCGTTGAGCACATACGACGGGCGCTTGGTGATCTGGAGGGTCTGGTTCAGAATCACGTAGTCAAAGGAGTTGTCTTTATAGTCGGCCAGGCCCTCGTCGATGTCTCCCTGGTAGCAATACAGGCCTTTTTCCACGCAATGCCACACTCCGTCCTCCGATATTTCCACGCCATAGGGGACGGCCTGTTTCTCCTTCTGGAGTTTATGCAGAAGAGTGCCGTCACCGCAGCCGAGGTCAAGAACCTTGGAACCCGGAGCAACCTCATCAAGTATCAGATCATAGGCAATATGTTCTATGTCGACCATCAGCTTTTCACCCGTTCATATTCACGCTTTAAAAAGTTCGTTATGTTTCTCTTTAAAGGCTCGTAATCGATAAGAAAGGTATCATGCCCCATATCGGTTTCTATGTCGGTATACATTACATTTTTACCGTTGGCGCGAAGGGCCTGAACGATTTCCTTCGACTGGGAGCTGGGATAGAGCCAGTCAGAGGTAAAGCTGATAATCAAGAAGTTGGATTTGACGGATGAAAAGGCATTATGAAGCGTGCCATAATCTTTTTTCAGGTCGAAGTAATCTATGGCCTTGGTAATGTAGAGGTATGTATTGGCGTCGAAACGGTCTACGAACTTGGTCCCCTGGTAATGGAGATATGATTCAACCATGAAGACATTGTCGAATTTTGTTATGGTGGGGTCTTCGTCCTTGTACCGGCGCCCGAACTTTTCATGCATGTGCTTTTCGCTCAGGTAGGTTATGTGGCCGATCATCCTCGCCAGGGATAGCCCGGCGTCCGGTCCTTTTGAGCCGTAATAATTACCGCCGTTCCAGTTCGGGTCATTCATGATCGCCTGGCGGCCTACCTCGTTCAGGGCAATTCCCTGTGCGGAAAGCGATGCTGACGTGGCAATTGATATGACAGAGCCGACCATGTCCGGATACATGATGGACCACTTGAGGGCCTGCATGCCTCCCATTGAACCTCCGGCAATGGAGAGAAGCCTGTCAATACCGAGATGCCGTACGAGGTGCCACTGGCAGTTAACCATGTCATGAATGGTCACCATGGGAAAATCCAGCCCGTAGGGTCTGCCTGTTTCAGGGTTTATCGACGAGGGACCGGTTGACCCGTTGCATCCGCCGATTACATTCGAGCATATTATGTAATAGATGTCGGTATCAAAGGGCTTCCCCGGGCCCACGTACAGGTCCCACCACCCGGGATGCTTGTCATCGCTGCTGTGATATCCTGCGGCGTGGGCGCTCCCGGACAGGGCATGGGTCAGGAGAATGGCATTGTTCTTTTGAGCATTAAGTGTGCCGTATGTTTCATAGGCGAGCGATACAGGACCCAGCGTCCTGCCTGACCTGAAAGTAAAGCTTTCGAAGGTAAATTTCCGGGTTTCAACTATTCCGACGGATTTGCCCGTTGTCGTATTGATATCCATAGCTGTATTTCTGTTTCATTGGTGTCAGGACCATTGCATTACCGGATTGCTGCCCCTTGACCCGCCCTATATGGCAATAGAAAAAATGGCATGTATCCCTGATGAGTAATGCAACCGGTGCCCTTTGTATCTTATGGAGGGAGGTTTGCCCGCGGCATAAAAAAAAACCGCGATATGAGATAGCGGTTGTCTGTCGTCTATCTCATCTTTCGGATATTCATCCGCTGGAATTGGCACCTCTTTCATTGCTGAACGGTTGCCGTGGCTTCACAGGGCCAGTCCCTCGACCACTCTCGATAAGATAAATAATGCTGATATTGATTTTTATCGATGATGTCAATAACAAAAATAATACATAATAAAAAATATATCGGTATATAACTAAATATGAATCATGATCATGAAACAATCAGGATAGGTAACCTGATTTGGTGATTTGGATTTTTGTTTGACATTTTTTGTTGACATTAATGAACATTGTAAAGATAAAGGTAGGCAATTGAAAATTATTTGTACAAAACCTGTATTTGATAAGGAAAATTCGGCATTTTAATAAAACCAGGAGGGATTTGTATGAAGTTTGCTGGATCGTATGGCGTCCCGTTGGAAGAAATATCCCGAGAATCTTTTTTCAACATCGGCGGACCGCATGGATTTATGAGGTGGGGATTGTACATCTTCATGTTCATCGCCTTCTTTTATCTTGCGTATACTGTCATTCAGCGGGTTCTGGTCTGGAGAAAAGGACAACCAGAGTTACGCACCGATTACCCGGAAAAACGGATACTCGCTGTTTTTAAGTATGTTATATTGCAGGCCAAGATATTACGTGAGTCTTTTGCCGGCATCATGCACGCGGCGCTATTCTTTGGGTTTGTCGCATTGGCCGGCGTTACTTTTTTTATATTTATCAAAGACGACTTTACCGAGCTGTTTTTCCATTGGAATTTCATCACGGGCAACTTCTACCTGATATGGTCCCTGGTGGCAGACCTGGCCGGAGCCGTGGTCCTTGTTGGCCTCGGTATGGCTGTCTATCGGCGATATGTGACGAAACCGACCAGACTTGATACAAAGCCGATTGATACCTTCGCTCTGGTGCTGATATTCATAATTATCATAAGCGGCTTCACCAGCGAAGCGATGCGTATAGCGATGCAGAATTTTCCTGAATGGGAAGTATGGTCTCCCTTCGGTTATGTTCTCGCTTACTTCTTCTCGCTGTTCAGCGATTCGACCCTCAGGGTGATGCACCAGTTCAGCTGGTGGATCCACATGCTGGGAGCGTTTATTTTCATAGGTCTTGTCGGCTCCGACAAGCTGGGCCATGTCGTGATATCATCCCTGAATGTTTATTACGGCAATCTCAACAATGAGAGTGCACAAACAAAATATACACTCAATGTGATCGACCCTGCGGTGTTTGAAGTTGCCGAGAGCTTCGGCGTTTCCAAGGTTGAGGAGTACACCTGGAAACAGCTCATGGACAGCGATGCCTGTACGCGCTGCGGCCGCTGCCAGGACAACTGCCCGGCATGGCTCACCGAGAAGCCGCTCTCTCCCAAAAAACTGGTCAACGACATCAAGGCCAACATGGATGAGCGGATACCCAAACTGCGGCTGGCTGAGGATCCTGCGACGGTGGAAACCACACCTCTCATAGAGGGATCAGTACTGGCTGACGAATTCTGGTCCTGCACCAACTGCTCCGCCTGCCAGGAAGCATGCCCGGTCAACATTGAGCATGTTCAGAAAATGATCGATCTGCGGCGGTATAAAGTCCTCATGGAAGGAGACATGGCTCCCGAACTTCAAACGTCCTTCATGAACCTTGAGAACAACTTCAATCCCTACGGTTTTGCCTTCGGCGAACGGGGTGCGTGGCTCCCTGCTGACCTAGGCGTGAAAACCATGGCAGAGGACTCCCAGGTTGATTACCTCTACTTTGTGGGATCTGCGGCTTCCTATGACAAGCGGAACCAGAAAGTCGCGACTGCCTTTCTCAAGATCCTGCAGAAAGCGGGTGTTAAGGCCGGCATCCTGGGCGCTGAAGAAGCGGATTCCGGCGACGCTGCGCTGCGGGGAGGCAATGAATATCTCTTCCATGCCCTGGCAACCCAGAACCTGGAAAACTTCAAGGCGTATGGCGTGAAAAAAATCGTGTGTACCTGCCCGCATGACTACAACGTCATCAAGAAGGAATACAAGAAGTTCGCGAAGGTGGGCAAGAACGCCGAAGGCGGTCCACTCGAGGCCAACTACGAAGTATACCATCATACCGAAGTTATCAATGAGCTGATCAAGAGCGGCAAGATAAAGCTGGTGAACGCCCTCAATGAGACTGTCACCTACCATGATTCCTGTTTCCTGGGTCGGTACAATGAAATTTATGAGGCGCCGAGGGAAATACTCAAGGCAATACCGGGCGTCAATTTTGTCGAGATGAGCCGGAACCACAGGACAAGCTTCTGTTGCGGCGCCGGCGGCGCCCGCATGTTCATTGAAGAGCACCTGGGAACCCGTATCAATCAGTTCAGGACCAAGGATGCCCAGTCGACTGGCGCAACCAAGGTCTGCACAGCCTGTCCTTTCTGCATGACCATGTTGTCCGATGGCATCACTGAACTTGATATTCAGAATATGGAAAATTATGACATAGCTGAATACGTTTTTAACGCAATGGAAAAGTAGCAGTATAGAAAAGGGAATACCATTAAAGGGGGCTTCCTCAAACAGGAAGCCCCCTTTTTTATGCACATGAGCAATAAATCGTCAGATTTAAGAAAAAGAAAAAATTAATTATTTTTTTAAATTAATACTTGCATTTTGCAACCATTAATGTCTGGTTGGATAATCAACCAATTCAGACAGGCTGGTTGGTTTTTTCAGTATGATGCAAATTCAGGGGAGGTTGTATATGGGAGCTATGCTAGATGGTATCAGGATCATTGATTTCACCGCCAATATCGCCGGTCCGGCTGCAACTGCGTTATTATCCGATATGGGAGCTGAGGTCATTAAAGTTGAAAAGCCTGGTATCGGAGATGATGCGCGCCTGTTTCCGCCCTATATAAATGGGTTCTCTGCGCCATTTATCGTTATGAACAGGGCGAAAAAAAGCGTTGTTATTGACATGAAAAAACCGCAGGGCGTACAGATTTTCAAGGAACTGGTTGCTACCGCTGATGTCCTGGTTGAAAATTACAAACCCGGCGTGATGAAAAAACTAGGACTTGACTATGAGACGTTAAAAGAGATCAATCCGAAACTCATAATGCTGTCATTATCCGGATATGGCCAATATGGCCCGCTTTCAAAAAGGCCCGCCTATGATTCAATCATACAGGCCTGCTCCGGTATCATGGATGTTACCGGCTTCCCCGATGGTCCGCCGGTCAAAGCAGGTCCGATTATAATCGACCTTGCAACGGCCATGCAGGCCGGTTTTGCAATATGCGCGGCATTGTTCGCCCGGGAAAGAACCGGTGTTGGGGAATATATCGATCTGTCGATGTTTGAAACAGCGATAAACCTTCTGGCCGGCGTATGGACCGATTACACCGTCACCAAGAATGTGCCGAAAAGAACCGGTAACCGGTATCCCTATGTCAGTCCCTTTGATACGTTCCATGCAAAGAACGGCTACTTCATGATCTGCAGCGCCGGGGACAAGACCTTCCACAATCTCTGCGATGCCATGGGCATGGCTGAACTAAAAACAGATGAGCGCTTCAAAAACCTGTTTGTCCGCAACGCCAATGAGCCGGAATTGAAGAAGATAATTCAGGAATGGGTTGAAAGCAAGACCACCGATGAATTGATGGAAATATTGATCAAGCATGAGGTTCCCGCTTCGCCTATATTCAGCGTCAAGGATGTCGTGGAGCACCCCCATACCATTGCACGGGGCATTCCGGTGGAGCTGGAACAGCCCGGGCGGGGCAATGTTGTCATATACGGACCTGCGATCAAGACGAAAAACAGCGAGACAAAAGTGCGCGGCGCAGCGCCGGAACATGGCCAGCATACCGACTGGATGCTCAATGAGATTCTGAAGAAATCTCCTGAAGAAATTAATCAATTGAGAACATCCGGAGTAATTAAATAAATTTTGCCATGAGCGGGGCGTACGCCCCGCTTTTTTTGGCAAAAATTCTTAGAGAACAGTGCATTGATTGAAAATGAATGATCGTAAACCTAACTCCTCCGCGACAGATAAAATCGGTTATATATAAAAATCAACAACAGGATTATCGAAAACAGGACGTACCCCAGCGTAATGTCTCCCGCGGCACCAAAACCGATTTCAGGGGCATGAATGAATCCGAAATACGAGAAAACTATCAGCGGAATGGTCCAGTAAAAAGCTAGTAAAAAGTTTTTGTCGATAAGATAGACCGCAACGGCGGAGAGAAACATAGCTGAAAAAAGAGCCCCCTCGGAAAAGACAAGTATTCCTTTTAGATGGGGGAGTGTCTTTGTTATGATGCTATTCACCTGTGCCGTTGAATAGCTCCCTTCAGCATTGACAAACTGACGAAGCAAGTTAAGGCCCCAGGACGCGATTGCCGGCATGAGTCCGAGAGCGACAGCGGGGGCGTGGTCCTTCGGGGTGGTCTGGAACGCCTGAGCCGTAATTATCACGCCGATCCAGAGTAGTATGGGAAACCCCGCTTCAAGGGGTATTGCGGAAACAATAACGCTCATCAGACCGGTGAAGCAGATTATGGTCATAACCGCACCGTTTATTATGGAATAGCCGGATCGGGCGCCGAGACCCTTCCACCCTGGATGGCCGATGTAGACCGTTGACGGGAAAGGCGACCCGAAGAAAGAGCCGATAATGGTCCCGATTCCGTTCATTGCCAGGGTTGGTGTGGCCGGAAAGGTATCGCCTGCAGCGGAGGCTGATTCGATGTTCTGCAATGTACCAAAAAAAGCCATGATGCCCATGGGTATTGATATCGAAAGATAGGGAAGTATGTCTTTGATGTTGACTCCATTGATAATATCCAGGAGAAAAAAACCGGGCAAATATATTGAAACCTCCCCGGTCGATTCCACGAGCCGGGTTGGATTCATGGCTCCCGTGAACCAGGCTATGGCCGATCCAATGGCGAGGGCGTAAAAACCCGCGGGTATTCTGAAGGGTAGCTTGACATGGGAAAAATATTCAGACATGATGAGTGCCATGGGAATAAGGGCGATAATCGGCCGGTCCCATATCTTGATGGTCTGGTCAAGGGCAATGAATGATATGGCAATGCCGGCGAGGGTGGACAGGAGGGCCGCCCGGGGAGTCAGTTTTCTGAGACGATCGCCAAAAAAAGCCCCTATCCCCTCAAAGAAACCGCTTATGAAACAGCTGATAACGCCCACCTTCCATGCAAAGTCTGCGTCCCTTGTATGGATATAAACAGGCGCGATAATTAAGGAGAAAAAAGCAAAGAGGCTCACGGTATTAATGCCGTAGGGCAATGCCGTGACGTCGATGCGGCCTTCCCTTCTGGCAAGACGATGGGCCTGCCAGGAGTAAAAAATGTTTCCGGCAAGTACCGCGGTGGCGGTACCGGGGAGCATTCTTCCGAAAACCAGTGATGACGGCATGCCGATGGTGAGGCAAAGGCCGGTTATGATGAGAAGGTTGACCAGGTTATCGATAAAGAGACCTATGAACCCGTCAATATCTCCTTTGACGAATACAGGATAAGAAAACGCAGGCCGTTCTTTCATTGTCTTTCCCTCGATATGAATATAATGTGACCCCGGAGCAACATTCCCCCGGGGGATCCTGATCATGTGTTCATCAAGCGCCGCAGTGTTTTCAAATTCATTTTATCTGCTTCATCATCATTTAATTTCGGGGTCTCAAGCACCAGGGGGATGGATGCAAGTTTCGAATCATTGAGGAGCAATCGAAAGCCCTCATTTCCAATGCATCCCTTGCCAATATGTTCATGACGGTCAACCAGGCTGCCGCAATCTTTTTTCGAATCGTTTACATGGATCAATTTGAGCCTTTTCAAACCTATGACTGCATCAAATTCTGAAAAGACCCTTGTATATCCTTCACTTTGTGACATATCATAACCGGCGGCAAAAATATGACAGGTATCAAGACATACTCCGAGCCTTGCCGGACAGGAGGCCCTGTCCATGATAGCGCGGATTTGTTCGAAACGATGGCCGATGGAAGAACCCTGCCCGGCTGTCGTTTCCAGCAATATTGTTGTTTTTTTCGTCCTGGTCAGCACTTCCGAAAGATTTTCGGCAATTGAGTCAATCCCCTGGTCAAGCCCCCTCCCGCCGTGACTGCCCGGGTGGAGTACCATATAATCAATATGAAGCTGTTCGGCGCGATGAAGTTCGTCAGTGAGGGCTGTCAGGGATTTTTTTTTCACATCACCGATGCCGGCGAGATTGATGAGGTAACCGGAATGGGCAAAAACTTCAATGTCTTTCGCGGTATCTTTTGCTTGAACAAAGGCGGCAATATCTTCTTTGCTGTATGGCTTGGCTTCCCACCGGTTTGAATTTTTCAAAAAGATCTGAACTGCCTGGATGTTAAGCTGAGCGGCTTTTTCCACCGCCCTGTACAGACCCCCTGAAATCGAGAGATGAACCCCTATTTTTCTCATGCCATTCCTGAATCCATTATTTGCAGCAATACTGCAGCATTTATTAACGGGACGATATTTTTTTCAGTATGCTTTCGGGTGAAAGACCTTCGATCTCGATACGCTTCTTTTTTCCTTTTTCGCCGGAGATAATCGTGATATCAGATTTCGGAATCCTCAGCTTTTTTGAAAACAGGCCAATGAGCTCTGAATTGGCTTTGCCATCAACGGGCGGAGCGTTGAGATAAACTTTTATGTTGTTACCGGCATCAACTGTAATGGTGCTTCGGGACGATTTCGGCGATACCGTTATGTCAAAAATTGATTTAATTGCCATGGTATTGTTTGTACAGGAATATATTTCCAGCGCAAGTTCTTTTTACTGGTTGGTGCGTGATAAAACCGAAGGTGCGACCGAGGATGAGGTATATGCAATTATTGAGTCTATGGCAATTAATGATTGAAATTGTCTTCATCCGTTGCTAGTATAGCTTAATTTCACTACCGCCGTTCTCATTAGTATTACCATCACCAGTAAGGGGTAATTGCAATAATGAGTACCAGAGACAAAATAATTACATCATACGCCGATCACATTTCCCCGGGCAAGGTCGACATTTATTCTAAGTTTCACCTTATGCTTGTTCCCGGAAAACGAGACGGCTGTTACCTCTATGACATTAATGGGACGAGGTATATCAATTGTCACAGTAACGGCGGTGTGTTCAATCTCGGCCATCGCAACCGGCGGATAATACGCGCCGTCAGCGAGGCGATGAAACAATACGACATAGGAAATCATCACCTGGTCAGCGAACCGAAGGCTCGGCTGGGAGAATTATTGGCATCGTCAATGCCGGCAGGATTAAACCAGGTTGTGTACGGGGTTAGCGGCGGGGAGGCGGTTGACCTGGCCATCAAACTTGCCCGGGGAGTCACCGGCAGGGCGGAGATTATTTCTGCAAAGGGTGGGTACCACGGGCACACCGGGCTTGCCCTTGCCACCGGGGACAGGAAATTCAGGGAGAAATTCGGTCCATCCATACCGGGCTTCCGGCAGGTCCGTTTTAATGACATTGGCAGCCTTGAAAAGGCATTGTCGAAAAAAACGGCAGCAGTGGTGTTTGAGACAATTCCCGCTACCATGGGAATAGTGGTCCCAGCAAAAGATTTCTACCGGAAGGTCAAATTACTATGCGAAAGCAACGGCACATTGCTCATCATGGATGAAATACAAACCGGTTTTGGACGGACGGGCTCCATGTGGGGATTCGATCAATTCAATGTTGTTCCTGATATCGTGACACTGGGCAAGGGCATGAGCGGCGGAATATATCCCATTACCGCCACCGTGTACAGGGAAAAATACGCCGGGTTTTTCAGGGAGGACCCTTTTGTCCACATCTCTACGTTCGGCGGGAGCGAGATTGGATGCCTTGTAGCCATCGAAGTGATGCGTATTACCGGCAGGGGGCCGTTTTTGAAGCACGTGAATGCAATGGGCAAATTTTTTTCCGAACGGCTGGACAACCTTTCCCGAAAATACCCGTCCTTGAAATTACGGGTCAGAGGCCTTGGCCTCATGATGGGCCTTGAATTCAAGGATGAAATGACAGCGCTCTTCGTCATGAAGCACCTGTTCGATGAGGGTATTTATCTTGTCTATTCCAGTAATGATCCGAAAGTGCTCCAGTTCATGCCGGTGCTGACAATCACTAAAAGGCAGGGGGCCGACATTATGCATCGGATGGATCAGGCATTCGCTAAAATGGGGAGATAAAGAACGATGAAGGCGAATGAAAGCAGTCACGCACCCATAATTGAATTGTTTAACAATTGTGACCTTGCATACTCATTCAAGAATAAAAGACTTCGATATCTCCGGTCAGCCTCGGTCCACAGGGAAATGCTCTATCTTCGGGATAATTTCAATACTATCTGGCAAAGAAAAGGAGATCTGTATCACCTCAAGGATGCGGATCTTTCGGTTCAGGGCCGCGATATACTCCAGGGTTTATTTGGCGACGCGGATTCAGCACAGGCTATTCTGAAGATTAACAAGGGATTTGCCGACCTTGACAGGAGACAAATAACAGATTTTTTCCGGATGCATATATCCAGCAGGGGAGCGCAAAAAAATCTGACAGCCATTCTGTTTGAAGGTGATGATTCACTGGTCAATCTGGCCCGAAAGCAGATTCCTTATTTTGAACAGTACATGCCCACCATGAAAAAATTCAGTGAAATTGATGTGGCAACCCTGTCTCTCTCCCAACGCGATCTTGATAATATATTGCATTTTCTATCTAGATTTGATATTATTCAACAGAATCTTTCCATTGATGTGCTCCGCTATAAAGAATTTGGAAGAGATTTTTTCAGGCTCTATCGGGAAAGTGCCACAATTGATGTTGTTGGATACGGCGAAATCTCGACGGTCATGCAGCTCAACAAAAAGAGGCACGTCAGGCCTGATATCGTTGGGAGCGAATCGAAATGGATATGGAAAAAGATGCCACCCTTCCCGGGCAGGGACGATGTTGACCGATACCTGAAACTGTATGATGATTACCGTAACATTCTTACAGAGGGGATCGGCATCGCCGTACCGATGCAGATTGCGCGGTTTTTCAGACATGATGACTATTACCAGGTCTATGCGGGCCAGGAGCGCGTAAAGGCGGAAAGCATCGGCAATGTCATCATAAAAATCCTTGATGAATCAAACGCCATCCGGCTGCTTCAAATGATATTAAAAAAGTTATGCGATGTGCATATGTTCAATCTAAAAAGCGAGACCATGAAAATAGGCATTGATGCCCAGCTTTCCAATTGGGCACTGGTCATGAAAAACAGGACAAAGGCGGAGGTCGGCGGCGATGAAGAAATATTGTATATTGATACCAGCTCGCCCATGATGCGGATCAACGGAACAGAACAGTTAAACCCGGAGATTTTTATCAAGAGTGCCGCTTCATTTTTACGACCGGTTATACGCAGGTTTTTCCTGCAGCAGGTTCTTGATCGATATTATGACATGCGAGCCGTGGCCATTGATGTAATTGCCAATCTGCATAAGGAGAAAAGAGCAGATCTGATAAACAGTTTTATTGAAACAACGAATGAATATTTTGCCGGGAAAAATATTAATGCTGCAGAGATAACCCGGAAGGAGATAGATGCGTATTATTCGAATGATGCATTTATCTGGAAGTTTTACCAGGCATCGCGAAAGATTGACCGTTTCCTTACGGAAAAAATAGCACGAAAGCGGTATATGTTCAGAATCCCTGAAAAGATTGAGCGATAAAACTGCTGTAGGAAGCGACTATGTGTGATACAATGGTTTCTACTCCAAAATCATCAGCTGATGGGTTGATGATAGTTGCAAAAAATTCCGATAGGGAGCCGAACGAGGCGCAAAACATCACCTTTGTCCCTGCTTCGGACCATCCCGCAGGTTCACGGGTAAGATGCACCTATATAGAG
The DNA here is from genome assembly GCA_937872225.1 of uncultured Spirochaetota bacterium. Lineage (GTDB taxonomy): Bacteria > Spirochaetota > UBA4802 > UBA4802 > UBA5550 > RBG-16-49-21. The sequence continues at coordinate 173,147 of CALMRZ010000017.1, forward strand.
ATTCCCCAGGTACGTCACACCTATGCAGCACTTCTATCGAGGCCCTTCTGGATGTTCGGCGCTGAAATGGGCGTGAACGAGCATGGAGTCGCCATCGGCAACGAAGCCGTATTCACAAAAGAGAAATATCATAAAGAAAATGACGCTCTTCTGGGGATGGATATGCTCCGTCTTGCCCTTGAACGGTCGAGGAACGCCCTGGAGGCTATAGACGTGGTGACAAGGCTGCTGTCTGTCCATGGACAAGGCGGTGTTCACACGATGGGCGGAACAAAATATTATCATAATTCATTTATCATTGCTGATCCGTCAGAAGCGTATATTCTTGAAACCGCCGGGTCCGCGTGGGTGTGTAAAAAAGTCGAAGATATAGCCACCATCTCCAATTGCCTAACCATCGGGGATGATTATCATATGGGGTCATTTGACGGGATAAAAACGGGAAGCAGGACGAAAAAAAAGCAGCTTCATTTCAGCAGGGATTTCAGCGATACGGTGTTCACTCATTTTGCCCGCGGAAGAACCAGAAGGTCCTGCAGCTATGATTTGATGAGCAAGAGGAAGGGTGACATTACCAGCAGTGACATGATGCAGATACTGCGATCGCATAATACAGCGGAGCCTTATCACCCGGGACAAAGGCCCATGGAGCAATTATGCCTCCATGCCGGCGGTCTCATTTCTTCTCAGACCGCAGGTTCCATGGTTGCTGTTTTAAGGAAAGGACGCATGCCCCTTGTATATTTCACTGGGACATCGGCGCCATGCATGAACGTATTCAAGCCGCACACCATAATTAAAAATCAGAAAAAAATCTATCATACCGAAAGATTAACTCCTTCTTCATTCGGCGGCTATGACATGTACGGAAGTGCCTCGGATAGATGGGACCGTGAATCGCTCTGGTGGACGGGGGAAAGCATACATCGCCGTGTATTGATGAACTATTCAAGCCTTGTGCCGGTTGTTCATTCCGCAAGGAATGAAAAAGAAAGAATGGCAATTGAATCGGTTGAAAAAAAATGGGAAAAGAGCGATGGCATGGATTTCCTTGCTGTGTGCGGAAAACATGCAAAAGATCTTGTGCTGCTGAATAAAAAAATTTCGGACACCGTCACGATTGAATACATGAAATTAGAAAACAAAAGAAATGTGCCCTGGTGGTTTGCTTATCAGTGGCACAGGATAAATGTAAAGGCGGGTTTTTTTATATGACAATATTTTCGTTAAGAAGTTTCTGTCATTTGAACTGGAACGTGACAACCGGGTAAATACCCGCTTGCGGATTCCTTCATTGTTTAAATGCAGCAATTGCCTCGTTGACTGATGAAAAGAGTTTGATCACAGATGTAACTTTGGTCAAGTCCAAGACCTTCTTCACCTCATCATTGGCCGCGGCAAGGCGGAGCTGGGATTTCAAGCTCTGGTTAATATTGAGAAAAATTCCTATGCCGGAACTGGTGATCATTTTGACATCACTGAGGTCAACAACGAGTTTTTTTATCCCTTTTTCTATTATTGTTTCCTGTAGCTTTTCCTTTAAATCTGGAACATCAAGGGTGTGTACTTCTTTCATGACTATCTTAATTACAAACAGGTTATCGCCTTTATCGCTGACTTCTATCATAGGTATCTCCCACAATAAATACTTGGTTAGTATTAATAAGATTAAAACTAAAAAGTCAACAAATTTTTAAAGATTGGACAATCTATTGCATAAAAATATAAGATACTCAGCCGTACGGGCGTTCCGGTATGGGTTTTACCTGAATCACGGGTGCATCAGGTATGCCATATCATGGTCAATGCGCTGTCTGCGCATATATTCACATGACGGAACATGATTATTCGAGAGGCGGATAAGGGCGTATATTATAAGCTTGACTAAAAGATATGGATTTGTATATAAGAATCCAATTATAAAAGCTGGTTATCATATCAGCTCGTTAGAACAGCCGGACGAATAACACTCTGCCCGGAACGGTCAATAATATCCATGGAATTATCAGATAATCTGAAAAAAAGCAATATCATATTGAAGCCGAAGTCGACTTCACGATGGGAATTGATAACCGAGATGATTGATCTCGCAGTTAAGAATAAGGAAGTTGACTCCTGCGATTGCGAAGACCTGACAAAGTCCCTTGTTGATAGAGAAAAATCAATGAGCACCGGAATCGGCAATGGTGTCGCAATCCCCCACTGTACCACGGTGAAAGTGCAGGACATTGTGTACATCATGGCGATAGTGCCGCAGGGAATGGATTTCGACTCCATTGATAATCAACCGGTGAAGATAGTCATCCTTCTTTTGGTTCCGAAAAGCAAGCTCACCCAGCACATCAAGACTCTGGCGCAGATAGCAAAATTAATGAGCAATGAAAGTTTACGCAACAAGCTGATTACTTTAAAAACGCCTGAAAGCGTTATTAAAACTATAAAAGATTATGAAAGTATAAAGTAGCGGGCTCCCCATGGACGAAGAACGTTTGATATGCTCCGATGGCCTTCAGAAAGAAGAAGAAAACGAGCGGACGCTGAGGCCTTCAAGGTTTGAAGAATTCATAGGCCAGAAAAAAAATACCGAAAATTTAAAAATATTCATCCAGTCGGCTAAATTGAGAAATGTTCCCCTCGACCATGTCCTTCTCGCGGGGCCTCCGGGACTGGGCAAAACCACCTTGGCCTTCATTATTTCCAGAGAACTGGGCGTCAATATCAAGGCGACCTCGGCGCCGATCATTGACAAGGCGGGAGACCTGGCGTCGATCCTGACCGGCCTTGAGGAAAACGACGTCCTTTTCATTGACGAGATTCACCGCCTGTCCCCGGCCATCGAAGAAATACTTTATCCTGCCCTTGAGGACCGGTCGATTGACATCGTCATCGGACAGGGTATCGGCGCGCGGAGTATCAAATTAAACCTTGTCCCGTTTACCCTTATCGGCGCCACGACGAGGACCGGTCTTCTCACGTCAGCGCTCAGGGACCGGTTCGGTATCAATATGCGCCTTGATTATTACACCATCGACGAACTCAAGGATATAGCCATACGGTCTTCATCAATCATTCACTGCGACATTGATGACGACGCGGCGCTTGAAATAGCCAAGCGGTCGAGAAGAACACCCCGGATTGTAAACCGCATACTGAAAAGGGTGTCTGATTTTGCCACCGTGGACGGCCTTAAGAAGATAGATCTCGCCATTACCCGTTACGCCCTATCAAAGCTGGAAATCGATGAACTCGGCCTTGATGACATGGACCGGAAATTTATCGAAGCGATAATCAACAAATACAACGGCGGCCCAGTCGGCATCAAGACCATTGCCGTTTCCCTTGGAGAGGAAATTGATACCCTTGAAGATTATTACGAGCCTTTTCTGGTGCAGATCGGTCTCCTGAAGCGCACTCCGCGCGGAAGGGTTGCGACGCCGATGGCGTATCAGCACCTTGGACTCAAGTATGTCGCCCTGAACGGCAGCATGGATCAGGAAAAGCTTTTTGACCTCGATGATTAATCGATAGCCATGTAGTGACAATACGCCCCCCCCTGTCCGGCATACCAATAAACACTTATAATTTCACCGCTTGATTCCGATATGAATTTTGAGCACATCTATAGCATGAGGATGAATATGAAAAAATATGCCACTGCATTGTTTGCGTTTCTATTCCCGGTCCTGCTCCTTGGGCAGGAAATAAAAAAAGAAGACACACCGAAGGAAGAGCCAAAGGACCAGCCGAAGATTATTACGAACATCCCGGCTGAAGCACAATACAGCAATGATTTTGCCATCAAGAGTCTTTTCTTCAACAAGAGGATAGATCCGGGCGGAACAGGGGAAATACTGGAAGTCGAATTGACCCTGGAAAATCTGACCGATGACCCCATGGATTTATACCTGTTTACCATTGCCACCTATGAAAAGGTCGAAAAGACGAAGTCCAGTTTTGAACGGCCCATTCCTCAGCGGGAAAGGATCAGGACCTTTGTAACATATCCGGATGATATTTCAAATTTTTCATATCCGGACACTGACGATAAAGGAAATGTTAAGAAGGATAAAAACGGCCTGGAAATTGTAAAGCTGCTGAAATTCCCCAAGAATCCCAAGGCCGGCGTTGACCAGAAAACCGGGAAACCGTACCATCTGGTTGACAGGATGACCATTTATACGACGCATATAAGCAAATACAGAAGGAATTACTTTTTTTTCAACAATCTTGCCGTGCTGATTTTCGACAGGGAAGGGAAATCCGCGTACAGGAAGCTGTTCGAAATAAAAGGGAAACGGAACCGGTAGGCCTAGTAGCATGCATGCTGGCAGCAAGGCCCTTTCTCCTCTGGAAGGGCCTTGTCGTTATATGACCCTCACCATCAAGATTTCCTTTATGCTCCGTATCTGTTTAATTATATTCTCGTCAATGTCGCCGTCGATGTCTATGATATTGTACGCATATTCGCCCCTGCTTTTGTTCAGCATGTCGGCAATGTTAATTTTCTTGTCGGCCAGGATTTTTGTTATCTGTCCGATAACGGCCGGTATGTTTTTGTTTGCTATCAGTATGCGCTTCGACGCTGTCTGGGCCATAAAACAGTCGGCGAAATTGACCGAATGTACCAGGTTCCCCCGTTCAAGAAATTCGCGCAACTGGTCGACGGCCATGCGGGCGCAATTTTCTTCTGACTCGGGTGTCGATGCTCCGAGGTGGGGGATGGGTATGACGCCGTCCATCTGAATCAATTCATCATCGGGAAAATCCGTGACGTAGCATGCCACGGTCCCGCTCGCAATGGCTTGCTTCAGGTCCCGGTTATTGACAAGGCCGCCGCGAGCAAAGTTCATGATCCTGACGCCATGTTTCATCAGGGCAAACTTGTCCCGGTTGATCATGCCTTTGGTCATGTCGTTGAGGGGGGCATGAAGAGTGATATAATCTGATTCTGAAATCAGCGTATCAAGGCTGATCGCCCTCCTGACCGAGCGGGAAAGTCCCCAGGCGGCTTCCACGGAAATATAAGGATCATATCCGGATACATCCATGCCGAGTGACAGGGCGTCATTTGCGACGAGCTGGCCCACGGCGCCGAGGCCAATGACGCCGAGCTTTTTGCCCAGTATCTCCGGGCCGATAAATTTGGATTTATCCTTTTCGATCAGAAGGGGGACCTCTTCACCCTTCCCGGCAAGGCTTTTGGCCCAGATAATGCCCTCGCTGACCCTGCGGGAAGCTATGAGAAGGGCCATGATGACCAGTTCTTTAACGGCATTGGCGTTCGCCCCCGGAGTGTTGAATACGACAATGCCTCTCTGTGAGCATTTTTCTAGGGGGATGTTGTTCACGCCGGCGCCGGCCCTGGCTATGGCCAGGAGAGATGGGGGCAAATCCAGCGTGTGCATATCAGCGCTTCTTACCAGAATTGCGTCCGGGTTTGCAATATCGGCGGCATGTTCGTACAGGTCTGCCGGAAATCGAGCAAGACCCGAAGGGGATATTTTGTCCAGTTTCTGGATTTTAAACATAGTCGTTTTATTTGTTGTCTGCTTCAAATTTTTTCATGAAATCTACAAGCTTTTTCACTCCTTCGATCGGCATCGCGTTGTAAATGCTGGCCCTCATGCCTCCCACGGAACGGTGCCCTTCAAGCTGGACAAAGCCGTTGTTGCCGGCTTCCGTGAGGAACCTGGCTTCCAGATCCTTGGTTGCGGCGGTAAAAGGAATATTCATGAGGGAACGGTCTTCCCGCGCAATGGGGCTCTTAAATATCGATGAATTGTCGAGGCAGTCGTACAGGATTTTCGCCTTTTCCTCGTTTATTTTCTGCATGGCGGGGACGCCGCCGAGATCTTTCAGCCATTCAAAGACAAGTTTTGCAATGTAGATGCCGTAGGTGGGTGGCGTGTTATACAGAGATTTATTGTCCGCATGGGTTTTATAGTTGAACATGGTGGGCGTAATATCCATGGCGTGGCCGATAAGATCCTCGCGGATAATGACGATGGTCAGGCCGGCGGGGCCGATGTTCTTCTGCGCGCCGGCAAAGATTATTCCGAACCTGCTGACGTTGACAACCTCGGACAGGATATTCGACGACATGTCCGCAACAAGGGGCACGGAGCCGGTATCAGGGTATGAGGTGTAGCGGGTGCCTTCGATGGTGTTGTTCGTACAGATGTGAAAATAGTCCGCGTCAGATGAAAAAGATACTCTGTCCGGTTTCGGAATATAGGAAAAATTTTTGTCTTCAGACGAGGCGATAATGTTGCAGGTGCCATAACGTTTGATTTCGTCAAGGGCGCGTTTTGTCCAGGTGCCGGTGTGCACGATGTCAACCTTCCTGGTTTTTCTCATCAGGTTCAATGGCACCATGGCGAACTGGCTGGATGCGCCTCCCTGGAGAAAAAGAACTTTATAGTTATCGGGAATGTTCATCAGGTCACGGAGCAGGGCTTCCGCGGTCTGGATGATATCATCATAGGCTTTTGACCGGTGACTCATTTCCATGACAGACATGCCGGTGCCCCTGTATTCTAAGAGCTCGGCCGCAGCCTTTTTAAGTACCGGTTCCGGAAGAACGGCCGGTCCCGCTGAAAAATTGTATACTCGTGACATGGGGTGCTCCTGTTTTATAAGTTCTAAAATCGATGGTGTTTTATCATTATTTGCCACTGATTGCAAGCAGGGCGGACATGTATCTGAACTCGCTGAAAATATCGATGTTTCTGACCTCTATCGATGTATCTCGCGAATTCAATAGCACCGGAGTAAAATTTATTATTCCTTTAATGCCGCCGTCAATCAAACGTTCTATTGTTGAGTCCATGGTGAGGTCTTTTTCAGCTATTATGGCGACCTCAATATGATCTTTCTTCAGAACCGAAGGTATTTCATAGATCGGGTAAACCGGGATCGCCGTCTTTACGATTTCCAGGGTGTTGATGCTTGAATCAAAACCGGCTACAATGGAAAAACATGGCAGAGGCACCATACTATTATTAATTAACAAAGATCCCAGGTTCCCGAGGCCTATAACGCAGGCTTTGCGTATCCTGCCAAAGCCGAGGGTTTCTTTGATGCTATCTTTAATCGTCGCGATATCATATCCGGTACCGCTTATTCCCGATTGATCGATGAATCCCATATCTTTCCGTATGTTATGGGAACCCACGTTCAGCCGTCTGCCTATGTCTTGGGATGATATCGATGATTCTCCAATCTCGTGCATTTCATCCAGCAGGGCATAGATTTTACATAGGCGTATTAATGTCGGACGAGGTATATTATGCTTATTTTTTTTTGTTATGATCATTTCTAAATGTGAAAAAATTCACAAATTATGTCAATATTTATTTTATATGGTGAAATATTTCACGATATATTATGATTGAAAGAAAGATGGTATATTATAAATTTGATAACAATTGGTATTAATCTAAATTTTTATTTCAAACCATTCAGGGAATATACATGGCAGCTATTAGTGAATTCAAGGGTTTACGACCGCAAAAGCAATATGTATCCAGGGTATCGGTGTTACCTTATGATGTTGTAAGTACTGAAGAAGCAAGAAAACTCGCCGGGGACAACAAACTAAGTTTTTTCCATGTATCGAAACCGGAAATTGATTTTCCGGTGGATGCTGATATCCATGATCCTAAAATATTCAATCATGGCAGGGAGTATCTCAAGGGATTGATCCGCGACGGGATTTATTTTCAGGAAAGCACTCCCTGTATGTACCTTTATACCCAAATTATGGACGGCCGCGAGCAGACAGGAGTGATTGCCTGTGTCAGCATCGATGACTATCAGAATAAGATAATCAAGAAGCATGAGCTTACCAGAGAGGACAAGGAGAGAGAGCGCACCCGCCATACGGATATCATAAACGCCAACACCGGCCAGGTCTTTTTGTTCTACAAAGACAGTGAAGCAAAACAGCTGCTGGTCAATGAGGCGATGAAGCTTGAGGCTGAATATGATTTCGTGAGCGCCGATGGGGTGCGGCAGATCATACGAATAATCAAAGACGGGAACATGATCGAACAGTTTAAAACAGCGTTCAGGGATGATGTGCTCTACATCGCGGATGGGCACCACAGGGCCGCATCGGCTGTCAGGGTCGGCATGCAACGGCGTAAAGCCACTCCCGGTTACACCGGTGCTGAAGAGTTTAACAGGTTCATGGCGGTTATTTTCCCTCACCGGCAGTTAAAAATAATAGCCTATAACAGGATCGTCCGGGACCTCCATGGCAAAACGGTTGAGGAGTTCTTGGCGCAATTGTCCGAAAATTTTTTTGTGGAAAAAACTGAAAAAAAATCTTCTGAAATCGTCCATGAATTATTCATGTATACCGGCGGATCATGGTACCGGTTGACACCCCGCTTTATCCCTGATAATGATCCGATCGGCAGTCTGGATGTCAAGATACTTCAGGAGTACATACTCGGGCCTGTGCTGGGCATACAGGATCCCCGGACAGATAAGCGGATCAATTTTATCGGAGGTAAAAACAGCATCGAGGAAATTCAGAAAAGCGTGGACAGCGGTTCGTACATGGTGGCATTTTCATTATGCCCCACGAAAATTGAACAGTTGATGAGCGTGTCAGACATGGATGGCATTATGCCGCCGAAATCAACATGGTTTGAACCAAAACTCCAGAGCGGCATCGTCCTGCATTTGCTATAGGTTTGCAGGGAGCATCCGGCGCCGGGAGACTAGTTGTTCTTCGGGCAGGCAACGACGATGCCCTTGTCAACGACACGGTGCTCCAGTTCATCACCGTATTTGCACAGAACGCAATCAGCTCTATTATCTATAAAGAATGAGCATTTAATACAATCGTCAAGTTTCATTACTTTTTTCATCGTTCTTCGGTACTCCATCCCGATGCGTCGGACATCATGATTAATGGCCTGCCTGTTCAATTGGCCTGATTCACTGTAATAACCATATGGCAATCGAGTAAAGAATTTTTTATAGATCGGCAGATTTAATAATGGTATTGACCATTACGCGGGCTATGTGCTTCCTGGTGCTTTTATCGGGAAGTTTCCGGATGTAGGCGGCTACGATGTCAATCATATGATGGTCAATATCACCTATGACAGGGTTATCGGCGTCTTTTTTTCCGAAAACGGAACCGATGCAGCCGGAAGATTCATCTCTGCTGGATGGCGCGGCACTTTGGAAAAGTTGGGGTTCTGGGCTTTCCATATCAATTGCTTATAGTGTTCGGTTCTCCTGTCCTTATTGTCGAAACAACCGGGAATTATGATAATTTTTATTTTTTTTTACCAGGGGCGCCATTTGATATAAATCGTTGATTTTTTTGAATTTTTTATAAATTAATTGACATTTTGCATAATTTGAAGCTATTTTTTTCATTGAATTTACCGCTATTTTCATTGGCGGGAAACTTTGAAAAAGTATTATTTTCTAAATAAACAAGCCTGGAAATATAATTGAAAAAAACATCAGTACTTGCCGGTTTCTTTAACCAATAAGAAATTACCCCGCACCGAATGATGTAAAAAAGCGCATGGATATACCATGAAAATAAAAAAATTACACACATGGTTTAAAATAACATTACAAGTTACAGTTTTTTTATTGCCGCTGATGCTGATTAATACCGGTCAAGCGCAATTGTATGAAGGAAATTACAGTAATTACAGCTATTACGCTGAAGCAATAAATATAAAAAGCATAAATGGGAAATTCTATGCCTATATAGTCCTTTTATTTAATGAAAACCCACACTTTGTCAACATGATTCAAAAAGACAGCATCCCGTTGAAAATAATGGGCAATGAAGGGTTTCACATCAAGGAATATAAAAATTATATTAATACACTCCGGGATAAAAAGCTCAAAAGTCTCGCAAATCTTCTCCTGACCATATATCTTGAACCGAGAAAGTTTGATATCAAGTCATTGCATAATATCGAGGATATTCTTACGGGAAGAAACATCATTTTAAAGTTTTCAAAAGATAAAACAGCATGGTCCGATAAGATTTCCCTTGATTACTGCATTTTTGGGAAAAAACAGCTGGTTGATGTCAAACATCCTTTTTTTGAAATCAAAGAGAATATCTACAATATCCAGCCGTTTATCTATTATGATGAGTTTTCAACCAGCAATTCAACGTTTTATTTTGACATGATCTATATCAACCCCGTTGAAGTTGACAATGACTATATAATTGCCAAGAGAATAATCAACGGGGAGAATGTGGGCTCGCTGTTTTTTGTCGGTTCGCAAATTACCGATGACATCAAATATTGCCTGTCCCGGGCATTTAGAGACAAAAAGAACATCAAAAACGAAATATGGAAGATGTTCATCATTCATGAGCTGACCCATAAGGTGCTGAATAATAAATACAATAATTTTGACCAGGTCCAGGGCGAAGAGCTTTCTCTCGGAAGCACTGTTTTTTACAATCCGCTGCTGGGACTGTCGATTCTTTTCAGCTATCTCAATTACAATGCGATAAATCCGCACCGCGTTGCCGCGATGAATTATGTACGGTTCATTTCCAAGAACACGGGCAGGGTTGATATAATAGAAAATCCGGGGCTGATAAAATTCCTTCCTCAGGGTGAGCTGCAGAATCTCGCAAGAAAACATTTTGCCGCTAACATAAAAAACAGCAAATGATCAGCTGCTCAGGCGTATCGGATGCTTTATCTTCAAATCCTTGTATCCCAGCTTTGCATCTCCGGTAAAGGCATTTATGCAAAGGTATTCGTTCAGATCCGGTTTTTCCCCGGTATAGAGGGTGGATTCGATTTTTTCCCATGATTCAATCGTCTTCTCGCATGATGCGACGAGCAAACCGGGGACAGATTCATAATGGAGCCCGATCTTCCCGGCTGGATGTTCCCAGCGCTCCCGGTGGAGATTGAGTATGTTTTTATTAAATCGTTTGTTCATGGGATACCGGATGATAAGATCGGAAAATAAAATAGTATTCTTCCTGATATATCTGAAAAAATCGGCCAGCCTCAGATTGTTTGAACGTTTCAAACGGTATGCCAGACTGATGTAATAGGGCAGCAGATCAAGGTGGCTGATGGGGAGAACAGTATCAGAACTTGGTTTTCTTGATTTGAACAACAGGATGCTCCGATATATCTCCGGGTAAGCCTTTTCCAATGAATCAAGGATAAATTCTTTTACCGATTTATCCATCAATGTGATGTGATGCTGTTTCCTCACGGGCAGCATCTCATCCAGCCTGAAGGGGAATTCCTTGCTCCTCTCATCATGATACTGCAGAAAATTATCGATATTGTATTCAAAGAGGAGATTCTGCTCGCGGTAATAATTGATCTCTTTTTTTGTGTTGCCGTTCGGAAAACCGGAATAATAAAAAATGTAAGGATGGAATACGGCGTCCGTGATGATATGAGAAATAAAACCATACAGGTAAGCCCTCTGGACCGCGGCCCATTCGGTATTTTTATCAGGGTACGTTACTACCTTGGTTATCATCGCATGGAGGAGCTTCTGGAAACCTCCATCATGAAGAAAGAATGATATATCATTGTTTTCTATGCCGACTTCGCCGCGTTTCAGCATGAAGTCGAATATGTTCGGACCCAGGGTGCCGAAGAGACCAGCGGTAAAATTCTCGGGGGTATGAAACAGCGCTTCTACAGATCTATGGAGATAACTTTTTTTTTCTCTCTTCGATAACGATGAGATGACTTCCTTGAGGACCCTGCTGTGTGTAACTATACCTGGCATAGGATTGTATCCGGATGCTTGCAAGACCGCGTTTCAGCAGAGTCCTACTTTGTCGCTTTTTTCTTCAATGCGTCAATTTCGGTGCGCCATTTTTTTGAGTAATAAAGGCCCCAAATCTCAGGTACTGAAAGTCTCTCGGCAATATCGAGAACCTGGAGAGCTTTTTCATTGTTGTCATCCTGCATCAGAGCTTCGGCGTAAAATATGAAGTTCTGGGGATGTTCAGGATATTTTTTTATAGCCTGTTCAAGAAGCTCCAGTGATTTGTCAAGATCACCGATCCCGCTTGGCCAGGCCGGGGCCTTGAGGTACATCATGCCGAGAACGCGCAACGGGCCCCCCGCGTCGAGCTGTTCGACCTTTTGTGCTGTTTTTAACGCTTCGTGGATTTCCGGAAGCTTGCCCAGGGCAAATAATCCCTTCATCTGGACTATTAAACCCTGGTTGAGGGCAAAATAATAGCATGCCTCCGGATTTGACTGATCTATGCCGATTGAACGGGCGGCTTTTACTCCAATCTCGGCGCTTTTTTTGATTTTATCCTCATCGCCGTCAATGGAGTCCGCAACTAAAAAAGCAACGCGGGAAAGTACAAGGGCTGCAGATTTGCTCTTTTTATCAAGAAAGTTTGCCTGGACGGCAAGACGCAGGGCATAGACCTTCTGCCCGAAGGGAGCTGACCGCGTGCCAAGGGTGTCGGCGACGTCAGTCAGCGCCTTCGGGTTATTATAAATTGGCAACAGCCTGATATCGGCCTGGAACCAGTCCGGTTCATTAATATCAGAGGCCTTTACTTTCTCATTTGTTTTGACCAGTTCCTGGTGAATTCCACATCCGGTTAAAAGAAGCAGAATTAATAAACTACTTGCCGCCTTCATATTTGGTAATTTCATCTTTAAGTGTCCCCGCTTCGAGTTTATTAAAACCGTCTATGCCGAAATTCTTGCATGCTTCTTTCGTATCGGCCTGGTTGCACATTCTGGTCACCGCATTAACTATTTTTTCTTTTACGGCATTGTTCGTTTTTGTGTTTGCCATCATCAGGCCCAAAGCCGGCATCTGCGGGGACTGATAGAGCACTTCGATTTTGCTGAACACATCAAGGCTCTTGAGACTGGCATACTGCATATTGTTGAGAAGAACGGCGTCTACCTGTCCGGAGGTGAGTTTGCGAACGGCTGAAAGGGGCCTGTTGGAGGGCTTCAATTGGAAATGCTTTGCAATGTCAATTTTGTTTTCGAAAATCAGCTTGTTGATAAATTTTACATCTTCGTACAGAACATTGCCGGCAAGAACTTTTCCCTTCAGCTGCTTGAGTGACTTGTATGATCCTTTCTTGACGATAAGAACATATTGTTCCCTGTCATCATTGTCTATCTTTACCGCGGCAAGGGGCACCAGGTCCATCGATTTTTTATTGGCAAGGTAAAATCCGATTGATCCCATGATATAGGAATTTTTGTTTTCGCGAATGTAGGTTTTTGCATCGTTTATATTGTTGAAATATTTTCCCTGCAGGGAATCTTTTTTCATGGATGTCAATTTTGCCAGTGACGTCATGAACTGGTTTATGATCTTATCGCCTTCAACGCCGGTGTCGGGACCGCCGAGAAATATAACGGCAAAATTAATTTTCTCGGCGCCGTAGCCGGGCGTGCGCAGCGTGGAGAAGATAAAACCGCATAGAAAGATGGCCATTAGCGCTATGAGTCTTTTCGTGTTCATCGGGTAATTCTCCTTTGTTCAGTGTTAAATTTGGAACTGTATATAAACAGGCTCAAAGAGTATCATAAAAAACTGGCGGATAGTGTTTTGTAAAAATGTTGAATCATACATGAATTTTGGCATTTGATTCACAATACTATTCCGGCGTTGTAAAGGCGGTCTATAAACATAAACATTTTTTCATTTATTTCATGTATGTCAACGAATTTTTATAATCCGCAATTTTCCAGCCCTATCTATTATCGCTATAACAGCGAATATCTTTAATACCTGTTAGACACAAGATTTTTAAAAAAAGTTTGCTAATAATACGAAATATGGTGTAATTGAGTAATTTTATGGCTGGATGATAGAATGTATTAAATTATTATCAATAATAATACTTTTATACGTTCAAACGAAAGATGTACCTGCTATGCGCACTTGCTGTTTCGAAAACTGTATGAACGCATAGCATTGACCTTATCATAAAGACAAAAATTTGCATTGCAATTATCATATGGAATTATAATCTAAAAAATGCTTGCGTCGAAATCAAGATGCTTTGTAAATAAGATTATTTTTCTTGTACATGAAAAATGCACTAGAGTGGGGTACCGTATAGGATTAACTATTTTTTTGTTGATGCATTGTATAGTTTTCCCATTTTGAACGCAAGGTCATCGCTCTGTTGAATTGATACAATATTTAGCGGCATATAGCAACTTAAATTAGAAAAATACTAATGGTACTATTGGTTTGCAGCACATGATAATCTATCAGAAAAAATATTAAAGAGAGCGCCATGCAAAAGAAAATTCTCGATTATATTTTCAATCTATCTGTTAAACGGGGAAAGTTGCTGCTGGTCATCATCGCAGTAATAACTGTCATACTGGGGGCTTTCATACCGAGGCTTATTATTTCATCATCCCAGCAGAATCTTATTCCGAAAAATGATCCGGAACAGGCCCGGTACATTCAGTATAACAAGGAATTCGGGTCATCGGAAAACTTGATCATTATTCTGGAAGGAGACAGCGATCACTGCAAACAGGTTGCAGATGACGTGGCGCAGGAACTTGAGAAAGAACAGAAATGGGTCAAATCGGTATTTTATAAAATAGACACCAGCGTGCTCATAAAGCGGGCGCCCCTCTATATCTCTCTTGAGGACTTGAAAAAGGGCGTAGGGATCCTTCAGGCGAAAAAAACGTGGATAGATAAAATGCAGAATGTTTCAAATCTGTATGGCCTGCTGCAGGCCATAACGGTCAGCTTCAAAGAACCCAATGCCGATATAAGCCCAGACACGGCAGCAAAGATAATCAAATTTTTGAATGCCCTGTTCCAGGAGTGGAATGACTGGCTGGCAAATCCGAACCAGCACAAACTGAAAATAGCACAGAAATTATCAATGGCCGGCTTCGCGGAAATGGCCAATCTTCAAAGCGACGGATATCTGTTCTCCCGCGATTTCAATATGATGTTTTTCTTCGTTCAGCCCCGGAACTATGTTGATGAAATAACATATTTAAAACCGTTCATGACCGACATCAGCAAGGCCTGCGACCGGGCTTTGAAGGCCCATCCTGAAGTACAAGGAAAAATTAAAATAGCATATACGGGCATGCCGGCCCATGTGCTTACCGAGACAGAGATCATCTATTCCGATGTCGGCAGCGCCGGGCTTGCTTCGGTTGTCATAGTAACGCTGGTCCTCCTGATCGGTTTCCGTTCGATTAAAAAGACAATAATCGGGGTGATCCCGACCGTAACCGGCCTTGTTATTTCGCTGGGACTGATCACCATTATTAATGGAAAGCTCAATCTTATCAGTTCGTCCTTCCTCGCCGTGCTCTTCGGCATCGGCATTGACTTCGGCATCTACCTGCTGCAGCGGACCGAAGAGGAACTGGGAAACGGCCTGTCACAGAATGATGCCATCTATAAAGCTGTGGTCCTCACCAGCAGGTCTATTATCTCCGGGGGGATCACAACATCCCTCGCCTTCTTCGCCCTGTATCTTTCAAGTTTCCAGGGATATTCGGAACTGGGGATGGCCGCCGGCATCGGCCTGGTCGTTGTGCTGCTCACCACCTTCCTCATGATGCCGACGCTTCTTATGCTGATCCCCATCGAGGCGCGGGACTATCACCTCAAGGAAACCGTCACTGAAACGGTGAAGCTGGAACGGAAAAAGGTGCACCTGGTCATTATCGGCGTCGGTGTCCTGATCACCATCGCAAGCATCGTTGCCACCACCAGGATCAAGATGGACTATAATGTCCTGAAGATGATGCCCAGCAACTCGGAGTCGACGATTTACCAGCTGAAGATGGAGGACAACAGCGATTACAAGATGTCCTTCGCCATGATTACAGATAAGGACCTGAACAATCTAAAGGCTATAACCGATAAGGTGAAGAACCTCCCGACGGTCAGCAAGGTCGATTCCTTGGCGGAACTTATCCCCGCTGATCAGGATGAAAAAATCAAAGTTATCAGGAAATACAAGCCGATCCTGGGCAATTTCCGCATCACCCTGAAGGACAATAACCAGGAATCAGCTGATTATTTCGCTGTTCTTGACCAGATGAGCGCTTTCTTTGAAGATGCGCAGGAAAAGGCCTTTGCCGGGGGACAGACAAAGCTGGTGGAACAGATCGATACCCTGATGAAAAACATGGATGCGCTGAAAGGGAGATTATCGAAAGATAAAAACGGCGTAGACCTTGCCCGGACGAAGAAATTTGAAAAAGAGCTGTTCCATAATATTGAAAAGGGCACCCAGATAATACGGGAAAGCTTCAATCCGACTAAAATCACGGAAGAAACCTTCCCGAAGGAGATCATAAGCAGGTTTAAAAGTCCCCAGGGAACCTATGTGGCCATGGTATCCCCCAGGGGTTCCATTTGGGATATCGATTTCCTGGACAAATTCGTGAATGACCTGAAAAAGATAACTCCCAACGTAACGGGCTTCCCTGTTACGCACAGGGTCTATGTAAGGCAGGCTGCCAGCGCGGTTGTTGAAGCGATGATGTGGTCTTTCATTGTCATCCTCTTGCTGCTCATTTTTGACTTCCGCAAGGTCAATGAAGTGCTCCTTGCCTTGATGCCGCTGATAATCGGCATGCTCTGGCTGCAACTGGTCCTGTTTGTGCTAGGAATTGATTATAATGTCGCCAATATCGCGGGACTGCCTCTTCTCCTCGGCCTCGGGATTGTCTACGGACTCCGGATGGTCCACCGGTGGAGGGAGGACAAGACCATAACCGCCTTTGCGGCGACAAAAACAACGGGAAAGGGACTCGCCTTTGCCGCTCTTGCGATTATGGTCGGTCTATTCAGTATAGTGCCGGCTCGCCATAATGGGGTTTCCGCGTTCGGTTTGATCCTGTTTATCGGGATCATATCCTGCGTGTTTACAGCCCTTATTATTCTTCCCGCAGCCATCGACTATATATATTTACTGAAGAACAAGGACGGTGGCCCGAATATTGAGGAAGCAGAGCCTGAAGCAGTATCAGTCACGAAACGTCCGGAGACCATGAAAAAGGCCTCTCAACCAAAATCGAAAAAACAGGCAAACAAAGGCAAAGGCGTGAAGGCGAAAAAAATGGCAAAAAAAGCGGCCAAGAAGAAGAAATGATCGCCATAACTCTGTCACCGAACCGTCAGCCAAAAAGCGGTAAATCATTACACCATGACATCCGGAAGGGCATCAATCATTGATGCCCTCTTTTATTGTGTCGCTGCATTGACTCGTTATCGGTATATTTTTTATTCATTGCCTTGACTGATTGAAACTTATCTGCTACTGTATCACATTACGTTCCATATCGTGATTTGCTGATTGGATTATCAAGAACCGGGTTGTATGCGGTCCCAATCCGCGATGAAGAGGCGGCCATGAAAAGGAATGTTCTAGCGCTGTCGGCGGGTATCTGCGGTTATTGGTTCTTGTCTCATGCCGATGACGCAACCGAAAAGAGCAGGGTCACATCGGTCAAGCTGTATCAGGATCAGGCCGCCATTGTACGGCAGGTGGATGGAAAGGCGGTCAGGGGCCTTAATACTGTTGTTGTCATCAATCTATCACCGCTTCTCTGCGACTGGTCCGTACGGGGAAGTCTTCCGGCCAGCTTCGCCGGCAGGACAAATTCTTGTAAGGTGGAGCACAAGGCCCTGGTAAAAAAAAGACAGCAGCGTATAGTCACCATCGAGGAAAAATTTGAGCTGCTTCGCGATAAGGACCATGTCGCTGTCGACGATCTGAAAAATATTCATTACCAGGAAAAATTTCTCAATTCGGCCTTTGAATTTGCGAATGCCAATGTTTTAAAAGAGATTGCCACGCGCATTCCTTAGATACGTCTTGGGGACAATACCCTGGAATATGTCACCGCCAAGAGATCATCCCTGCTGCGTGAAAAAAGGAAGATTGAAAAAGAGAGGGAAAAGATCGGCAAAGAGATCTAGATGTGGGAATTTGAGCTGTCGCAGATTGCGGGAACCGTATATTGCAGGAATTATCAATCGTTGAACAAGGCAATACTGGATAACCGTTCATCGATGGCAATTCAGCAATACGCGGACAATACCGGGCAGTATGAAGAAAAGAAAAGGACATTCAAGAATGCGACCGAAAAAGTGGACATCGAAAGAAGGCTGATTGTGAGCTTATGCTCCCCTGAAAACAGGGAGGTTGGGCTTGCCGTCAGCTGTGTCATGCCCCAGACCAGCTGGCAGATGAAGTATGGTATAAGGGCCAGCAGTAAAAATAGAAACGTCTTCTGAAGGATGATGAATTTGGAAATAAGACAGGTTATATTCAGGGAATGCGGAAATGGAAATTCGTTATGGATCCCCATTCTCAAAAAATCATAACCTATGATGTTATAATAACCTTTGATAAAGAATCAAGGACATGAGGTCTGCGTTAATCATGAAGCATAAAAAGACATTCCAGAGAAAGACAAAGATTATATGCACTCTGGGGCCGGCTACCGATGAAGGGGACATCCTCCGGAAACTTTTTCTGAACGGCATGAATGTCGCGCGCCTGAATTTTTCCCATGGGAACCATGAAGAGCACCTGAAACGGGTGGAACATTTTAAAAGCATCCGCGATGAACTGGGCATGCCGGTCGGTCTCATGCTTGATACCAGGGGACCGGAAATCAGGATCAAACAGTTTGCAAACAGGGAGGTAACGCTCGCCGAGGGATCGACCTTCACCTTCACGACAAGGGACGTGGCCGGTACGGATACCATCGTTTCGGTCGCCTATGCTGGGTTCCCCGAAGTCGTGCACAGGGGCGACACGCTCCTGCTGGATGACGGGCTTATCGGGATGAAGGTGACCGGCACCGGCGATACCGAGGTTACCTGTGAGGTCATCTACGGAGGCGTCCTGAGCAACAATAAAAAGATAAATATACCGGGCGCGGCAAACAACCTCCCCTTCATCACGGAAAAGGACCGTGATGACATACTATTCGGAATCAGGAATGATTTTGATTTTATCGCCGCTTCTTTTGTCAGGAATTCAAATGATATAAAAGACCTCAGGGAAATTCTGAGGAAAAACAGCGGCGAAGGGATAAAAATAATTTCCAAGATAGAGATTCGGGAAGGAGTGGATAATATTGATGATATCATACGCGTCAGCGACGGCATTATGATAGCCCGGGGCGATATGGGCGTGGAAATACCCTTTGAGGAGCTGCCTTCCATACAGAAAAGCATCATACGGAAATGTTACAACGCCGGGAAGACGGTCATCACGGCGACACAGATGCTTGATTCCATGATTCGCAATCCGCGGCCGACACGGGCGGAGATCACCGACGTGGCGAATGCAATTTATGACGGGACCAGCGCCATCATGCTTTCGGGAGAGACCTCCGTCGGGAAGTATCCCATAGATTCCATCCGCACCATGTCGAAAATAGCCGTAGAAACGGAATATGATATAGACTATGTCAAGAGGTTCAATGGTGCCCCCATTTCCGTTTCGAGGAATGTGACCAACGCGGTGAGCCGCGCAGCCTGCGAGACGGCCCATATACTCGGGGCGTCCGCCATTGTATGCGTGACGAAATCGGGGCACACCGCGCACATGGTTTCAAAGCACCATCCCGCCTGCCCGATACTGGCGGTGACCACATCGAAAAAAATATACAACCAGCTCTCCCTCGACTGGGGGGTGTTCCCGGACATCACCGGGAGAAAGGATTCCACCGATGAAGTATTTCAACAGGCTGTCGTCAGGGCGTCCGAATCCAAGCTGGTCAACAACGGCGATCTCATTGTCATCACCGGAGGGATGATCGCCGATGTGAGCGGCACCACCAACACGATCAAGGTGCATATCGTGGGGGACGTACTCCTGGAAGGAGAAGGGATTACGAATACCAGGGCAAGCGGGCAGGTCTGCGTGATCGGCAAACCGGAAGAGGTGCAGGGATTCAATGCCGGGGAAATAATGGTGGTCAGGGAAACAAACGATGATATCCTGGCCGTCATGAAGAATGCCGCGGCCATAGTCACCGAAGAAGGTGCTGATTCGCGGACAGTGATCGTGGGGAAAGCGCTCGGGATCCCGGTCGTGGCAGGAGCCCAGGCGGCGACAGAAATTTTGAAGGGCGGAACGGTCGTAACGGTAGACGGCGGAACCGGAAGGGTTTACAGCGGTCTCAAGGATTGAGACCGTCTGGCTACGTTGAATTGTCTTGACGCACCGACGGTGGATGGGTATACTAGCGGTACGATCAATCTTTTTGATTTGGGTGGCCAATGAACAGGGCTCGGTGGACCTTCATCATCCTGGTGTTGTTTCTCCTGATTGACTGGTCCGAGTATGACAGTAGCGGTCCCATGGCTTTCGCTGAAAATTTTACGATCGCCTCTTTTTCGACTTCCATCGACGGCCAGGACGACAATGTAAAGCGCAATATCATGATTGCCTGCCGTAAGCTCAACGGCACGGTGCTGTCGCCGAATTCGGTATTTTCATTCAATGCCGTTGTCGGTGAGGGATCTGCCCAGAACGGATTTGTGCCGGGCAGGGTGCTGTACCGGGACCGGGTGGCCATGGAACCTGGCGGCGGACTGTGCCAGGTGTCATCGACACTTTACAATGCACTCCTCATGGCGGGATGCACCATCATCGAGCGTCATCGTCATTCCCAGCCTGTTTCGTATGTTCCGATGGGACTGGATGCGACTATAAAATACGGGAAAAAAGACCTCAGGATAAGGAATACCTATCACTATGCCTTGAAGATTGAAATGACCGCCGGCGATTCCAGTATCGCGGTCAAGGTCATGGCGGGGCAAAAAATGCCCTATCGGTATGAAATCTACACAGAGGAGGATGTGCAGGCGGTCCCTGTTTCGGAAGATACAGAGAGGGTGCGGCAGGGGGTGTCGGTTTTTGTGTATCGGAAGAGATACCAGGAAGACAAGCTGGTTGAAAATATGCTCCTGTACAAAGATTATTATCCGCCGGTGTATGAACGGTGATTGCCGGGGATTGATCAGATGAAAATCCGAATTCGATACAGTATTCTGGCGGCGGCAGGTGTGCTACTGTTTGCTGCCATGGCCTTGCCGCAGGAATTTCAAACCGTTGAGGATCCCCTGATCTCGCAGTGGAGGGAATTTTCAGGCAAGCCGGAATGTAAAAAGCTTCTCCAGTGGCTCCGGTGTCAGGCCAGGGCAAGGCTCACCGGCACGAGGTGCGGTGAACGTTTTGATGCCCTGACGCCGGGTTATTTCGGCCGTCTCGGTTTGTTCGTGACCCTGAAAAAAGGGGGCAGGGTGCGGGGCTGTTTCGGTGCTTTTTCCCACAGCATCACCGACGCGGGAACTCTCCTCAATGATTATCTTGACGGCGCCCTTACCAGGGATCCGCGGTACAACCCACTTGATGTTGCGGAGCTGGCGGATACCCGGATAATCATAACGGTCACGTCACAGCCCTTGCCCGTCAATGATATTGATTCAATTGACGTGCGCAATTTCGGCATCACGCTGCTGTGCGGAAATGAGACCACGGTTTTTGTTCCTGCCGAAATTAGAAGCTCATCATATATTGAAAAAAAAATACGCGGTTCGGCATGCCAGATCTCCATGTTCAGGGCGGTGACGCTGCAGTAGTGGAGCCTCTATGCCATTGCGGCAGCGGGTGGCATGCTTCCCTGCAGGGAATATTTATTATTGGAGGACCCGATGTTAAAAAAAATTGTACTGAATGGCGCCCTTATCGCTATCGGCGTCTTTTTTCTCAGTTGTGATACGGCAGAGGTAAAGCGTCTTTCCGACGGCCGAAGCCTGTACGGCGGGGACAGTAAAAAATTATCGGGTAAATCCGCGATCGAAGGATATGTGATAGATACCGTTACCAAAAAGGGGATAAAAAACGCGAAGGTTGAAATCAAGAATGCCAACATGGGCGTCGGCTATTACCTCCGCGAAACGGAATGGAACGGTTATTTTAAAATCGATGATTTCATTCCCTATATCAAATACATGGTTGAAGTGTCCGCAGAAGGATACGTTACCTATACATCCACCGGCGCGGTTTCAGAGGGGTCCCACAAGATAGAACTCAGGCCTGAATCGGTCTTGACCGGTACCGTCTGTAACAGCAGGGGGGAACCGCTCAGGGGCATTGAGGTCAAGCTGAATACCTATAACGAGGAGAGCGGCGAGGAAGGGGAGTATGCGTCGCCCAAACCAAGGATGAGCGCCACGGACCAGAACGGACTTTACCGCTTTGACAAACTCCCGGCCGGGTCCTACCTGGCGACCTTTTCGGGGCCCGGCTTCATAACCGAAACCGCGCAGCTTCAAAAAATAAAGGAGGGGGAGACCTTTACCCTGCCCATGGTCATGATCCGTCCGGCGACGGTAACAGGCGTGGTGACCATAGAGGGCATCGAAACCCCGGCTATAAACGTTGATGTGACCCTCAGCGGCAATGTGACCTATTCTGCGACGACCTACCAGGACGGGACGTTCCGCCTCGAGGATGTTAAACCCGGCAATTATAAAATGAAGGTCAGCCACCAGGGATTTTATGATCTGCAGGGTCGGGAAATACGGATCCATGAAGGGGAAAAACGTGACCGGGTCAATTTCACGGTCAGGGCCAAGGAACCCCAGGTACAGGTCTATGCCCACCGGTATACCTTTTCGCCCGGCGATACCGTTGAATTTAATTTACGATCGCTTCGCCTCGAAAGCCTGAGGGTTACCATCTACAGGGTCCCCGTGGACCTGCTGGTGCGGGGCGGCGTTGATCCGGATACAATCAATCCCGAGGAGTCGGGATTGAAAGCGGTGACGTCCTGGGACGAGCCGATCAGGGAATTCGAACCCTACGAGTGGCGGTACCAGTCCCTGCAGGTGAAAACCGCCATGCCCACCGGCGGGTACTGCGTCGAGGTGAAGGGTGCGGGGAAGGTCATAAGCAGGAAGTTCTTCTCCCTTACCACGGTAGGTGTCGTTATGAAGCGCTCGCAGGATTCCATCTTCGCCTACGTCACGAACCTTGTGGACAACACGCCGATTCCTGACGCCAGAATCGCGGTTTTTGATGCCACACCGGTACAGAAGAAAGGGAAGAAAAGGGCGACCTATAAGGCCCCTGAAAAGGTGGAGGACCTACCGGTTGCCCTGGTGCTTAAGGGAACGACCGATGTTGAGGGTATCTATCATAGAAAGATACAATCCAGCAAATACCTGTCCACCATTGTCATAGCTAAGGACGGGAGCTATGCGCTCTGCAACACCGGCGCCCCGTCGTCCTTTGAGAAGGAGCAGAAAAAATATTTCATTTATACTGACAGGCCCGTGTACAGGGCCGGGGACACGGTCCATTACAAGATAATCGGCAAAAACCGGGAACGGCGTTTTGTGCCGGTCGCGGGTCAGAAAATCTATTACAAGATCAGAAACTGGGACATGGACAGGACCATTGACGAAGGTGAGGCTTCCCTTGACGACTGGGGGGTTGCTGACAGCAAGGTGGTGCTGTCCCGGGAAGGAAACCTGGGCATTCACGAGATCATGGTGGGGCCGTCGGAAAATAATCTCTACAGCAGGGGGAAATTTTACGTTGAGCAGTACCGCAAGCCGGAATTTGTCATCAATGTCACCCCCGCCAAGGAATACTTTATTAACGGCGATACGGCGGAATTCAAGGTGGAAGCGAAGTATTTTTTCGGCGCTCCCCTGAAGGGCGCCCTGGTGAAATACCGTTTTTATGAAACGAAACTCCGGGACGATGATACCAGCTACTGGTGGGAGCAGGATTACGGGACCGGCGGTTCCTACAACCGGATAATTCTGGAAGGGGAAAAATACGCTGATAATGACGGCATCGCGGTGCTGCGTCTCCATGCAGGCAATTATCCCTACGACCGTGAGATAACCTGCGAGGCCACCGTGGTTGACCGATCCAATGTGAGTATCAGCTCCACGAACAAGGTCAAGGTGGGACGCGGTGAATACTATATAAAAATCGAACCGGCGCAGCATTTCTTCTCAAGCGGCGAAAACAAACCGGTCACGATACGCACCATGACCCATACCGGCAGGCCGTACCGGGCCAAGGTGAAGGTGGATCTGTACCGGTACATATGGAAGCCCTGGGAGCGGGTCTATGTCCATGACAGCAAGCCCCTCTTCTCTGAGCAGGTGGCCACGGACGATCGGGGTGCCGCCACGGTGGAACTGCCGAAACAGTTCAGCTTCTACGGAGAATTCGACCTCGTGGTCAACGGGGTTGACCGCAAGGACAATGTCGTCTCCGCTTCGCGGGTGATATGGATCTACAGCATGGAAGGGGCCAGGGTCGCGTCGCGGTTCAAGAACCTGGAGCTCTCCGTCAATTCCACGGAGCTGACCAAGCCCGGTGAGATCACCTGCCTCATCAAGAGCTGCTTCACCGATGCCTATGTATGCGTCACCCTTGAAGGCAGAGACGTGTATGAATCGAAGGTGATAAAGATGACCGGTAATATCATGCCGGTGAAATTCGACATCAAGCCGGAATACGCGCCGAACCTCTATGTTACGGCAACCATGCAGCGGAAGAGGGCCCTCTATACGTCATCGGTGGGCGTCTCCCTGCCGATCCATGATACGGCCCTCACTATTTCCATAGAGACCGATAAGGCGAAATACCTGCCGGGGGAAAAGGCAAATGTTCTTCTCAGGGCTGTGGACGGAAACGGCAAGCCGGTGAAGGCGGACCTTTCCCTGGCGGCGGTTGACGAGGCTATATTTCAGGTCCGCTATGACCATACGCCCCTGATGAGGGATTACTTTTACACGAAGATATCCAACTGGGTCCTCACCAGTTATTCATACCCCATAACCATGCTGGCTGGAGCCGCAAAGGACGGCAAGGTGAAGGTGAGGGAGAAATTCGAGGACACGGCATTCTGGTCAGCGAAGATCAGGACCGGCGATGACGGGACCGCCCGGGTGAATTTCACCCTGCCGGACAACCTGACCACCTGGCGGCTCACTGCGCGGGGACATGACCGGGAAGGCCGGATGGGCGAAAAGAAGAGCACGTTCCTCGTGACCCAGGACCTGATCGCACGCATCGGCAAACCGCGCTTCATGGTGGAAGGGGACACCCTGGATCTGATTGGCATTGTGAACAGCAATACCGAACGGGGGCTCAAGAAAGTTGACACCATATTCAAGGCTGACGATAAGGTCCTGGCTGCGGAAGAAGAGGTGTCAATCAGCCTGCCTCCTTTCGGTTCAGCCCGTAATTATTATCCCTACAAGGTCCCGAAAGACAAGCGCGAGGTGGCGCTACAGTTTTCAGCGTTGTCGATCCTGGACGCCAGGGACGCGCTCAAGGTTGCGGTACCGGTGGAGCGGCGGGGGACTCCCTTCAAACTCTACGGTATCGGCGACATGGCTGCCAACAGGACCGTCACGGTAACGCCCCTTGCGGAAACGGATGATTTTAACTTTGTCGCTGAATCAGTGACCGTATCGGTCAGTCCGTCCCCCATCATACAGATGCTCAGGGCCACGAAATACCTGAGCGAGTACCCCTACGGCTGTATCGAGCAGGCCCTGAACAGCTTCATCCCGAACCTTGCCCTGAACCGGATGCTTAAGCAGAAGGGCTATGACCGCTTCATCAATGACAAGGCGAAGAAAAAGCTCGATGATAAAGTCAGCGCCGGCGTGGACCGGATCCAGCGCTATCAGAATGACGACGGCACCTGGGGATGGTGGTCCGGGAGCCGCGGCAACGCCTTCGTCACCGGCTACGTTCTCTTTTCACTGCACCTGGCCCAAGAGGCGGGATTTGCCGTTGATAAATCGGTTGTCACGAAGGGCCTGGGCGCCATCAAGAAATATTTTGCCAATCCCCAGCTTGAAGAATGGGACGCCATTGCGTACCTGATCTATATCAACGCCCTCTGGGGACGATGGGACCATGAGATTTTCAAAAAGATACTCAAGGTAAATGAGTCGGGCACGTACCAGACTGCCTGCCTGGTAAAAGCCTTGTCATTGGCTAAGTCCCATCCAACGTTGACTGATGAAATGAAGAGCGACATAAACGGCACGCTGCCGAAACTGGTTGAGTCCATTATCCAGACCGTTAAAAAGGACGGCCGCGGCATTTACTGGGAGAGCCGGGGCAGGGACCGCTGGAGCTGGCCCGGGGGCGAAACGGAGATGACGGCCCACGTGCTGTCGGCGCTGGTAAGCGCGGGGGACCGTTCGACGCTTCCGGCACAGTTGGTGCGCTCCCTGTGCGGTCGGTCCCGCGGTGACTCATGGAACTCCACCAAGGAAACCGCCACCGTCATGCTGGCCCTGTGCGGTTATCTTGAGCAGTATGGAGGTTCAGCCGTCACCAGGGGGAATGTCATGTTCAGCCTGGACGGGAAAAAAATCGCCGATGTTGACTACGATCTGGAGAATCCCGGAATAATGGAAAAACTCACGCGAAAGATTGAACTTGCGGGGGAACGCCCGCGGGCATCGTTTACCGTCAGCGCAGACGGGAATGCTGGCGCGGACGTGAACTTTGACGTAACCATTGCCGGCACCCTCTATTTCAAGGAAAAGGGAGCGCTGTCCCTGGTGCGATCCGAAGAACGAGGCATTGGCGCGCTTTCCAACGGCATCAGGATCACCAGGACCTTCGCATCAATTATGAGAGTGCGCGATTCGCGCAACAATGAGTATATGGTGCCGCAGAGCCTGGCGGAAAAGAAGGTGATCCAGGTTGGTGACGAGCTCCTGGTCAAGGTGAAATTTCAGGCCCAGGACGACTTCCAGTACCTGGTCCTTGAGGATTATCTCCCGTCCGGCTTCGAAGTGACAAGAAACAACGCCTATGACGAATACACCCCCTTTGTCCACATCGAGCGGTGGGACAACCGGATGGTCTATTTCTTCACAGACCTTAAAAAGAACGAGGTCTATGAGGTGGCCTACATCGTCCGGGCGGAGCTGCCGGGTAATTTCATGGTAAAGCCGTCCCGGATGGAGTGTATGTACGAACCGACGATACAGGGATGGTCCGCGCCGGTTGTCGTGGATGTGAAGAAAAAGTAACAGGCATCCACAGGGGGACGTCTCAGAACACCCCCCAACCCCCCGGAGGGAGCTTTTAATGCTAGTTTTGCTCAAATAAGTCCCCCTCCGGGGGGTTGGGGGCTTTTCTGACAGCCCCATATTCCATTAAAAAGAGGCCGCAATGAAACCGAAAACTATCGCGCTAATCGTCATGACCATTCTGCTGACAATACTGGTGATACAAAACACCCATTCAATTGCCCTGCATATATTCTTCTGGGCCCCGGAATTCCCCCTGATCATAGTGATCATAATCATTATGGGCGCAGGTTTTGGATTGGGCTTTTTTGCGAGAAATCTCATGGGCGTGGTCAAGAAAAAAGGGGATGATTATTAATGTCCCTGCCTGATGGTCACAGATACCAGTATTCAATCAAGGTTCTGCCGGTTGTACTGCCAATGAAGCACTATAGGGTCATACTGTTTTCGTGTATCATGGCTTTTCTCGTTTTCCCTCTCAATGCGGAAACGGTTTCTGATCCAGTGGTAACCATCCATGTGTTATCAAAACAGGTCCGGTTGCTTAAAAGCGGCGCTGTAAAAAAAATATCCATAATGATAAAAAAGGATTCGATTATCAGGGATGAGTCCGGCAACAGATTGCCGGATGGAAAAATCATTGAATTCATTGCCCATGGAGGGACAGTGGATGCTTATCTTGATTCAAAACTGCTGCAGGGTCCCGGCTCCCTAGTCATTTTTTCCGGATCGAACATGGACGCGGCCGAGGTCTCCATTGATGGCGCCGTCAGGAATTATCCTCTCCCCATGACTCTCCGATTCAAAAATAATGATCTCAGGATCTATGTGGCGGAACGTCTCAGCAGGTATGCCGTTGATTCGGCCCTGGCCGAATACAACGGGAATCAATGGAAAGAAACAGAGGGAATCATGGCCCTGGCGCATTTGATAAGGGCCCGATATTTTTTAGGGAAAAAGGGGCATCAGCATGGGGAAGGCGATTTCTGCGACCTCACCCATTGCCAGGTGTACCGCGGGCGGATAGAAAGCCGTCTGAGATTCGATGATGACTGGGTGATCGACCATGAAAAAATGAGGGATAACCTTTTTTTTCATTCACGGTGCGGGGGAAAGACCTGTGATCAGGGCGTATTTACCGGCAGAAGACACTCGGCTGGCACCAATGGGGCGGGTGTCAGGGATTGGCTGTATCGGGAAGGGATCCGCCTCTGCTCGGGGAAGGACTCCCACTGGGAACGGTCCATCAGCCAGGATGAACTGTGTTCTATCTTTTTCCCCGGGAAAAAGGATGCCGGCAATTCAGCAATCACACTCAGCCATGACACGAATAATCTGAAAGTCAATGTCACATCATCTTGCGATAATCTGCAGTTGGCGTTAGAATCATTCCGATTAACAATAAACCGGGTCAAGGGATGGAATTTCATCCGCAGCAACAACTATACCATTTCAGAGAAAATCATTGATGGGCAAAAGAATTTCCATTTCAAGGGGGAGGGCCTCGGCCATGGCGTCGGTCTGTGCCAGCACGGGGCCATGGCCCTGTCCAAGCTGGGATACAACAGGTACGAGATACTGGAGCACTATTATCCCGACATCCAATTCATGCATATCGGATCAAGTGCATGCCTGTCTCCCTATTGCTCCTATTGTCTTTTTGATGTTGCAACAGGAAAAATCATTTCATCAACCCAGGGGCCGGGATTTTTGCAGAGAAAAGTTCCTCCCGGTTCACTGTTCAAGCTGATCGTGGCCCTGTATGTCGCGGCGGAGCGGCCGGACATTTTTAATGACTATGCGCATAACTGCTCTGGACGAAACAGGGACGATACAAATATTCCAGAGCGATGCTGGAAGCCGAAGGGTCATGGCATGGTGAGGATGAAGGATGCCATTCCTAATTCATGCAATCTCTATTTTGCCTCTCTGTACAAAATCATATCCGAAAAAAAATTCAGGATCTTTTATCGGGATTGGTGCGCTTCAGCAGGAATTAGTGCGGCGCTTCCGGCAACCTCAAGTGTACGGCAGTGGGCGGAACTTCTGGCCGGACTTGATTTCAGAGTGTCTTTTACCGTCAGCGATTGCATGCGCCTGGCCCGTTATCTTTATTGCGGCAATGCCGGGGAAAGCCTGGCGGCAATGCCGGGTACAAAAATCAGCTATCAGGAGAAAGTAAAAATCTTCAATGGTTTGCAGGAAACCTTTACCCGGGGAACAGCCCGTGAACAGAAAAAACGATCAGGCGCGTTCTATAGTTACCAATGCCTTGAAAATGCGGGTAAAGATAATGTGAAGACACCATTGACGGAACTCTGGGGAAAAACGTCGACCGTTATCGATGGGACGAATAAGCCGGAGAGCTGCGGCATTTTCATGGGCGGCAACGGCACACGGGGTATCATTGTCATAGTGAGAAAAGCGAACGGCAATATGGCTTCCCGCTGGGCCAGAAGGATCCTCTCGAAAACCGTCCCCGGGGAATAACCGGCAGCCATAGCGGCCCTGATCACGCGGATAAGATTTTCAGGGCTTCCTTGATGATGGTTTCAATGGAACCGTTTGGGTTTTTCTTCACCAACTCGTCCACAATTTTTGAAGATTTTGCGTCATCGAAACCGAGGGTCACCAGCGCTTCAATGGCATCGTTCTTATGGGTACGAGGCTCCCCGGATTCACCCGCAAGGGATGCCAGTTTTTTCATCTTTCGCTTCAGCTCAAAGATGAGCTTTTCCGCCTTGGTGTTGCCGATGCCGGGAATTTTGGTTAGAAGAGCGATATTCTCGGATTGGACCGCGTCGACGAGACGGCCTACGGTTATGCCGGATAGAATGGATATGGCCATGGCAGGGCCGATGCCGCTGATGTTCAGAAGAATTGAAAAGAGGTCCCGCTCGTTTTCAGTGACAAAACCGAAAAGCTTGAACTGGTCTTCCTTGTGATGGGTGTAGACATAGAGTGTTGTTTCCTTCAATGCCTGGATTTTTTCATAGGTTGAAAGGGGTATGGTCAGGCCGTACCCCACGCCGCTGACGTCCAGGATCACCTCCGTCGGTTTCAGTTCGTCAATTGTTCCTTTTATTTTTGCGATCATGATAAGCCGGTTTCCATTGTGTGATTGTTTTAAAATACTCTATTTTTTTCCCGTATTATTAAAAACAAATTTTTGATAAATTTACATTTTTTTTCAATTTTAGTTGACGTTCGGTAATATTATTGATACATTTAACTAAACAGTTAGTTAAACTAACTAGTTAGTTAATAAAGGTTGCCATGGAAGATATTTCTACTGAACAGAAGATCAAAAAGGCGGCGCTGAAGGAATTCGCGCACTTTGGGCTGGAGGGTGCGCGGGTTGATCGCATTGCCCACAAGGCCAAAATAAACAAGGCCATGATCTATTATCATTTTAAAAGCAAGGAAGATCTGTATGAATCCATATTGACCGAATTCTACCGGGAGATTTTCCCGCGGGTAACCGCCGACATTCCCAAAGACAAGGGGCCCGAAGTACAGCTCGATGCCATTGTGACGTTTTTTATCGATTTCATCAGCAGGGTGGACCAGGACGTTATCCGGATGATGCTCCGCGAGCTTTCCAGCGGAGGCAAGTATTTCAAAAAACTCATGCTCCCCAACGTCATAATTCCCATGATGGGGTTTGTGCAGGAGTTGTTCACCGCCGGGATGGAGCAGGGAACATTCAAGAAAATCGTGCCCCATTTAACCTTTCTTCAAATGCTCGGGTCGATCGTGTTTACCAACGCGATACGGATCACCCTGTTAGACACGGAGATGGGGAAAATGATATTCAACGATGATTTTTTTGAAGATTACAAAAAGAACCTGCTGACAGTTGTGAAGACCGGAATCCTGGCGTCATAAGGAGGGATTATGATGAGCATTGGAAAAATTTTGTCGATCATAATGACATTGCCCCTTGTTGCAGGGCTTCTGCCGCCGCTTGGGGTCTGGGGCGCGCCTGCTCCAAAGAAAATAAGTCTCGATGAAGCCATCACCATCGCCAAGGCCAATAACCACGACTATAAAATTGCGCTCCAGCGCCACAAGGCTGAATCTGAAAAGGTGAACCAGGCGTGGGGGATGCTCCTGCCGGTCGTTGAATCCGAGGCGTCCCTGACACGGCAGGGGGCGGAATCGGGATTCATGAGCATGATGGACGGCCAGTATGACGTCAAGGTCGTGCAGGTAAAGTTCGGGATCAATCCCGGAATGTTCTATAATTCGCTTCAAATGACCCGCAAGGCCTATGCTGTTTCAACGGAGGAATTACGGAAGGTTAAAAGCGACATTGAATTCAACGTCATTGAAAGCTATTTCAACCTCATCCTGGCGGAGGAAATGATAACCATCAGGAAAGACACCATAAAGCTCCTCCAGGAAAATCTGAAAGATGTCAACAGCCTGTATAAAACGGGCAGCGTGCCGCGGTATGAGCTGCTGCAGGCGCAGGTCCAGCTCAAGAGCCAGGAGCCGTTGCTACTGGAGGCGGAAAACCGGTACCGCCTTGCCCTTGAAATGTTTAATTACCAGCTGGGCCTTGACGAGGGGACCTATGTTGCAGACCGGAGCATCATCGAAAAGGAAAAATACCGCGTGGCGGAGAATGATATAGATGCCTTTGTCCACCGGGTCGGGGGTGTGGCCCTCAAGAACAGGCCGGAGATTATCCAGCTGAGGATGAAGAAAGAAATAGCCGGTCACGCGAAGAACATCAACGACTCCTATTACCTGTGGCCGACCTTCACGGCAGGGGGATACTATGGATATAATTATCCGCTTACGACAGCTGGGGAGAAATTGATACCCACGACCAACGGGGGAGCGGCGTACATGGACCTGTCGCAGATCGCCGGGGAGCGGAAATGGCAGCCGAACTGGATGGTCCGCGTCGCAGCGACGTACCGATGGAGCGCTCTGCTGCCTGTTGATTCTTCACGGGCGCAGGGGCGCGAGGCTAAGGCCCGCAGCCTCGAGGCGGAGGAGGAGATCGCCAAGGTAAAACGGCTTATTACCATTTCGATCAAGTCATCCTATTCAAACCTCCTGACGGCAAGCAGGACCATTTCTTCGCACAGGGAAAACGTTGACAAGGCCCGGGAAGGGCTCCGCATAGCCCGCGAAAGCTACCGTGCCGGGGTGATCAAGAACTCTGAATTGTTCGGGGCACAGGTCGCACTCACCCAGGCGCAGGGGGGATATATCAACGCCATCAACAGCTACTACCAGTCACTGGCAAAGCTGAGGAAGGATATCGGAACTGATGACGACAGCTTGATTTTCGGAGGAGAAGACCATGAATAAAAAGAAAATCATTCCCCTGGCCATTGTGGCCGCGGTATTGACGATCTCCATACTCTATTTCGAGGTGTTCCGGCATATCGGCGAGGACGGCAGCCGCATTGAAGGATCGGGAACCATCGAGGTGACCGAGGTCGATATCAGCTCGAAGCTCGCCGGCAGGATAATCGGCATTACCCGCGATGAAGGGGAGAACGTCAGGCACGGGGAGGTGCTGGTGCGGATCGCCTATGACGAGCTGGACGCACAGCGACTTTCAGTCATGGCAAACCTGAACAACGCCAAGAAAAACATGGACCGGGTCAGGGAACTCTTCAGGAGCGGCTCGGTATCAAAAAAGGATTATGATAACATGGAAACCATGTACCGCATGGCAAAGGCGGCCAATGACCAGATCAACGCGGCCATAGACAACGCGGTCATTGCCTCTCCCATTGACGGGGTGGTGCTGGAAAAAAACCTGGAAATAGGCGAGATAGCCTTTCCCGGAACGCCGGTGCTGACCGTGGCGGACATTAAAGACACCTGGATCAAGATTTACGTCAATGAAAAGCAGCTGGGCCGGGTGAAGCTGGGCCAGAAGGCGGAAATCAGCGTTGATTCGTTCCCTGACAAAAAGTTCATCGGCAAGGTGGTGTCCATATCCAACAAGGCGGAATTCACTCCTAAGACGATCCAGACCAAGGACGAGCGGGTCAAGCTGATGTTTGCCGTGAAAATAGCCGTCCCCAACCCGGACCAGAAGCTGAAGCCGGGCATGCCGGCCGATGCCTACATATTAACCGGAGCGGCTAAATGATAACCGCCACTGACCTGACCAGGACCTTCGGGGACATCACCGCCGTTGATTCCCTGAGCTTTACCGTCAATAGGGGCGAAATCTTCGGCATCGTGGGTCCTGACGGGTCAGGCAAGAGCACCCTCCTCAGGATGCTATCGTCGATTCTCGTTCCCGACGGAGGGACCATCACAATCAACGGCATCAATGTGAAGGAAAACCCGTTTAAAATTAAGGAAAGCCTGGCGTACATGCCCCAGCGCTTCGGACTCTACGAGGACCTGACGGTGGAGGAAAACATTTTTTTCTTCGGCAGGCTGTTCCTCCTGTCCAGGCGGGAGATCAGGAAAAAACTCGATTCATTATACGGATTCAGCAGGCTCGGGCCCTATAAAGACCGTCTCGCGGGGAAGCTTTCCGGCGGGATGAAGCAGAAGCTGGGCCTGGTCTGCAGCCTGGTGCACACGCCGGAAGTCCTGCTCCTCGACGAGCCGACGAACGGCGTGGACCCGGTTTCCCGGCGCGAGTTCTGGGACATTCTCTATGAGCTCCTCGGGCAGGGGGTCACCATCATGGTCACCACCGCGTACCTGGATGAGGCTGAGCGGAGCAACCGGGTGGCCCTCATGTACCGAGGGAAATTCATACGCCTCGGGAAGCCGAAGTCGATACGGGAGGAACTGCGGCAGAGAATGCTGCATATAATCGTCGACGATCCGCACAGGGCGGAGACCGCGCTGAAAGTTGACGGCGGCATGAAGATCGTCCGGACCGGGAATTCCATCAGAATTTTTACCGGCACCTTGGAGAAGACAAAAAAGCAGGCGGAACAGCTGTTGAAAAGGAAGGGGGTCGGCATACTCAAGGCCGAAGAGGTTATGCCGCGGCTGGAAGACAGCTTCATCGAGATAATAACCAGGGAGGAGGACCGATGAAAGCCTTTGGTTCCCTCATGCGCATGACCGCAATAGCGGACAAGGAATGGATCCAGATCCGCCGTGACGGCCGGAGCCTTTTCCTGACGCTGTTTATACCCACGCTCCTGGTGCTGCTGTTCGGCTACGCCCTGGTCTTTGACGTCAAGAATGTGAAAGTCGCCGTGTACGACCAGGACCGGAGTTATATTTCCCGCCAGTACCTTGAGCGGTTCAAGCATACCGAGTATATCTCGATCGTGCAGTATGTCGATAATTACAAGGATATCGACCGGCTCATAAATACGGGCAGGATTGCCATGGCCGTGGTGATCCCGCCTTCTTTTGAACGAAAATTCAATTCAGGAAAATACGCCGATATACAGGTCCTGGTGGACGGCTCTGATTCCATGTCTGCGCTGATCGCGACCGGCTATGTTAAGGCCATAAGCTATGAGTTCAACAGGGATTATCTGGCCCGGGGATTGAGAAAAAAAGGATTAACCTCGTTGAAACAGCCGGTGGAGATAAAAAACAGGATATGGTATAATTCCGAGCTGAAGAGCCGCAATTTCATCATCCCCGGCAACCTTGGCCTCATCCTGGCCATCATATCGGCCCTGATCACCTCCCTCACCATTTCCCGGGAATGGGAGCGCGGCACCATGGAGACACTCATTACAACGCCGGTGCGCGGCTACGAAGTGGTGCTGGGGAAACTGGTGCCCTATATTTTCATCGGCATTTTCGATGTTGTCTGCGCCCTGGTCATCGGGTATTTCGTTTTCAACGTGCCCTTCAGGGGAAGTTTTATCGAGCTGATTCTCATATCCATACTGTTTCTGGTGGGGACCAGCGGTCTGGGCATACTCATCTCTTCGCTGACGAGGGTCCAGGTACTTTCCGTGCAGGTTGCCATCGTCGTTACCTATCTGCCGTCATTCATGCTCTCTGATTTTATCTTCCCCATTAAAAACATGCCGGTGATCATCCAGGCCATAACGTATATAATTCCGGCAAAATACATGATCGTCGTGCTGAAGGGGATCATCCTCCGCGGCGTCGGGTATCCGGTGCTGATAACGCAGATAATCTTTCTGTCAATATTCTGCATTCTGGTGCTTGCCCTGTGCGTAAAAAAGTTCAGGGTCAGCCTTCCGGACAAGTGATGAAGAGGCACAGGTGACATGAAAGCGTTTATCAGACCAAAAGTTCTTGCAAGCATGATAAAAAAGGAATTCGCCCAGGTGCTCCGCGACATCCGGATGCGGGGCGTCGTCTTCGGGCCGCCGATAATCATGATCGTCGTTTTCGGTTATGCCATCAACCTTGATGTCAATACCGTGAACTTGGCGGTTATGGATGAAGACAAGACCCCGATGAGCCGGGGACTGATCGAAAAGTTCACCGGATCCGGATATTTCAAACTGCATTCATATCTGTACTCGGACAGGGAATTGACACCGCTCATGGACCATGGACAGGTGGAAGCGTTTATCCATCTGCGGCGGGGCTTGTTAAAAAACCTTAAGACAGGTAAAGCCTCGGAATTGCAGGTGATCATAGACGGAAGCGATTCCAACAGGGGTGCGATCATAACCGCCTATGTCAACGAGATAATGCAGGGTTTTTTCATGGATGAATACCTCGGAAGGATCAAAGCGCAGGTCCTGTATCGCATGTCCGGCCTGTCGGGAACGCAAACGGGAGAGGCCGCAGGGATAGTAATGCCCAAAGGCGTCCGCATTCTTGACCGGGCTTATTTCAATCCGACACTCCTCAGCAAGAACTATTTCCTTCCCGGCGTCATCGGCTTCATTGTTTCCCTCATAACGGTCATGCTGACGTCGATGTCGATCGTCAAGGAGCGGGAGTCGGGGACGATGGAGCAGATCGTCGTGTCGCCCATCAAGCCCATGGAATTCATCATGGGAAAAACGATTCCCTTCGCCATCATTGGTTTTATCGATATGCTTATTGTTTCAATCATAACAATTTTCTGGTTCGGCGTGCCGTTCAAGGGGAATATATTGTTTCTCTATTTTGCGGCGTTTTTCTATATTCTTTGTTCGCTGGCGGTGGGTATATTCATTTCCACCATATCTAAAACGCAGCAGCAGGCGATGATGTCGTTTTTCCTATACTTCATCCCGGCAATTCTTTTTTCGGGATTTGCCTTTCCCATCTATGCCATGCCGGAAACGATTCAGTTCATCACCTACTTTAATCCCCTCATGTACTTTATAGTGATCATACGGGGTGTTTTTCTTAAGGGTGTCGGCATAACGGTTTTATGGAAGGAGCTTCTGGTGCTCGTCATCATCGGTGCGGTGCTGCTCAACATCAGTGCCCGCAGGCTGAGCAGGAGGATGGAGTGATGGAAAAGGCGGTTGAGATAAGGAACCTGACAAAAAAATTCGGCGATTTCACCGCGGTGAACAATATCAGCCTGTCGGTGGAGAAGGGGGAAATCTTCGGTTTCCTCGGACCCAACGGGGCGGGAAAGACGACCACCATCAAGATGCTTTGCGGGATCCTGATGCCGACTTCCGGCGAGGGCCGGGTATCGGGGTACGATATCATCAGCGAGCAGGAAAAGATCAAGACCATCATCGGGTACATGTCCCAGCGCTTCAGCCTGTATGAGGACCTCACGGTCGTGGAGAACCTGGAATTTTACGGAAGCATATACGGCCTCGAAGGGGCGCGGCTGAAGCAGGCCATCGGCCGGGTGGTCGACATGGCGGGCATCGGCGACAGAAAAAACGAGCTGATCAAAAACCTGCCCGGCGGCATGAAGCAGCGCCTGGCCCTGGGGGGCGCCATACTCCACGATCCGCCGATACTGTTCCTTGACGAGCCAACGTCCGGCGTGGACCCCCTCATGCGCCGGAACTTCTGGGACATAATCTACCGGTTTTCCGAGGAGGGGCGGACCATCTTCGTGACGACCCACTACATGGACGAGGCGGAGCACTGCAACAGGATCGCCCTGGTCATTGGGGGGCAGATCATTGCCCTTGATTCGCCGGAGTCGCTGAAAAGGAATTTTACCAATTCGGTCTATTCGATCGTAACGGATGATTTTCTGGAGGTATTTGAAAAAATCAGGTACCGGGATTTCATAATCGAAGCGGCGATCTTCGGCGCAGACATTCATATTCTGTGTGAAGCTGATGTTCCGGTAAAAAGAAAGGTAACCGCATTTTTCAGGGAACATAACATATCATCCTATTCGATTAACCGGATCACTCCCAGCCTGGAAGATGTCTTCGTGAGCAATGCCAGAAAATTCAGCCTATGAGGCCTGACCGTAATGCGACCCGTCATTTTTTTCTTGAATATTCTGTGAAACGGATATTGGATGGCTCGGGATCCGCGGTCCCGTGATTGGCAATGAAACAATACCTGAAACATGGCGTCACGCCCTTCCTCATGACCATGAGCCTGTCCAGTGTCATGGGGCTCTGTGTTATCATGGGGGCCGCTTACGGCTGCAGCAAAGGACATGACCGGAGATATGTTTGCGGTGATGCGCGCTTTTCCATATCGTTCCCGGAAACATGGAAAACAAAGGAAAACCTGAAGGGCACCAGAATTCTCGCCGAGATTCCGGATGAAGAAGGTTCGTCGGTTATCAGGCAGAATGTCAATGTCGTCGTGGAAGAAATAGCGAAGCCTGTTTCCCTGAACGGGTATGTCGAGCAGCAAAAAATCGGCCTGCAGAAGTTGCGCGGCGTGAAGATTCTCACCGCCGGTGAAACCACCGTTGACGGCAGTCCGGCGAAGTGGCTTACCTACAGCTACACCATCCGCGATTTTGGGTACCAGGCCCT
Source organism: uncultured Spirochaetota bacterium (assembly GCA_937872225.1). Classification (GTDB taxonomy): domain Bacteria; phylum Spirochaetota; class UBA4802; order UBA4802; family UBA5550; genus RBG-16-49-21. The sequence continues at coordinate 211,093 of CALMRZ010000017.1, forward strand.
GGTGTATGTCCTGAACAGGGACGAGCGGTATTATGTGATTACCGGCCTCTGCCAGATAAACGCGTTCCACAAGCATAAAGAGCGGTTTCATTCAATTGCCAAAAGTTTCAGGTTTGAATAGCATTCGTATCGTATTCTCGCAAAGCATAATCGGAAAGGCATGACAGCACTGTTCACTGATAATGATTTCGTTTTTTTTAAAAATGCATTGATGGAAGCGGGCGCCATGGCCCGCCGGATCCAAAAGGAAACCATCGCGGTCAACAGAAAGAGTGACCGGTCGATAGTTACCCAGGCGGACCTGATGGTTCAGGACTTGCTGATGCAAAGGATCTCCGACCGCTATGATAACGTTACTTTCATCATGGAAGAAAACAACTCGGGGTCGGTCCCGGACATCGGGGACGACACCTTGTCCGCAATTATCGATCCCATAGACGGCACGGCAATGTTCAGCATGCATCTCCCGGAATGGTGCGTTTCAGTGGGAATATTCAGAGGATATACCCCTGTCTATGGATTTGTTTATTCCCCCGGTTTTGACATGCTTTTTTATAATGATGACGGTAATGCCTACATGAATGAACGGCCCCTGCGCGCGGAAAGGAAGATCATCATTGATAATGAAACCAATATTTTCTGCGCTTCGGAAGTGAGCAACCGGTTCTTTTTTGATTTCCCGGGCAAGATACGAAATCTCGGTTCGACGGCGCTGCACGCCTGCCTTGCGGCTGATAACGCGCGCAACAGGACCCTCGCTTTCATCGGCAAATCCAACCTGTGGGACTGGGCCGGGGCGGTGCCGATCGTGCTGAAGGCCGGCTGTATGGTCAGGTATTTCGGCGGCGAAGAGATCGATTACCGCGCCGTGATCGAGAACAAGAACCGGCTCCTGGATTATGTCGTGGTATATAATGTCGATGATTTTGATTCCATCCGGAATATTTTCAAGCCACGGCCGGTATGACGACCTGAAAAGGATCATGGTTATGGGTGTCATGCCGCGCGGCTTTTTCCGATAGGTATTAATGAAAAATAATCCGCGCAGTGCATACCATTCAAATCCGCTGCATATGAAATTATTAAGAGAAAATAATTGCCCGGCATTGAACAAAAAACAGACAAATGAAAAAAATATCCTGAGTCAGTCAGGTTGATTTCAGGAAGCAGTAACGGGAAAAGGTGAAAAGTGTATAGTGCCGATTAATATGTTGACATTAATATACGCCGGATTGATTCTGACTCCAAGAAGAGTTTGTTGTTAGGAATGAGAATATGCCACGGCCCAGGATTTTCGGTTATCTAGCAGTATTATTTGCGTTGATTCTTACAGGATTTTTCATCTATTCCCTGACCCTTGTGTTCAATGAAAATATAACGTTTAGCCAGATTGATTTGCAGCAGTTGAGCAACTTTACGTTCTATGCGATTGCCGCTCCGATTGGCCTGGTGTCAATGGTCGTCATTGGAACCGGATTCTGGATCGGCTGGACAATTCTTGCGATAAAGGTGGTGCCTCCCATGCCTGAAATAGTTGAGAAAAAAGATTTTTCGAAAATCAAAGCCTTTTTCATGTGTATCATAACGCTGGCCCTGGGAGTTCTTTTGATCTACGGCATTTACATAAGGAACTTCTGGGCCCTGGCGATACCCGCCGCGGCTATCTGCATCGTCATACTGGGTGCCGTGTTCTGGGTCGGCATCGCCATCATAACAACCCGTTCAACGCTGCCGGAAGAAAAGCAAAAGTCTTAAACAACCATGAGGGTTTTGCTGTTATGTTACCGTGGCAGTCCTTTTTGCGGGGGCCTCGGTATTTATCTTTATTATCTGAGCCGCGAGCTGGCCAGGCTTGGCGTCGAGGTTGATGTTCTCGTGGGGCCGCCGTATCCTGATCCTTTGGACAAATGGGCGACGGTTCATCCTGTCGAGAACCTGAATATCTGGATGGTAAAGACAAAAAAATTCGGTTATGACCGGCTGAAACGGGTTTTTTCCTTCTGGAATTTCATCGACTATATCCTGACCCGCTTTCATATTTTTCCTGAAATGGAAACCTTCAGCATGAGGGCTTTTTTTAAAATCCACAAACTTCTGAAGGAGCGGAACTACGATCTCATCCATGACATCAATGGCCTGGGGTGGGGCCTCCTGTTCATGAAGGGCTTCGGCATCCCGGTCATATCGACCATCCATCATCCCCTCACCAAGGACCGTGAAGCTGATCTGATGATGGACAAGGATTTCTGGGGGCTTCTCACCTCGGTCCTGTTCTATCCGCTCACGATGCAGCGGATCGTCATCAACCGCCTTGACAGGGTCATCACGTCGTCGAAAGAGGGGATTGATGAGCTGAAGCGCGCCTTCGGCCTTAACAAAGATAAAATTTCCGTTGTCTATAACGGCCTTGACGTGGAAAGCTTCAGAAACACCGGTGAAAAAAGGGAGAAGCAAACCATCCTCTTCGTGGGCAATACCGAGGACCATAAAAAAGGGATCATCTTTCTCCTGGAGGCCCTTGCGGAGCTCCCGGAGGGAATAGGCCTCACGATTGTCGATGAAGGACCGCCGCTGAAGAAGAACGCTGCGGAGCTCATAAAAAAGATCGGCGTGGAGAAGCGGGTGAAATTTACCGGCAAGGTTGACCATAAAACCCTCGTGAGTTTATACAGCAGGGCCACCGTGCTGGTCATGTCATCGCTGTATGAGGGATTCGGGCTTCCGGCAGCGGAGGCGATGGCCTGCGAAACACCGGTGGTCGTGACCAGGGCAGGCTCACTTCCCGAGGTCGTGGATTCTTCCTGTGGGATCCTCGTGGAGCCCGGAAACGCGCGGGAGCTCCGGGAAGCGATCATGGCCATTCTCAAGGACGGCGGATCCCGGGACCGGATGGGCAGAAACGGCAGAAAAAAAGCGGTGGAAAATTTTTCCTGGCCCGTCGCGGCGAGGAACACTCTTGAAGTATATCGTGATGTAATCAATAAATACAGGAGAGCTCAATGAAAATATGTCTGTTAAGCTACCGTGGCAATCCGTATTGCGGCGGACAGGGTATCTATGTCATGTACATAGCGCGCGAGCTGGTGAAGCTCGGCCATGAAGTACATGTCGTTGCCGGGCCTCCCTATCCTTTTGACGAGGAAGGCGTTGTCATTCACCGGGTGAGCAACCACAATTACTTTAACAAGAAAAAGGATTTCATCAAGCCCCACAAGCCCTTTGCAACGTTTCAGCCACTCAACTTTTATGAATTTGTCGCAGCAAAGATGGGGATTTTTCCCGAGATAGAAACCTTTTCAATCAGGGCCTTTTTTAAGCTGAAAGAGCTCCTGAAGACCCACAAGTTTGATATAATCCACGACAACCAGTGCCTCGGTTACGGCTTCCTGCTGATACAGAGACTGGGGGTGCCCTTCATTTCGACGATACATCATCCCCTGACCATTGACCGCTCGACCTGGTTTGAGTACCCGTCGGACTTCAATATCAAGATGAGGCGGATCCTGTATTACCCCCTCCTGATGCAGAAATTCGTGGCCAACAGGATGTACAAGATCATTACCGTTTCCCATAACGCGGCCATAGAGATAAACAAGGCCTTCGGCGTAAAGCAGAAGAACATAAACGTGATCTACAACGGGATGGATTCAAGCCTGTTCTACCCGGTAAAGGGCGTGCAGAAAAAGAAGAACAGCATCATCTTTGTGGGCAACGTGGAAGACCGCAAGAAGGGCGTCATCTATCTCCTTAAAGCCATGACCCTCACGAAGCACAAGGTGAGCCTGACCATCGTTGACGGCGGGGCGCCCAACCGGAGCACGGTGCCGAACTTGATAAACAAGTTCGGTCTCAACGGAAGGGTCACCTTTACCGGTAAGATTCCTATCGATAAGCTGATCCGCCTTTATTCCCGGAATGAAATAGCCGTTCTCCCATCGCTGTATGAGGGGTTCGGCTTCCCCGCCGCAGAGGCCATGGCCTGCGAGCTGCCGGTCCTCACCACCACCGCGGGAGCCCTCCCGGAGGTCGTGGGAGAGCACATGAAGACCGGCTACCTGGTGCCGCCGCGCGACGCCCACGCAATAGCTGAAGGCATAGACTTCCTTCTGGACAACCCGGACCTGCGCAGGGAGATGGGAAAAGCGGCGCGGAAGAGGGTGCTGGAAGTGTTCACCTGGGAAAACGCCGCCCACGAGCTGGTCGCCATGTACGATGAGGTGATCAATGCTCACCGTTGATTTTGACAGGCTTGCTGTCAAAAAAGGTGACATAGCCCTGGATGCGGGGTGCGGATTCGGAAGGCATTCGCTGGAGTTCGTGTCCCGCGGCGCGACCGTCTACAGCATGGACATGGACATGGAAAGCCTCCGGAAAACGCGCTTTTCCCTGACCGAGATGAAAAAGCACCTGAAGAACTCCATGCCGCGATATCTGGTCCATTCCGGGGACGCGCTCAACCTGCCCTTCAAGGACGAATCCTTTGACCGGATCATCTGTTCGGAGGTCATGGAGCATGTGCGTGACGATGATCTGGCGTGCCGGGAGCTGGCCCGGGTTCTAAAGAAAAACGGCAGGATAGCCATTACGGTGCCCACGGTCTTCAGCGAGCATATCTATGACCTCCTGACCTATGAATACTACACCTCGCCGGGCGGGCATATCAGAAGATACTTTCCCGGCGAGCTGGCGGCCCTGATGCGCCGTAACGGATTGGAAGTCTACGCCATCGGGTTCAAGCATGCCTTTCACACGATCTGGTGGATGATACGTTCCGTCGTCGGGCTTCATCTGAGCGGCCATCCCATAACAAAGGCGTACCACAAATTCCTCCACCTGGGGCTCTATTCAAACATGGTCAGAAAAGCCGAGTCTTTTTTTGACTATTTTTTCCCGAAAAGCGTGGTCATCTACGCCTGGAAAAGATAGGGACCCGTCCTCGCGTCCGGCGCCCTCATCGTATCGCCGGTAAAAAATCACTTGCTATGTGAATACGCTTCAACTATCTCTGTCATAAATCTGAACTAATCTCTGAAATTGATGGTTGTGATGAAACGTGCATTTGCTGCTGTAATCGCCTTGTTTTGTTTTTCCGCATCCGCGGGGGCTGAATATTACCGGGGACGGTATATCAACAATTTCGGGAATTCGTCCGAATCCCTGGGACGCGCAGGCACGGGGGTCACCTCCTCGGGCGTTGAACAGTTCTACATCAATCCAGCCTCCATTGCCGATGCCGAGCGTATCGGGGCGAGCCTCCAGTACGGGACCCTGCCCCTGCCGACCCGGTTCTATGACGGCGGTTTATCCCTGGCTGTGCCCACTTCGTACGGCGTAATCGCCGGATCATTCAGGTACCTCAATTTTCCCCGGAGCATAGACTTGACGGAGGGATACAGCTTAAGCGTGGGGAGCGCCCGCGACCTGACACGGCAGCTGATGCTCGGGTTTTCACTGAACTTTGTCTATGGACTGGGAAAGGGGGCATCCTATTACGCCGGAGGGAATCTCGGGTTCATTTATAAATTTCCTGAAACCGGCGTACGATACGGATTCTGCATACATGACCCGAGGATCGGACTTGCGATAAATTTCGGATATCCCTTCGGCAGTCACCCCGGCTATGCCGATATGAATGCCATTACCATCGGCTACAGTTTCAAGTTTTTTGATATAAAGCATTTCAACATCGGCCTGCATAATGAGTTTACGGTCCTCAATTACCGCGATTTTCCGGTTAAAATCGCCCTTGAAGCCGAGATTTTTGATATACTCATCTTCAGGGGCGGATATGTGATCCCCCACGCATACAACAGCGGCGGCTTTACCACCGGATTTGGCCTCAAGCTTGATACCGAGAGCTTCAAGGGCTCGTTGAATTATGCGCTGAATTTCTATCCGCGCATGAAATACGTACACTACCTGGGCGTCAATTTTGAATATGGAAAGCTGGACCGTGAGCCTCCGGAAACGGAGATCGTGCCGGACAAGAAGGATATATCGCCGAACCATGACGGCTCCCGGGACTATGTGTTATTCAAACTGGGAGTGTTTGACCGGAGCAGGATAAAGGGCTGGAAACTGCAGGTTGTGGATTCCGGTTCACAGCTGGTGAAGGACTATTCCATATCCGAGCGCGACATCAGCGACCGGCTTTCTGCGCAGGAATTTTTTAAGAGGCTTTTTAAAAAACGCGAGTCAATGGTTGTTCCGGAAAAAGTTATCTGGGACGGCACGGACGCCAGGGGAAAGATTGTAGCCGACGGGAAATACAGTTACTCCTTTACCGCCTGGGATGACAAGGATAATATCGCGATAGCAAAATCCGGCTCTATCACCGTTGACAATACGCCGCCGGAAGTGACCCTTGACAAGAGTGATGAGCTTTTCTCTCCCAACAAGGACGGGAGAAAGGACGTCTATGTCATCGGGCAGAAAATTAAGACCGCCCCGGAGGATGAATGGTATGCAGGTTTTAAAGATTCCCAGGGCAACGTGGTGAAAAATTATAAATGGACCGGTCCTGCCGTGCCTGCGCGGCTTGTATGGGACGGTAAAAACGACGCCGGGGAAGATGTCCCCGAAGGATTGTACAGCTATTTCATATACAGCACGGACAAGGCCGGCAACTCGGCCCACGGCGATATCGGCTCCATAACCCTGACAAGGAAATATGAAATCGCCGACATTACCATGTCCTCAGAGTATTTTTCCTTCCAGAAGGATGCGGCCCTGAAATTTTTCCCTACCCTTTCCAGCACCTACGGCCTGGTGGAATGGAAGATACTTGTATTGGACCAGGGCTTGAAGGTCATCAAAGAAATTACCGGCGGTACTACGATCGATAAAATGATTTCCTATGATTGCACTGACAGCAGCGGTGAGCGTCTGAAGGACGGTACCTACTATGCCCGATTCTTGGCGTCCTTCAAGAGCGGCAATGCGCCGGAATCATTCAACAAGAAGTTCATCGTTGATAGCACGGCGCCGAAGTTATCGGTTTCGCATTCCCCGGGGCTGTTTTCACCAGACGGCGACCGGGAAAACGATCTCTTGAAAATCGAGCCCCGGGCAAAAGACGACACGGGAATAAAACAATGGAAGATCATAATCTATGCCTCATCAGGAGAGCCCTTCAAGACGTTCACGGGGAATGGGCCGGTGCCGGGAGAGATACTTTGGGACGGTCTCGGCGATAACCTGGACATCGTCGAATCGGCCGCTGACTACACCATCGTTTTTGAGGCGGTCGACATGGCGGGTAACAGGGGCGTCTCGTCTCTGGACCGGCTCGAAGTGGATGTGCTGGTCATGGTGACGGAACGGGGGCTTAAAATCCGGATCAGCAACATAGAATTCCCCTTCGGGAGCAATGAGATCAAGTACAAGGGAAAAGTGATCCTGGACCGGGTATTTCAGATACTGCAGAAATACGAGAGCTATGAAGTCGTCATCGAGGGCCACACCGATGACATCGGCAAAGAGGAGTATAACCTGGAGCTCTCGGAACGGCGGGCCAAGGCGGTAACCGACTACCTGCTGAACAGGGGGATCCGGGCTGACCGGCTCAAATATGTCGGGATGGGGGAAACGGTACCGCTGTACCCCAACGACGGCGATGAACACAGAAGGAGGAACAGAAGGGTGGAATTCATGCTGATCAAAAAGGTATCCGAATAATGTACCTTGTTTTTTCGGACCTGGACGGGACTATCCTTGACCATGATACCTATAGCTATGAACCGGCGCGGGAAGGCCTGGCATTGCTGAAAAGATATGCCGTCCCTCTGGTGCTCGTATCAAGCAAAACGCTCCCTGAAATGAAAATTATTCACGAAGAACTGGGCCTTGAAGCGCCTTTTATTTTTGAAAACGGCGGCGGCATTTTCTGGCCCGAAAAAAAAAATCCCGAACTCCTCGGCGCGGATGTATCAGAATTAAGGGAAAAAAAGGAACTGCTGGAGGCCGGGATTGGCGAACCGGTCATGTTCATTACCGATATGAGCGCGGAAGAAATCGCGCGGCGTACGGGTCTGTCCCGCGAGAGGGCCCTGCTGTCCCAGAAAAGGCTGACCTCCCTCCCCTTTGTCATCCCATCGGGGAAAGCGATCATGCCGGAGGAGATGGAGAGCATAACAAAGGCCCTTGCTGAGGAAGGCCTTTCAATTACAAAGGGGGGCAGGTTCTATCATTTGCTGCCGGCGGGGTCCGACAAGGGTTCGGCAATCCGGCGGATCATCGGACACTACCGCAAGGGCGAAGGGACAGTCACCGCGATAGGGATCGGCGACAGTGAAAATGACAGGGCCATGTTCAGGGCTGTCGATGTACCCGTGGCGGTGCGAAAGAAGGACGGCACGGTGATAGAAACGGGCGTTGACCATGTGCGAACAACCAGTGGCGCCGGGCCGGTCGGCTTCACGGAGGCGGTGAAACAGACGGTGATTTTTGCCATAACACAGGGCGGGGAACAACAATGAAATCTCTTGTGAATATGATCATCGGTATTGTTGTCTGGATCTTTAATTTCATCAAGGGACTGTTCCGGAAGCTCCTTGATACATTTTTTGAAATAAATATCTGTGAAAAAGCAATCGTTATCGGCACGGTTCTCGCCTTTGCGGCAGTCGTCGCGCCCATGGCGAGGTACCGGATCTTTGATTCCTATTTCACGATAAATAATCCGATAGCCCATTACATGATCGGCATCGCGCTGGCCATGCTGGTAACCGTGTATTTTCCCGGTTTGATCGTCATGGTCATACGGATCATTCTGAATATGTTGTATCTGATCAATCTGATATACCTTCAGGCCGCCCACGAAATAAGCAGGGCACCCTATGAGCTGAGCGCGGGATATTACCTGAACATAATCATTGCGGTGGTGTATGTTCTTCTGGCGCTGGGCAGTTTTTTTCTGTACGGGGAATCCTGATTTTCAATTATATCACTGTCGATCATCGGCATTACGCCGATTCCCTTTACCTGAAGCCTCCGCGCTTTGCCCATTGGTGTTTAGCCATCAATGCCCCGCTCATTTTCTTGACCGTAATGAATGGCGCGGTCAACGGATAGAATCCCTTCTGATTTTTTTAAAAAAATCTTCCAAATCAAAAAAATTTATTGCATCATATAAAACAAAATAACATCTCATTCCAAGAAAGGGTATAAACACCTGTAGGTTATTGCATTTTGGATATTTTTTCCTGGAGCCTACGGCAAGGGAAACCATGTGCAATTTCGAATAAAAGTACAGGTCTATTAATAGTATGGTAAGGAGTGTTTTATGGCAAAGCATCAATTTCAGACAGAAGTGAACCAGCTTCTTCACCTGATAATTCATTCCTTGTATTCTCATAAGGAGATATTTTTAAGGGAACTCATTTCAAATGCCTCGGATGCGCTGGACAGGCTCAAGTACCTGACCCTGACGGATGACAAATTCAAAAATTTGAATTTTGAACCAAGGATCGATATTTATTTTGATGATAAAAAAAACAAAACTCTGACTATCGCGGATTCAGGCATTGGCATGAACGAACATGACCTGGAGGAAAACCTGGGGACCATCGCCCACTCGGGCACCAGGGGGTTTGTCGAACATCTGACCGGCGACGCGCGCAAGGACTCGAACCTGATCGGCCAGTTCGGCGTCGGGTTTTACTCATCGTTCATGGTGGCGGATAAGGTCGAGGTCGTGAGCAGAAAGGCCGGCGATGAAAAAGCCTTCCGGTGGATCAGCGACGGAAAAGGCGAATATGAGATCCAGGAGGGAGAACGTGATACCCAGGGGACCTCGGTGACCCTCTATCTGAACAAAGAAGGGGCCGAGTACGCCGACCGGTGGCAGATTGAAACGGTCATAAAAAAGTACTCAAATCACATCCCATTCCCAATCTATCTCCATTATGAAGGAACCAGGTATGAGGGAGAGGGCGATAAAAAAAAGGAAATAAAAGAACCAAAGACCGAGCAGATCAATGCCGCCTCTGCCATATGGAAGCGTCCCAAATCGGAGCTCAAGGACGAAGATTACAACGAATTTTACAAATCGATTTCCCACGACATGGATGAGCCCCTGCTGTGGAGCCATATCCATGCCGAAGGGAAGCTTGACTACACCACGCTTTTTTTCATCCCCAAGCACGCTCCCTTTGACCTGTTCAGGGCGGATTACCACCCCGGGGTGAAGCTGTATGTAAAGCGGGTGTTCATCACCGATGACGACAAGGAGCTCATGCCGGTATACCTACGGTTTGTCCGCGGCGTAATCGATTCGGAAGACCTGCCCCTCAATGTCAGCAGGGAGATACTCCAGCAGAACCGCATCCTGGCGAAAATAAAGGCCTCGTCGGTTAAGAGGATCCTGGATGATCTATTGAAGCTCCAGAAAAACGACCGGGAGAAATATAACGAATTTTTCAAGGAGTTCGGCATACCCATCAAGGAAGGGCTCTATCAGGACATGGAAAACCATGACAAGATCATGGATCTGGTGATGTACAAATCGACCAAGGTGGACGGCTACACGACCTTCGAGGAATACAAGGGACGCATGAAGCCTGACCAGGACGCGATCTATTATATAACCGGTTCAAAGGAAGGCAACTTGAGAAATTCTCCCCTCCTTGAGATGTACAAGAACCGTGACATTGAAGTGCTGGTCATGGACGATGAGATCGATGATATCGTCATCACCACGGTTCCCAGGTTCAAGGACATAAATCTCAAGTCAGTCAACCGGAGCGACGCGGCGGAGAGCCTCAAGAGCGAGGAGGACAAGCGGAAGGAAAAAGAAATAGAGCCTCTCATCAAGAAGATAAAGGATGTGCTGGGAGACCTGGTCAAGGACGTCAAGGCGAGCACGCGCCTCAGCGACTCGCCGTCCTGCATCGTTGCCGACGAGAAGGACCCCACGATACAGATGCAGCACCTGTTCAAGGCCATGGGGCAGAAAAACGTGCCCGATTTCAAGCCGATCCTCGAGATCAACCCCGAGCATGAGATAATCAGGAAACTTGAGGGAACCGATGATACGGCGGTGATAGAGGACATAAGCCACCTGCTCCTCGAACAGGCGATGCTCATCGAGGGGGTTGAACTGAAGAGCCCCAGCGAGTTCGTGAAGAGGCTGAACCGGGTCATGGGCAAGGCGCTCTAAGAAAGGGGTCCTTTGCAGACCTTCAATCTGAAGCGGGCAGAATAAAATTAAAATATCGAAAAAAAAGACGGCCATTTCGGCCGTCTTTTTTTATTACGATACTACCAAACTACCAAGCAATTAGAACGAGAACTGTACCTGCGTGTGGTATTTATGATCGACGGAAGGTCCTAAATTACCTTTCCATTGTGTCTGATGACGGCCATATTCAAAGGCAACATGAATATAATCGTTAAGATACCAGAACACATTTGCAAGAATACATTCATTCCATTGAATGTTGCCAAGAGCAATATTTCTTTTGTTGCTCTTTTTAATCCCGCCATACGCTGCTGAAAACAGAAGAGGAATGGGAGCGACTTTCCTCAGGTCGATCTGTACCTGGGCGTAACCACCCTGCATCGGGATTCCGAGAATTTTAGTGCTCGTGAAGTTTTCAACAGCGCCGTTCTGGCCGCCGCCATTGAGGAAGGTGTCCATGTTGTTCCCGCGCCAGTATGCGGCAAGCAGAGTGACAAGGGACACCTGTACTTTTCCGAAGGCCTGGGCGGAATAGGATTTGGTCAGCTTTGACCACTTCTGGGCGAGAAAAGCCTGCTGGTTAGTAGTGAGGATAGCAGTGCCCCATATCAAATTATTTGTATACGACGCAAGGTTGAATGCATGTCGTTCCAGCTGATAATGTCCGGTACCTCCGAAGGTCAAGTTGAATATTTCATTGGGATTGACAACAAACGTAATACGGGCACGACCGCCGGGATATTTGCTCGCTTCACCGGGACCGCGGTCGTCAAGCTGGACGCCATTATCGCCGGGGAACAGATCCGTGGGTTGGCCTGAGTCAGCACCTGCCTGTACGCGGGCAGCGGCGGCTTCAATCGTGACATTGAATTTGTCATTGCCAATCTTCTGGCCAAGCCAGATCATCGGTTCCCTCATGAAAAGGTTACCGTTTTCGCCAAAGGGAATGAAAGTCGCAGTGAGAGGTTGGGCAGGCATGGCCATGGCGACAGACCAATACTGTCCGATCACGAGGAATGTACCCGAAGGCCAGTCAAAGCGGCCAAGGGCGTGACGCATGCGGATCATTCCCTGGCGGTTTCCCGTTCCAGACCTCGTCATGGTTCCCCAGAAGTCGAATTCAACCTGGGCCATGGTATCGGCCAGGAGGACTTTCGGTCCTTTGACTATTAGGCCGAGCCTGGTGACGCGCATATCAATTACAAAGGACCCTCCACGCTGCGCGGCTGTTTTCTTAATTGTAAATAATTTTTGACTTGATGTGCCGGCAGTTATGAATTGAGTCGCAAGCGACGTTCCCAAAGGATTAAAGTATACATTATGGTTTTCTGTTAAAAGCGGACTAGATTCATGGCGAACGTCGGTAGTGTTATATACCATATCAAATCTGACAAAACCATATAACTGTGCCTTTAAATACTCGCCATTGAAAATCATCAGCTTTTCTTTGCCTTTAGGCTTTTCTTGTTTAACAGGTTCTACAAGTTCAACGCCTTTCTTATCCTGGGCCTTCTTGTCTTGCGGTTTTGCCTGCGCGAAGAGCGCAGTGGCGGAAAATATAAATGCCGCAAGGAGGAGCAGCCCGAATAGTCTTTTTTTGAGCATAGAAATCCTCCAAAAAAAAATTTTTAGTGAATCTTCTAAACAGCTGGAAATAAATCAAACATTTTTTGTAACAAAAGGTAAATTATTAGGTTAGAGTGATGCAGAAAAAAAATGATTTTAATGCCGTTATTTTGTCACTCTTGGTTAATCTTTTCTGGCTGATATGTTGAAAAAAAAGCCTGTAACAGGCTCTGTTTACAGGCTTTTTCCGACGCTCAATGGTAGTTCGAAACGCATTATTTATCAATGGCTTCAATACTTTTATCCAGCAATGGAAGCCATTCGGAATCCTTGAAATAAGCCCTGGTTTTTACGAGAAAATCCCTTTCAAGGTCCTTATTTTTTTCTGCAGAGATCAGGGACCCGCAGTAAAAGGTGCCGTACATGAAGGTCTTCAGGAGGTTGTAATAATGCAGCTGGGCCTTGTCCCCGTTCTGCTCAATGTTCTGGTAAAGGTTTTTCATCCTGTTTTCAATCTTTATTTTCCCTATAAAAACGATCTGATTGGGCCCGACATCAATCACCGTGCTCTTGATGGCATCCGCGTCATAAAAGCTGTTATAGCAGTTGTCGGTCTGGGTGAAAAAAGACGCGACCGCGGCGTATTTTCCCGGCTGGGCGTTGATGAGATAGGCGTAGTCACCCCTGACATAATTGGAAGGTATGATACGGTTGCCCAGGTTGTTCTCGTCTTTTTCATCAAGCTTTACAAAATAGACCGTTTCCGGCTTGTTGTTGAAAATTGAAAGGGTAACGGTACGCAGGGAAATGCCGATGACCGAGCTGTCCTTGTTCTCGGCAACCTTGAGGTTCTTGGGGAGGCCGCAGCCGAAGAATGATAATGCAATAATGATAAATAAAGTTTTTTTCATGGAGGCCTTCCTGTTGTTATGAATGTAAAATTACCCGTTCATCCGAATGATCGATTACCGTTCCGATGATACGCGCGGATTCTCCTGACTGTTTCAGCCGCTCCACGGTCGTTTCAGCGTGAGCGTTGTCAACGAATACCATCATGCCGATACCCATATTGAACGTGGTATACATCTCGCGGTCGCTGACGTTCCCTTCGCTCTGTATGATTTTGAAAATTGGGTGAACCTCGAACGTTGAGCGGTTGATCTGCACGGCGGCACCTTTCGGCAGGACGCGCGGGATGTTTTCGTAAAAGCCTCCGCCGGTGACGTGGACCAGCCCCTTCAACTCTATGCCTGCTGAGAGACATTCGATGATACTGCGGGTGTATATCTTCGTGGGCGTCAGCAGGGCGGAGCCAAGGTCAGTCCCCAGTTCGCTGATCCTGGTGGCGACCGTATACTTTTTCATGTCGAAAAAAAGTTTCCGCACCATCGAGTAGCCGTTGGAGTGTATGCCGGAGGAGGGAATTCCGATAATCGCGTCTCCCGGGGCGATGGTATGCCCGTTGATGATGTTTTTTCGGTCCACCACGCCGACGGCGAATCCGGCGATGTCATAGTCCTCGGGGGCCATGACGCTGGGGTGTTCGGCCGTTTCGCCTCCCACGAGGCTGCAGTCGGCCTGGCGGCACCCTTCGGCCAGCCCTTTCACGATATCGACCATGACGTCTTCAATTAAACTGCCGCAGGCGATATAGTCAAGGAAGAACAGGGGTTTTGCCCCTGACACGACGATGTCGTTGACGCACATGGCGACGGCGTCAATGCCGATGGTGTCGTGCTTGCCCATCATCTGGGCGATTTTAAGTTTCGTGCCGACGCCGTCGGTGCCGGAAACCAGCACCGGGTCGCTGTATTCGGGGAAGGCGCCGGAAAAAAGGGCGCCGAATCCGCCGATGTCCGTGATAACCCTCTTCGAAAATGTCGACCGGACAATGGGGGCGATGCGTTTCACGAAATTGTTCCCCCCCTCGACGTCGACGCCTGAATCCTTGTATGTTAACCCCATGGCGACCTCGCAGGAATGTGTGGATTAATAATTCGGGCTGGAAATTAAGGCAAGAATTATTTAAGTATTTTCTTCAGGGTCTTTTCGAGCCAATCGATATGATCGATGACCGATGCCTTGGCGCCCTCGGCATCCCCCTTTTCTATGGCCGTGATGATTTTCATATGCTGGGTATAGAATATCTCGGAGGCGCCGGCAACGCCGACCAGCTTCTGCCTGCTGTAGGGGAGGGCCCCTTTCAGGAGGGATGATATGGACTTCATCAGATGGGAAAAGATCGTATTGTTGGTGGCGTCCGCGAGGTCATCATAGAACCGCGCGTAGAGCTTGCCGCCTTCTTTTGACAGGAGCAGGCTGGTGACGCCAAGCTTGTCGGCTTCGGACTTGAACCTCTTCAGGAGGGCGATCTGGCTTTTTGTCGCGCTCTGGGCCGCCATGCGCGCCGCTTCGGAATCAATGAGGCGCCGGACGGCGAGAAGCTCCCATATCTTGTTGTGGTCGACCGAAATCATGTCTTCTATGGTGGATTCCAGGGGGGGGCCCCCGGCGACTTTGACGAACTTGCCGCGCCGGCCGTGCGATTCGATATATCCCTTCGCTTCGAGGAGTTTCATCGCCTCCCGGAGGGAAATGCGGCTTATGCCGAATTTTTTCGTCATGTCATGTTCTGAAGGGAGCTTGTCGCCGGGTTTAAGAGCTCCCGATGTAATGTGCTCGATGATCTGCTTGGCTACCAGGCTTGGCAGGTCCGGTGATTTTTCAATACGATTCAAAACCATGTTCTTGTCTCATCCAGTACTTATAGCGTTCTATCTCGCTTCAAAGGCCTTCGGCTCAAGTCACCTACCTTTGATTACTATATTTTATTACAAGGTGCCGGTATCAACGATAAATTATGAATTTATAAAAAAACATATCAGCCTCTCTACCCAGATCCGGTGAGCTGCCAATGGTTATCTTCAGCCATTTGCGAAGGGAAAGGGGAAAATAGACAAAATCATGATTATATATATCTGGCTCTCCCGCGGAGTTTTCCCGTTTCTTTGGATATCCGCGTTTTTTAATTGACTTATTGTATTACAATAATATATATTTTGTAATACAATAAGTCAATAATTTTTCTCTATTCCAATCGGTCATCACGAAAAGTTGTGGAGGCGCGTATGTATACGAAAGGTTCACGGATTGCCGTCATAGACGGCTGCAGGACTCCCTTCCAGAGGTCCGGCACCGGATATTATGATATCATGGGCTGGGAGATCGGAAGATACGCGGTCAAGGGACTTGTTTCAAAGATCCCCATCCCGGCGGAAGAAATCGGCCATGTCATCATGGGGACCGTGGCGGCCGATATCACCACGACCAATGTGGCGCGGGAAATCATGCTCGGCGCAGGGCTCCCCTGCACCATACCGGCCCATACAAACACGGTCGCCTGTATTTCCGCCGGCCTGGCCATTGCCAATGCCGCCAATATGATTTTATGCGGGGATGCCGATGCCGTCATAGCCGGCGGCGTGGAGACGTTTTCCGATCCGCCGATAAAGATTTCGCGGGCATATCGCCGTTTCATCCTGGACATGACAATGTTCAAGCGGCCCAAGACCCTCTCGGGGAAGATCAAACTTCTCAGAAAAATGAAGCTCGCGGATTTCGTCATGCCGGAAAAGCCCGCCCTGGGGGAGTATTCCACCGGCCTCATCATGGGGCAGAACGCTGACCGGCTTGCAAAGCGGCTCGGCATTTCACGGGAGGACCAGGATGCTTACGCCGCCATGTCACACCAGAGGGCGGCAACGGCCATGAAAGAGGGAAAGTTCAGAGATGAGATGGTCCCCGTTGTGGTTTCGGGTAAAGACAGAGCGATCATCGAGGACAATGGGCCCCGCGCGGATGCCACGGTGGAAAACCTTTCCAGGCTGAAGGGGGCCTTCGACCGGCGCTACGGCACGGTGACGGCGGCGAATTCGTCCTTTCTCACGGACGGGGCCGCGGCGGTGCTCGTTATGAGTGAGAAAAAGGCCAAAGCCCTGGGGCTGAAACCGAAAGCCTATCTTCGTTCTCAGGCAATAACCGGCCAGGACCTGTGGGAGGAACTCCTGCTGGGGCCGGCCTTCGCCATCCCCCTGGCAGTGAAAAAAGCAGGGATCAAATTTTCGGACATCGGCGTTTTCGAGATACATGAGGCCTTTGCGGCCCAGATGCTGGGAGTGATCCGTTGCCTTGAATCGGACAGGTTCGGCCGGGAAAAACTGGGACTGCCGGGCAGGGCGGGAAAGGTGGATATGAACAAGTTAAACACCTATGGCGGCTCACTCTCCATAGGCCATCCCTTCGGCGCGACAGGGGCACGCCTTTTGACCACCTGCTGTAACCGTCTCATAGAGTCCGGTGAGCGGTTCGGCGTTATTGCCGGATGCGCGGCAGGGGCCATCGGGGGGGCCGTCATCGTCGAGAATGCTCAGTATTAATGCCTGGCGCAAGGAGAAGAACCATGAAAAACATAGCAGTGGAAATCACCAAGGAACAAGTGGCGGTCATAACCATAGATTGCAAGGATTCAAAGGTGAACAAGGTATCCAGCGGGCTTCTGGATGAAATAGCGGCCATGATTGAAAAGATAGATCCCGCCGAGGTCCGGG
The DNA here is from genome assembly GCA_937872225.1 of uncultured Spirochaetota bacterium. Taxonomy (GTDB): domain Bacteria; phylum Spirochaetota; class UBA4802; order UBA4802; family UBA5550; genus RBG-16-49-21. Next base: position 228,445 of record CALMRZ010000017.1, read on the forward strand.
GCCTGGTCATTGTCAGCGGCAAGGAGGACAACTTCGTTGTCGGCGCCGACATCGACGAGGTAATCGCAATGAAGAGCGACAGGGAGACCAGGACATACATCAGCAGGGCCAATGACATCCTGAACCGCATCGATGCCCTGCCGATCCCGGTCGTATCCTGCATCAACGGTAACTGCCTCGGGGGGGGGCTGGAGGTGGCCCTGGCATCGGATTACCGCATGGCGGCGGATTCGCCGAAGACCGTGATGGGCCTTCCGGAGGTGATGCTGGGTCTCCTGCCCGCCGGCGGCGGCACCCAGCGCCTGCCGCGTCTCATCGGCCTCAGGGAATCTCTCCCCCTGATGCTGACGGGGAAAAACGTCAGGGTGCGGAAGGCCCGCAGGCTCGGCCTTATCGACGAAGTCGTCGTGCCCTACGGTCTTAAGGAAATCGGCGTGCAAAAGGCCGTGGAGCTGGCGAAGAAGGGGTTTAAGCGGAAGCGGAAGCGTTCGCTGGCGGACGCCTTCCTTGAATCGCCCTTCGGGCGGGGGATCGTGTTCAAGCAGGCCTGGCAGATGGTGATGAGACAGACCCGCGGTCTCTATCCGGCACCCCTTGAAATCATTGATTCCGTGGAATTCGGCTGGCGGAAGGGCGTGCTGAAGGGGATTGAGAAGGACATCGACCGTTTCGTGAAACTGGTCATGACGCCGGAAGCCAAATCGCTCATGAACATATTTTTCGGCATCACGGATCTTAAGAAAAATCCCTACAAGAACAAAGCGAAAGATGTGAAGAAGCTCGCTGTCATAGGCACCGGCCTCATGGGGAGCGGCATTGCAGCCGTGTCAACAAATGTCTGCGACACCATCCTGATGAAGGACATGAGCGCCGACGCCGCGGCAAAGGGCATGAAGGAGATATGGAAGGGGATACAGAAGCAGGTGCGGTCGGGGGCGGTGCGGAAGTTCGACGGCGACGTCATGTACGGCAAGCTGGTGCCCTGCGACGATTATTCGCGGTTCAGGGGGACCGATATCGTTATCGAGGCCGTGTTCGAGGACATAAACCTCAAGCGGAAGATACTGAAAGACGTGGAAGACGCCGCGGACAGGGACACGATCTTCGCGTCCAATACCTCGGCCCTGCCGATAAAATCCATAGCGCAGGGATGCCGCAGGCCGGAAAACGTGATCGGCATGCACTATTTTTCGCCGGTCCCCCGGATGCCGCTCCTGGAAATCATCAAGACGGACAAAACCGCCCCCCGGGTCACGGCCACGGCTCTGGAACTGGGCATACGGCAGGGGAAGACCTGCATCATCGTGAAGGACGGTCCGGGTTTTTACACCACGCGGATACTGGGGCCGCTGCTGATGGAAAGCGTGCTGGTCGTTAAGGAGGGAGGCGAATTTCAGGACATTGACCGGGCCATGCAGCAGTTCGGCTATCCCGTGGGGCCCATGACCCTCCTCGACGAGGTCGGCATTGATGTGGGCATCCACGTCATCGAGGAGCTGAAGCCGATTTTCGAACCGCGGGGAATCATCGCTCCCTTTGATTTTTCCATTCTTTCTGAAAAAGGGTTTATCGGCCGCAAGAGCAAGAAAGGCCTCTACCGCTACGACCTGCCGAAAAAGAAGGGGAAGAAGCCGGTCAACACCGAGGTGTATGGCCTGATCGGAGGCGGAGAAAGGAAAAAAATAAACGTGGAGGAAGTGCAGCACCGCGTCAGCCTGATGATGGTCAACGAGGCGGTCACCTGCCTGCAGGAAGGGATCATATCATCGCCGCGTGACGGGGACATGGGGGCCATTCTCGGCCTGGGGTTCCCGCCCTTCCGGGGCGGTCCCTTCCGGTACGTTGATGCCCTGGGCGCGGGGGCCGTGGTCAAAATCATGGAAGACCTTGGGGCCAAGTACGGCGCACGCTTCACCCCGGCAAGAATGCTCAAGGACATGGCGGTAAAAGGGAAGAAATTCTATTCACATTAATTGAGAGGCGCTCGTTTCGCTCAATCCGCCGCAAATAGGACATCCTGTCCTTGCGGCTCCGGCAGCCATCCTGGCTGCCTTTTCGCTGAAACGATGCGCCTGTCATCTCATATTTTATCACAATGGGGAGTATGTCATGGACCGCACAGTCGTATTCACCGAAGGCCACCAGATTTTCCGGGACACCTTCAGAAGATTTCTCAACAAAGAAATAGGCGACCGTTATCCGCAGTGGGAGCATGACGGCATCGTGCCGCGGGAAATATGGAAAAAGTTCGGCGACAACGGATACCTGGTCCCCTGGGCCCCGGAGAAATACGGCGGGGCCGGCGCGGACTGGCTCTACTCGGTAATAGTCACCGAAGAACTGGCGCGGTACGGGGCGAGCGGCCTCTTTGTTCCCCTCCATAATGACATCGTGGCGCCCTACATTTTTTCCTTCGGCACCGAGGAGCAGCGGGAGCGGTGGCTCCCGGGATGCATCACCGGCGACACGATACTGGCCGTTGCCATGACGGAGCCGGAGGCGGGGTCGGACCTGGCGTCGATACGGACCACGGCGAAGCGGGACGGCGATTCATGGGTCCTGAACGGCCGGAAGACCTTCATATCAAACGGGCACCTGTCGGACCTGGTGGTGGTGGCGGCCCGGACCGGCGATAGCGCCACGCCGCCCGCCCAGGCCATGAGCCTTTTCGCGGTGGAGCGGGACACCCCCGGATTTTCCCGGGGAGAGCTGATAAAGAAGATCGGCCTCAAGGCGCAGGACACCTCCGAGCTCTTTTTCGACGACTGCCGCATCCCGGCCGGGAACCTCCTCGGCGCGGAGGGCCAGGGCTTCATCTATCTCATGCAGAAGCTGCAGCAGGAGAGGCTCGTCTGCGCCCTGGCGTCCCAGGCGGCGGCGGAGCGGGGGCTGGAGGTGACCATTGAATATGTTAAGGAACGGAAGCTCTTCGGCAAGCCCCTGTCGAAGTTCCAGAACACCCAGTTTCTCCTGGCTGAGCTGGCCTCGGAAATAGCGGCGGGGCGCTGCTTTGTCGACACCCTGATCAACAACCATGTCGCGGGCAAGGATGTCACCAGGGAGACCTGCATGGCCAAGTACTGGGTCTGCGAGATGGCCATGCACGTGGCAGACCGGTGCCTCCAGCTCTTCGGGGGATACGGCTACTGCACCGAGTACCTCATTTCCCGCTTTTTCGTGGACGCCCGTATCCAGACCATCTATGCCGGCACCTCGGAGGTCATGAAGCTTATCGTGTCCCGGTACATGGGATTATAAAAATAATTGACATGAAACAATATATCTATACATATGTATAGTATATTAATTCCGGGAGGTTATTATGAAAAAAGTAATCATTGTCTTTGCGGTTCTTGTCGCGGCAGTTCTCTGCTTCATGGGATACAGCGGGATTTTTTCTTCAGTTGTGATAACTGAAAAGGAGATAGGTCCCTTCACCATGGTGGTGAAGAAGCATACCGGCAGTTATTATAAGACCGGGGCCGTCTTTGACGAGGTCGAAAAGGCATTGAAAAAGAGTGTTGATACGAAGAAACTGAAAGGAGTGGGCCTCTATTACGATGATCCGGCCAAGGTCAAGGAGGAGCAGCTGCGCAGTGAGTGCGGTTTTATCATTTAAAAGGCGGATCTGGAAAAACTGGGGACCGTGCCAGAAGGCCTTATAGTCAAGGACTTCAAAAAAACACTGTGCGCGGTGGGGGAGTTCCCGCTTACAACATTCCTGTCGTACATGATAGGACCTGCCAGGGTATATCCGAAAATCGAGGAATTCGGAAAGAAAAAGAAGTTAACCGGTGATTTCGGCATGGAACTATATGATCATCAGTCCGGGAAAATAGTATACTGCATGCCCGTGGCTGAAAAAAAGTGATCCCGGTGCCGCGTTAATAATCACGAAGCACCTGAAAAATGAGACGCCGGCGGGAAAATTCCCTGCAGGCGTTTCTTGTCAGGATATCGTGCTTCATCATTAAGCCTTTGGTTCTCCTTTCAATATTTCACGGATTTCATCCTTCAAAGCCAGCTTGTTCACCTTGCCGCTTGTCAGAAGAGGAAGCATGGGCCTGATGAAGAACTTTTTCGGCACCTTTAAATTGGCCAGTGAGGATTTGCACAGGCCGCGCAGTTCATCCTCAGTAACGCTCTGTCCGGGCTTGGGCATGACGAACGCCCACCCCACTTCCTGGTAGATTTCATCGGGTATGCCGATAACGGCGGCAAAGAGAACAGCGCCGTGCGACTCGATGATCTCTTCGATCTCGCGGGGGTATACGTTTTCGCCGCCGGACTTGAACATTTCGGAGATACGCCCCGTAATGCGTATATAACCGCGGCTGTCGCGGTACGCCAGGTCGGTCGTGTAATACCATCCTTCACGGTCGATGACACGGGCCGTTTCGTCGGGCCTGTTGTAATATCCCTTCATGAGAAAGGGCCCGCGCACGGCGATTTCGCCTATCTCCCCGTCAGGGAGCTCGCGGCGGTTTTTATCCACAATTTTGAGCTCAAAGGGAGGGGCTATCCTCCCGGCTGTTTTGAGAAGGGCCTCGGCTTCTTCGTCTTTTTCCGTGTAGGTGATGAAGCCGCAGACTTCGGTGCTCCCGTACCCGGTGAGAAGGGCTGCGCCCGTTTTCTGGCATATCGGCGTGAGAAGATCTATCATGATTTTCGGAGCGGCGGCGCCGGCCCAGACAAAGGCCTTGACGCTGCTGAAATCGGTTTTCCAGAATTCCGGCTGCTTGAATTCAAGGAGAAACATCACGGGGACCTGGCCGACATGGGTGATCTTTTCTTTTTCGATGACCTTCAGGGTCTCGGCGGGGTCAAAGCGGTCCATGCACACGATGCATCCTCCGGACATGATGGCGCCGAAACCGATCTCCACATCGGCGGCGACATGGTTAATGGGGAAATGGAGAATTCCCCGTGAATGCTCGTCGAAATAGAACTTGCCGACCTCAATCTTTATGTTTTCCACTATGCTCCGGTGGGTATGGACGACACCTTTCGGTTTTCCTGTGGACCCGGAAGTATACATGAGCAGGGCATCGTCAAGCTCTGTGATATCGTGGGACCGTTTATCGAGGGCTGCCTCAAGCTCCTTTCGCGGCTTCCCGATCCAGGCGGAATAGTCTTCGGTTCCGTCTATCGGTTCACCAATAACAATGACTTTCTTTATGAATGGAAACTCCTTCATCAGGGCCCGGATGGTGTCGGAAAGATCGTTGCCGAGGTATTCGCGGAGTGAAATAAGGATTGAAGGACGGCAGTCGCCGATCTGATAACGCAGCTCTTCAAGGGTGAATTTAGGGGATAGGCCGAGCCAGACCGCGCCGACCTTGCCCGCGGCCATGTAGGTGGTGAGGAACTCGGTGCGCGCCATGGCCAGGAGGGCAACCCGGTCCCCTTTCATGACGCCGGCTTCGAGATAGGCGCGGGCCACCGCGTCCATGCTGTTTTTAAAATCTCGCCAGCTCAAACGCTCTTCTCCAAAGACCAGCGCTTCAGCATCGGGACGGGCGGCAGACCATTGTTCAACAAAATGCCACGTCAGGGTATGTGTCATGTGATCCTCCTTTATGGTTTGAGCTGGATATGGCCGTCGCTTATCGCCTGCCGACCTTCGGCATTGATGACTGAAAAATTGAGATTGATGCCTTCCGATGAATTCTTTTTTTTATTGAGGCGAACTGTTATGGCAGAACCGGGAAGCACCATGCCGGTGAAGCGGCATGAAATCACATCGATGGAGCTGGAGTAGCCGCCTGCCTCGCGGTCAATGATTTCGCGGACTGCCAAAGAAAGGGTGCGGGTCCCCTGGTGGATGATACCGGGAAGGCCCACCTGGCGCGCGAATTTTACGGAGGTATGGATCGGGAAGTGTATATTGGTGCAGCCGTCATAGATATAGGGGGACAGGGGATGGATGAAGATGTTTGATTCCCACAGCGATCTGTCGCTTCCAGGCCGGCCGGCCAGGGCGGGGACAGTGTCGCCGCCTTTTCCTCCGTCAGAACACTGCACTCCCCTCATCATGGCCCCGATATGCTCGGTAAAAACCGGTTTTGCTTCTGAATCGAAAGCGTTGAAGCGCAGAACCACATGGGTGCCCGCCCTGTGGGGAAGAATTGCCGCAATGGATCCTTTGATCAACAGGGTGTCACCGGGCCGTACCGGCCTGTGGATGCGGAGGTGTTCAGTGTAATGGACCTGGGTGAAGATGACCTCTTTGGGAAAGGTCTCTGCCTCGATGTAATCGCCGATATGCTCGATAATAGGCCAGGTGACCGCCACCGGGAAGAGGGGCGGGGCGATGATGCCGCCGGGCCGTTCGTCATCGAAATAGAGGGGATTGGGATCGTCAATGGAAGCGGCGCAGTTCATGGTCCACCGGGCGTTCACGGTGCAGGTGTAATCCTTGAGGCGCGTACCTACAAAGTCCGAGGATAGTTTCATGGGCTTGCTCCTGGGGGAAGTATGGGGGGCAATAGAAGTAAAAGTAAAGGATAAAATTATTGCACATCGGCGGCTGCCGGGAGGATTTTTCCTATTGCAATATTCAGGGGAGGGTGGTTTCATATGACCGTCCCGGTATCGTATTAAAAGACCGACACGAGAAGGAGCGTCCTATGCCGAAACCACTTGAGGGGATGAAGATCCTCGATTTCACCTACCTCCTTCCCGGGCCCTTCGGCACCATGATGCTGGCTGACCTGGGAGCCGATATCATCAAGGTGGAAAACAGCGAAGCCCCGGACATCGTGCGCCTGCTGCCGCCCCACGTGGACGAGGTGGGCGCAATTTACGCCCATCTGAACCGGGGTAAAAAATCCCTTTCTATCAATATGAAACATGATGCCGCGCGTGGCGTCATTTACAGACTGGTGAAGGACTATGACGTGGTGATCGAGCAGTTCAGGCCCGGAACGATGGACCGCCTGGGCATCGGATATAAACAGCTGTCCCAAGTGAATCCATCCATCATTTACTGCTCGCTGACCGGGTACGGCCAGACCGGGTCCTACGCGGACCGCGCCGGCCATGACATCAACTACATGGCACTGTCGGGGGTCGAATCCATATCCGGAAGGAAGGACACCGGCCCGGTGCTCACCGGGATACAGGTGGCGGACCTGGCCAGCGGGGCCAAGAACGCGGCCATCGGCATCATGGCCGCCTACATCAATCGAACGCGCACCGGGAAGGGGGACTGCCTCGACGTGTCCATAACCGACGGCGTCTTTTCCATGTCGGTTTTCGCCACCGCCGGCTATCTCGCCGGCGGCAAAGAGCCGGTCCGGGGGGACCTGCTCTCAGGCGGCGCCCTGTACGATTTCTACGTCACCGCAGACGGCGGGTACCTGTCCGTTGGCCCCATCGAGCAGAAATTCTTCGCCGCCTTCTGCGATTGCATCGGGTGCGGCGACATCGCCCATACGGGTATCATGAACTGGAACAACAAGGAGCGGGTGGCGCGGGCCATTGCGGAAAAACCTCTCTCCCACTGGCGGGAGGTGTTCCGGAAGTGCGACGCCTGCGTGGAGCCGGTCTATACCATCGGCGAGGCCGTGTCCAATCCGCCCCTGTCTGAGCGGGACATGGTGGTGCCGGTGAGAACGGTCCTCGGGAAAGAGGTCAAACAGATCGGTAACCCGATCAAGTTCAGGTCAGGCCATTACTATGCGCCCGTTGCCGGGGTCGCCCTGGGGTATCACAATGAGGAAATACTGTCCGCACTTGGGTACAGCGGGGATGAGATAAGCAACTTGATGGAGTCAGGTTGCCTGGGCTGCGGTACTCCGTGAGCAATCGCTGTTTTCCTGACCATTTTTTATATATTTTGCCTTAGCAATCCCATCGTTTATAACAAACACACTTGATGTTGTTTCATTATCATCAGAAAATTTCGTGCTGCAGGGAAAAGTTAAAACTTTTTCCTATGCCGCCGCGTAGTAAATAATAGAACCATGAAAACCGTGGAAATGATAAACATTGCGCTGAGCAGCGCCCTGTCCGGGGACGGGGAGAGCCTGTTTTGCTCTATATGGGAAAAGTACCGGAAAAGGCTCTTATATTACGTGACAGCGGTAATGCATTGTTCACGGGAGGACGGCGAGGACCAGCTCCAGGAGATCATGGTGAAGGTGTTTAATAATCTGGACCAGTACAGGACCGGCAGTTCTTTCAATGCCTGGATCTACGCCATAGCCCGGAACCATTGCATCGATTTTAAAAGAAAAGCGGATTCACGTCCCTGCGGCGGGGAATTGCGGGATTGCGATGATAAAGCGCCGGATCCCTTCGAGGCTCTCTGCAGCGGGGAATTGAACCGTGCCGTACATGGGTGCCTTGAAAAAATGGATGATATCGATCGCGAAATGGCGTATCTCAGACATTTCGAGGGACTCAGGTATAAAACGATCGGCAAAGTTGTGGGTATGAATGAAAACAGCGTCAAGACCAGGATGCGAACAATCGAAGCAGCCTGCGCCGGGAACTGAAGGAGTGGCTCTGTCATGTAACTTGAAAAAGCGTTGCGCGAATATTATCGGGAGCAGGTGGAGGCCGTGATTGTGTCTGGCGGCATGCCGGCGAAAAAACTAGAAACGGCAGAACAGGATCCTGGATATTTAATGCTGCATTTCATGCTGCCCTGATAGGTTTGATAGTATCGGCCATGCTGCTGGGACGCTGCCAGCCCTCTCGCCTTGAACAGCATATGTATATAATTGTAGAGCGATATAATGTCGAAAACCGTATATCGGACTCACTCGAGAGTCTTATCATTATAATTCAAAAAAACAGGAATGACGGAGGCAAATTATGAAAAAGATGTATTTTGTGTATATCGTACTGACCATGGGCATATTTATTTTGGCCATAATATGGGCCAAATCGGATATCATGTTTATGATCGACGTGCCGTCACTTGCTCTTCTGCTGGGCCCGACAATTCTGATGCTGTTAAGCCATTTCAGTCCGAAAGAGTTCATTAATGCATTTAAAGCGGCAATGGCGAAAAACAGCGCCAGTAAAGGAGAATTGAAAAATGCCCTGCTCTTTTTTTCAACAGCCCAGACTTTGATAGCCGCGTCAACGGTAGTGGCGGTATTTCTCGGGATTATCATGGTTTTAGGCGCAATATGGAAAGGATATGACAACAATGCCAGGATCCTGTCAGGATGGATGGCGGTTGACTTTGTATCAATTCTCTACCTCGCTTTTGGTATGCTCTTTGTGACGGTTCCTTTCAAAAGCGCGGTGAAGAAAAAATTGAATGAGCTGGAAAGCTGAGATCAGGACGCGTACTCCGCCACCCGGTCTCCTACCTGGGTGGTGGAGATCCCCATCTTCCCCGCCTCCATGGATTTCATGTCCTTCTCGATGACCTTCATCACGCCTTTTTCAATGCGGTCCGCCGCCTTTTTCTCGCCCAGGGTCTCCAGCATCATGGCGCCGGCCAGGATGGCGGCCAGGGGGTTGATGGCGTTCTTGCCGGTCCACATCGGGGCGGTGCCGCCGATCGGTTCGAACATGCTCACGCCCTTCGGGTTGATATTGCCGCCGGCGGCGACGCCGAGGCCGCCCTGGGTGATGGCGCCGAGGTCGGTGATGATGTCGCCGAACATGTTTTCGGTCACGATGACGTCGAACATCTCCGGGCTCGCGATCATATAGAGGCAGGTGGCGTCAACGTGGTAGTACTCCCGCTTTACGTCCGGGTACTCTTTTCCAATCTCGGCAAAGACCCGGTTCCAGAGCTCGTACATGTAGGTGAGGACGTTGGACTTGCCCACCAGTGCGAGCTTGTTTTCATCGCCGACACCGCGGGCCTTCCTGCCGTGGGAACGCGCATATTCAAAGGCGTAGCGGAGGCAGCGGGCGACCTGCTCATAAGTATAGACCATGTTCTGGATCGCGATCTCGTCGTCGGTGCCGGGACGGGAGAGGCCTCCCATGCCGGTGTACATGCCCCCGCTGTTTTCGCGGATGCAGCAGTAATCGATTTCCTTCGGGCCCTTCCCCTTGATGGGGCACTCGACGCCGGGATAGAGGCGCACCGGGCGCAGGTTGATGTACTGGTCCAGGGCAAAGCGGATTTTGAGGAGTATCCCCTTTTCGAGGATGCCCGGCTTTACGTCCGGATGGCCTATGGCGCCGAGGTAGATGGCGTCGAATTTTTTCAATTCCTCTATGGCGTTTTCCGGCAGCACTTCGCCGGTTTTCATGAACCGCTCGCCGCCGAAATCAAAGGTTATGAAATCGAGGGATATCTTTTCGACCGACGCAGCGGCCCTGATCACCTTGAGGCCCTCGGCTATCACCTCGGGACCGGTGCCGTCGCCGGGAATGACCGCGATATTGTATGAATGTGCCATGGGAGGAACCTCCGGATTTTTTCGTATGGTGCTGTCGTTAAAACCATGGCGGAAAAATGTCAAGAGAAAACGCTTACAGGAATATTTTCTTGGCCAGGAAAACGCCGAGGAGAATGAGCACCAGAAGGGCCAGAAGGCGGATTTTGCTCGTGTCGTCCATGTCGGTCCCCCTGTCAAGCATCAGGTAGATATGGGTGGACAGGGTGGCCGTAATGGAGATGAAGGATGCGAAAAGCAGTATGGATATCAGGGAAAAAATCATTCCGATGATGAAGCCCCCGATACTGTGGGACAGGAGGATGTCGCTGACCAGCGATTTGTAGAGCCCGGAATCGGAGCCGGTTATGGTCAGGTCGGAAAACTGGAGAAATGCCGACGGTATGGATGAAAAAACCTTCAGGTCTTCGTCACCCAGGACGGCCTTCGACAGGAACATTGACAGCGAGAAAGAGCCGTAGTGAAGGATGTATATGGCGGCGAAAGTAACCGCGGTTATTATGGTCATGAGGGGAATGGTATAGGCGAGGCTGAAGTTCTGCCTGCGGATGAATTTGAACAGGCCTATGAGAGGAGAGGTGCCGCCGGGAACGAAAGTCGCGATGATGGGCGGATAAAACCAGAAACCGACCGCCAGGAGCAGCACGGCGCAGAGCGACGCCAGGTATATGGGGAGAAAAAGGACCGCAAACAGCACCGGCCCAATGACCGGAATTCTGCCGAAGAGGATGAACACTAGATCGATAATTATGAAGATAAGGACGTTGGCAAGAAATACCGGCGCTATAGCCCCGGCAATAAAACGGCCCAAGCCCTGCTGCGGTGATGACGCCCTGGATGAAAGGGTATTAAGGGTAAAGCGTGAGATGACAGCTGAAGTCATGATGTACATGAACATGATGATGGCGAAAGGCACGATGCCCAGAAGTGATTTGAGAACCTCGTTTCCGGCAATGTCTCCCGGATCAATGGCCTGGCGTGCCAGCCAGTTCCCGGCCAGGAACACCAGGAATGTTGCCGTGATGGCTGCCGAGGCGGTCCCTATTTTCGGAGCGGTAAAGGCGGACCCGCACACCGAGAAGAGGTTCTGCAGGGTGAATGTGACTGTCCGGCCTGGCCGCTCCGCGGGCTGTTTTCCAACCAGGGGCAGATCCTGCCGAGGGGGAGGTGCCGGTCTGGTTTCTTCCCGCGCACCTTTTTTTTCTTCAGGGAAGAGCTTATGGAAAAATGAAAGTCCTTCCCTCGATTCTTTTTCCTGTACCGGCCTGTGGGTGTCTTTTGCGGCCTCCTTTATCACAGGGAAATCAATTTCGAAGGATTTTGAACACCGCTCGCAGGTTAGGCTGTACCTGGTCTGCTTTGCCGATGAAAAGGTTATCGAATAATAAGAATTGCAGTGGGGGCAGCTGGTGATTTTAATGAATTTACTGCAATTGTTGCAGGGTAAAATCGAATACGAGAGACTCCGAATCTGTTCAACAGACAGGTTATAGGATGTTTTACAGTTGGCACAGGTAATTTGCATGGTAATTACGAAATCTAAAATATATATCGGAATTAGGGCGTGATAAGTATACTATTAACGTTTATAATGAATCAACCGGTATATAGTGACGATTGTTCCTGTAAAAAATTGGACAGCGTCCAAGCATGATATTATATTCAGAATGAAATAAGTTGTTCATGTTCTTAATAAAAACTTGAAAAATACAAGTAGATATATTTTCTTGTAATAAATACACAATTGTTAATAAGTAAGACTGTTACTAAAAAAATATCAGTCATCAATGATGGTTCAATAATTCTCGGGGGGGAATTATGATCGTTTCGAAAACATCAAAGATGGCCTCTGATTTCGATAAGGGCGAAACCATTGCGCTGTCTTTAAGCTACCATAATAAATCGGTCATCCGGTTTATCAGCTCGGTCATTACCAAAATTCTTGCCCGGAACAACATGGTATACCTCCAGGACGCCATCATAACCATCCTCAGGGAGATCATCGTCAACGCCGTCAAGGCAAACTCAAAGCGCCTTTATTTCGGCTTCCAGAACCTCGATATGTTTGAAGAAGAGGAGTATCTCCAGGGCATGGAGGGATTCAAATCGTTCATCATCGACAATCAGGAATTTGTGGAAGAAGAGCTGAAGAAGAGCGACTACAAGGTCGTGGTCTATCTCAAGAAATTTGATTCCGGCTTCAGCATCCATGTGCAGAACAACTCGCCGATACATCCCGAGGAAATGAACCGCATAAAGACGCGCATACAGAAGGCAAAGACCTACAATGATTTTTCCGAGGTGTACTGCGACGTCACCGATGACACCGAAGGGGAAGGGCTCGGCCTTGTCCTCACCATACTGTTCCTCAAGAACACGGGGATCGGCGTAAACTCCCTGCAGATATCATCGAATGACCGGATCACGGACACCTCGCTGGTGGTGCCCTTCCAGCTCAAGCCGGTCACCGTGATGAACAAGATCCAGCAGCAGATCCTGAACGAGGTCCGTGAGCTGCCGACATTTCCCGAAAACATTCTCGACCTGGAAAAGCTGTGCGCCAATCCCGAGGTGGATTACCGGATAATCGCGGACAAGATATCCCTGGACCCGTCCCTCTCCGTGTCGGTCCTGAAACTGTCGAATTCGGCCGCCTTTATCACGCGGAGGCGCATCGAGACGATCATCGAGGCGATCAGCCTCATCGGCATGAAAAACCTCCGGGCCATCATCATCGCCTCGAGCGCGCGCCGCATACTCGACGAGAGATACTCCTCGTTCAAGCAGGTGTGGGACCACTGCAACAAGACGGCCTTCTACGGACGACAGCTCGCGCTTGCACTCGGGTGTGCCAAACTGGCGCAGAACGTGTACCTTGCGTCGCTCCTGCATGACCTCGGCAAGATCGTCCTCCTGTCCACCAGCTCGGCCCTGTCGGAATGGATGTTCACCCTGGTGCGGAACCGCGGCATGAGGACGTCCACCGTCATCGAGGAAGTGTCCATCGGCATCAGCCATTCCAGCATAGGCGAGAAGATCGCCCGGAAATGGAACCTGCCCGATTACCTGGTCGAAACGATCCAGTGGCACCATGCGCCGCTGAATTGCAGCGCGGAGTATCGGGACATCGTTTTTATCACCTATCTCGCCAACAAGATGTGCAGCATCGAAGATAAGAAATACGACTATTATTTCCTTGAGGAAGAGGTGCTCCATCGGTTTAACCTCGATGACGAGAAGGCCTTCAACGACCTTCACGAGGACATGAAGAGGAAGTACAACGAACAGAACGCGCCCAAGCGCTGACGGCGCAGTGTCATGGCCCGCCCTGGCCCATAGCGCCGCACCCGCGGCGCTGTTTGCGTCTGCCCGTCCGGTGGTTCCGTGTTCTCCGATACGCAGCTCAATGGGCGGGGGACAACCTCCTCTGCGCAACACGGCGTTCCGAGATACCTCTGCCCCCTGGCGACAAAGAGAGTTTTTATCCTATCGGGGATATTCCGCCGGCCATTGGTCCTCTCTTTTATGAAGGGGAGCCGGGGATCCGCAACTTCCTCGTACATCGAATCAATCACGTCATGATAATGCGCCGTTGTCGCCTTTCGGCGGATCTTCAATGTCGGGGTCAACTCATCATTGTCACTGGTGAATTCCGGCACGACGGTGAATTTTTTGACGGTCTCGAAGGAGGCCCGCGTAGATGTGGGCAATGGGAAGGAAGAGAAAGGTCTCCTCGACCTCTCTCGGATCACTGCTCATGATGACCGACTGGACGGTGAAGATGGCGTTGTCATGGGTGGTCATGGCCCGCGTGGGAACGCCGGTCGTTCCCGATGTGTTCACAATGGTTGTCTGGTCGGCAAGGAGCCATTGGTAGCTGGTGTAACTGGTGACGTTGAACTTGTCGCTCTTCCTGACGCCCAGGCCTATGAGGCTCCTGCCGGCCCGCGTCACCTGCTTGTAGAAGTCCAACCAGTTTACCGATTCCCATTGACCGGTTGCCGGGTTCCACGCAAACGCCTTGTGATCGGGTTTTTTGCCACGGTCTCCTGCAGCATGGCGTGGATGTTCTGATAATCTTTAAATTGCATATGATTCCTCCTCGCTTGGTTTTACCTGAAGAAAGAAATCGAGCGGAACTTCGGCTGAGTGGTGGAATTTATAATAACGATGGGGAAAAGGCTACTCGTGTAATTTCTGTATAGCGTTTTCCGCGTGACGTTTCATAAATGATGGGGCACTCACAGGTTATTTTTTACTCCGGGGAGAAATAGCGCAAACGCAATGATATTCATGATGCACGTATATCATCATGCTAGTCCTCTTCACGGCTCTGGTGATCGGAAATCTTTGATTTTTCTTTCTCCAGAAGACCCCCCTTTTTCTTCCTGACCAGGTCGAAGATGCTCGTCATCTCGTCATGGTCCGAATTGCACTTTTCACGCGGCTCGGTCCCCGCGATGAAATACTCTGATTTAACCGGACAGCCGTCAACAGGGGCCAGTCCGGTCCTGGCACAGATGGAGCGCGACGTGACGCCGTCCGGCCGTCCCCTGAAGCGGCCCGGCTTGCGGAAGGTGTAGACGCGGCTCATGAAATTCCCCCATACCGGAGCGGCAACGACTGACGCGCTCTGGCCGATGCCGAGGGAGTATTTCTGGGAGTCACAGCCCATCCAGACAGCGGCGACAAGGTCAGGGGTGAAACCCACGAACCAGGCGTCCTTGAAATTGGTCGTGGTGCCGGTCTTGCCGGCTGCGGGTAGGCTGAAGCCTGCGGCGTTCCTGATGCCACCGGTCGCCGTGCCGGAGTCGACGACGCTCCGGAGGAGGCTGGTCATGATAAAGGCGGTCTCTTCGGAGATCAACCGTTTCCCTCTTCCGTCGGCGTCATCGACACGCAATAAATTCTTTCCCTGCCTGTCGGTTATGCTGCGGATCGCGTGGGGGGTAATCTCCCTGCCCCCGTTGGCATACACGGCGAATC
The DNA here is from genome assembly GCA_937872225.1 of uncultured Spirochaetota bacterium. Classification (GTDB taxonomy): domain Bacteria; phylum Spirochaetota; class UBA4802; order UBA4802; family UBA5550; genus RBG-16-49-21. The sequence goes on from CALMRZ010000017.1 coordinate 243,807, forward strand.
CGCGGGCCATCTCAAGGGGAGATACTTCCGAGGTGCCGAGGGATATGGTCGGATCGACGGAAAAGCGTTTGAGGGGAATGCCCATGAGACGGGAGGCGAATTCCGCGACAAGCCTGGGCTCAACTTCATCGACAACGAGGACGGAAATGATATTGAGAGACGCCGCCAGGGCGTTCCGTACAAGGACCCGTCCCCTGAAGGTTTTTTCATAATTGGACGGTTTCCAGACGGTGCGGGTCCCCTTGAAGAGCACCGGCACGTCGTAAAAAGACGATGCCGCGGTTATCCTTTTGGATTCTATCCCGGCGCCGTACACGAACGCCTTGAATGCCGATCCGGGCTGCCGCATCGACTGTACCGCGCGGTTAAGCTGGTTGCCCGAATTGAAGTCGCTGCCGCCGACCATGGCGGTAATCCCGCCGGTAACGGGATCAAGGGATATGAAGGCACCCTCGACGCGCGACAGCTGTTTCTGCTGTTCGTACGTATCGAGATATTTTTCCAGGACCTGTTCCATGGCGCCGGTGCCGAAAAGCAGGGAACCCATGAGGGCGTCGTCGATGGCGCCGTCGCGGAAGGCTCCCAGAAATGCCGTCCTGTTCGCGGCGTCTTGTGCGCTTATCCGCTTTTCCCTAAGGAGCTTCCGGGTCGTGAGCCGGTCAATCGACTCAAAGCGGGAGGCGTTGGATGCCGCCGCAGTCCGGTTCTGCTCTTCAAGGCTTTTCTGGAGCGCTTCCTCGGCAGCCTTCTGGTGGCGGAGGTCAAGGGTAGTGTGGACCGAAAGACCCCCGCGGTAAACGGCCTTTTCCCCGAATTTTTCTACCAGCATCTGCCGTATGTATTCGGTGAAATAGGGGGCCCTGTCAAAATTTCTGCTCCGTATTCCCAGGGTGGGAAATTTTGTCTTTATGATCTCAAGATAACCGGCCCAGAACTCATTGAACTGTCGCGACGCGTCTTCTTTACCGATGTCCCCGGCGCCGATCATGTTGTACAGCACCTGCCGGCTTTTCTCAAACGCTGCCCGGGGGTTTTTGAGGGGTGAATAATAATTGGGGGCGGAGGGTATCGACGCCAGGAGGGCGGCCTCCACCGCGTTCAGGCCCTTCAGGTCCTTGTCGAAAAAAAACCGGGACGCCGAATCAACGCCATACACGCCATGGCCGAAATATATCTGGCTCAAGTACATCTCGATGATCTGGTCTTTCGTGTATTTCTTTTCAAATTCACGGGCCACGAAAATTTCGATGAGCTTCCGGCGCACGGTCCGTTCTCGCCCGGTGTAGAGCTGCTTGACCAGCTGCTGCGTTATGGTGGAGCCTCCCTGTTTGATGCCGCCGCTCAGTATGTCGACGACAACGGCCCTGACGATGCCGGGTATATCGAATCCTGAATGGAGGTAAAAATTCCTGTCCTCCGCGGCAAGGAACGCCCGCTTCACCGTGTCGGGGACCGCTCCGTGCCCCGGAATGGTGCGGTTTTCCTCGTACAGCTCTGAGATAAGGTCGCCGTTGCAGTCGTATATTTTCGTTGAGACGCCGGGATCAAAGGCCAGCTCTCCCGTAAGGATCGAATAGCTGTAGGTGTAGGCTGAAAGAATATAGGCGAAGGGCAGCAGTATGACGGCGACGAGGAGAATCTTTATGGGCAGTGCTTTAGGCTGTTTCATGCTGTAAGTAAAAAATTCTTGAAATATGGCCCTGCAACATCTACCTGTGAATTAAGCATATTTTTACACGTAAAAGTAAAGAATAATTTAACAGTAACGAAGGTATCCCATAGTGAAAAAAATGGCGCTGATAGTCCCGTATTTGGTAATATGCTGCGCATCCCATTCTTCGGCTATAATATCGGAAAGAACCTTGGCGCACTATAAATCCGCATTCATGGAACGGGTAATCGAAGACAACCCGGATTATGAGGCCGGGATACGCAGATTCATGAAGGGGATGATCATGGAAGGGCGCATGGGAATACCGATCCTGGACAAGTTCGGCCTGTTCCTGGGCAACATGGAAAAAAAGGAAGTGTCGGTCAACAGGATCAGGTTCTACAGCCGGGACGACCTGTTCTGCCTGTTTTTCGTGATGAAGGACCTGAAGGATGACCAGCTCTATACCATGTTCCTTGAATATGAATGCAGGAAAGGCAACTGCACGCTGAAAGACATATACTTTTCAATCGTGTTTGAAGAGCGGATGAAAGAGATCAAGGGCTTTTTTGAGGCGCGATGATGGGCGTCCCTGATTCGGTTTACATAATCGCGGACATAGAAGGAAGCTCGGGATGCTGGAGCTACGAAGGTTCCCAGTTCAGGACCATGGAATGGGCCGCGGCCTGCGTTGAGATGTCCAGAGACATCCATGCCGTCGCAGCGGCGCTGTTTGACGCGGGAGTGAGCAGCGTCTACATCAAGGACTTCCACCGCACCGGCTACAACCTCCTCCCTGAACTGATCGACGACCGGGCCCGTGTCATCCACGGATACCGACGCGGGCCGGTGCCGGGAATTGGCGGCACCTTCGGGTCCCATTCCCTGCTCATGATCGGAATGCACGCGGCATCGGGAAGCGACGGGTTCCTGGCCCATACCCTGACTTCGCGGATCGCGCGCCTCGAGGTGAACGGGAGGCTCATGTGCGAAGCGGAGTTCTTTTCTTCGTCTCTTGCGGGTTTCGGACTGCGGCCGCTTTTTCTTTCCGGGTGTCCCGTGGCCTGTCGGCAGGCACAGGAAGCTCTGCCGGGCATCAGGACCTGTGCCATTGAAAAATCCGGATCCAGGGAAATCTTTGACCACCATGAATGGAGAAGAAGGTTATCGGAGTCCGCCGTGGAGTCCCTGGGGGGATCTTCGGCGGTTCCCTTCAGGCCACAGGGGCCCTTTGAAGCCAGGGTGACCATGCGGGACGGTGAAGAGGAGGCCCTTACCTTGGCGCGCCGATGGGGTGTCGACAGGTCCGGCAATGTCCTGTATCTCCAGGCCGATGTGATCGAAGACCTGTACCTGAGCCTGATACGTATCAGCTATTTCACCCCCGCCATAGAACGTATCCTCCCCCTGGGCCTGGTCCTGTTCAACGCCATGGGACGTGCGGGCCTTTCCTGGGTGAGACGCGTCGCGCGGCGGCGGGATTTCTTTAAATAATTGACATTAAGCCGGGAATCGGCATGATGGATTTTCTACAGAACAGCATGGTTTACAGGTAACAGGCCCGGGCAGACATGAAAAAACTGGAATCGACCAGAAAAATAATCAGCGGCAGCGTCATCCGGATATACAAAAAGGGATTCGGATATTCGAAGATAACAGTCATTGACAACACTGATTATTACCTCGCGGCCATGGCCGATGATGACCTGTTCAATGCCTTTCATGAAGGGGATCTTGCTGAAGCCTATATCTGGGTCGAGGACGTGGCGTCCTATGAGTTCAGGCTGCAGCTCATAGGGCGTATCGTGTCAGGTCCGCGGGTACTATTTTTCAGCCATACCGACGAGATCGCCAGGAGCACAGAACGGAAGTGCCTGACCGCGACGGTGCGTATGCCCATCAAGTTCTTCATGTTTGACCCCGGCGACACGGAAAAGGGGATAACGTCCGAGGAAATCGTGTACCATGAAGGCGCGGTAATCCTTCTCTCCGACCGTGAGGCAACCATTCAGACAAAGGATGACATAAGAAAAGCCAGGTTCCTTAAGGGACATATTGTTATTAACGGCCAGATCATAGAGCTGGTCGGCATGGTGGATTCGCTCAATGAACCAAAGGGCATCTATAATGTCCTCTTTGCCAGCATGCATGAAAAAGACAGAAAACTGCTTCTTGATTTCATTTTTAGCACCTATCGTGAATAAGGGCATGCTTAACCATGCATTTTTTTCAGTTAACACCTTGTTTCTAACTAAAATCACCCCCTGTTTCAAAGAACTCCGGTAAGCCACGGCGGTTCCCGCTTCATGAAAATATCCCTGCCGGGGACCAATAATTTTATTGTAATTTGTTCATTTTTAATAACAAAAGTATCATTTTATACCGAAATTGTATAAGAGATGATATTTTTACTAATCAAAAGAGCTGACCGTTGTTGAGACGTTTGAAGCGCCGTCCAAACAGGGCGGGGCACATGACGACATGAGAACCGTGGGATACGACTATGCTGATAGGAACGAACAATTCGAAAATGAAAAAGGCAATTATATATCCTGTCCTGATCCTGACCCAGATAACGTTGGCATTTCTGGCGCCCCTGTTCCCGGCAGCGTTTGAGCCTGAAAAATTGCGGGTCCATCTGCTGATGGATAAAAAAGTATTTTATTCCGATGAAGAAGTCACCCTGCATGTTTGGGTAAAAAATATTTCCGAGAAAAAGAATTACTTTGAAGTGTACGATTCCCTTGAGAAGGAGTCGTCAAACTACACAACGTTCCAGCCCCTGGTTTTTGACATGTCGGGGCGGGAGGCAGAAATAACCGTACCGTACAAAATCGAACGGCGGGATATCAATGAACTGCTCCGGGGGCTGGAAAAGCGCTTGGTGGAACTGGCGCCGGGGGAATCCTTTGTCCATTCCATTAATATAAAAGACCTTTTCAATCTGAACCTGAACACCAATTACCGGATACAGAGCATTTTTTATCCCTCCTTTGAAGAAAACACCGTCGTCAAAAGCGATAACGAACTCACCTTCAAAATAATTGAGCCAAAAAGATACAACAAGACGAGCGAAGTTGACGCGATTGAACGGTCGATATCGCCCAAAGAAGTTATTTTGTTGACATTGAAAGCTGAAAAGGATAGGGATTGGGATACCTGGATCAAGTATATCAATGTTGAAAAATACATCAACGCTTTCCCGGAATTTGTCCAGAAATACATACGGGCAAATTATGAGGAAAAAACCCAGGTTGAAAAGGAATTCATCAGGTTCGCGACAAGGGACAGGGATGATTACCTTGTCAATTATAGAATACTGCGGGAGTCTGTTGAAAAGGGCCGGAACATTGCCTATGTTGATGTTGTAGAGGAACGGTTCGGTATCAGGTATACCCACCGGTATAAATACAGGTTCACGCTGGAGCAGTATAAAAACCTGTGGCTTGTCACCGACGAGGAAGCCACGGTAATGAAGGGTATTAGAAAATGACAGAAATCTTATCGCAAGACGAAATAGATGCCCTGTTGACCGCCATATCGACCGGCGAGGTGGACACCACGGACTATTCTGCCGCCAAGGAGCAGAAGAAGGTCAAGATTTACGATTTCCGCCGCCCGGACAAGTTCTCCAAGGACCACATCCGCACCCTCCAGATGATGCATGAAACCTTTGCCCGTCTGACCACGACCGCCCTGTCGGCCCAGCTCCGGGCCCTGGTGGGCGTGCACGTGGCATCGGTCGACCAGCTGACCTACGAGGAGTTCATCCGTTCGATCCCGAACCCGACGACCCTGGCGGTCATCAACATGGACCCCCTGAAGGGATCGGCGGTGCTCGAAATAGACCCATCCATCACCTTTACCATCATCGATAAGCTCTTCGGCGGCATGGGGGAGGCCACGAAGATCAGCCGGGAGCTCACCGATATCGAGCTTTCCGTCATGGAAGGCATCATTGTCCGCATCCTGGGAAACTTGCGTGAGGCATGGTCCAACGTCATCGACCTCCGGCCGAGGCTCGGCAACATAGAAACGAACCCGCAGTTCGCACAGATCGTCCCTCCCAACGACATGGTCGTTCTCATAACCCTGGAGACCAAGGTCGGTGAGGTGGAGGGCATGACGAACCTCTGTATACCCTACATCTCCATCGAGCCGGTCATATCGAAGCTGTCGGCGCAGTACATGTATTCCAGCATCAGGAAGGGCGCCACGGACGAGAACCTCTCGGTCATACAGAAACGTCTCGAAACCGTCATTCTTCCGGTGGTGGCGGAGCTTGGCGAGGTGCAGATATCTGTCCAGGAAGTGCTGCGTCTTTCCGTCGGCGATGTCATCAAGCTGCCCGACACCAAGGTCGGTTCGGATATGACCCTGAAGATCGGCGGGCGGAAAAAATTCAAGTGCCGGCCCGGGGTGGTGTCGAGCCGCATGGCGATCAAGATCGGCGAGCGCATAGAGGAAGTGCCGGACGAACTGCTCATCTCGAAGAGAAGCGACGAAGATTTTTAATCAATAAATCGGTGAAGTGCTTTCTTTCTTTTCGGCAGAGGCCCATGGGACGCCATGGGCCGTGGGTATGCCCATGTTACCTGGCTTAAAAAATTTTAACCTTCAGACCGGCAGTTTTTGCTTATCAGAGACCTCCCCGCATGCCATGATTTCTGCCAAGAGATCCCCTTTCGCCCGCTGAACAGGCCACGCTGGCTGAGGAGATTCCTGTATCATCAAGGGAGAAATAATATCATGAAAAAAATCGTTGTGACCCTGCTTGCCGTCTGCTTCGCATTCCGGTCGGCGGTTTATCCCTGCACGTTTTTCGTCCTGAAGGCCGCGGACAATTCTGTCGTGAACGGCAGGTCGATGGAATACCCCGTTGACCTGAAATCTGAAATCATCATCGTGCCAGCCGGGGTATCGGTGGAGAATAATGCAGTCAATGGAGCCCGTGGGATGGTCTTCACGACACGTTACGGTTTTTTGGGAATCAATGCGTTCGGCATGAAAGACGTTTTCGTGGACGGTTTCAACGAAAAGGGCCTCTCGTTAAGCGGGCTGATGTACACCGGAGCCGAGTATCAGCAGCCCGTGCCGGGAAAATTCATCAATCTGGACAACTTCGCCACGTGGGTGCTCGGCAGCTTTGCGACGGTCGATGAAGTAAAGACAGCCATGAGCGCTGTGTGCATATCCCCCAGCAGCGTTAAAAAAATCAAAGATATGGGGCTTCATGTGGCGATATCCGACATTTCCGGCAGAAGCATCGTGATAGAATTCATCAACGGAAACGTCGGCGTGTACGATAACCCTCTCGGCGTAATGACCAACCGGCCGAGCTTTGACTGGCAGATGACAAATCTGAGGAACTACATTCATCTGGACCGCAACGACAGGAAACCCAGAAAACTATCCGGAGTGAAAATCGAACCCACGGGTGTGGGCAGCGGCATGGTGGGCCTTCCGGGCGACTGGACGCCCCCGTCGCGGTTCGTCAGGATCGCCTTCGCAAAAGACGCGGCGCTTGTTCCGGGAAACGCAGAAGGAGCGGTGAACCTGTCGGAACACCTTCTCAATATTGTCGATATACCGAAAGGGGTGATAAAGGAACACCCGATGCCGTTCATTACCGTGTACGGTTACGCACAATGGGTTGTCATAAAGGACATGACCAACAGAGTGCTGTATTTCAAGACATATGAAAACACGGCATGGAAGACCGTTGATCTCAAGAAATTCGACCTGCAGTCCGGACAACCGAGAAAAGCAATGCCCATTAATTCGGTACGAATGTCCGCCTTATATGCGAGCGGTATGTTTAAATAGCCATTTGGTTTTTCAGCCATTGCCCCCGCCCGGGTGACACAATGACATTGAAGTTAATCCGGTCATCTGTCAACGGGAACAGTTCTGGACAGGGGCCTTAAAAAATTTTCATTTTGAAATTGAATGATTATTGCTTTGGGCGGATTGATAACGTCGGGAAGTTCTTGTGATACAGTCATTATAGTGATGACAACAGGTTTAACTCTATTATTTCGCATGACATGTTTTGACTCACCTTTATATAAGCGCAGATTATATGCGCATGGTGAACGTCAAGTACAGTGGTCAGCCATTCGCACACCTGCCCCATCTTATAACCCGGCGGGGCGGCTTCCGCCGCCCCCCTTCTGAAAGGTGCTCGCCACCCACCCGCTAGGGATACACGACAAGCCCGGACCCCCGGTAGATTGCTGCGATATTTTTCATAGATACGCCCCCGATAGCGGAGAAGCTCCCGCTCACGTACATCGTGCCGCCCGACAGGGCGAGCGAAGTTATCGAGCCGCTCGCGTTCGGGTCCCATCCCGCCGCGAGGTCGCCGGTGGCGGCGTCGAACGCGGCGAGACGGTTGCGCGCCTGGCCCGCAATGTTCATGAAGTTCCCGCCCGCGTACAACATCCCGTCCGCAAAAAGCAGGGTATTCACATAGTCGTCGGGGCTCGGGTTCCAGCCGGTGGCAAGCCCTGTCGCAGCGTCAAGGGCGGCTACGTAACGCCGGGACGCGCCGCCGATGGTGATGCTCATTGATGAAAAAATAGTCACATACACCGTGCCGTTATTCACTCCCATGACCCTTACGGATGAGGATGCGTTCGGGTCCCAATCAGTGGCGAGGCCGGTCGCCGCATCGAGCGCCGCTATGTTGTTGCGCGCCTGACCGCCGATCGCGGTGAAAGAGCCGCCCACGTACACGGTGTTTCCCGAAACTGCAATACCGCCGACACCTGTGACCGGAACGCCACCGCTCGGATTCGGGTCCCAGTCGGTCGCGAGCCCCGTGCCCAGGTTAAGGGCGGCGAGATAGTTCCTTGACTGACCGCCGATGCTGGTGAAGTTGCCCCACGCGTATATCCTGCCGCCGGACAACAGTATTCCGTACACGGTACTGTTTGCGTTCGGGTCCCAGTCTGCAACGGCGCCTGAGGATGCGTTGAACGCGGCGAGGCGGTTGCGCGTCAGGCCGCCGAAGCTCGTGAACGACCCGCAGGCGTACATGGTGCCGCCCGAAACCGCAATGTCTCGGATTGAGCCGTTGATGCTGAAATTCAAATCGGTCAGGAGCCCCGTGCTCAAATCGACGGACGCGATTTTGGTCCTTGTTTGCGTATTTGAATTCGTGAATGACCCGCCGACAAGAGCGGCCCCGTTTCCCGCCGTGATGGTATAAACTATGTTGTCCAGATTCGGGTTCCAGTCAAGCGCATTGCCGGTTGAGGCGTCGAGCGCGGCGGCGCGGTTGCGCGCCTCTCCCCCGATGCTCGTGAAGTTGCCCCCCGCATACACGGTCGTTCCCGACACCGCCAGTGCCCGAACGTACGCGTTGGAATCGGGGTCCCAGTCTGTCGCGTTGTTGGTGTTCACGGTCGCGTCAAGCGCCGCGATTCGGTTGCGGGACTGCCCCCCGATGCTGGTGAAGAGCCCTCCCGCGTACACGGTTGATCCGGATATCGCCAGGGCGTTTACCGCGTTGTTCGCGTTGGGGTCCCACTCCGTGGCGTTGTTGGTGTTTACCGTCGCGTCGAGCGCCGCGATGCGGTTGCGCGACTGTCCGCCGATGCTGGTGAAGAGCCCTCCCGCGTACACGGTTGATCCGGATATCGCCAGGGCGTTTACCGCGTTGTTCGCGTTGGGGTCCCACTCCGTGGCGTTGTTGGTGTTTACCGTCGCGTCGAGCGCCGCGATGCGGTTGCGGCTCTGGCCGCCGATCGCGGTGAAAGAGCCGCCCGCGTACACGGTCGTTCCCGACACCGCCAGTGCCCTCACCGCGTCGTTCGCGGTGGGGTCCCACTCCGTGGCGTTGTTGGTGTTCACGGTCGCGTCGAGCGCCGCGATGCGGTTGCGGCTCTGGCCGCCGATCGCGGTGAAAGAGCCGCCCGCGTACACGGTCGTTCCCGACACCGCCAGTGCACTCACCTCGTCGTTTGCGTCGGGGTTCCAGTCATGGAGAGAGCCGTCACCGTTGATGCGCGCGATGCGGTTCCTTGTCGCGCCGTTTATTTTCGTGAAAGTTCCACCGATATACCACCCTCCTTGGCCGTCGGGCGCAGAAGCTGCAATGAGCCCATTAATAAGCGGCATTCTCTTCTTCGCGCTCAACGTGCCGTCAGTCAGGTTTACGATCGCGCCGCCCGGGGTATTGGCAGCCACCTGGTTGAAGTTACCCGCCATGTATAACCTGTTTTCATGAACCATGATTTTGTCGGCAGTATTGTCAACAGGGAACCACCGGTACCAGTAGGTTTGCGATGCGCCGGGAGACGGTGTGGCAAGGGCAAGAAGCGTCAGGACGCCGTCTTTACCGCCGTCTTCAAGGGACCGGCTGCATGACGCCATGGCAACGTCAAATTATTGCTTGTAATGTTAAGGATGCGATTCCGTCTTCAAGGGACCGGCTGCATGACGCCATGGCAACTGCAAAAATCATTGAAA
>CALMRZ010000018.1 GCA_937872225.1 uncultured Spirochaetota bacterium
AATATAAACTTATTGATAATATAACTCTATTATTTCGGTGTCAGAGTAAAAAATATTTATTAACTCTTGAAATATTTTTAATTTGTTTATATCATTACTAAATATATCTGGATCATATATGAAAATCATTTTCCTGACCGACATCCATGGATCTTTCAACCAGACCGCATCCCTTCTCTATGAATCAGTCGCTGATCTATACATTGTAGGCGGGGACCTTATCGATATCCCTTTCTATAGCATCAATACAGCCATTCAGTACCACGACATTCAGACATATCTTCACAGCCTCAGAAAAAAGATGGGCCGGGAAAAACTGATCCTTGAGGACTTTGTAAACGAGCTACTTGATTCCCCCAACGTACCGGAAGACATTATCGACAAGGGAAGCGAATACCAACAGCTCACCATCAGGGCCCGCCGTGTCATGCAGCAGAAATACAAGGTCCTTGAGAACATAATATCCTTCAAATCCTCCACGGTATTTGCACTTCCTGGCAACTATGACATGGACCTGAAATTTACCTCCCTCCACGAGAGGGACCTTCACCTCCACTGGCACAATATCGGCGGTCTCAAGATAGCAGGATACGGCGGCGCCGATGTATGGACCGCGGGAATCCCGGAGCGGTATATCGTTAAATACAACGGCGGCATAGGGACCGACGACAGCAACAACGAGATGTGGAATTTCTTCAAGGCCGTTAAGCCGGACATCATCGTCGCCCACCAGCCTGCCCACGGCATCCATGACCGCATCGCCCGCATCGGTCCGTCAGGTTCGCCTGCCCTCAGGACTTTTTGCGAGAATAACGACGTCAAGCTGTGCCTTACCGGCCATATCCACAACGACTGGGGTTTCAAGGAAGTCGAAGGATGCGTATATCTCAACCCGTCCAATTTCGGCGAGGTGACAACCGTGCAGGGCGAGGTGTCCGAGGGAGGTTTCTTCTATCAGATCGAGTTCAACGAAACCGACCTTGAAAAAATTTCATTGAAGAAAATGGTCGGCGATCACCGCATTCATGACATCGTCGAATACTACCACATCGACGGTAGATGGCTCGAGGATATCATTGATGTTGAGCGTTTACAGGCCAGGTGCCTGGGGCGGAACTACGACATGGAGGTGCAGAAATATCACCATATCCCGGAAATCGAGCTCTTCAAGGAAATTAAGAATTTTTTCCGGATGTTCCGAACCCAGGAAACCGAAGAGCGTCTGGACGAGCTCGACCATGCCATTGAGCTCCTAAAAGACAAGTTCGACGACATAGCCATGGACATCGTCGGATCAGTGAACATGGGCATCTCCCAGGAAAGCTCAGATATCGACATCGTCCTGTACGTCCGGTGCGGAAGGAACTGCCAGGACATGTACGAGCAGTGCGACTACTACAAGAGCGCGAAGGCCCTGCTCGAAAACATTATCGGCGACAAATACAAGTTTGAGATCATCGACTGCATCGACCTGAACGTGGTCGAGCGCAGCATTATCACGAAGAATTACGAGTGCGAGGTGACCCAGCGCTTCGTGGCGTACCGGTCCATATGCAGGCCGGTCAACTATAAGGCCATAGCGCCGATCGAGGACATCCTTAACGAAGACATCGAGTTCCGCCGTGAGATGGAAGGAAGCATCAGGTCCTATTTCCGGATATTCGCAACGACATCACAGCACATGCGCTCTTTTGACAAGTATGAATCACGCCTGAAGTCGATCGGGATCAAGCTGCCCGAATCGATTCGGGACAAGATACGGGAATACCTTCAGGTTACCAACACCGACAATCTGAACTGGTGATCGCCGAAGCCCCTTCTCCGGAAGGGGCCACTTGAATTTCTGGACCTTGCATCATGTTCCGCGATATAACAGCGCCGTACCACGCCCTTGAATCATGGCTGTATGATCGGGCCGTGGCCCCCGCGATATATGAAATGCTCGAAGAGCGGCCCCGGTTCCTGCGGCCCCTCCTGAAGGCGATACCGTCTGATGGCCGTCTCCTTGACGTGGGCTGCGGCGGGGGCCATCTGGCCATTAACCTTGCGGCCGCCAACCCCTGCTGGCACATAACCGGTCTGGACCTTTCCGCGGACCAGGTGCGGCGCGCCCGGAAACGTTCCCCTGACCCCAGCGGCAGACTCTGTTTCATGGCTGGTTCCGCCATGAGTCTGCCCTTTGCCGATGATTCCTTTGACGGCCTTATCAGCGTCTGTTCAATCAAGCACTGGCCGGACCCGGCCCGGAGCCTCAAAGAATGCCTGCGCGTCCTCCGGCCGGGATGCCCCCTGGTCGTGATGGAAGTGGACCCGGACAACCATCGCGATGACCGGCGGGCCTTTGTCGCGCGGCAGCATGCGCCCTGTTTCCTGAAACCGTTGGCCATGGCCGGGTTCAGGTGGAAAATCGCCGCCCGGTCTATGCCGTTGAAAGATGCCGAATTATTGTTTACCGCGCTGCCGGTATCCCGTGTTAAAGCAGGCCCGGTTCCCGGCACGCCGTTATGGATGATACGCGCGGTTAAAAAACGCTCCTCAAACGTAAAAAGGTAGTTACATTATAATAAGACACGCCATCGCATCAATCATTCTTGCTCTGACCCTCTTCGCGGCCGCCGGTTGCGCCACCCATTCGCGGGTGAAGCTCGATCCCCCGCTCCGGTTCCTCCTCCTGGGAGACTCCATCATGGCGGGCTACTTCGGATACATGCTGGAGCACCGACTCAGGGAAATGCCCGGCGTTCAGGTCCTCCGCATCGCGGTGAAGTCAACGGGCCTCAGCGAGTTCATCCGCTTTGACTGGCACGGCAAGACGCTCCAGTATATACAGTGGTTCCGCCCCGACGTGGTGGTGATCCTTTTCGGCGGGAACGACTGCTACGCCCTGCGCAGGCAGGACGGCACACTCCTGCTCTTCACCCAGGAAGGCTGGCGCGATGAATATGCTTCCCGGCTGGACCGCTACCTGGACGATATCGCGCCGAAGGTGAAGCGGGTCTACCTTGTCGGGCAGCCCTCGACAAACCACCCCTACTTTGAATCGCGATACCCGGTGCTGAACAAGGTATTCCGCGACCGCAGCCGGAAACACCGCGGCGTCCGTTACATACCGGCATGGGATATGACCAGTGAAAAGGGATTGTTCGTGGCGGTCATGAAAGACAGCAAAGGCAGGGCAGGCGCGGTGAAATATCCGAACGACCCGATACACCACACGCCCTTCGGCGGCCAAGTTCTGACGGAACGCTTCTTTGACTACATCTCCGACGAATTTCATCCGCCGGCAGTCGTACCACGGTAAGTCTCAGATGCGGGAGAAGTCCAGGGTGCCGAAATAATCATCCAGCGTCTCGGCGCGGCGGATCATCTCGACCGAGCCGTCCTCCTTCAGCATGAGCTCGGCGGAACGGAGCTTGCCGTTATAATTGAAACCCATGGCGAAGCCGTGGGCGCCGGTGTCATGGATCACGATGATATCGCCGATCTCTATCTCCGGCAGCCTGCGGTCGACGGCGAACTTGTCGTTGTTCTCGCACAGGGATCCGGTCACGTCATAGGTGTGGTTCAGCGGCCGGTCCTCCTTTCCGACCACGGTGATGTGATGGTAGGCGCCGTACAGCGCGGGACGCATGAGGTTCGCCATGCACGCGTCCAGGCCGATATAGTTCTTGTAGATGTTCTTCCTGTGGATAGCCCTTGCCACCAGGTAGCCGTAGGGGCCGGTGATCATCCGGCCGCTTTCCATGAATATCTTCAGGGGATGAAGCCCCGCGGGAACGATGATCTGCTCGTAACGCTCGCGGATTTTATCGGAAACATATTCAAGGTTGATCGCATTCTGCTCCGGCCGGTACGGGATCCCGAAGCCGCCCCCCAGGTTCACGAACTCGAAGCGGACCCCCACCTCCAGGTGGATTTCCGCGACCAGGTTAAAGAGCATGTCAGCCGTGTCGACGAAGTAGTCCGGGTCAAGCTCGTTTGAGGCGACCATGGTATGGAGCCCAAACCGCTTCACTCCCTTCTCGCGCAGGATGCCATACCCCTCGAATAGCTGTGGCCGCGTGAAGCCGTACTTGGCATCCTCCGGGTGGCCGATGATATGATTGCCTCCCCTCAGGGGCCCGGGGTTATACCTGAAGGATATGACTTCGGGCAACCCGGCCTCCTTTTCCAGGAAGGGGATGTGGGTGATATCATCGAGATTGATGATGGCCCCCAGTTCCCTGGCCTTCACGTATTCCACGGCCGGCGTATCGTTGGAGCTGAAAAAAATATTCTCCCCGGTGATCCCGGTCCGCTCCGACAGAACCAGCTCCGCCAGGGAGCTGCAGTCCGAGCCGAAACCCTCCTGTTTCAGGGCCTTCATGATGTAGGGATTGGGGCACGCTTTTACGGCATAGTATTCCTTGAAGCCGGGGGCCCAGGAAAAGGCCTTTACCAGGCGCCTGGCATTTGCGCGCATCCCCTTCTCGTCATATATGTGGAAAGGGGTCGGATATTCCTTCACGATGCGTTCTATCTGCTCCCTGGTAAAGGGAAGGGTCTTATCAGTCATTTCGAATCCGCCTCATGTGTTGATTGCAAATGTTGAAGATACTTATTCCGCACAACGGGACCATGTCAAGAATAATAATCGTCCGCCCCAAGCCAGGCCATGACAGTAAAACAAGACGGAATTGCCGGCATTCTCCCGCTTAAAAGCCCGCTCAGTACGGTTGCCAAAAGCACGATAGCTTCCCCGGGCGGTATTCCGGGAACCATTCGCAGTATTTACAGTTCAAGACCTAAATTTTTAGTGACAAATCTACTATAATATGTGCAAAATTCAGTAACAATAACCGACATTTTAAATAAACGGCAAAGAACCAGGGTGGGGCAATGGCTTCTAATAAAAAACAGAAAGATAAAGATATTCATGGCGAAGCGGAAAAGTCAAAAATCTTTTCAGACGTCATCATCGAAAACAACAAGCGGATGCTGTATGCCTTCCTCTTCATAGTCGGTTTTGCCAATGTAGCCGTCACCGCCATCAAGGCCGCGGGGATCGGCTCACAATACCTTGAATACGAGCATATCGCCATAGAGCTGGCCATCGTCGCCGTAACGCTTACCATCACCGTCCTTGTGTCCAACAGGTTCAAGGGAAAAATAGCTTCGGGCTACATAATGATAACCGGCGTCCTGATCTGCATATCCGTGTTCGAATCCACGTTCCATGGCGCGAAACAGCTCTTCGCCACGCGCTACATTCCCCTCGCACTGAGCATTTTTTACTTCAATACTCCCATCACCATATATGCGACGATCATCGTCTTCATTTCCCAGACGGTTATTTTCATCATCAACCCCGAGCTGCGCCTGCCGCCGCCTGTTTCAGACACGGCGGTGCGCTATATCCTGTACGGCATGGTCGGCGTCGGCGCCTTTGTCGGCTCCCGGGCGACGCGGCGCCTCCTGAAGTTCGCCATCTACCAGCATGACGAGGCGAAGAAAAGCCTGTCCGGCCTCCGCGGCATGGCTGTCGCCGTCACCCAGTCCATGGACATCCTGAAAAAGGAAACGGTGGAGCACGACCAGATCACCAAGAACATGAACGACATATCGCAGCACCAGGCGGCGGCCCTCGAGCAGATAACGACCTCCCTGGAAGAGCTGGCCTCGAATTCCAGCACCATCAGCGACATCGCCCGCTCCCTCTACGAGGAGCTGGCCATCACCGTCGACTCGGTGAACGACCTGAAGTCCGTGAACGACAAGGTGCAGGATAGCTCGCTGGAGATGAACCGTTCGCTGAACGAGGTGACCCAGTACTCGGAGGCCACCGCTGACCAGATCAAGCTCACCGAGGAGAAGTTCAACACGGTCAAGGTCAAGTCGGACGAGATGGCGAGGTTCGTCCAGATCATAAACGACATAGCCGATAAGGTCAACCTCCTCTCCCTCAACG
Source organism: uncultured Spirochaetota bacterium (assembly GCA_937872225.1). Taxonomy (GTDB): domain Bacteria; phylum Spirochaetota; class UBA4802; order UBA4802; family UBA5550; genus RBG-16-49-21. The sequence goes on from CALMRZ010000018.1 coordinate 5,948, forward strand.
CCGCCATCGAGGCCGCCCGGGCCGGCGAATACGGCAGGGGCTTTGCCGTCGTTGCTGACGAAATATCGAAGCTGGCCGACGCCACGACCCAGAACGCCAAGGAGATCGGGAATATCATCAGCGAGAACCTGAAGCTCATCGACGAAAGCGGCAGGCTCATCAACATGTCCGTGGAGACGATGAACAAGCTCAATGAGGCAATCCTGGCCATCAAGGTCGAGGTTACCGAGGTGGGCAATCTCATCAACGACATCGGCGTGACCATCAAGACGATAAAGAACCTGAACATCAAGATACACGAATCGAGCAAGACCATCGAAAACTCGACGGCGGAGCAGAAGATCGCGACGGACGAATCGACCAGGACCGCCTTCGATATCGCCCAGAACTCGCAGGAGATCGTCACCATCGCCCTCAAGCTGTCCCGGTCCACCACGGTGATCAACGAGCTCACCGCGGAGCTGGACCGGATCATCGGGGAGATGGTGCAGTAGTTCTACTTAAACCTCTTCAGCAGCAGCGAATTCATCACCACTGACACCGAGCTCATGGCCATGGCCGCGCCGGCCAGTATGGGCGACAGCATCCCCGACGCCGCGAAGGGTATGCCGATGCAGTTGTATATGAAGGCCCAGAAAAAGTTCTGCCTGATCTTCCGTATGGTACGGCGCGAGAGCCGGATCGCGGTGACGACCCCCGTGAGGTCGCCGCTCATAATGGTTATGTCCGCCGATTCCATAGCGATATCGGTGCCCGTGCCGACGGCGATTCCCGTGTCCGCGGCCGCCAGGGCCGGGGCGTCGTTGATGCCGTCGCCCACCATGGCCACCGCCCCTGCCTTGCGCTGAAGGTCCCGCACCGCGTCCGCCTTGCCGCCGGGAAGGACCCCGGCGATGACCCGGCCGGCGTCGATGCCTGCCTGCTCGGCGATGAATTCGGCGGTGCGGCGGTTGTCTCCCGTCACCATGTACACGTCGAGCCCCATATCCTTCATGCCGGCCACCGCCCGCCGGGACGTTTCCCTGATGGTGTCCGAAACCGCGACCACTCCGGCAGCCCTGCCGCCGGCGGCGACGATCACTGCGGTTTTGCCCATGCTTTCCAGGCCGGCAATGATATCATCGCAGCAGGATGCGTCAATGCCGCTCTCCCGCACATAGGCCAGGGTCCCGGCCAAAATGTCAGTTCCGTCATACCGGGCGCGCACTCCCCTGCCCGGCTCCGCCATGAATTGCTCCGGGTCGGGAATGTCATGCACCTCCGACGCGCGGCGGTATATGGCCCTGCCGACCGGGTGCTCGGATTTCTTTTCAGCAATGCCGGCATAGCGCAGCAGATCGTTTTCCGGGATCCCGCCGGCCGAAACCGCGTCCGAAACCGACAGGTCGCCGGTGGTGATGGTGCCGGTCTTGTCAAGCATAACGGCCCGCGTGCGGTACGCAGCCTCCAGTGCCGGGCCGCTCTTAAAGAGGATCCCCAGGTCAGCGCCGCGGCCCGTGCCCACCATGACCGCCGTGGGGGTGGCGAGGCCGAGGGCGCAGGGACAAGCGATGACCAGCACCGCCACGGCACTCACGATCGCCATTTCCAGGTTCCCCGTGGCGACCATCCATGCGACGAAGGCGACCGCCGCCACCGCAAGGACCGACGGCACGAATACCGCGGCCACCCTGTCGGCGAAGCGCTGGATCGGCGGCTTCCCGGCCTGGGCCTCCTCGACGGTGCGGATGATCTGTGCCAGGACGGTATCCCTGCCGACGCGCTCCGCCCGGAAGGCAATCGTCCCGAAGCGGTTGATGGTCGCCCCGGTGACCGGGTCGCCGGGGCCCTTGTCGACCGGCACGCTCTCGCCGGTGATCATGCTTTCGTCCACCGATGAAGAGCCCTCGATGACGCGGCCGTCAACGGGGATCTTCTCTCCCGGCCGCACCGTCACCGTGTCTCCCGGCGCGACCTCGGCGGCCGGGACAACGATCTCGCGCCCGTCCCTCACGATGGTGGCCGTCGCCGGCTGGAGCTTCACGAGCTTCTTGATGGCTTCGGATGTCATCCCCTTGGCGCGCGCCTCGAAGAACTTGCCCAGCAGGACCAGGGTTATGACCACGGCCGAGGCCTCGAAATAGAGGTCCCCCGCGGCGGCGCCCGTCAGCGGCAGAATAAAGCCATTGTATATGCTGTAGAAATAGGCGGCGCTGGTCCCCAGGGCCACCAGGAGGTCCATACCCGGACTGCCGCCGCGGACCCCCAGGTACGCGTTGCGGTAAAAACGCCATCCCACGACGAACTGCACCGGCGTGGCCAGGGCAAGCTGCAGCAGCGGATGATGGAGCGCAGGGGCGTGGACGCCGATCAGCATCAGGATCATGGATGCTATCAGGGGGGCGCTCAGCGCCGCGGACACGGCGACCAGGATGCCGAGCTTCCGCACCTCGCCGCGCCGGAGCTCCGCGGCGCGGTCCGGGGCCTCCTCCTCGATCTTCTCTGCGTCATATCCAGCCCGGCGTATCTCGTCGATGATCTCATAGGACTTGACCCTGAGGGGATCAAAGCGCACCCTGCCCTTTTCCGTGGTGAGGTTCACGGCGGCCTCGAGGACCCCGTTCTTTTTCGCAAGAGCCTTTTCGATGCGGGCGGCGCAGGCGGCGCACGACATCCCGGTTATGATGAGATCAACCTGGCCTTCGCTTTTCTGCTCCTCCAGTTCGGCCCCGTAGCCCGCCTTTTCCACGGCGGCGATGATATCGTCCTGCTTGACCGCCGCGTCATCAAAGGTGACGCTGGCCGTTTCCAGCGCCAGGTTGACGCTGGCGTCGCTCACTCCCTCCAGCTTTTTCAGCGACTTCTCGATCCTGGCCGAACAGGCGGCGCAGGACATTCCGGTTATGCGGAGCTTCCTGATTGTTTCCATTACAGTGCCCTTGTTAGTAAGAAATCCATGTCCGTATATTGTTACCGCGGGGGGACCGATTGCAACCAACTTATCAGCCATCAATATAAAAAAAAGAGGATTGAATTTTTTATCGACTCCGGATATAATCCCACCAGAGACATACCATAAGAAATGAAAGGGTTTATTCATGAAAATGACGACGCTGTTACTTCTGACCTGTGTGTTTCTCGCCGCCGTGGTCGTTACCGACGGCGCCGGCGAACCCATGGAAAAGCACTTTGTAATCATCAATTATTCGGTCCACCATTGCAACGCGGAGATTGAGCTGAACGGCATACACATCACCGAGACCGACAGGGACGACGCATACACGGTAACGGGTTTTTCCGAGGTCGGCATGTGGATCTATCCCGGGACAAACACCGTGACGGTTGCCGTCAAACCCCTTGAAAAAAAAATCGATTCGTCCGGCAAACCGTCCATAACGGTCAGCCTGTCCACCGTCAGGGAAGGGCAGATGACCAATGAAGGAAAAATATTTTTCGAATTACGGATCCCGGAAAAAGAGGGCGATAACCGCCTTGATAATGTCAAATCGCCCTTTACCAGATCGGCAACCTTCAAGCCGTCATATGTTCCTCCCTCGGAATTGTGGGCCAGGGCAAAACCGGCAAAGCTGGACGACGAGGCGCGCAGGCAGATAACCGGGATCATCAGGGATTACCACGCGGCGCTGCAGAAGAAGGACGCCAATGCCGTCTGGGACCTGCTCCGGTTCGCCTCCACGGACATGATGAAACTGCGCCACCAGTCCACCGATGACCTGAAGACAAAATTCATGCAGTCATTCAAGGAAATGCTGGCCGAAAGGGATTTCATCCTCCTGCCCCTTGACGCGGACAATCTGGTCATGAGGCCGGTTGCCGACGGAAAGCTCGTCGAAGTCACCGACAGGAACGGCAGGGAACCGATACGGACAAAAGAAATCAAGAACGCGGGATCATTCACCTTCGGCGTGTACGCGGGTTACATTGACGGGAAATGGATGATAGCGCGATAGGATCAAAGTTTACCGACATGGTCCCCGCACAGGGACACAAATAAATTAAACGAGGAAGAACATGAAAGAAATCAAGGCAATAATCCGGTCATCAAAATTATGGGACGTGACCGAAAAGCTCCAGCAGATCGAAGGGTTCCCCGGCGTATCCGTCTCGGAGGTCAAGGGATTCGGAAGACAAAGAGCCAAAAACGCAAAAGATAAAATAATGTATGAGCGGGTTGCCGTAATACCGCGAATCAAGCTTGAAGTGGTTGTCAATGATGACATGGCTGATGCGGTTGTCGATTTGATTCAAAAATATGCGCAAACGGGATATACGGGAGACGGCAAGATATATGTCTACCCGGTCGAGGAGGTGGTGAGGATCCGGACGAATGAACGCGGACCCGGTGCCCTTTGAGAGCATGGGCCGGCGCGCCCATGATCCGTCGCACCACGCCGCGGGAGGCGGCGGGGTGCGATAATATTCACTTTGCGTTGATCCACTTCATCATCTTGCGGAGGTCCGCGCCGACCTTCTCGATGAGATGGTTCTTCTGCTCTTCCTTGATCCTGTTAAACTCGGGCCTTCCCTTCTCGTTCTCCTCTATCCACTTTTTCGCAAATTTGCCGTTTTGGATCTCCTTAAGGATCTTCTTCATTTCCTTTCTGGTCTTCCTGGTTATGATGCGGGGACCGCTCATGTAGTCGCCGTACTCGGCCGTGTCGGACACGGAGTAGCGCATGTAATTGATCCCGCCCTGGTAAAAGAGGTCGACGATGAGCTTGAGCTCGTGGAGGCATTCAAAGTAGGCGATCTCCGGCTGGTACCCGGCCTCGACCAGGGTATCGAACCCGGCCTTGACCAGCTCGGAGGCGCCGCCGCAGAGGACGGACTGCTCACCGAAGAGGTCGGTCTCGGTCTCTTCTTTAAATGTCGTTTCGAGAACGCCGGCGCGGGTAGCGCCCAGCCCTTTCGCGTAGGCCAGGGCGGTCTGCTTGGCCTTGCCTGAAGCGTCGTTATGGATGGCGATCAGGCACGGCACGCCGCCGCCCTTCTCGTATTCGCTCCGGACCAGGTGGCCCGGGCCCTTGGGCGCTACCATGATGACATCGATCTCCTTCGGCGGTACGATCTGGCCGAAATGGATGTTGAAGCCGTGGGAGAAGACCAGGGTCTTGCCCGCCTTCATAAAGGGCTCCACGTCGCTCTTGTAGAGCTTCGCCTGCACGTGGTCCTGGGCCAATATCTGGATCAGGTCCGCCTTCTCGGCCGCTTCCCGCGCCGTCACCGGCTTGAAGTTGTGCGATTCCGCCAGCCGATAGTTATCGGTGCCGGGCAGCTCCGCCACGATGACGTTCAGGCCGCTATCGCGGAGGTTCTGCGCCTGGGCGTGGCCCTGGCTCCCGTATCCGACGATCGCTATCGTTTTATTCTTCAACGCGCCCAGGTCGGCGTCGTTATCATAATACATCTTTGCCATGATGAACTCCTTGCAGACCCCCTGTCCCCCGGAGGGGCCATGGGTCTATTTATAATATATTTAATCTATTAAACTATAACCATGCATTAAAACAGGATATAATCCAACTCAATAATACGCCGATAGTTATCGGTAGTTGCTTATTGCAACCGAGTTATTCCCTCGTGCCCCCTCCGGGGGACAGGGGGATCTACTCTTTTAATAGCGACACCCGCCCGGTGCGCATAAGCTCCTTGATGCCGTAAGGCTTCAGGAGCTCGATGAAATTCTGCACCTGGTCCGGATCGCCCTTCACGCCCAGGGTGATGGTCTTCTGTGATATATCGGCGATGTCCGCCCTGAAGATCTCCCCCAGCTGGTATATCTCGGGACGCTTGTTCGGCGGGGCATTCACCTTCACCAGCACCAGCTCGCGCTCCACGGTGGGCATATCGGAATGGTCGCTCACCTTTATAACGTCGATCAGCTTGTTCAGCTGCTTCTTCACCTGCTCAATGACGCGGTCATTGCCCCGGACCACGATGGTCATGACCGATACGTCCTCCTGCTCGGTCGCGCTCACCGCGAGGGAATCGATATTGTAGCCGCGCGCGGAAAAGAGCCCGGCGACGCGCGCCAGGACGCCGAAGCGGTTCTCCACCTTGACCGATATCACGTATTGTTTTATGTCTTCGTCATGTGGCGCTGTCATGGCTCACGCGAGCATCTCCCTCATGATGATCTCTTTGAACGACTGTCCCGCCGGCACCATCGGATACACGTTCTCCTCACGGGAGACGATAAAATCCAGGATGATGGGCCGGTCGGTTATGGCAAGGGCCTTCTGCAGGGCCGGCGCGACCTCGTCATAGGTCTTGATACGAATCCCCTCGGCGCCGTAGGCCTCGGCAAGTTTCACGAAATCGGGGGCAAAATCGATGCAGGTATGGCTGTAGCGTCTGTCGAAAAACAGCTGCTGCCACTGGCGCACCATGCCGAGAAACCCGTTGTTGAGTATGGCGATGATGACCGGCAGCCGGTGCTGCACCGCCACGATGAGCTCCTGTATGTTCATCTGTATCGACCCATCGCCGGCGATGTCGATGACCCGCTTGTCCGGCCGCGCCAGCTGCGCGCCGATGGCGGCGGGAAAGCCGTAACCCATGGTGCCGAGGCCGCCGGAGGATATGAAGGTCCGCGGCTGGGTGTATTTGTAGAACTGCGCCGCCCACATCTGGTTCTGCCCCACCTCGGTGCAGATGATGGCGTCGCCCTTTGTCTGGCGGTAGATCTCCTCAACGACGAACTGGGGCTTGATGCGGTCGTCGCCGTTCCTCTCGTAGGTCAGGGGATGCTCCCTCTTAAGCCTGTCGATCTCGGCGAGCCACTCGTCGATCTTCGGGGCCTTTATCTGCTCGATCATCTGGGTGAGGACCCGCCTGCAATCCCCCACGATGGGGACGTCCACCGGCACCGTCTTGCTGACCGACGCGGGGTCGATATCGATGTGGATGACCTTCGCATTCGGGATGAAGTCGGAGATCTTGCCGGTGACCCGGTCGTCAAAGCGGGCACCCACGGCAATAAGAAGATCAGACTCGTTCACCGCGTGGTTGGCATAATAGGTGCCGTGCATGCCCAGCATCTCCAGGGCAAGGCGGTCCGTCTCCGGGTAAACGCCCAGGCCAAGGAGGGTCGTGGTGACCGGTATCTGGGTCTTCATCACGAACTCCCTGAGCTCCTTCGAAGCGTTGGATATCACCACGCCCCCGCCGGCGTAGATCACCGGCCGCTTCGATGTCTCGATAAGCTGGCACGCCTTCTTGATCTGTCCCGGATGGCCTTCGTAAACGGGCTTATAGCTCCGAATGTGCACGGTATCGGGATAGGCGAACTTGTGTTCGCCCTTTGATATGTCCACCGGCACGTCAATGAGGACCGGGCCCGGCCTGCCGGTAGAGGCAATGTAAAATGCTTCTTTAATGATGCCCGCGAGGTCCTTGATGTCCTGGACAAGGTAATTGTGCTTGGTTATGGGGCGGGTGATGCCGGTGCTGTCGACTTCCTGGAAGGCGTCGTTGCCTATCTGCTGCCGCGTCACCTGACCGGTGAAGACCACCAGGGGCACGGAGTCGAGATGGGCCGTGGCGATGCCGGTCACACAGTTGGTGGCGCCGGGACCCGACGTGGCTATGACCACGCCGACCTTGCCGGAAGCCCTGGCATAGCCGTCGGCGGCGTGCACGGCCCCCTGCTCATGCCTGGTGAGTATGAATTTGAAGGGCGCGTTGTGCAGGGCGTGGAAAATGGGGATTACCACGCCGCCCGGATAGCCGAACATGCACTCGACCTTCTCTTTCTTCAGGCATTCAACAATGATTTCAGCGCCTTTGATCTTCACGGAAAACCCCGGACGAAAAAATAACTATATGAAAGAAAGTGATTACCATACTGTCCCGTGTTAATATTTGTCAATTTTTTTTCTTGAAAAGCGGCCCGATGAAAAAATTCCTTGAAATAAAACAAGTCAGGGGTATCATACCTCCGGGTCAACGATAAGGATGGACGGCCGCCATGCTTGACAAGTTCATAGACGATGTGCTGAAGAAAATAATGGCGCAAAACGCAAAGGGGAACCATGACGCCATCCCTCATTCCGATACATTCGAGAAGGAGATGCAGTCGCTCCTCGGCATCGACCGTGCGGAACTGGAACGGATAATCCGGATACTCAAGGACTCCCATAAGATATTCTCCTTCGAGATCATCAAGGACGACCCGGAAAATGAAATAAAGCGGGTCGACGGCTACGTGGAAACCGACCTCCAGACCATACGGAAACTTAAAAACTTCTTCCAGAAGCTCCTCATGGACGAATACGAGAAACAGTTCAACAAGCGGCTCCTCTTCCACCAGATCGTCAAGGACATGTATTCCAGGCCGCAATTCTATAAAAACACCATTATCGGCCAGATCGGCAACAAGGCGATCATGCTGGATGAATACGAGGGATACATCGAGCGAAACTTCAACGAATTCACCGATTCGTGGAAAACGAACAAGCTTAACGAGCTCCTCAAGATAAACGACAACAAGCTTCTCCGCGACGCCGCGCCACCCTCCCCCGCCGCGGGCAAGGACCCCGCCAACGGCAAGGCGGCCAAGACCAGCCAGCGGGCGGTCGACACTCCCGAGTATCAGAAATATTCAAACGATAAATCGAAGCAGTCCCTCTCAAAGGTCATGCAGATATACGGGGTGGAATTCTTCTTCCGCATCAACCTGCGCAAATACAACTTCGACCTGCTGATGCAGATCATCGAAAGCGGCGAGATAGACCGGCGGTCGGACCTGGTCCTTCTGCGCGACATGATCCAACACATGAAAGATAACGTCGGCAGGGACCCCAAGCTGGGCGAGTACACCGATAAGATATACCGCCTCGAGCGTATCATTTCACGGCAGATGCTCTACAGCCACTGACCGCGACACCTCCGGGGGACGGGGGTGTCACTTCTTGCCGCAGGGGCTCTTGCCGTCCATGTAATCCTGGAACGGCACCTTGTTCAGGTAGCACCCATCCTTGATATAGCTCAGAAGCGGGAGCATCATCGATTTGTTGATATACCCGGGTATCTTCGTGATCAGGTTCCCGTCGCGGTCCATGAAAACAAGGGTGGGAAGTCCCTGGACGCCAAGCATCATGGCGAATTCCTGCTTGGTCAGGACATGGTTCTTATACTTGATGGTCTCGCCCGGGTTCCTGTCGGTGTGAAGCCTGACGCAGATGTAATTGTCGCCCAGCTTCCTGGCGACATCCCGGTCCGAAAACACTTCCACCTCCATCTTGCGGCACCAACCGCACCAGTCGGCGTAGAAATCCATGATGACGGGTTTTTTCTTTTCCGCTGCGAGTTTCAGGCCGTTGTTGAAATCATGCCATATCACCGTTGCCCCGCCCGCGGCCGGGGCCGGGGCCGATGTTTCACCGTTCTCCATTTCGGATGATTTCGAACAGGAAGCGAATATCCAGAATACGGTTATTATCAGAATGAGCACATTGATTTTTTTCATCGGTATCTCCATGGTCTATCGGACGGCAACTCCCCTGGGCCGTCATATTCCTCTATGTAAATGATCCGGTAAGACAGATGCAACCGTCATTAAAAAGATCAATAAAAAATGCAATCGAATATTATGGCTTTTATTAATCCTCTCCGCAAGGAAAGCAAGAAGATTTCCGTTTTGTAATATTGATTCGCTGCAGCTATCACCAGTAGGTTATTAAGAATTTAATAAATTTCTTTAATTTTGTCAAGCAGATTTATTGCGCTGGGCAAATAATAGTTATTGACCGGCTCCGCCACGCATGATGTCCATGCATCCATGGGAAACAGTATCGGAATACTGATGGCGACCATTATCGAGGCAAAGCCCTTCATCGGAGGACTGGGCCTCGAGCTCATTGAAAAAAAACCGGTCCCCATCTACGGCAACGGCTCCGCCGTCCTGGCCTTATGCGGGATTGGGAAGTCCTCAGCCGCCATTGCCGCGACGGACCTCGCCGACCGGTACCCACTTTCACGGATCATTAACCTGGGATCGGCCGGGGCCACCGGCATGAAACATGCCATAGGCGAAATACTTCACATAGACATGGTGTATGAACTGGACCGCCCGCGTCTCGACGCGGAAGGCCCGGTGGAGCACCGGCCCGACACCCTCAAAGGATTCAGCCTCGCAACCCTTGCCACCCAGGACAGGCCCGTGCTTGAAGAGCATGACCGATCTGCGGCGGGAAAATTCGCCGACCTGGTTGACATGGAAGGCGCCGCCGTGGTGCAGGCCTGCCGCGCCCTGGACGTGGAAGTAAACCTCTTCAAGATCGTGACCGACACGGCCGGATGCTCCGTCAAGGACATCATAGGCAACATAGTGGCCACGCGGAATTCTCTTTTTGAATTTTTCAGGGACAGGGTAATGCCGGCGCTGTAGACGCCCTCTCTCAGTAAAAGAACTTCTCCGTCTCGTCGGGGATCCCGGCGCTGCCGTTTATCAATGTCACCTCTATCCACACAATGCTGTCCAGGCAATACTGGTGATAATACCCGTAATTGACCGTGGTTCCCGGTATCCTGCCCTGCACCATCAGGAGCCTTTCCCTGTCATCGAAGCAATAGACGTCACCGCAATCGCCGGAACCGTCCTGTCCGCAAAAACAGTTCTTCAGGACTCGGAGCAGGCCCTTCCCGTCATAGCCCGCTTCCCTGCAGGAGAATGAATCCCCGCAATTCCCGCCCCAGCTACCGAAGCGGCGAAGAAAATCAGCGGAACGGTCAGATAGTTACGCATGGCATTGCACCTCGTTGAAATCATTCGCACAACATTGCCGGCATGGCAAGAAGAATATGCGCCGCGGCGTCTGCGGCTTTCTATTACATCATCCTGCCAAGATAGACGTGCCACTCCCGGGACCCGGTGATCTCCCGCCCCGCCCGTTCCACGAAATCGCGGTCTCCGGTTTCAATATACCGGGAGCAGAGCCTGCCCGCCGAACACTCCCTCAGGGAATCAGGCAGCTCGCCGAATTTCCTGAAATCGTCATGGGCAAGATCATAGAAGGCCGCGGCGAGGACGCGCCACCCGGCCTCGGTGATGCCGAGCCGGAGCCAGGGAGGCCCCGGGGCGTCTGCTGCTTTGAGCTGAGCCATTATTGTATGACATACTCCTTCAGACGGAAATGCATCTATCCTGACTGCGCACCGGCCCCAGTATGGGGGCATCCAATCCTGACATCAAGAACAAAAACAAGGTGCTGACCCCATCCGGCCGCTGAAACCCCGGAGAACCGCCAAAGCTCTGCGGGAACAGCATGACCCAGATCAGGGGTCCTTATTACTGTAAATTAATTATCCTCCCGCGACATAAAAATACTTGCATTTAGCGACATAAAAAAATATTAATACATCATTGATTTCCTCTCGAACCGACGACAATCCTGACTATCTGCCGTCTTGATTTTTTATTAAGGACTGACCTATGGCCATAACCAATGACGACCTCAAGCTGATTGCGACATCAATACGGACCCTGTCCATGGACGCGGTTCAGAAGGCCAACTCCGGACACCCGGGCATGCCCATGGGGTGCGCCGATATCGCCGCCGTGCTCTGGGCGAAGATACTGAAGCACGACCCGGCCGATCCCGCCTGGGCCAACCGCGACCGCTTCGTCCTGTCCGCGGGCCACGGGTCAATGCTCCTCTATTCCGCGCTGCACATGAGCGGGTACGACCTGACCCTTGACGATATCCGGAACTTCCGCCAGCTCCGCAGCAAAACCCCGGGACATCCCGAGCACACGGCGACGCGCGGGGTGGAGACCACCACCGGCCCCCTGGGCCAGGGCTTCGCCAACGGCATCGGCATGGCCGTGGCGCGGGACATCCTCGCCGCCGAGTTCAACGGCCCTGACGGCGCCGTCATCGACCATTACATCTACGCCCTCGTCAGCGACGGCGACATCATGGAGGGCGTTTCCTCGGAGGCGGCCTCCCTGGCGGGCCACTGGGGCATCGGGAAGCTGATATACATCTATGATTCGAATGACATCTCCATCGAAGGGCCGACCAGCCTCGCCTTCTCCGAGGACGTGGCGAAGCGCTTTGCCGCGTACGGCTGGCACGTGCAGAACATCGACGGCCATGATTACGCCCAGATAGAGAAAGCGATCAAAAAAGCTCAGAAGAACCTCGACCGGCCATCCATCATCATCGCCAAGACCCGGATCGCCAAGGGAAGCCCGAAACTGGAAGGATCCGAGGAATCCCACGGGGCGCCCCTGGGCGTTGACGAGGTTGCGGCATCCAAAAAGAACATCGGCTGTTCCCCGGACGAATCCTTCTGCGTTCCCCAGCGGGTGTATGACATCTTCGGCGAGCGGAAGAAAAAAATGAAAAGGGCCCACAACGCGTGGAAGAAGCAGTTCAAGGCGTCGTTATCCGGCGAGAAACTGGCCCGGTGGAATTCCTTTTTCAGCATTCCCGACATCAACGCCCTCAGGACGAAGCTTCCCGCCTTCGACCCGGCCAAGGCCGTGGCGACGCGGTCCGCGAGCGGGAAGGTCCTCGAGGCGCTCTTCAGGGAAATGCCGAACCTCATCGGCGGGTCCGCGGACCTCGGTCCCAGCAACAAGTCCTTCGTGAAGGGCTTCAGCGAATCGGGAAAGGGCGCGATCGGCCGCAATATCCACTTCGGGATCAGGGAGCACGCCATGGGGTCGATCCAGAACGGCATGGCCTATTACGGCGGCATCGTCCCCTACACCGCCACGTTCCTCGCTTTTCTCGACTACATGCGGCCGCCGGTGCGCCTTGCCGCCCTGGGCGGGCTCCGCACCATATACGTCTTCACCCATGATTCCTTCTTCGTGGGCGAGGACGGCCCCACGCACCAGCCGGTGGAGCACGTGGCGTCGGCGCGGGCCATCCCCAACCTGAACGTGATACGGCCGGCCGACGCCGAAGAAACGAAGGAAGCCTGGCTCGCCGCCATCGCCCGGGCGAAGGGCCCCACCATGCTTTCCCTCACGCGCCAGGACCTGCCCGTCATAGCGCGGGAACAGGGCCGCGGAGCGGAGAACCTCCACAGGGGCGCCTACATCGTGAAGGACGCCGCCGGAAAGCCGGACATCGTGATACTGGCGTCAGGATCGGAAGTGCATGTATCCATGGCCGCCGCGGAAGAGCTCGCGTCAAAAGGAATCAAGGCCAGGGTCGTCTCCTTCCCCTGCTGGGAGCTCTTCGACGAGCAGCCGTCATCGTATCGCATGGAGGTGCTGTCCCACGGCACCCCCAAGGCCGTCGTTGAGGCGGGGATCCGCATGGGCTGGGAGAAATACGCCGGCCCCCATGCCCTCTATGTCACCATGGAGACCTTCGGGACGTCTGCGCCGGCCAAGGTCCTGGCGGAAGAGTTCGGGTTCACGAAGGAGAACATCGTGAAGAAAATAACGGAGTTCCTGAAATCATAATGCGTAACCTTGGCGGGGTCAGGCGTTCATATCCTTCACTGGATGATAAATTTCGCCATATGAAAACAGGCAAGAGGGAACAATGATGAAACAGATAGTAACGGCGCCGGGAATGAGCTGCATGCACTGCAAAATGACCATTGAAAAGGCGGTGAAAGGGCTGCCGGGAATTGCCAGCGTCAACGCGGACCCGGACACGAAAAAAGTCGAAATTAATTTTGACGAAAAGACTGTCACGCTGGAAGCCATCAGGCGTGCCATAGAAGAAGCCGGCTATGATGTGGAATAATATCCCCTATACCTTCGCCCCGGGTCCGGGAAAACCAGCTCTCAGCATGTAAACATTTACATACGATAAATTTTAACGCCGCCGCGGCCCTTTCCGCGGCTTTTTCATATCTCTTTTTTCACTCCGGCAGTGGATAATTCCCGGTAATATTGGTATACTAATAAACACAAGGAGTTATCCATGCTTGTAACAAAAGAACTAACCTCAGCCAACATGAGGGGCGGTTACAGCAAAACGACCATCGAGAATGCCGTCAACAACCTTGGCGGCATCGAGAGTGTCGTCGCGGACCCGTACACAAAAAGGGTGACGGTGGAATTCGACGAGTCCACGCTGACCGTCGAGGACATCCGGCACACCATCGAGGACGCTGGCTACGAAGCTGAAATCGAAGCCGATTCGATGCAGTAGCCGCCAGTGACCGGCAATTACGGGCAGCCAGGAAGGGTGCCTCCGGAAGCACCGAGTGCGTCACGCACGGTCGATGCTGTCCCGTAATCACTTCCGCCCCAATACGCGTCGCTGAATGCCCTGGCGATGATTTCCGCACCGGTGCCCCAGGTACCGTTATTCATTTCAATCATAAGCACCCTGCCGTCAGTGCAGTCGTAGAGCAATTTTGCCGCCCAAGCGGTGTCCCTAATGTCAGCCCCGCAGGTGTAATTACGAATATATGAAATAAAATCATTCAGCGCGTTCAGGTCATAGCCGGTGAGGATCATCGTCTGGTCCGCGTTTGCGATGCGTGTAAAAAGATACACGCTGGCCAGGGTATTGGATATGCCGAGGGTGATATTGTCCGCCGGCGGCGCCGTAGTATCCAGCCGGTATTCCCGCAGCTCGCCGTGGCCCCAACCGAAGGGCAGCGTGTTCAGGTCACGGGGAGTATCCTGGTAAAAGTAGAGAGGAGTGATTGAAGAATCTGCCGCAAGAGCAACAGTCTGTTCAAAGGGCACCAGGGTGTCCCACTCGTCGTGCACCACCATGAAGGGTGTTTCCAGCTTTGCCAGCAGCGCTGTCCCATCCCAGTCTGCCCAATCGGTCACAGCCTTGATGCGCTCAAGATAGGGCGCAAAAAATGACTGATACTGTCCCCTTTTGACATCGTCGGTGATATCCGGGATATGATTCGGGAGAACCCCGGCGGTATTCTCGACATAACCGACCTCATCGGCAAAATCGCTCAGGGGGAAGAAGGCGATCCCGGCACGGGGCACCGCTCCGGCGGGCGCGTTGGCCGCGCCGTAGAGGGCCTCGAAGCCGCCCCAGGATCCTCCCCAGATGCCGATCCGCGCCGTGTCAGCCACTCCGGATTCCTTCAGGAACCGGAGGCCGGCCACCGTGTCGTCCACGTCGTTCCGGATGCTGCCCCCTGCATAATACCGTTCAAACACATAGAGGACGCCGTAGCCGTTCAACAGATGCAGGGTGGCGTTCTTCACATACTGGGCGCTGGAAGTGACCGGCACCCCGGCGGGAACGCTGTCGCCGTTCCACTTGATATAATCATAGGGCTGTGTCAGCACCACCGCGGGTTTCACCCCGCCCTCGAGGGGTGGTATCCACATGGCGTAGGAGGAGTCTTTCCCGTCATAATCCAGCTTGAGAAGATAGTAGCAATGCCAGCCCCGCTCGATCCAGGCGGAGCCGCTGTCAATCACGGTTACACCTGGTGTCCCAGCGAGCTCCGGACATTGCGCGGGAAGAAATGGCGCCAGGGCCGTCAGGCTGGCATCGCTCTTTGCGCCGCACCCGGCCAGGGCGGCCGCCATTGCCACCGGGACCGAGAGAATAACTGCATGAAAATTTGTCGATAGCTTCATATACCCTGTTCACCCGCGATATTCATAAACGTGCAACTTTTTCGCGTCCATATATAATAATAAATTGTTATATCCGGGCCAATATAGATTCCTGAAAAATGGAAGTTTTAGAAGGGTATGCAGGGGCCCTCAATGCGCCTCTTCCCAGTTTTTTCCCACACCCACGTCGACCTTCACCGGCACGGCGAGGTCGAGGGCGTGCTCCATCCGGTCCACCACCAGCTTTTTCGCCGCGTCCATCTCGTCCTCCGGCACCTCGAATACGAGCTCGTCGTGGACCTGCATGATCATCCGCGTCTTCATCTTATTCCTTTTAATGTCGTCGCTGATGCTGATCATGGCGATCTTGATCATGTCCGCCGAGGTGCCCTGGATCGGGGTGTTGATGGCGACGCGCTCCGCGCCCTCGCGGCGGAAGGAGGTGTCGGAATCGATCTCGTCGATGCCGCGCTTCCTGCCGAGGAGCGTCTTCACGTAGCCGTTCGCCCGGGCGAACTCGATGGTCTCGTCGATGAACTTCTTGAACCCGGGATACGTCTCGAAATAGATGCGGATGAACTCCGCCGCCTCCTTCACGCCGATCTCCGCCTGCTGGGACAGGCCGAAGGGAGACACGCCGTAGATGGTGGCGAAGTTGATGACCTTGGCCTGGCGCCGCATGTCAGGGGTGACCCCGTCAATGGGCACGCCGAAGACCGACGACGCGGTCATGGCGTGGATGTCGATGCCGTCGTTGAAGGCGCGGATCATGTTGGCGTCGCCGGAAAGGTGCGCGGCCACGCGGAGCTCGATCTGGGAATAGTCGGCGGACAGGAGAAGGCACCCCTTCTCCGGCACGAAGCCGCGGCGGATGCCCTTGCCCATCTCGTCCCGCACCGGGATGTTCTGGAGGTTCGGGTCGGACGAGGAGAGCCGTCCCGTCGCCACCACGGTCTGGTTGTAGGAGGTGTGGATCCTCCCCGTCTTCGGCGAAACAAGCTTCGGCAGTGCGTCGATATAGGTGTTCTTGAGCTTCGACAGCGACCGGTACGAGATGAGGTTGTCGATGATGGGGTGGCTCCCCTGGAGCGACTCGAGCACCCGGATGTCGGTGCTGAGGCCCGTCTTGGTCTTCCGCTGGGGCTTGAGCCCCAGCGTGTCGAAGAGGACATGGGAGAGCTCCCGCGTGGAATTGATATTGAAGGTCTGTCCGGCGTCGGCATATATTTTTTCCTCGACCTGTTTTAAAAGCTCCCGGTTCTTCACCTCCAGCTTCTTGAAATAGGCGATATCGATCTTCACCCCGGCCCGTTCCATGTCCGCCAGCACCGGCACCAGGGGCATTTCGATCTCGTCGAAGAGCTTTAGCAGGTCTTCATCGTCAATCTTTCTCTTGAAGATGTTGTACAGGCGGTAGGTGATATCGGCGTCCTCTATGGCGTATTCCGATATTTTATCGAGGGGCACCTCCTCCACGGGGATGGCGCTCTTGCCGGTTCCCACCAGCTCCTTGAAGGTGATGGTCCTGTAGTTGAGATATTTTTCCGCAAGGTCGTCCATATTATGGCGGCGGTCATTGGGCGACAGCAGGTACGACGCCACCATGGTGTCGAAGGCGACGCCGGCCAGCTCTATGCCGTAATTCGCAAGCACCAGGAGGTCGTATTTGATGTTCTGGCCGATCTTCTTCACCTTCGGGTCCGTCAGGAGCGGCTTCAGCCGGGAGAGGGACAGGTCAGGGTCCAGGTACTCCTCGCTGAACATGCCCCGGGACAGGAGCGGCAGATACCACCCTTCCCCCTCTTTGATGGAAAACGACATGCCCACCAGCTCGGCCTCGACCGGCGAAAGGGACGTTGTTTCCGTGTCAAGGGAAACCTCCCCGGCCTTCCGGATAAGACCGATCATCTCCTCAAGCTCCGCCTCGGTCCTGATAATGCGGTACTCTTTATGCACCGCTTCCTCTTTTGTATCTTCCTTAGCGCCGTGCGGTTCGGCGGCGGCGTCAGCGCCGAAGAAATCCTTGATGACCGAGGCCATCTCAAGTCTCGTGAAATAGGGCACCGCCGCGTCGCGGCTGATTCCCTTGAAGCTGAACTCCGATATATCGTGACGGATAGGTAGATCCGTCCGCACCGTGACCAGGTCGCGGCTCAGGTAGGCCATCGCCTTCCCCCGGGCAAGGGTATCCTTCTGTTTTCCCTTGATATCGTCGATGTGCTCATACAGGCCGTCCAGGCTCCCGTATTCGGCGATCAGCTTCTGCGCCGTCTTCTCGCCGATCCCCTTCACTCCCGGCACGTTGTCGGAGGTGTCGCCCACCAGGGCCATGTAGTCGATCACCTGGTCCGGGCGCACGCCCAGCATCTCCTCGACCTCCTTCGGGCCGTAGACCTCGTACTCGGATATGCCCTTCTTGTTGGCGTATATCCTCACGCCGTCGCCCACCAGCTGGTAGGCGTCCTTGTCGCCGGTGACCAGCATCACCTCCACGTCCTTCGAGGCGTATTTCTTCGCCATGGTGCCCAGGACGTCGTCGGCCTCGAAATCGGCCTCCTCGATCCGGGGAATACCCAGGGTCTCGATCATCTTCTTGATCTCGTCGACCTGGGAGCGGAGGTCGTCCGGCATCTTCTGGCGGTTCGCCTTGTACTCGGGATACAGGGCAAAGCGGAACGATTTCTTCGGCGGGTCAAAGGCCACGGCCAGGTAGTCCGGCTTCTGGTCCGCTATGAGCCTGAGGAGCATCCGCGCGAACCCGAAGATGGCCGAGGTGTTCTGGCCGTCGCTGTTCACCAGGGGGTTGCGTATGAAGGCAAAGTAGGCCCGGTAGCAGAGGGCATGGCCGTCGATAATGAAAAGGCGTTTTTTCATGGTGGCTTACATAATCCTTGAATTTGATATGAACATGGGTGATGCGTCAGTGCGCCACGACAACCTTCAGCATCTTATCAAGGGTGGTCCTGTTGCCCAGCGTTATGGCCTTTATGTGGATATAATAGAGTCCCGGTCCCACCCGGCGGTTGTCCTTGTTGACGCCGCACCAGCCGGTGTCGCGGATATTCTGGCCACCCGGACGGTACATCCGGTCCGCCAGGATGTTGATGACCCTACCCTTCGCGTCATATACCTTGATGGTCACCAGGGAATCAACGGTCAGGAAATAGGCCGGGAAGCAGCAGGGTATCGCGCTGGTCAGCACGTTGTTCAGCACCCTCGTCGGCCACGGAAAGAAAACGGCCTTCTTGCTGACGCGAAAACGCCATTCATCCTGCGTCCAGTCGCCGGGAGGAGCGGCATCAGGCGTATGGTCGTAGTAGGTTGGCACCCCGCCGATCACGGTTTCCACGATAAACCGGATATTTGCATTCATTCTCATGAGCCTGTGCGTGCTCGGGATAAGGGCCTGGTAGGTATTGGCCGTGATCTTTACGCAGGGTATGGTCCAGCGCCCCGTGCCGCTGGCGAGACTAATGATATCGTCATTGGGTGCGGGAGCGGGGACCGTACCATACTGCGGCGTCCCCGGGCCTTCGTCAGAATCGTTTCCGGCGATAATGATATTGACCCGCTCCGGGACCTTTCCCGCTGTGACAATGTACACGGTCACTTTTATGGCTGTTTTCCTCACGGTGTGAGCGGCCGGATCAGCATTTGAAAAAGCGCTGTTGGGATACGAGGTTATCCCGTCAGTAATAGATGCCTCCACGGTAACCGCCGATGTCGTTACGTTGCCGGAGATCTGGTTATCCAGGGGAACCTCATTGCCAAACACATCGATGGCTGAAATCCGGTAATTATAGTCCGTCAGGGGCTCGAGGGGATTGGCGGCCCCTCCCACGGTATAGGTACCGGTGCCTATCAACCCGAGGGCCGCGTCAGTGGACCTGTCGAGCATCCGCCAGGTCGGATCGCCAACCCGCCGGAAATATATGCGGTATGTTTGAAAATCAGCATCATAGGCCGGCGCCCCCGTTGAAAGCGGCGTCCACTGAAGGGTGAAGCTTGTTGCTGTCGAGGACGGCGGTAGCGAGCCCAACTGGGGAGTAAAAGGGGTGGCGCCATATCCGGGCCAATGGGCGTTTTCCCAGCGGCAGGGATAGGGGCCTGAATTCAGTATCCGCGCCGCCACGTTCTGCCCGTTTGCCGGGTTGGTATTGCCGTAGGCGCCGCCCGTAACGGATTGGACTGAATAATCAACTTGACTGTTGCCGCCCGGACCTACAGCCGGAAGAGGTGTTATTAACACGGTACCTGTCGCAGCGCCATTGAGAACCTGCAGGTTGTATGTGTTGGTGCCGTCAGTGACGGAAAAGGTCACAGTGCCCTGCATTACTGCCGTGGTTTGAAGGCGGAGCTGGGTACCGGATACATTCTCGCTTCTGACATAATATGGTTGAGGTGGATTATTGACACCTCCCCCGTTAACGAACGTCAATCCACCGGCGTTCACGCTCACCATGCCGACAATGACATTCAGCGTGCCGGTGGCGAGTTCAGGCCCGCCGGGGGTATTCATGGCCGCCGTGACGGACCATGTGTACGGCCCGGGTATGCCGGCGGCGATCACAAGCGCGGCGGTAGCCAGGCCATTGGAAAAATACTCAAACCCGACCTGGAACACGAAGTCGTTTGTTGAGCCTGCATTAGCGATTGCTGTCGGCGCCCCAGTCCGATTAAGCACCAGGCTGTTTATTTCAGCCGCCGGGACCTGGGTGGTAATAGACTGGCCCAGAATATAATATACGATCCGGCCGGTAATGTTGAAGGCATCATGCCATGGATTTACGAACCCGTCCGCAGCATCCCCGGTCTGCGCGAAATTAAGCACAGCGATCTGGGAAATAATGCCAAAATTGAACGTGCGGGTATTATTGGCTGAAGTGGCGTTGTTGTTCGCGGTAACGGTTGCGGTTATGTTGTTATTGGCCGATTGTTGAGGCGCGGCATTCCAGTTAAACCGGACGACCACCGTGTAATCGATCGCGGTATACGGACCTGCGCCCCCTGAATTGTCGGTCGCTGACAGAACCGTAATATTGGTTCCGCCGAAGGCGTCGGCCCCGGGACTGTTGAGGTCGACATAGAAGCTGCTACCCCCGGGAAAAGCGACATTGATGGTATGCTGTGCCGCGTTGCTCCAGTAGGCTTTCCCCGTGGCTGCCGTGTCTATCGCCTGTATGCGGAAGGTGTAGTCACCGGTCGTATGCTGCCCGGCGCAATAATATGACAGGCCGTTGGACAATGTAGTCGGAGAGGCGGCAGTAAGAGTAACCGATGAAATGGCCGCCCAAGCCTGTGATGTCAGTAATATAATCGCAATTATGGGGAAATATATATATTTTTTCATATGCTGTCCATGGTTATCCGCATATATTTATTTCGACAGACTGTAATAGCATGTAAAAACATTGACAAATGACGGTATTTCATTTATTATTTAATATATTACAGCCATTTAGCTTGAATAGGTCAATCAAAAAATCCTTTATGCGCATAATGAACCGCATCATCGTCCGGGGATTGATTCTTGCAGCCGGAACCATCATGCTGGCGTTCACGGCATGCAAGGAAGCGCCGTCGGTTTTCCCCCTGGATACCATTATAAATTTCGTTTCCAATCCTCCCGGGTACTATTATCCGCTGATCATGAACGTTGCGCCTGCTAACGGCTCGACCGAGATCGCGGTCAATACCAGCTGCGCCGTTGTCTTCAACATGGCCGTCGATCCGGCCACCCTGACCGCGGCCACGGTCAGGGTCCACACGGGGCCCCCGGCCCCGGCAGGCACCGACCTGAACTTCGGGGTGGATTTTACGGTTAACTACACGCCCCTCGACGCCTTCATGACCATCTCCTTCGCCGCGACACTGCCCGCAAGCACACCGGTGACACTGACGCTGACCGGAGGGATTACCGATCCGACGGGGATACCCCTGAACAACCCCGGGTCCTTCACCTTCACGACAGGCACGATCGCCGACACGACACAGCCTAACATATCTGCGGGAACCGAAAATCCGACCGGCGGCGGTATTGAACTGACCAATGCGCTGCGGCTTGCCAATTCCCATCAGATTGAAATAACCTTCGACAAGGCAACCATCGATCCATCCACCGTCAGCATGACAACTTTCTACCTGTATGATAATGCCGGGGGATTTGTCGTCCCCTCAACCTATGCCTTTGCCTATGCGGCGACCACCACCACGGTGACACTGACGCCGACGGTCAACCTGGCGGCGTCAACCGCGGCCAACAATTATACAGTCTGGGTCACAACGGGAATAAAGGACCTGGCGGACAATTCCCTGAGCGCCGGCATGAATTGGAGCTTCACCACCACAGTAACGCCCCTCGACCCGGTGGCGGGAGCGCCCACGTACGTGAGCGGCCCCCTGGTGGACTACGCCAAGTTTAACGCATTATCACAGAATGAGGCGCTCATCAGCTGGACCAATAACGAGACGACCCGGTACCGCGTGTATTACGGCCTGGGGGATGACATCGCCACGGCAATTCCCGGAGCCGCGACCTGGGGTGAATACTCCGACTACCACGCGGTAACCCTTGGCCCGACCCTGACGGCAAACCACCGTTACTGGTTCAAGGTGAGATGCCAGGATTACAGCTTCCTCCCTACCGCGCCGGCAGACTACCCGGCGACGGCGCTGCAGTTCAATACAGAGAGCGATGACGCCGCCGGCGGCATGGTGATCATCGACGATGGCGGCGGCACCGGGAGCCAGCATACCGCCCGGAGGCTGACCCAGCACCCGGTCAATGGGAACCCGACCGGCTTCTTCCTCTTCTGGACCAGCAACCCGGGCGCAGGGAACGGCATCAACGGGCAGTTTTACGACAGTACGCTCGCCGCGGGATGGAACGGGGGAAGCCCCCATATACTCTTCAACAGCGGCGCTAACTACGCCTTTCAATCCGCGGCCGAAGACGGATATAATGGCGTCATAATACTGGCATCAGCCGGCGGCCTCACCTACGCCAAGCGTTTCTCGAGCAGCGGCGCATCCTCCTGGGGTTACGCGTCCGCTGCCAACGGCCTCGCGGTGGCGGCCGGCGCCATCTCCAGCGTATCGGCTGTCCCGGTATATAACAGCATCACGCTGACGGTCACCAGCGGGGTGACGGAGATGGGTTCCCTGGGGCTGAGCAATCCCTTCTTCGACGATGATGTGAACCTGAGCGGACTTACTGATGGTGACATTATCATGGACCAGGCCACCCACGACGGCACAACCATCGACAACAATACCGTAGTGCAG
Organism: uncultured Spirochaetota bacterium; assembly: GCA_937872225.1. Taxonomy (GTDB): domain Bacteria; phylum Spirochaetota; class UBA4802; order UBA4802; family UBA5550; genus RBG-16-49-21. The sequence continues at coordinate 28,749 of CALMRZ010000018.1, forward strand.
AACTTTAATTACATTCTTGGACAGGATAGCAACATCATCGGGGCCGGTGACACTTATTTTATTGGTGATGCCAGCAGCAGTGTCACTATAACCGAAACCGACCACGACATTTGGGACACCAGCCCTTCCGCCCTATATTATGATTATGCCAGTAATGTCAATAACGATCATGTGTATACGCCTCACGGCTATACGCTACCCGGCGGCTGGACCTTAAATGCAGGCGATATTATCATGAATGGCGCAAATTATGGAAGACTCACTGCGGTGAACCTAAGAACACCGATAACCATTGCGGGAAACAGGATAGATTCCGGCACAGTCACGGGAACGAGTGATGATCATCTATATGATGCAAAAATGTGGAGCACATTCAATCTCGTCGAGAATAATGATCGGGTTGTTAACACAACGGACAGTCTTGTCAGTTATATTACTAATGTGGCTGATTTTGACCTGACACTCTTTAATCCACCGCTGATGAATTTTAATTTCGGCTTTCCCAGCGACAGTTATGCTATATACGACCGGTATTGCGTGGACCACTCGGGTGATGCCAATCAATTCAGCGCGTTCTATGATTTTACAGTCAACTGGGCAATTACCATATTAAACGGCGTAAACTTCACCGTGTACGATTATACCGGCCCTACGGGCACGGCCCAGGCCATACCGGCAAATCCGCTGCTTGATAACGAAGGGACATTTCAATCCGCCGTCGCGCCATTACCGGTAGTGATCGGCGACATTGTCACCAATACTACGGATTCGACCTCCGCTCTTGTCAGTTCATCAACATACAATCACGCGCTGGGACTGGATTCAAATATCATGGCCGACAACGAATTTTTTTCCATCAGGCGTTACCGGTACACCCCGCTGGCCGCCGGGCGATGCGGCGCCGGAAGCTCCACCAATACCATCATCGACCCAGCCAACAACTTCCCGGCCCTCTCCGTCCAGGTCGGAGACATCGCCTACAATCCGGCGACCAGCCTGTATGCCGTTATCATAGCCATTCCATCAAACAACGAGCTTACTCTCTCCAGGAACATCGGTTTCGCCAATAACATACTATACGGCATATTTCACTGCCCCGGGGTTCTCTTTACATACCAATCGGGAGCGGACGTATTGGGCAGGGTTGTGGCCATGGAAGGTACACCGCCGGTCCAGCTGGTGGCGCCCTTCACCATTTCGGCGGCATCCAACAGTCCCACTGCCATTTCCGACGGGAACGGAAACGCGATCGTCATATACCGTCTTTCTGCAACGCAACAGATCTTTGCCCGGCTCGTGAGCCTGCAGGGGGTCACCACTGCCGGTCCCTTCGAGATTGACACGCAAAACGCCTCGGCCGAGACGATCCTTGACGTGCAGAGCGACAACGCCGGGGGAGCAGTCATACTTTACAAACTGGCCTCGAATTCCCTGCGGGCGCAGCGGATCACCCTTACCCCGGCCGCGTCGACGCGCAACTGGAGCGCTAACGGCATACAGATAGCCCTTATGGCGACAACGGAAGAAGCCATGGAATACCTTCCCGCGGCCGACGACGTGATCGTCGCGGCGAACAACAACGGCGGCAACAACATGTACGCATGGAGATGGCACGGCGCGGCGATCCCGTCTGTCGTATGGGCCCATGCTCCTCTTACCGCCACCGGGACGGCGCACCAGCCGAAAATATACTACGATACCGGCGCTGCCACGGCCATAATACTGTGGCATGACGACCGGTTCTACGCCCAGCCGTATATCAGCACGGGACAGGGAGTTTTCGGTCTCAAGGTAAATGCCCTGACCGGGGCAATCGATGCGGCATGGAACGCGGCGGATTCCGGTACGGCTGACTGGAACGGCGCCTCGATTATATTCAACCATTATGACATTTTTCCGCCAAATCCCATTGTGGCGCCATACAATAACAGCAACAACGGATTGGTCATATGGGACGATTACCGGGCCGGCAAGCCGAACGGCGCCCCGGACCTGCGGTACCTGCCCCTTGACGGCTTTACGCCTCCCTGATTCAGAGCCACTCCAGCTTTTTCTTTTCCAGCAGAGTAATCCTGTCGCTGAGACGCCGCGATACGTAAAGCTTGAGATCTTCATCTATCAGGATCACGTCGATCTCGCCGTGGCGCTTCAGGAATTCCCTCGCCTTTTCGAGGCCCATCACGAAGATGGCCGTGGCGAAGGCGTCAGACAGCACCGCGCTTTTCGATATGACTGAAACCGATGCGAAGGTTTTGGCGGGGTACCCGGTGCGGGGATCGATGATATGGTGATACCGGACGCCGTTCCGCACCACGAAGCGCTCGTAATCGCCGCTCGTGGCAACGGCGTCCATGTCTTCCAGCTCTATGGTCATGAGGATAGACTCCTTGCGCGGGTGCCGCAGGCCCGTCACCCAGGGGCTGAAAAACTTTTTGCCGAACACCTGGAGGTCGCCGCCGGCGTCGACGATGCCGGCCTTCACGCCCTTCGCCTTCAGAGCCTCGACACCCTTCATCACCGCGTATCCCTTGGCAATGGCCCCCATGCCGATCTTCATGCCGGGCCGTGCGAAGAATATGGCGCGGTGACCAGGATCAAAAACCATGTTCTTCGACCCCACCAGGGGGAGCCGGGCAGCCACGGCAGACGCCGATGGCGGTCTGAAGTTTTTATCCTTGTAGTTCCAGAGGCCTTCCAGGGCGGCAAAGGTAATGTCGAAGCAGCCGTCGGTTTCCGCTGATATATCAGCGGACCTTTTAATGAGATCACAAGTCTCCCTGCTCACCGTAACCGGTCCTGCCGCCCCTTCGTGGTTCAGCCGGTACACATCGCTCTCCGGCCTGACGGGGCTCATGAGCCTTTCGATCCGCTCGATCTCGCCGAAGGCGGCCCCGGCGGCGGCCCCGGCCCGGGCCGTGTCGCACACCATGGTCAGGTTTACGGAAGTCCCCATGAGGGGCATGGACACGTGGTTGACCGGCTTCTGGCAGGAGACAGTTGCAATAATTATAAAGGACAAAACAAAGCGTTTCACGGATACATCTCCAACATAATAACTTGAGTTAGGCAATTTTATAAGGAAAAAAGAGTCAACGGGGCAAAAAATAGTATTAATTTTTCACCCCATTGAGAATAGTCTCATAAAAACGAGTCAACTATGGGAAAAAAAAGCGCAGAAGTACCAGAAAAGCAACTACTTTCGGGAAGTAGAAAAAATATTTTCAAAGCCCCAGCAGCGTCATTTTAATACATTTATCGACGCTGCAATTGAGTTGGAAGGACGACGGACTATCACACGGATTAACAGCGCAAATCCATGTGGAACAGACGTCAGCAACGACATTAAGTTCATACGCGACACTGAATGGACCAAAGATGAATTGATGAATGCGAATCGACTTTATTTCAAAAGCACAGCGGGATATTCCAAGACGGGATTTTACATAATAGATGATTCAGTGCTCGGGAAGGCGGGGAAGCCCAAACATATGGAGGGGCTTGGCTGGCATTATTCCCATTCAGCCTATGCAA
>CALMRZ010000019.1 GCA_937872225.1 uncultured Spirochaetota bacterium
TCCTGAACGCCGTGGCCTTTATCACCGCATAAATTTTAATACCTTTCCGTATGCCGAGGTCTTCGGCGGCTTTCCGGACAATCTCAACAATGAGACGTTCTTTCCCGCATGTCAGCTCTATGCCGAGCCTGCCGCCGGTTTCAAAAATATCGGTCACCCTGCAATAGAGAAGGTTCCGTGCGCTTATTGCGTCGGGGTGTCGCTTGCAGAGAATGATCTCAGCTGATGACAGCTCGAATATGGTCTCCGGGTGGTCGTCGCCCGGTGATATATAGAGCTGACGGTCTCCCCACCTGTACACGGACATTCCATGGATAGTACGGACGTGTCTGAGCTTCAGGAGATTGACGTACCCTGCGATGTGGTCTTTCATGCGGGACCGCGCCAGCTCTTCCCCCGTCATCTGCCCGGTAACGCGGCCCTTCTCCACGGTCAGCACCCTGTCGGTCATGATCCGAGTTTCGATCTGTGAATGAGAGATGAAGAGGTACGGTATCCTGAATGTATCGCAGGCGCTTTTCAGGGAATGAATGATCTTGAGCTTGAGATTGTCGTCGAGTCCGGACAGCGGTTCGTCCATGATGAGCAGCCGCGGGTTGGAAAGAAGCGCCCGGCCGATGGCTATCCTCTGCCGCTCGCCGCCGGAGAGATGTGCCACTCTCCGGTCAAGCAGATGACCGATCTCCAGGGCCGATATAAGGTTTTCCGGTTTTATTCTCCGGTTTTCAGCGGGGCATCGCCGGTACCCGTAGAGGAGGTTCCGCTTGACGCTCAGGTGGGGAAACAGGTGGTGATGCTGGAAGACCATTCCGATGCGCCGCTCGGGGACGGCGACATGTATGTCTTCCCGGCTGTCAAAAATGGTTGTGCCGTCAATATCGATGACGCCCTCATCGGGAGAGTGCAATCCAGCGAGAATACCCACAAGGGTCGATTTGCCGCTTCCCGACGGTCCGAAAATGCCGATCCGGTCGCCCTCGATCTCAAAATTCGCGTCCAGGTGAAAAGCCCCGAACCGCTTCTGAATTTCCATGCGCAGTTTCATCTCATCCCGCCCGGTCCATCCGTCTGCCGATCCATTCATGGAAAATGAGCACGATGCCGGATAAGGTGATGGATATGCCGCACAGCGCCATGGCCATGACATCGCCCCCGGGGGAGCTGGCATATTCATAAATGGCCAGGGGGATCGTCTGGGTGACGCCCGGGATGTTGCCGGCCACGATGATCGTGGCGCCGAACTCGCCCAGGCCGCGGGCGAACATGAGCACGGACCCGGCGATGATTCCCCGCAGCGACAGGGGGAGGATCACGGTCGTGACGGTGTCAAGCCTCCCGGCCCCCAGGGTGCGCGAGGCCTGGATGAGCCCCCGGTCGATCGTCTCCATTCCGATGCGGATCGACCTGACCATCAAGGGAAAGCCCACTACGGCCGTTGCGATCACCGCCGCCTTCCAGGTGAAAATAACCTCGATGCCCAGGGGCTGGAGCAGGGTCCTGCCGATCCATCCGTTCCTCCCCAGCAGCAGCAACAACAGGTAGCCGATCACCACCGGGGGCAGTGTCAGGGGCAGATTGACGATGCCGTCCAGGACGATCTTTCCCCGGAATTTATTGAATGTCATGAGATACGCCACGGCAAACCCGAAGGGAAGCGACAGCAGGGTGGCCGTGAGGGCCACCTTGACGGACAGCGCCATTGCCGAATAATCTGACGGACCGAAACCAGACATGGGGATCACTTCACCGCGAAACCATATTTGACAAGGACTTTCTTCGCATGCGCCGAATGCATGAACCTATAGAAATCGGCGGCTTCCTTTTTGCCGGCACCGGATCCGGTGAGCGTCATGGTATAGGTTATCCGGCGGTACAGTCTCTGGGGAACGATGAAAAGTATTTTCACGTTTCTGGACGCGATCGCCGCATCGGTCCTGTACACAAAGGCGCCGTCAACCTCCCCGCGCTCGGCGTACATCAGGCATTCGCGGACATCTTTCGCCATAACCAGCTTGTATTTGAGCCTGCCTACAAGGTCGGCCTTTGTGAAGGCCTCCATGGCATATTCGCCGGCGGGGACGCTCTTCGGGCTGCCTATGGCGATCTTTTTGAGCGTGACCACATCGTTTAAGCCGTTTACTTTAAGTCCAGATTTTCCTACAAAAACCAGTTCGTTGAAAGCTAATACCGATATTGAGCCGGCATCGGCCAGCTTTTTTTTCATTAAATAGTCGGCCCAGTCGGCATTGGCTGAGAAAAAAATGTCGCAGGGAGCGCCATTTTCAATCTGCGTGGCCAGAGCTCCGGGGGCGCCCGTGTTTCTCTTGAATGAAACAGCGGGTTTCATGTTCGCGAAGTCGTTGGAGAGTTCCGTGACGACTTCCTTGAGACTGGCGGCGATGGAAAGATCTATGCTGGCCGGGTGGATTGATACAGCAGATAAAATGAAAGTTGCCATGTAAAAACATTTTCTGATGATAGACTTCATTGTTGACGCCTTATGATGCAGAGAGCATGTCCATGGACTGCCGACAACCGTATTCGTCCCGAAGCCATGAACATGGATCGTGTATAATATTTTCGAGAGTATTGGCTAATTGATAATCTGGATCTCGGTACTATATGTTATTTTTAACATATCAAGTCAAATATATTATTCTTTTGATAATCTATTTCTTCAATCACCCTGATTACCGTTTTTCACTTGATGGAATCCACCGTATCTGCCATTATTTGTTGTCTTACCGCGGAGGTGTGCCATGAATGTGAATACAGGCGGCGATCACGGTTTTTTCTCCGGTACCAGGCCGGGTACAATGGCGAAATACGGCAGGGCGTCCTTCGAACTACCCATTCTCTACCTGCGCGACGATTTCTTCACCCTTTACTTCACGGCGGACGTCAAGAAAGTCAGGTCAATCCTGCCGTCGGACCGGATGCACCCGGTCACCATGCCCAACGGCAGGGCGATCGCGGTCATCGGCGCCTACAATTACATAGACACGACCATCGGCCCCTACGGCGAAGTGCCGGTGGCGATCCCGGTATTGTACGGCCGGAAGCACCTTCCCCTGGCGGGCTTCGTGCCGGCCCTCAGGCAGGGGAACTGCCCGGGCTTCGGGGTCCTGGTGATGCACCTCCCGGTGACGAAGATCGAGGCGCGGGACGCCGGCCGCGGGGAGTGGGGCTACACCAAGTTCATCGCGGACATGACCTTCGACATCACGCCGGAATACCTGCAGTGCTCCATGGCCGAGGGGGACGACCACATCATGGATCTCCGCGTCGTGCGCCGCGGCTTCCACGTGAAGGACAACAGGCCCCTGGTCACGTTCTCGGTGAAAGACGGGAAACTGGTGCGGACGGTGATAGCCCAGAGGGGTGTGATGCGGGTGTCCCTGGCGACGAAGGGCTCCTTCGTGAAATTCGGCACCCATGCCATGGCGAGGTCGATACAGGCTCTTGATATTTCCGACCGGCCCTTCATGGCGAGCTTCTATACCGAACGCGCCGCCATACTGCCTTCCGGCACGGTCGTGGAAATGGATGTGCGGCCCTTCGAGGGACACCACGGGAAGGACCGGAAGGCGAAGCACATCATGCGCTATACACCCTTCGGGGTGTGACGCACCGGGGACGGCGGCCCGGTCATTTTCTCAGGCGCGGCGGCGGCACGCAGACCCGCCGCATGCCCTCCTGCAGGGATATGGCGTCGGCCGGGCAGAAGCGCGCGCACACCCCGCAGCCGATGCAGTACCGCTCCTCGCGCACCGCGACGCCGTCGTCATTCATGGCCATGGCGTCGACGGGACAGCGCTCGACGCATATGCCGCAGCCGGTGCAAGCCGCGGCGTTTATCACGGACAGGTACATGGTCGAGTTGATCATGGGTGAGGCGCCGTTCCGCCAAAGGGTGAAGGTGTCGCAGCAGTCCTTGCAGCAGTTGCAGATGCTGTTTTCCTCTTTTTCGATGTTCGAGTTGTTGTGGAAGGCCTTGTGGACCAGGCCGGCCTCCTCGACCTGTAGCATGATCTTCTTCGCCTCCTCCTTAGTGACCCTGCGGGCGAAGCCCTGGCCGATGGTGTGGCGCGCCGACTTGCCGAAGGTGAAGCATACCTCGGTGGGGGCGCCGGTGGCGCAGCTGTGGCCCAGCACCTTCGTGTAGTTCCGGCAGAAGCAGTGGCCCACGGCTATGTCGTCATACTTGTCGATGATCTCATCAACGGTCTTCGATGGTATGATGTGCTCTTCGGCCTTCATATCCTGGTTTATGATGATGTTGATCTTCTTCCCGCCTTCGTTCGTGAAGACCGGGACCGTCCGGTCGATGGGAGGCTGGTGCTCAAAGACCGGGAGGAGATTGTCGTAGTTTCCCTGGATGAGGTCCTTCAGTTCGCCGAGGAGCGTGTGGTAGAGCCTGGCGATCTTCTCCAGGTCCTTCAGCTTTTCACCCTTCGGAAGCTCGTTCATGAAGGTGTATTCAAAGGTGCCGACGATGATGAGGGGGAGCAGGCGGTAGACCATGACGCCCTTCGTGTTGGGCTGGTTGAATATAATGCCCTTCTTCGCCAGGGCCCCGGTTTTTTTCGCTATCTCCTCGTCAGTCATTCCCGAGGTGGCCCGTATCTCGTCGGCCGAGAGTGTTGTTTTTCCGCTGTAGTTTTTGATTATGAAATCGGCGTCGTCTTCTTCGAGATAGAACTTCACGATGTCGATGAGGGTCGGCGTTACCTGAAACGGGACCATGCCCGCCCGGGCTATGATGCCAGCGGCCTTGCGGTATTTTTCCTCAACGTCAGCCTGTACTGTCATATTTTGTATTCCCCCAGAAAATTTTTTAACAGTTGTTAAACAAATAACACAAGCGGTGGAGCGGCGTCAAGAATAATATGACCAACCCTGTCGGGTTTATTGTCACAGCTTAGTATCCGTGAAATATCCCCTTCCGGGGGACGGTGCAAGCGTATCAGGCCTATGTTGCCAGCAGAAATATCGCGATGTCAAGATTAATAATCACCCGGCTGAAAACCCTTTCAGTGTAACGCCGCTATTATTTAATGGTAGACAAAGGGGATAAATCTTATAGTGTAGCTACAGCGCTTGCCGCATGATGCTCCTATACTTGATCTGCCGGCGGCCTTGCCATTGGTCATGGAAAGTTTTTTTGAAAAACTGAATATCTATGTCATTCCACCCCTCCTGTCTCTTGTCATGGGGGTCACCCTGGCCGTCATTTCCATCGCCAGGGGAAAGTTGAAGCAGGAAAATGTGCTGTTCTCGTTGCTGTGCCTGTGGTGGTCGCTGTTAAATCCCGTTTTCATCTGCCACCATGTTTTCCGCGGCAACGAGGATCTCCTTCTCCATATAGAACGCAGCGTCCATTTCTTTTATGTGTACCTGCCACCCGTTACAATCCTCTATTTTTATAAGATGACCGGCACCAGAAGCAGGTTTATACTGCCGGTTTTTTTTGTCATAAGTTTTGTAATCTCCCTGACCACCTTTTCCGACCACTATTTTTACGGCCTGTACACCTATTCATGGGGATACATCGCCAAGGGCGGAATCGCTTTTCAGATAATTTCGGTTTCCGGTTCAGTAATGGTCATATATCTGATAGTGTTCTTCATACGAAAACTGCGCACTGAAAAAAACCAGATCATGCGGCTGAAACTGAAGTATATCCTTCTTTCGTTTATAATAATCGGCCTTCTCACCATGACCAATATTCCCGCCATCAATGGCATTGACATATACCCCCTCAGTAACATGATGTTCATTCCCCTGGCGTTTCTGGGATACGGCGTCCTGAGCTACCGACTGCTGGATATCCGGAGTGTTCTTCACGTCACCTTCATGTGGGCCGTCATATCTTCCCTCATTATCATTCCCAATGCGCTGCTCTTCATCATCCTCTACCCGTATCTGATTAAGCAGGGGAGCGGGCCCCTCTTCGCCGTGGCTGCGGTCTGGTTCTACGCGAACTGCCTGTACCTCATGAAAACACAGCCCCTGATCGACCAGCTTTTCAACAAGCGGAAGTATGACCTGCACAGGATTGAAGCCTCTTTCATCAATGATATTTCCTATTTAAAAACACTTGATGAACTGGTGAGGGAATTTATCGATGTTATAAAAAAATCCCTTTCATTTAAATACGTGAACCTTGTTGTCTGTCCCCACGGTGAATTCAGGGTCAACACCATCGCTTCAATGATGTGCGACATGAATCCGGAGATGAAGGAATGGTTCGGTCGGACAAACCATCTGGTGGACAAGGACCTCGTGGAATCCAAAGAGAGCTATGAAGATGTCCGGGAACCGTTGATGAATCTTTTTGTGCGGTACGAAGCCCAGTACCTGCTTCCCCTCCTGCACATGGGCGAGCTTGCCGCGCTGCTGGTTCTGCCGGAAAAACAGAACCTCCAGCAGCTGAAGCGGTACGAGGTGGTCTTCCTCAACAATATACGCTCCGCGTTTTTAATTGCCATGGAAAACGCCATAACCTTCAGCAGCCTGAACGCGCTCAAGGACAACCTCGAACAGATGGTGGCCCAACGCACCAGCGAGCTTGTTGAGACACGGGACATCCTGCTCCATGACATAGAGCTGGCGCGCAAAATCCAGACGGCGCTGCTGCCCCAGGAACTCCCCTCCATGGAACGGGCTGAAATTCATTTCAAGTATGTCCCGATGATGGGGGTGGGCGGCGATTTCATCGACGTGCTGATCCCCGGCAAGGAGCTCCCGGACGCCGCCGGCGGTAACGCCGTCTGTTTTTTCATCTGCGACGTTTCGGGACACGGCGTGTCGGCCGCCCTTACCGCGGCGATGGTGAAAATGTCCCTGGCGTCCTGGGAAATGAACGCGGGCTGTCCGTCCCGTCACCTGGCGGCCATCAGCGATTCCCTGAAGGGAAAAACCGGCGGCAATTTCATCACCGCCATTTCGTGCCACATAAATTTGGAAACGGGAAAGCTGGTGTTCGCGAATGCCGGCCATCCCCCCCTCATCATAATCCGCGCCGACTGCAGCACGGAAATCGTAAACACCAGGGGGAGGCTGATAAGCGATTATATTCCGTCGAATTGCGAGGATGTCGCGCTCACGCTCCAAGATAATGACATTGTCGTTCTTTACACCGACGGAATAATAGAGGAGCACCACGGCGATGAATTGTTCGGTGAAGAGCGCTTCATCAGCGTTCTGAAATCGCGGTGCCATGGCCCTGTCGGTGAATTATGCGATGAGGTTTATCAATCATTGATCGAGTTCAAGGGAAATGCCATGTTCGAGGATGATTTTACCATTCTGGCGATGAGGTACAGGGCGAAGCGGCAGGCGGCCCGTCCCTAAGGCCGGGCGTGATCAAACGTCGCAGTCGTGGCAGGAGCAGGTGAGGGAATTGCTCCGCGCCTTTTCTATCGATTCCTTCCCCTCGCTGAAGGCAAACCAGGCGATCCCCAGACTCCCGGCAATGTCGAGGTAACTGATCCTGAAGAGCTCGTAGAGAACGCTTGAACCGAGGAGTATGAAAGACAGATAGAAGCATGTCTTTGTGCAGTTGGCGTCGGCTATGATGGGGGCCGAGTCAAGGGCCCTGCCCGTTTTCAGCTTGTACGAATAGAGAAACCACATGGTTATGATGGATACTGCCGAAATGACGATGCCGGCGATGGTCGTGTCAGGCCTGGCGCCGCTGATGATGGCAAGCGCCGAGCCGATAACGAGGCCGGCGGCAAGGAGAAAGAAACTCACGCCGGTAATGTACAGGGCACGGCGCTCGAAGCGGTCCCGCTCGCTCACGGGACTGCGGCGCATCCGCCAGACCATGTGGCCGATGCCGATACCGGAGATCACTTCCACGAAACTGTCCACGCCGAAGCCGAAGAGGGCCAGGGTGTCGTCTCCGTACCCGAACAGGGTCGAGAAGAGGCCTTCCCCGACATTGTAGACGATGGTGATGATGCTCAGGATGAAGGCCGTTTTCAGAAGTTTTACCTCAGCGGATTCATGCTGGCCGCCGGTCATGGTATATCCTCCTCAATTCGTGTACTTTGCCTCGGGAACATGTCAGCCCAGGGTATGTTCGATAACTATCTTGATTCCGATGGCCACGAGCATAAGGCCCCCCACGGCCTCGGCCCGTTTCCCGACGATGGCGCCGACCCGTCTGCCGATGGAGATGCCTATGATCGAAAAGACGGCGCAGACGGCGCCGATGATGACGCTGGGGAGGAGTATGGGACGGCCCAGGACGCCGAGGGAGAGGCCCACGGCAAGGGCGTCGATGCTGGTGGCAACGGCCAGCACGATCAGGGACCACCCCCGCGACGGGTCTCTGGCGGGCTCGCATGTTTCTTCTTTATGGAAGAAGGCCTCGTAGATCATCTTGAGGCCGATGAACAGGAGGAGCCCGAAGGCTATCCAGTGGTCAAAGGCCTTGATGTAGCTTTCAAGGTACATGCCGCCGAAATAGCCGATGATGGGCATCATAAACTGGAACAGGCCGAAATGGAAGGATAGACGGAAGTAGTGCCGCAGGTCCGGATCGGTGATGGCCATGCCGCAGGAGATGCACACCGAAAAGGCGTCCATGGCCAGGGCCGCGGCAACGATGAAAATTTCGACGAGATCCATGGCCATTTGTACGGCCCGGGGCGCAGATAGTCCATTACAATAATCAACCGCGGCAAAAAATCATCGGGGGGTCCGGGTTGCAGGGGCGGAGAATGCGGCGGTGAAGAGCGGGCTCTTCATGTCTTCCATGCCGGTTTTCCTTTTCATGTACACCCTGCCGCTCCGTACATCCATGATTATTTTCCTGGAGTAGGGGCCGCCGGTATCGTCCTGGCAGAGCGGAATGTCCTCCATTTCCAGGAAAAGTTTGGCGAACCTCACGTTCTGGCCGGCGAGGGGGGCGCCGCCGAAGGCGCTTTTCGTTGCTGAGCCGGTTACGGTGCCGCTTCCGAAGATCGATGCCCGCATGGCGGTTTTTTTAACCCCCATGCCGGTGAGATTCCTGATGATGATTTTCATGGCGGTGATGCAGTACCGGGCCGTCCTGTCGTTTGCCATGTCCGACTCGGAGATATGGCCGGGGAGCATGAAATGGTACATCCCTGACACCCGGTTGACCGGGTCATGGATTCGGCCGATAAACCGTCCCGGAACCAGCAACGGATCCCCTCCCGCACAGAGCCCGAATTTGTTGACCGATCACGCGTGTCTCTTTTGTGTTACCCTTATAAATAGTAATTGCCGGAACCCCCCTGTCGAGTTTAATATTTTACCGATGGACCGGCGTGATCCCGCCGTCGGGGCCACGAGGCCATGATTGTTCCGGGATACGTCAGGAAAAAGCGGTTTGGCTGCTTTATAAAGAAAATATTTGAATTATTAAAGTAAATATGAATTGATTTTTATGATCGAATTCCCTATTTTGCCGTTCAGTGATTAAACATATATATAGACTCGATGAATAACAGCCAATAGATGAATTGTACCCTTGCGCCGCTGGCGGCGGGGTGAAAAAGAACAGTTTGTGTTGTTACCTTGAGTCTAATATGGAATTTTGGAGGATTTAATGAATCTGCAGAGCTTTCTCCTCCTGGAACACAGGCGCTCTTTCATTAATCCTGCCGGTACCGGCTTCCCGGTAACCGAAATCTGATCCTTTCCCCGGGGCAGAGCTGCGCATGGGCAGGCGCGGTTCTCCGGTTCTGGACCGGAACCATACATGATACAGCAGAGGGCAAGACAATGAAATGGTTAGTGCAATTATCAGTTAAATGGCCGAAGGCGGTAATCGTCAGCATTGTCGCCCTCACGGTTTTTTTCGCCGTGATGATCGGCACCAACTTCTCCATCAACGTTGATCCGATGAAGGCCTTTTCCCGCAAGATGGACGTGATCAAGTATTACCACCTGACGCAGAAAAAGTTTTCCATGAAGGACATGATCCTCATCGGCATAGAAAACGAAAAGGAGGGGATCTTCAACGTCAAGACCCTCCGCTACGTGGAGCAGGTGATAAAGCAGTTCAAGGCCCTCAAGGTCGAAAAGACCTACAAGAACATCATCACCGGTAGGAAGGAGACCGTCGAGGTCCCCTCCAAGCTCACGCCCGGCCAGATCATGAGCATCATCAACGCCGACGATGTCATGGTCAACAAGAGCACCAATACCATCGTCCTCGGGAACCTGACCAGCAAGGCCCGGGAAAAGGCCGGCCTCATCGATCCGGACCCGGAAATGATGAAAAAGCTTCCGAAGAGCGACGAGGACCTGAAAAAGCTGCTTCCCTTCCTCGAAAAGGAGCTCCAGGGGAACGACCTCCTGAAGGGCACCCTCTTTTCCGCGGACGGCAAGGCGTGTGCAATCATGGTGCCGGTCGAAAAGCGGATCGACAACAAGGTCGAGATCATCCGGCGCGAGATGTCCTTCATGGTCGACGAGGCGAGACTGAAAGACCGCTTCCAGGGCCGGGATTTTTATTTCCCCGCGGAGATATACAACAAGAAAGTGGACGGGACCCTGGTCGATGACGAGTATATCAAGGAAACCGTGGAGGACAACCGGAAGGCGATCCGCTCCTTCATGCTGAAGCTCCTGAGGCCCTTCAGGGAATACCAGAAGGATTTCTACGCCTCGCTGGGGACGAAAGAGGTGAATGAGGAATACCTCAACATGGTCTATCGGATGATCGAGAATGACGCCACCTACGAGAAGCCCGACGTGGAGGTCACCTACCAGGACTGCATCGATGACCTGTACCGCTTCGTCATCAGGAACATGGATCCCTTCTCGAGAAACAACCTTGAATCGAAACTGTACAACGTGGCGAACATCTACGATGTCGCCAAGATATACGATATATTCAATTCCATAGCCGATAAAAACAAACCAAAGGACCTCACCATCTATATCGCCGGCATGCCCGTCGCGGAGGCGCTCCTCCAGGAGTTTGTCACCAACGACATGTCCATCTTCATGACCCTTACCGCCGTCATCATCCTGCTGATACTGTTCCTGACCATCAGGACGCCCACCGGCATATACCTTCCCCTGACCGCGGTGGTGATCAGCATCATCTGGCTCATGGGTGGGATGCTCCTGGCGGGGATCGACTTCTCTTCTGGCACCATGGTCATGCCCTGCGTCCTCATCGCCGTGGGGAGCTCCTACGTCATTCATTACCTCATTCGATATTATGAAAAGCTGGCCGGCAGAAGGGACGTGGACGTGAAGGCCGTGCTGGTGGAGACCACGGACAGCATCGACACCGCCATCTTCCTGTCCGCCATTACGACCATGGCGGCCTTCATCTCCGACGTGTTTATCGATGTCGTCGACATCCAGCGCCTCGGCTACCTGGTGACCCTCGGCATATTCATAAACCTCATCCTCACCTTCACCTACGTGCCGGCGGTGCTTGCCCTCCAGCCGCCCCCCAAGGGGACCACGGAGACTTTTTTCGAGAAAATAATAATGAAGATGGTGATGCGGGGCGGCGAGAACACGGCCAGCCACGCGAAGAAAGTGTTCGGGGGCGCCGTCATCGTCACCGCGGTCTTTTTTGTCGGCTTGTTTTTTCTGAAGACCGAAAGCAGCATCTCCTTCATGTTTTTAGAGAAGAACCCCCTCCGCCAGGCGGACAAGTTCATCAACAAGGAACTCACCGGCACGGGGCAGATGTGCATCGTGTTCAAAATGCGCGACAGGGTCAACCTCCACGGAAAGGCCGCGCGGGAGGACCTTGCCGGCAGGATCGGCGACTTCACCGCCGCGTTCCGCGGCCTCCAGGACGCCTGTCCCGATCTGAAGAACAATGCCGTCATGAGCGCCTATTTTGCGGATGACCTGGACAATTTCAGGAAAAACCCGGTGCGGAACCAGGATGAGATCGAAAAGCGGATCGCCCTCTTCACCGACCTGATGAACGAGTATTACGAGAGCGAGCAGAAAAAGAAAAACGGAAAGACCGGGATGGGCGCGTCGGCACCGGAAGACGACCTGAGCGCCATGGCCGACGATTACCTGTACGTGAGCGGCAAGAACCTGACCATGACGCCGCAGGAATCGGGGATAGAGGACATCATCCACCGGATACCGACCATTGACACTGCCGCCGGCAGGGACGCGGCGCGGCGGTACATAGCTGCTATCCGGAACTGCAAAAACACCCCCATCGGGAAAGAGTTTCTCGGCAAGTTCTTTTACCTGAGCGACTTCTTCCACACGGACATCACCCAGCCGGTGACCCTCCGGAAGATAGACCTCCTCGGGAAGCAGCTGAAAGACCTCAAGGAGCCCCACGCGGTCATCGACGGCGTGACGGTCAGACCGGTGGGGAACATCATGAGCATCACCGACACCCTGAAGGTGATCTACAAGGTCTTCTACCATGACGACAATGACGCCTTCAAGAAGATCCCCAGCGTGAAGGTTGACGGCATACAGGACAGGTCCCTCACTGACCGCAGCATCATCGGCGTCTGCCTGAACCAGTTCGCGGCGTCCCGGGAGGACGTGTACCGCTACCTGGTGACCGACGACATGAAGCTGATGCAGTACGTGGTGTTCATGAGGAGCGACAAGGCGGATTTCCTGCGCGACTTCCAGAGCAGCTTCAACGTCATGTTCAAAAAAATATTCCCCGATGACGACCCCTATGTCGAAAAGATCGTCATCTCCGGCATGCCCGCCATCAACCTGATGATGAACGAGGCGATCCTGGTCAACCAGATCCAGTCGATTGTGGTGACGGTCATCGTGGTGCTGCTGGCGTGCATGTTCATCTTCCGGTCCGTCACCGGCGGATTTTTCGCGTCGATACCCATCTCCTTTACCCTCATCATAACCCTGGGGGTCATGGGGTACCTGGGGATCCCCATCAATTACAGCACGCTGATCAACGCGTCGATCGCGGTGGGGGCCGGCATCGACTACTGCATCCATTTCATCGAGCGCTTCAAGTACGAGCATGTCGTGCGGAAGCTTGATTTCGAAGCGGCGTACCGGCGCACGCTGGAGACAACCGGACTTTCCGTCGTCACGGCCACCCTGACGGTGGGCCTCGGCTTCGCCGTCCTGGGGTTCTCGTCCTTCAAGATCGTCAAGGTGTCCGGTCTCCTGGTCACGCTCTCCATGATACTGAGCGGCACCCTTTCCCTCACGGTGCTGCCGGCGCTGATCATCTGGGTCAAACCGAAATTTCTGCAGAATGTGAGGCCCTGGGGCCTTGAAGACAGGATAGAATCAATCGTGAAATCCATACCGGAAAAGCTGCGGAAGATGAACATTCCGGGAAGATTCACTGGTAAAAGCAAGCAGGCGTGCTGATTGATATCAAATGCCTGACCATGGGCCTGCCGCGCTAAACGCGGCAGGCTTTTTGTTTCATGCCGTCATAATCGGCGGTCCGGCCCGTGATGTTCATTCCCTCCTTGAATCGCCCACATGCGGAAAATTTTCTTGTAATTATTGAGACTCTGGTTAATTAATTGTTTCAGCGGAACGGCAGTGACAATATAATGATGGCGGATATTTCCCAGAGGACATAATGCAAGCCAGATTGCTGACATCGGATTTCGCCTCATCCCGGAGCTGTTCATGAGCAAAGGGAAGCTGCTGGTTGTTGAAGATGAACTGGTCATCGCCCTCAGCCTGGTAAAGAGCCTTGAAAAGCTGGGCTACGAGGTGGCCGCGATGACGAACACCGGCGAAGAGGCGGTCAGGCTGGCCCGGGAAAAGGCGCCGGAGCTGATCCTCATGGACATCATCCTCGCCGGCGCCATGGACGGGATCGAGGCCGCGCGCGCGATACAGAAGGATTCCGATGTCCCGGTCATCTACCTCACCGCCAACGCGGACAACGCGACCGTTGAGCGGGCCCGCGACACCGTGCCCTACGGTTACCTGAACAAGCCCATCAATGACCGCGACCTTCTCGCCAATATTGATTCGGCCCTCAACAAGCACCGGATGGAGCGGCGGCTCCGGGAGAGCGAGGAGAAATACCGGAACCTCGTCAACAACATCCAGGATGTCATCCTGTCAGCTGACGAAAACGGCGTCATTACCTACGTGAGTTCCCGCATTACGGACATCGCCGGTTATGAGGAACAGGATATGGTGGGCAGGGGCTTCCTGAACTTCGTGCATCCCGATGACCACGAGAAGGTTGTCAGGAACTTTGGTTCCAGCAGGGAAGGGAAGTCGGTGTCCGGCGTATACCGGGGGATCACCAGGTCGGGCGACATCAAGTGGCTCAGGACTTCAGGCCGCCCCACCTATGTTAACGGCCGTTTCAGCGGAGTAAAGATAATACTGAGCGATATCACAGCGCAAAAGCTGGCCGAGGACAGGGCGCAGCGCACCAACGAGGAGCTCGTTGCGGCCAACGAGGAGCTCCAGGCCACGATCGAGGAGCTTGAGGCGGTCAACGAGCAGTTCGAACAGCAGAACAGTGAGCTGCTGAAGGCGCGGGAAGACCTGCTGCGGCAGGAGGAAATGCTCCGCAACATTGTCCGGGTCGCGCCGGTGGGACTCGGTTTTATCGAGAACCGCCTCATGGCATGGTCCAACGCCACCTACTGCGAGATGTTCGGGTACACGGAAGGGGAGATAACGGGCAGGAGCCTCAGCATGTTTTATGCGACGAAAGAGGAATACAAGAGCGCCGTTATGGAGATGTCCGGCCAGATTTTCGAAAAAGGGTGGGCTTCCTTTGAGGTCAGGGCGGTACGGAAGGACGGCACAGCCATTGACGTCCACCTCAACGCGGTGCCGTTCAAAAAAGGAAAACTTGACTCCGGCATAGTGTTCGCCGCCATGGACATCACTGACCGAAAGCATGCGGAAGAGGCCCTCAGGCAAAGCGAGGAGAAATACCGGCTCCTCATGGATAACCTGTCCGACAGCGTCTGGGTCCTTGACCTGCAGACCATGTCCTTCGTCTACAACAGCCCCTCCAGCGTCAACATCCTCGGGTATACCGAAGAGGAATCCAGCCGCAACAAGATAACCGACATCGTCACGCCGCGGTCCCTTGAAACGGTCGGGAAAGTCCTCCACGAGGAGCTGGCCCGGGACGGTCAGCCCGGCGTCAACCCGGACCGATCAAGGACCCTGCAGCTGGAACAGATACACAAGAACGGCTCCATCGTGTGGACCGAGATGACCATGCGGTTCCTGCGTGACGCTTCGGGAAAGCCCGTCAGTATCCTCGGCGTGTCGCGCGATATAACCGACCGCCGGCGCGCCGACCAGGCCCTGGCGGAGAGCGAGGAAAGGTACCGGCTTCTCGCGGAAAGCATATCAGACATGATCTGGATCATCGACATTGATACCCGGAGGTTCAGGTACGCCAATTACTCGAGCCAGGAGCTGACCGGTTATTCGCCGGATGAATTGATAACGATGACCATCGACCAGACATTGACGCCGGAATCCGTTGACGGGGCAAAGAATATCCTGGCGGAAGAGCTGGCCCTGGAAGGGGTCAAGGATGTTGATCCGCGGCGGTCCCGGACCTTCGAGGCTGAATTGATGCATAAAAACGGGTCGGTCCTGTGGATAGAGGTCACGGCGCGATTCATACGGGACGGGTCGGGGGCGCCCCGGCAGGTCCTTGGACTGGCGCGGGACATCACCAGGCGGAAGCGGATGGAGCTTGCCCTGGCGGAACGGGAGGAAAAGTACCGTCTCCTGATGGCGAACACCCCGGAAAATCTCTGGGTCCTTGACCTGGCGACCATGAAATTCGTGTACATGAGTTCCTCGGGGACCAGGATCCTCGGGTATTCCGAAGCGGAAATGCTTAACCTTACGATGAAGGACCTGCTGCCGCCACAATCCCTGCAAGAGATAGAGCGGTTATTAAAAAAGGAGATGGAGCTTGCCGCCGGTCCCGGCGCGGACAGGAACAGGACGAGGACCATGGTGCTCGAAGAGAACCACAAGGACGGGTCCCGGCGGTGGATAGAAAGCACGATGAAGTTCCTGTACGATGAATCCGGCAGGCCCTACAGCGTGCTGGGCGTTTCCCGGGACATCACCCCGCGCAAGTACGCCGAGGAACTGCTCGTGGTCCAGCGCGACCTGGCCCGGGCCCTGAGCGCCGCCACAAGCCTGGACGAGGCCATGGCCCTCTGCCTGGAAACCGCGATCAAGGGGACGAAGATGGATTCCGGCGGGGTGTATCTCAAGGACCCTGATACAGGGGGGCTGAAGCTGGTCTGCCACAGGGGACTCAGCGATGAATTTGTAGACAAGGTATCATACTACAGTCCCGATACCCAGCCCTACCGCATGGCCATGGAAGGAAAGCCTATCTACCCGGAATTCAGGAATCTTTCCGGCGGGTTCATTGATACCGTGCAGGAGGAAAACGTGAAGGTATTGGCTTCAATCCCCATTGTGCACAAGGGGAAGGTTGTGGCCGCAATGAATGTCGCTTCCCACACGCGGAATGATATTGCCCCCGCGGCGCGCAATGTCCTGGAAAGCATCGGGGCTCAGATGGGGGACGTCATCATCCGCCTCGAAACGATGGAGGCCCTGAGAAAGAGCGAGGAACAGTTCAGGAAGATGATCGATAATTCCCCGATCCCGATCGCCCTCCTGGACAGTGCCGCCAACCGGTTCACCTATTTCAACAAGACCCTTATTCATACGCTGGGTTACACCCTCGATGACGTCCCCGACATGGACGCGTGGAACATGGCCGCGTACCCGGATCCCGCGTACCGGCAAAAAATAAGCGAGGCCTGGGAAAAGGCCGTCGAGGTCGCCGTGGCGCGAAGAAAGGCGCTGCAGTCGGAAGAGGTGGATGTCCGGTGCAAGGACGGCACGTTCCGCCATGTCGACTTCCGGCTGATGCCGATGGAGAACATGGCGGTCATCATGATAAATGACATGACGGATAAAAAGATCCACCAGGAAATGATGATCCAGACCGAGAAGATGACCTCCCTGGGGGGGCTCGCGGCGGGCATGGCCCATGAGATAAACAATCCCCTGGGCATCATCCTCCAGGGAATACAGGCGGCCCTTAACAGGCTTTCCCCGGCAATTGAGAAAAACCGCAGGGAGGCCGAGCGGATCGGCATCAGCCTCGAGTCGGTGCTGTCCTATCTCACCGAGCGTGAGATCATGGATTACCTGCACGGTATCCAGGACGCGGGCCAGCGCGCCGCCAAGATAGTATCGAACATGCTCCAGTTCAGCAGGCGGAGCGAATCGGTTATCGCCCCGGTGGACATCAACCTGCTCATCGACAAGACGGTGGAAATCGCCTCCAACGATTATGACCTGAAAAAGAAATATGATTTCAAGAAGATCCGCATCGTCAGGGACTATGACGCGGCACTCGGCATGATTCCCTGCTCGGAGACCGGCATAGAGCAGGTCGTCCTGAACCTTCTTAAAAATTCCTCCCAGGCCATGGCGACCGTGAAGGAAAAAGAATTCCAGCCGACCATAACGATACGGACACGAAAGGAGGGACAGCACGCCGTTATGATGATATCCGACAACGGACCCGGCATCGATCCCAAAGTCCAGCGGCATATCTTCGAACCCTTCTATACCACGAAGGGGGTCGGCATGGGCACGGGGCTCGGCCTTTCCGTTTCCTATTACATCGTCACGAAAACGCATAGCGGGACCATAGACGTGTCTTCAAGTCCGGGCAAAGGCGCGGTGTTCACCATCAAACTTCCCCTTGTGAGGCAGCCATGAGCGCGATACGGGTACTGATCATCGATGACGAAAAAATGATAACCAGGATGCTGAAGGGATTCCTTGAGGACCACGGCTTTATAGTGCAGACAGCGGAATCGGCCCGGGAGGGCCTTGCCATAATGTCTGCGGAGGCCTTTGACGCCGCCATCGTCGACCTGCGACTTCCGGACATGGACGGCAACGAGGTGGTGGCCAAAGCGATAGAGCTCCAGCCCCGGATCAAGTGCTTCATCCACACCGGCTCCATCGATTACATGCCTTCGGAAGACCTGGTCGCCATGGGCATCGATCTCGAATCGATCATCCACAAGCCGGTCCTGGACATGGAGATCATCTGCCGGATGATCGAGAAGAAGGTCCACGGGAAATGACGCGGCCCCGCGCCGGTCAGGACAGGAACCCGAAGTTGAGGTTCCGCCCCGCGTCACCGGCCCGGTAGGAAAAGAATTCTTCCTTCATTTGCAGGGTGCACATCCCGGCGCTGAAAATATTGTCCCGGGGAATTCCTTCGTCGATAAGTGAGCGCTCAATATTACCCCAGAGGTCGAGGCGGATAACGCCGTTTTTTTCGGTAATGTCGCGGGGAAACAGGTCCGCAACGTCCCTGCCTACCGTGTATGACCCGGGACCGATGGAAGGGAGGATCCAGGCATGGATATCGCCCGGCGACGAGCCGTACCGGTCCTTCATCAGGCGAGCCATCTTCCCCGCGATGGCCAGCCGCGTGCCGCGCCAGCCTGAATGGACAGCGCCCAGGACGCGGCGTATCCGGTCATAGGCAAAGACCGGGACGCAGTCCGCGGTGCGTATGACCAGACATATGCCGGACTCCACGGTCACGAGGCCGTCCGCTTCACCGAAGATGAGGGAGTCCTCCCCCGGCCTGTCATGGACGATGATGATGGAATCGCCGTGACGCTGGTCCAGGGCCACGATGTTCCGCGGTTCAAGGCCGGTTGCTTTGCTCAGGAGTTCCTTTTCGGCGGCGCGGATGGCGGCAGGTCCGGCGGTATAGTCGACGGGGTTAGCCGATTTCGCGATCACGCCGATGGTAAGGCCGCTGAACGGCGTCCGCAGGCGGTATTCGCCGGTGCCTGATTGTTCGAGAGCGGTCATCGGGCAGGCTCCGCGGCCGGCGTACTGCGGGGGCGGCGCGCGCCGCTACAGGGTGATGTCATAACGTTTCCGTTTTGAGAAGCCGGAGATGGCGCGGTACCCCGCGCCGGCGAGCTTTTCAGCGGCCTCCGGGAAAAAGCGCCCCACCTGTTCAGGCCGGTGTGCGTCGGAGCCCAGGGTGACCGGGACATTGCAGTCAAACAATATCTTCAGAATGCCGTCGGCCGGGTACATTTCCCTGGCCTCGTGGGCCATGCCGGCGGTGTTTACCTCGACGGCGGTGCCGGCCGCGGCGAGCAGCCGCGCTATTTTTTCTATGGCGGGGCGGTGGTCCCTCACGGCACGGAACCCGAATTTTTTCACCAGTTCGAAGTGGCCGACCACGTCAAAGAGCCGTGCGGCGGCCATGGCCTCCATGATGGAGAAATAACGACCGTAGATGTCGTCGATATCGCGCTTCCCGTATTCGTCGATGAAGTCCGGATGGTCAAAGGCCCACCCGTCGATGAAATGGCATGATCCGATCAGGTAGTCGATGCGGGGATCGGTAAAGTAGCTGTCGGCGAAACTCCCGAGAAGGGGGTAATCAACCTCAAATCCTATCCTGACGCTGATCCTTTCCTTGTACCGGCGGCGGTGCTTCTCCAGCGAGGCGATGTATGGCTCAACTTCCGCGGCCGACATAGTGTACCCCTCCCGCTCCGCCTCCGGCATGGGGGCGTGGTCCGAGAAGCCGATCTCGCGGATTTTTCGCGACAGCGCTGACTCGATATATTCCTCAACGGTGCCGTAGGCGTGGCCGCAGCGGGCGGTGTGCGTGTGGTAATCGACCATGCCTGTCAGTATCCGTGGCGTGAATAGTAGAAGGAGATGTCGTTCATGATCTCGTAGATGCGGTCGTTCAGGGCGTCCTTCTTGATGAAGAACTTGTCTATCCTGTCGTCGTTTCCATGGGCGACAATGGAAAGAAGGTACCAGAGGGGGTGGACATACACTTCTTCAGTGTCGTCTTTCACGATCGTGTTGTCCGTGAGACGGTCCTTCAGCACGTCTTCAGTAGTGTGGTCGCCGGCCCGTTCACGGTCATCAAACCGCGGATACCGCATCCGGTAGAAGTGGGGATGAAACAGATAGAGCACCAGTATTTTTTTGCGCCTGAGGTAAAGGGAGACCAGTTCAATATTGCCGACCTCTATGAAGCGGGGCCGGATCACGATTTTATCGATATTGTGAAAATCGCTTTTATTCGGATAGAAGGAGAGGAGGTACCGGACCCGGTCGGGGTTCAGGATGAAGTTGTTGTTGCCGGGAAACTGCAGGGCCGGGTAAATGATCTCAATCACGGCGTCGTTGTGCTTGTAGCGGTCCCGCCTGTACAGGCTGTCGAAGCGCCCCGAGATAAGGGTGTTGATGTCATAGGCAATATCATCGTCGATATCCACGATGTCCCGCCGTATGTCCCTCACCGTATTGTCAAAATCAAAATATTCTCTTATATCAAACATGGCAGCTTTCTGATCCTCGTTGTAATGGTATACTATGCTTACAATTTGCGATATTTGTCAATGATTTACAAAAATCACGCATAAATTAAATATGACCGCATCCCGTCATGATTCCCGTGAGTGCACGCCCCGCATGCCTGCGGCCCGCACTTTTGCACCACGCCGACCTGCTTGCTCAGGAGAAGGTTGACCCCAACGCGGGTACAGGAAGTACCGGATGCGTTGGACCAAGGGGGAGCGCAAGAAATAATGATACGATGCTTGGTTGACATTGATTTTTTTAAATAAAATTCATGCCAGAATGGATTATGTATCTTAAAATTTTACTATTTATCGCATTAATCCGAAGATTAATGCATATCCGGGAAAAACAAAATCCTCAATTTTTCTGCGGTACCCGGAATGAAAACCGGCTTTTCCACCACCTAAAAAACGTATCCTTACATTAAAAAAAAGCTAATCCCCGTGGGTGAAACAGCCGATTAATAACTGGGCAAAACCCGATTCACGGAGGAACGGGTATCCCGGGAGGTTTTTATGGTCGATCTCATGAAAAAGGAGGATCGTGAGATTAAACAGGACAACAGGGAGCTTGATGCGGACAAGATCGAGGAATTTCGCAAGAAAATAGCCGATGACACGTATCTTGACCACGCAATCACCAGGATCGCGACTGATCTTTCTCACTATCTGACTAAGTAAAACATGTTGTGCGGTGTTCATCTCTGGTTTGATTGAACGCGGAACGGCAATTATATCCGGGCCTCTTCTTGATATGAGAAGAGGCCCGTAATTTCATGGCACGGTCATATGGTAAAAAGGGACTCCTATTTCGAGCTGCAGCACGACAAAACGATGAAGATGCTTTTCTTCATTCTTTTCGGAGCCGTCATCGGGGGGCTTGTTTTCATTTTCAGGTATTTTTTCTGGCCATTTCTGTTTGCCCTGCTCCTGTACATGGCGCTCCAGCCGCTGTACAATATCATACTGTCCCGTGTAAAGAAGGATGGTTTAAGCTCCGCCATCATGATACTGTTCCTGGTCCTCCTGGTCATGGTGCCGCTGTTCTTTATCGTCGTTGCCGTCATTGACCAGGTGTTCCAGCTCTACGACGTGGTACAGAGGCAGATAAAGGCCGGCGTGATTGACGACATTTACAGCAGCCGGGTGGTTCAGGACATTCTTGCATACCTGAACATCGATAAGTCGGACATTACCACGAAGGCCACTGATTTCGTGCAGAACATATCGGGCATGGTGCTGTCGAGCGTGCAGGCCATGATAGCGTATCCGCTGGGCCTGTTGATTGATTTTTTCTTCCTTCTGCTGATTCTTTTTTTCATGTTCAAGGAAGGGAGCGCCATGAGGGCGCTCTTTTACAGGAACATGCCTTTCCCCCCTGATCTTGAGGAAAAAGTGATCGGCCGTATGAAGGAAGTGATACGGGTCCTCCTGACGGGAAATCTTCTCATCATGATATGCCAGGGGTTGCTGGTGGGCATCGGCCTTTTTATCGTCGGGATACCCCTGGCCTTCCTGGGGGGGAGCCTTGCGGCAATCCTTTCCCTAATACCGGTCATAGGCACGTCCCTGGTGTGGGTGCCGGCGGTCATATACCTCCTGGCCACCGGGTCGTATCTCATGGCCCTGTTTCTCGGGATCTGGTGCCTGGCATGGTACCTGCTGCTGGAAAACGTGGTGAAGCCGAAGGTGTTCGGAAAAAAACTCAACTTTCATCCCATTATATTCTTCTTCCTTCTCTTGGGGAGCATCCAGGCCTTCGGCCTGCCCGGCGTGTTCGTGGGACCCCTGCTGCTGACTCTCTTCTACTCATTGTGGGAAATCTACAAGATGCTGGATGCCTATGGCATGAACGGCCATGACCCTGGCAGGAAAGGCAAAAAAGGCGTCCGGACGTGATCGCCATTGGCGGTTAAACACGAAGGTTATGTCTGTCGACATCGCTTTTTAATTTTACATCAATACGGGAACAGGTAGCAGGACGACGGTTCGCTCCAGTCGTCATGCAGGTCTCTGCCGCGGACGGTAAACGCGTAGGTCATGCCCTGGGACAGGGGGAAGTCTGCAAGTGAAAAATACGATTCCCTGCCGCGCTGGTCTTCGCCGATGGGGAAATTATACTTGAGGAGCTGGGGACCGCTGCAGGAGTTTGACAGCGCGATTATTTCGATCTCACGGCAGTATCGGGGAATGCCGACCAGCAGGTCCAGCCGGGAGGTGCTTATTACCTTGTTCCCGTAAATTTCCGGTTTTTGCACGGCGCCGGTTGTTACCGAAAGCCACTGGCTCAGCTCGCCTTCGGCGCCGTTGCTCTTTACCGCGGCGACCCGGTACGATAGGGTCGTGTTTGCGGGGAGCCCGTACGCGTCAAATTCATCATCCGGGCCGTAATCGTTGTAATAGGTGTAATCGCCGCTTTCGTCTCTGACGATGGTTCCCAGCAGCGCGAAACCTTCGGCTGATCTGCCATACACGTTATATGACGCCGCTCCCGCCATGTTCGTGATGGTCAGGGTAACGGCATTGAGGGCCGCCTGGAGATGCACCCGGGGGGCGGGAAGTATCGCGGCTATGTATGTCTTGAATACGTAATCGGATATATCAATGGGGTCCACCCCGTCGATGACCATGCCCTTGACCACGATGTACTTGTCCCCGTTGGTCAGGGCCGGTGACATGGGGTCATTGATGCTGTCGTCCATGTCGGCTATGATCAGGACGTCGTATACTCCCGCATTCAGGTCCTCGCTCATGGTGTTGCCGATATCGCTGCCGTTCTGGTTCAGCTTCACGTAGGTCGCGGCACCGTCATAGCGGTAGGCGAAGTAGCGCAGGGGATCGCCGCCGGGAAAATACATGTACGCGTAGACCGTGGCGAATTTCAGGTCTGGCCTGTTGGATGATGCCAGTAATTCAGAGCACGGATGTATCACGTCATCGTCCGCGATGGTTATGGCCGTGTCGCCATTGACGGCGAAATTCACCCTGAAGCCCCTGTCGCCCTGGTCGCTGTCAAAACCGTCGGAGCGGAGATCGAACTTTCCGTGTATGGTGTAGATGCCGTCGGGGAATATAGTGTCTTCGCCGGTGGTGATGCTGGAGTAGCTGCTCCGGGCATGATGGACAACCAGGGTCTTTCTGCCGTTGACAAGGTTCCTTGTTTCGCCATAGCCGATCTCGCCCCTGAAGGCGCCCCGGTCGTCAAAGACAAACCCGTACACCCGCGCGTTTTTCATTGATGGAACGTTGAACGATACGGTGATGGTACCGCCGCCGGAACCGATCATGTCGGGCCTGTCCGGGACCTCCGGGCTTTCAGGCGCTCCGGCGCCGTCCGCGCCCAGCATGGACATGAGGGGAAGAGCGGATGACGCGGATTTTTTCTCCGAGGAATCATCAAAGCATGCTGTTGCCGACAGCATTGCAATCAGGATCAGGATAAAAGCAGACTTCCGGGCGTATGATCCTGCCGGTGATGGTTTCATGAAATGGAATAATCCGGGATTTCGCATGGTGATTCCCTTTGCCCTGGATGGAATGAGTATATGAATTAATAAGTAGGATTGTTGATACGGATAAAATGTCAATTACTTTAATTAATCCGGGAATTCCATTGTTTTTCATGACATTTTATGCATCGAAAGATAAAAAGAATTCAACGCTGAGGCTCAAAGAACGCAGAGTCAATGGGGCATTCTTAACTAAAGAAATAATATAACAGTGAAAAATGAAGTTATACATTGTGAAGAATTGGCAATTAACAATCTTAATTTTCAAATATATGTGATTCAAAGAATGACCCTCCCCAATCTCCGTGTTCTCAGCGCCTCCGCGTTGAATGCTTTATGTTATTTCATGGAGAAAAGATTGAGGAAAATAAAAAGCCGTCCTTTGGGGACGGCTTTTTGAATGGGTCTGCAATGCTGGGGATTAATCCCCACCCTATTTTAACAATTCGAGGACCGTCTGCGACTTCGCGTTCGCCTGGGCGAGCATCGAGGTGGCGGCCCGCGTCAGGATCTGGTAGCGCACGTAGGACGACATCTGCTCCGCCATGTCCGTGTC
>CALMRZ010000020.1 GCA_937872225.1 uncultured Spirochaetota bacterium
ATTGTATCAGAGCGGAGGAGTCACGCTCATGATCCTGGCGGACAATACGGTGAGGCTTACGGAACTCGAAAGCATAGGGACTCATACCTTTGCCGTTAATGCAGCGGGAATGGCGGTGGAGTATGACGACTCCTCCGGAGAGATTATTTATAGAGTGCACATACTGAACCCGGAAAACGGCGAAATGCAATATCACGCGACTATGGTACAGACATCCACTGATGTGTGGGAGGCCCAGTTCGCCGCACCGGTGAGCGAAAATATAGCGGTGTCTTATGCTCACAACCCGTCCTATACTATTAACACCTACTCATTTACATATAACAATTTAGCAGGTCATGGGGATATGCAATTCCAGACCGATGCCAAAATGGATGCGATCGGGAATATAATTTCGACAATCTACATTCTCTATTGAGACAGGGCATACCTATACTTGTCTTGGTTGACGATGCGCAGCGCACCGCCGAGGTTTTTCACGGGACGCGGTCGCTTCGCTGTATAAAACTGGAAGAGCCGGTAGCCCGTCGTGTCCGCATCGACGAAGATGACAAGACAGTTATCAAGGAACGGCATGATGCAGACATGAAGAAGCGATGGCGTATCATGAGCCGTTCGCGCAGAGGCTGGAGCGTTGTGGAAGTCGAGACCCGGCATCCGTCTCTGTATGATGCCGTGGTGAGTGGAGGCAGCCTATGAACCCGCAGATCTCGTCCCTAACGACCCGGCTTGACTACCTCGGTCTCGCGGTCATGTCCAACTCGCTCGAATCCTTCCTCTCCGACCCGGCACGGAAGGACGAAACACTGCTCGACTCTCTCAACGCCTTTCTTGATATCGAGTACTGCCTTCGCAAGGAAGGCTCGGCACGAACGCGGATCAAGGAGAGCGGTATGCCGGGCATGAAGCGACTGGAGGATTATGACCTCACCTGGATCAAGGGAGGGTTATCCCCGGCCAAGTTCAAGGAGCTCTCGAGCCTCGCGTTCATCGAGCGCAAGAAGAACGTGGTTCTGCTCGGGCCCTCGGGGCTGGGCAAGACCCACCTGATGCTGGCATTGGGGCACCACGCGTGTATGAACGGCTACACGGCCTATTACCTGAGTTGTCGCGACGCTATCGATGCGCTCAAACGGGCCGATAACGCGGGCAGACTGAAACGCAAGCTAAAGTGGCTCACCAAGCCTCATGTGCTGTTGCTCGATGAAGTGGGCTACGAATCGTTATCCCCTGAGCAGGCGAGCATGCTGTTTCAGCTCATCAATGCGCGCTATGAACACGGCTTGATCATTATTACTTCGAATAAGTCGTTCGGCAAGTGGGCCGAACTCATGAGCGATGAGGCGGTTGCCACGGCCATGCTGGACCGTCTTCTGCATCATGCCCATGTGCTTTCCCTGAAGGGTGATTCGTACCGGATGAAGGATCGCCTCAAGGCGGGGGCGGTCAATTTTGATTGAAAGCCGGCAAAGTTAGATCGTTGAAAAGCGGCAAAATTAAATCGGTGCTGACAGGCAGAAAAAACTGGCTTTTTTCAAATACGCCGCGCGGCGCTGAGTCAAGCGCCGTACTCTACAGCCTTATTGAATCCGCTAAAGCCAATGCCCTTGAGCCATACAGATATCTTCGCTATCTTTTTGAACGGATTCCGGGTGTTTCCTCAAGAGGACAACTGCGGGTGTTGCTGCCCGATATGATTACCCCTGATATGATCAAGCTTGTTGACTGATTCACGGGACGGGGTTAATTTGACGCTTACTTTATTCGTGCCCGGTGACACACTTATAAATAGCTGAGAATAACCAGGGCAATCGTCGCGACCAGGAGCACTGCCACGGCCGGAGTCCAGTGAAGAGTCCAGCGCTCTCCGCGCCTGATCCCCTGGATTACTATGGCCTGGGACAGCGCGAAAGGTATCGAAAGAAAAAGAAAATACATTACTGCCAGGATTCTCTCGTCGCGGAGTGAATACCCATAGAACGGGACCAGCATAAGGGAAATTACGATAGCCGCGATATGCAGCTTTTTCAGGGCCGGGGGAAGGGCCTTTGCCCCTTCCGGCGAAACGGCCTCGCTCTGCAGCAGGGCATACTCCCTTATAGACACGGCCATGGCGTCAGCGAAGACCAGAACGACGCACACCAGACCTATCACCTGCCCGATCAGCATGTACACGTTGTCAAAGAGGAACTGGATGCCGGGGATGAGCCAGACGATGAACCCGGAAACGGCAGCAGCCATTGCGCGCCACGAGGCCCCGAATGCCCTGATCGACCGCGAGAAATTTTTACGGTA
The DNA here is from genome assembly GCA_937872225.1 of uncultured Spirochaetota bacterium. Classification (GTDB taxonomy): domain Bacteria; phylum Spirochaetota; class UBA4802; order UBA4802; family UBA5550; genus RBG-16-49-21. Next base: position 2,296 of record CALMRZ010000020.1, read on the forward strand.
AAAAGAAAAGACCAGCATCAGGACGAAGGCGGCGATGGCAGACAGGTAGAAAACGGCCGGAGCGCCCTTGATCAGCTGGTACCCGTGGACGGTCTCGATTTTCTTCGATGTGCATCCAAGGACATCCACATAGGGCAGCAGAAAGGAAACGATAAAGAGGAAGCACGCCAGCCGAAGCACATGGGGCCGGGCCGCTTTCACCAGGCCGGAGAATCGTTCCCGTGTTGTCATACGCACCATCCTTCCGATTACAGAGTGTAAATCATATCCGCTACCAGGCTGAATACCGGGCTTGCTATCAGCTCTTTGGACGCCGAACCGCTTTTAAGGGAAAAATCAGCGCCGCTCATCAGCGCGAAAACCTTCCGCAGCCGGTCCCGTGGGAAGGCCTCGGTGTAGCGCCAGAACTTCTCCCTATTCTTGCTGTAGACGCCGGCCCTGGTCATCGCACCCTCGGGGGGCACTCCCTCGCCGACCAGGGAGTAGAACATTTCCAGCATCTCCGCCTGCCTCATGATCAGGTACAGGATCCGGAGGTCCGGCATTTCATCCTCCCGCACCTTCTTGCACAGCCCCAGCGCCCGGGGGTCTCTTTTGAACAGGGCGTCGATGAAATCGAACACCGAGGCGTCCCTCACATCATCAATGCAGTTCTTGACCAGGTCCGCGTCCACTGTCCCCGTCCTGCCGGAATACCTGATCATATCGATGGCATCATCGATCTTCTTGATGTCGTTTCCGGTCCGCTCCACGAGGAAGTCCACCGCCCGGTCATCTATCGAAAGGCCGAGCTTCCGGATGCCGGCGATGATGTAATTGTATATATCGTTGTCGAAGTAGCGCCAGAACTGGACGACCTTGAACCGCTCCAACACGGAAGTCATGAACGCCGGGGGGCGCACTTCCCGCGTCGTCAGGATCAGGATCGAGCCATCAGGTATCTCCCGCACCATCTCCCGGAACGTCTCATGCCTGCCCGCGGGGAGGCTTTCTATGTTGTACATCACGCACGCCCTCTTTGATGAAAAGAGGGGGGTTGAGAGGATGAAATCAGCTCCTGCCAGGAACTCGTCATTTTCCACATGGTATCTTCCTGTAGAATGGGCCCGCTCGCCGGGTTCGTCGAAGGCCATCACCATGATGCGGTTGATGCACTTGTCCTTTTCGCCCTCTTCTTCGCCCAGGAAAAGGTAGAGCGGCTCCAGGCGGTCGCCGTCAAGCTCCCGCTTGAACTGTTTTGCGTTCGGATATCTGGTGGTCATTGCCGGTTTTCTCCGCCGCGGAACTCCGTTTCGTCCCCAGGCTTTCCTTTTTCAATACTGGTCATCTGGTCGGTATACCATCCCGTGACGGTCTTGGAAGTGATGCGTTTGCCCAAGTCGTCCAGCACGCACTCCGTGACCTGCGGCGCGGTTTCGATCGGCTGGACCAGGTCGGAAAAAGCCCGGAAGGCCTGGATCCCCCGCTCGAAAAAAATGACCCGGTTCCTCTTCAGGTCCATCAACCGCACGTCGGCGGTGATCCATATCCTCTTTTTCACGGCACGCCCGATGGTGTCATACTCGAGGTTCTGGATCATGAACTTCGTGATGAGGATTTCCAGGCGCAGGTCCGACTTCTGACCATCGGCATCGACGCCGAGCCTTCCGTCAAGGCTTATATGGGCCTTGATCCGGTACAGGAGCTTATCGGTAATTTCTGAAGCGCCGGTTATGTTAACCGGGGGCATGATGTAAAGCCGGTTCGCGTTGCGCGGCACCACCGGCTCCCCCTCGAAGCCTTTGATGATCTTCCCGGCCATGGTCTCCTCGTCGCGGAGATCGGCGGTGCAGCCGCCGGCGAGAACCATGGCGATGATCGGGAGCGCCTTTTTCATGAACTGCGATGGATGCATAATTTTTTATTTTTTACCTAAAATCTGCTAAACTTTTACCGTACCGCTGCCGAATATAGTATTAATCATTTTACACTCTGGTCTTCCATTGATACAAAAGGGCGGTCATTAGAAGACCTTTCGCAACAAATGGGATAGTTTACTATCCCATTTTTTATGGGCGAACGTCCCAGGGCGCCACTTCACTCCAGCACCCTTATCGTTTCAGTGATGGCATACACAGTTTCCACGTATTCCCGCGCCGGCCGGTCCCAGTAATAGACTGATTTTTCCGCGTTCATCCGCGCCTTGAAGACCGTGGCCTCGTCATGGCTCCTGAAAAACTGAAGCGCCCGGTCCATGGCGTCGTAAAAGGCCCAGGAATTATAGTCTGAAAAGAGGAAGCCGTTCCCCTCGATCGCATCGCCGCGCATCCTGACGGGGAACACCGTGTCCCGGAGGCCGCCGGTGGCCCGCGCCACCACCAGATTGCCGGCGGCGAAGGCCTCGATCTGGGAAATGCCGCCCGGCTCGTGCATCGACGGCATCAGGAAGAGGTCTGACGCCAGGAGGGGCACCGTTATGTCCTGGAAGCCGATGTTGACGCTCACCATGTCCGGATAGTACTGCCCCAGCAGGTAGAGGCCGTGGGCGATCTCCTCGCCCTTCCGGTCGCCGGACGACACCGCCCCGCCGATGACCCCCTGGTATTTCAGGTTTTTAAAGATACCTTCGGACGCCTCCAGGAGGAGCTGGTACCCCTTCTGCTCGGAAATGCGGTGGATATAGGAGAAGATGATGATGTCCGGGTCAACCTTCAGATTCCGGGCACTCTGGAGGAAGAGCTTGTTCCGCATGCGCATCACTATGGCGCGGCGGGTTTCATCCGCGATCTCTTCAGCGCCGTTCTGCCCCTTGAGCAACTCCGGGTACCTCTTCTCGATCTTTTCACGCAGGGCATCATCGGCTTTCACCTGTTCGATGAAGACCGGGTAAGCCGCGGCGACAAACCGAGAAGCGTCGAACCTCTTTATCAGGTTCATCTTGAAGTCGCTCCCGATGGCGTTGCTGATGCCTATGACATTTTTCAGAATTCGTTCTAGGCCGTCGCAGGCAAACTCGATCTGCCTGGCATAGGACGGGCTCACGGTGATGACGCGGTCGGCAAAGCGTATCCCCGCGGCCATGCAGTTGAGCCGCTCGGGGTAGACCGGGTCGCAGAAATCGCCCGCGGTCCAGGACGGCAGGTTGAACAGATTGAACAGGTCAAAGCCGTTTTCCATCCGGTGGTACGCGTCGAAGTACTGCCAGCCTCCGTTATGGATGATGTGCAGGAAGGTGTTCCGCCTGAAGGCCATGCTGTTCAGGTAATAATGGTCGCATTTCACGATGCCGTTGAAGATCCCCGCATAGGCGTCATTGGTGAAGGTATAGCTCGGGTTGAGGTTGAAGGAGGTGATCACTTCCACGCAGGCCCGTGAAAAGGCGACCCGTCGCCGTATCTTCTCGATGGACGTGACGCCCCAGTAGAGGCCGTCGAAAAACTCGTGATGATCCAAGAGGTAGTAGTGGACCCCCTCGACCCGGGCATAGTGGACGCCGACCTCGTAATCGTCCCCCATGATCTTAAAGACGACATTAACCCCGGTATAGGTCAGGTTGTATTTTTTCACCGCCTCCTGCATCTTCCGAACCGACTTGTCGTCACCGTGCTTGTAGTACCCCGATATGACGAAGACCTCCTCACCGAGCTTCACCAGCTCCCGGGGAAGTTCATAAACCACGTTGGCGAGGCCGCCGCTCTTGGAGAAGGGCTCGGCCTCGGCTGACATGAACACCATGGCGCCCCGGCGGTTGTGCTCTATCAGGTCCCTCCCGATGGTGGCGAGGGCCTGATCGGGCTCCTTCGACATCCTCCGGGCATAATCGAGTGCCGTTTTTCCGCCAAGGACGCCGTTCCTGACCAGGTAAAAGGACCCCCGCTTCAGCCCCAGATCCATCAAGTCGCGGTGCTCCTTCCAGAATACCGGCACCAGGTGGTCTTTAATGAAGGCGACGGTCCTTTCGTAGGTGGCGCAGTTCTTCGAAAGCTCCTCGTAGGCGAAATTTTCCCGGATATGGTCCACGTTTGACATTTCGCAGAGGCGGATCAGGGAATCCCGGAGAAAATCATGGTAGTGCTCCGCCAGGTCCACCGGCTCAAGCTTGAGCAGCTTCACCCGCTCGGTGAAGGAGACCACGGTGTTCACGCGGGAGATCGTCAGTTCCCTGCCGGTAAAGTAGTTGTAATGGCCGGTCAGGTTCGAGTAAAGGGGATCGCTCAGGCGGTAGCAGCGGTCCCGCGGGATCGGGAGGGCCGGACTGTCGAACTGGATCGACGCGTTCTGGTTGGCGTCGGCGAAATTGAACACGCCGATCCATATATCCTGCCCCACGAACTTCGCCGCCGCCGCCACCATGGTATTGTTGGCCCAGACCAGGTATCCCCGTCCCTTCATCTCCCGGTGGAACCGGTACCACTCGGCGTAGAAGGGCTGCAGGCTGCGGTGCGCAGCGTATTCGAACTGGTTCCAGTTGACGAAGATGTTGTCCAGGTAGACCTTCCATCCCTCGCCTTCGGCGCTGCCCTCGTAATCCATGATGGCGCTGCTCATGAAGCAGGTGAGGCCCACGGCGGCGCGGAGCCCGCGGTGGCCAAAGGTGTTAAGGGCCCTCCGCTCGTCATGGTTCCCCAGGATGCCCAGCATTTCGGTCCCTTCCGGCAGGGACGAGGGGAAGTAGCTGTCGTAAATATGATAGATCTCGCGGACGTCAGTCTTCCCGTGGATGATGTTCTCGCAGATCTTGAAGAGCGACGAGTTGTACGGGATGAGGCCGGTGCGGGTGAGGAACCGCTCGTGGCCCCAGTAGCATTCGGCGACGTTGATGAAAAAGCCCTTCCCGAGCTCCTTCATCTTTTTCTCAACGTTCAGCATCAAGAAAAAGTGGAGCGGCACCGCTATAAGGTCGCGGCAGGCCGAGTCGTAGTAGCCGGTCGTGATGTAGTGATCGTCCTCACGGTCATTGACGATGATGGTCCCCTCGACCATCTCGGCGGGATCCCGCTTCCGCTCGAACACGAAGGGGAAGTTGTTCTTCTTCATCATGATCGGAACGGCATGGGCGGAGTCGAAGCGTATCCCGTCTATCCCGAACTTTTCCATGAGGACGGCAATGGAGTCCGACAGCCACTCCCACACCTCGAACTTGCGGTAATTCAAGAGCTTGCCGTCGTTCCACGAGCCGTAACGCCCGTCCGTGGAGGCGCGCACCACCAGGTTCCCCCCGTCGTCATAGGTCCTGACCGAGTACTCGTCCGGCAGGTGGTCGCTTGACCGGTTGATGTGGGGGATGATGTCGACGATGACCTTGATGTCCAGCCGATGACAGGCGTCGACGAGCTTCTTCAGCTCCTCCTCGCCGCCCAGGGCCGGCTCGATGTCGACCAGGCTCATGGGCGAAAAGGGCGATGGCGACGAGGCGTTCGGCGCCCAGTCGCCGCGGTTGCGCCCCCGCTTCTGGACGCCCAGGAGATAGATGGTGGTCACGCTGTAATTCTTCTTGATGTCCCCCAGGTGGGCCCTGATGTCGGCGAATGTACCCAGACGGATCACCTCGCCGTTCTCGTTGTAGACCAGACCCGGGTGGCCGTTCCCGTCCGCCCAGTAGGCCCTGGTGTGGCCGTGGATATCGGGGAAGATTTCGAGGATGATTTCCCCCCTGATGTCGGGGACCGCGTTGATCCGGCCCGACAGGCCCGGCAGGGTAACCCAGGCCGTGGTCTTTCTTTTCTTTATAAGGACCGCGAAGTCATAGTGACCGTATTCCTCGAAGCGGTATTCGGCCGAGTACCGCTCCCTGCCCTCGTGGACCAGGGGTATCTCGACAAAATCGATGTCTTTATCAAGGAAGATGCCCCCCTGTGCGCTGTTCCGGTAGATCCTCAGATGGTAGACGACCGGTGCGCCGGGGATCTCGAAGGTGAAACGGTAGGTCTGCCCCACCGGTACATTGGCGAAGCGCGTCGCCAGGGGGGCGTCGAACTCCTTGGGAGCGAAGATCCTCTCGAGGACGATGTTGGCGCGGTTCCGTATCTCGTGGATGTCGTGGCCCGACGCGGCCACCAGGAGCCGCACGATTTCCCGGAGGGACGCCCCATCGCCGGACATCTTGTAGCGCCGCGCCAGTCGCTCCAGGGACTTGACCGCCTCGAGGTTCCTCTCGTAATGAAAGTTCAGGATGTCGCCGGTGATGCGGGCGTCCAGCTCGCGCAGATACTTGGCGCGGCTCGCCGCGCTGAACTTGCGCACCCGCTTCTCGACGACCCCGGCCGCCTCCTCGACCTCGAACTGCTGGGCGTTCCGCAGGGTCTCGTCCAGCAGAAAGTTCAGAGACCGCGATACGGCCGGGGGATACACCACGGCATGGGTGTAACCGGTCTGGATGGCCCGTTCCTCGATCATGAGGAGGAGCTTGAAGGCGCCGAAGAGCTTCACACCGGCGTTCCGCTTTTGTTCCGCCGTGAGGGCGTCGAAGATCTTGAGGCCCAGGTAGATCGTGGGAATTTCCGTCCAGGGCGGCCCCTGCCCCACGTGGGATATAACGGTGGTGTCCTCTGATATATGGAATAACGTGGGAACGCCGGGGAGCTCTTTCACGATGACGAAGCGCCGGGCCATGATTCCGTCGAAATCGCCCTCCGCCGTGGCCCGGTGGGCAAAGACGATGGAGGCGATGAGGCGCGACGAAAGACGGATGTCGCTCATGAGTCGTCCCCGGACCGTCTGGTCGCCCTTTGAAACGGCGTCGAAGGCGCTGTTGCGCATGTCGATGAAGCGCTCCCGGTACAACTCGGCGGGATCGCCGGCGCGGAGGCTCGCCACGACCTCACGGTCAAGGTAGAACTCAAAGCAGCGGTTCTCCGCGAAGGCCCGCGAGATATGCTCTTTGACTATTTTATCGGAAATAAGATGCTCGTCGGTTATGCGGAAGCGGCAGAGGCTGCTGGAGATGACTGGTTCCACGTATCGATACCTCGGACAATAGATCGCGCCGGGACCTGAGGGCGGGGGTCTCGATACTCCGCCCTCAGGATCCCACCTTCATCGTATCGGCACGGAACCGTCCGTCAATCGAAAAATGGTACGGGTACGCGGCAACGCGACATAAAAGTCGTGCCGCCGTTAAGCAATATTACCATTGACAAACGGTCAATGCCGGATTATGCTGATGCAGCAGCAGCGACCGGTCCTCAGACAGGCATTGTACTCATGTGGTTTTCTGCCTGGAACATATAAAGATGAGGCGTGGCAGCAATGGATGCGCAACTGATAACCGTACCATCACTATTGTTCCTCTCCTTCCTGTGCGGCGTACTGCTGGTGGCGAGCGGTCTGTACGTGGGCGTCTACGTCTTCACCAGGACCCCGGTTTACCTGTCTGTAGCGCTCCTTGGACTCACCGGATTGTTTTTCGTGGGGTCAGAGGCCGCCGTCATTACCTGCGGCCTCCTGAACGACCCGCACACGGGCATGCAGTTCCACCGTCTGGAGGCCCTTTCCGCGGCCTTTTTCCTCTTTGCCCTGCCCTATTATCTCGGTCACCTCCTTGAACTCGGCCCGGGATTCAAGAAAGCGAACCGCGTCATTACCGCTGCCGGCGCCGTCGCCTTCATCATACTGGCCGTGGCTGCCTTTGCCGTGCCCGAATGGTTCATCGGCTTTACGAGCCACCTCAGCGCGACAGGGATGCCGTGGCGGGAAGGACGGGGCACGCCCGGCATCCTCTACCGCCTGCGGGACCTCCTCATAACGCTGGTGGCCCTCTACGGCGCGGCAATGATGGCGGCCGACCTCAAACTGAACCGGCGCTTCAGTTATGTCCTGTTCTCATTGATCGGCACCCTGTTCGCCATCTTGTCCGGGATCATCGATTTTGCCATCGCGGCGCGGGAACTGCCCAACGGTCTTTTCAGCATCAGGGTCTTCTCCATGTTCAGCCTGGGGGTCATGCTCTTCGTCCTGCTGTCGATGATCGGGATCATGAAATGGTTCATCGACCAGACAAAAATGATAGAACGGATGAACAAGATCGAGGCCCTCGGCATCATGGCGGGGGGGATCGCCCATGACTTCAACAACCTCCTTGCCGGCATACTGGGCAACGCGAGCCTCATGAAGGAGGGCACCGGGATCGATGAAGCCAAGAAACCCCTCCTGGACGAAATAGAGAAGGCGGCGGTGCGGGCGAAAAACCTTTCCCACCAGCTTCTTACTTTCGCGCAGGGAGGCGCGCCGATCCGCAACACCGCGTCAATCGATCAGCTTGTTTTCGAGACGGTCGATTTCATCATGCGGGGGTCGAACATCACGGTGCACTACCACGTCGCGCCGGGACTGGGCGCCATATCGGCGGACATGAACCAGATCAGCCAGGTCGTTCAGAATATCATGATCAACGCGAAGCAGGCCATGCCCGACGGCGGCATCGTCGATATCACCCTGGACAACTGCGCGGTAACGCTGGACACGCCCCATCTCGCCGCGGGGGAATATGTGCGACTCAAGGTGAGGGATTACGGCACCGGCATGGATCCCGAGGTGCTGGCGTCCGTCTTCGATCCGTATTTCACGACAAAGGACAACGGTTCCGGCCTTGGCCTTGCCATATCCCTTTCCATAGTCAAGCAGCACGGCGGCTGGATCGACGCGGCGTCATGGCCGAAAAAGGGATCGGAATTCACGGTGATGCTCCCCCGCGCGGCGATGCCGGCTGACGCCAGCCCGGCCGAACCGGTGTCGGACGGCCTCCTTGCCGGCAGGGTCCTTGTCATGGACGACGAGGAGATCATCCGCACCCTGTGCGGAAACATGCTCGCAGCAATGGGCATCGAGTGCGACACCGTACGGTCCGGCGAGGAAGCGGTGGACGCTTATTCCGCGGCGGCGGGCCGGGGGAAGCCCTATGACGCGGTCATCATGGACCTCACGGTCAGGGGCGGCATGGGAGGCCGCGAAGCGCTGGGGAAAATCCTTGCCGTCGATCCTTCGGTGAAGGCCGTGGTCTCCAGCGGCTATTCTGATTCGAGCGAGATGGCCGACTACCGCAGGTACGGCTTCGCGGCGGTCATTCCCAAGCCCTACACCTTCTCAGAACTCAAGAAGGTGATGACCCTGGTGCTAGCCGGCGAGCAGGACCGCGAAGGCGCCGAAATTAAAAAAAATGGTTGATCGGATATTTATTTGTGTAAATAGAGACATCATTCAGACTCCATAACAGGTATGCAAACATTTACATGAAGAAAGCGAAAGGCCCTGCCGATGAATTCACCCGGGCTTATATGGAATATTATCCGCTCCTTCTCAGTTCGCTCCTCTCCAGGATAAGCAACCCGGAGGAAGCCAGGGACTTGTGCCAGGAGGTGTTCATAATTTTCCTGGAGAAATTCCATACGATCGCCAATAAGCGGGCATGGCTCTTCGGGACGCTGAGAAATGTCCTCTACCAGCACTATGCCAGAAAGAAGCCTGACGTAGACATCGACGAAGTCTTCAATGACGAGGGCCTGGCCTTTACCAACGGCGCCAGGGACGCCAGGATCATGATAGCCGAGGCGATCGAACAGGTGGAATGTTCCGAGGAGGACCGGGTACTCCTTGATCTTATAGCGATACATGACTATTCATACGGAAATGTTGCGGAAATCCTGGGGCTGTCGCGGAGGCAGGTTGAATACCGGTACGGCCAACTGGCCAAGAGTATTTTAGATTACCTTAAGAGCAAGGGGATAAAGGGCCTGGCGGATCTATTATGAGCGACGATATAAAACAACTCCGGACCCTCATCGACACCTACAGGCTGTCCCGGCCGGTCTCCGCGGAACTCCAGCAGTATGTCATCGACAGCAGGATGCCCGACCTGCGCCGTATCCTGAAGAAATCAGGCACATACACCCTGATAGCATGGCTCTCGATCATGATATTCTCGCTCCTCAGGAAATACGGACTCCATGTCACCATGATACAGAGCAAGATAATCGCCGGCCTTGCGGCTGCGGCGGTCGCATCAGGTTCCGCTGCGGCGGTATACGGCGGGGCGCGTTATGTCATCAAGGTCACAGGCCGCCCTGCTTCGCAGGTGGAGGAAACGGTCACGGAGCCTGAAACCGATATACAGAATAAAATCGAAAAAACGCCTGCTCAGCCGGACGTTCAAGAGCGGACTGAGGAAAAACAAACAATCCCTGTTCACAAAGAGAAGGCCGCTCCTTCCGGAAAAAAACATCACAGCACCGACAAAGTGGGACCGGACAAAAAGAAAAAAGATGCCGAGGAAGACACGGTCAGCGATATACCGACATTATAATCAACCTCGCAGGGTCCTCCTTACAGCACCTCTTTTTTTTCCTCTTCTTTTTTCTTCCCGAAGTCAATCCGGTATATAACCGATGCGGTAAGGCCGTAGAAATGGTCGCAATATTCAGAATAATCCTCATTCCTGGATTCCGACCAGACTGTCTTGAAAAACTGGTACCTGAACCCCACGGATATGTTCGTATGTATCGGTTTAATGAAATAGACAAATGACAGGTTCGCATTGGCGCCTATTTTATGCAGCGACCATTGCTCTTCTGGAAACGGAAGCACGAGTGACGGCGTGCCTGATGAATACCAATACTTTCTCCTGTTTATCGAGCTGGACTCATACAATAATGAGGTATTGATCAATATAAAGAAATTCTCCACCACATGAATGGAAAAACCGATTCCCAGGGCCGGGGCGTAATTATCATACCTGTATTTCTCCAGGGTCCCCAAAAGCAGGGTCCAGACCAGAGGCAGCCACAGCGTTTCATTGTTTTGATATTTGTACTGCGTGTATTTAAATCCCGCGAACAGCTTGAAAAACCTGGTGAATGAATAACCGACCGTCGTATCGCTGTCATACCGGTTGATAACGCGGGATTCCATCGTCGGGGACCACGGTATCGATGTCCGTTTGCGCTCGGATGCCGCTTCCAGCCGCGCGTAAAGGAAGCCTGAAGAAATGGTCACATTCCCCGGAAGCCGGAACGACAATCCCGGCCCGTAAAAAAAAGCGGGGTCCACTTTATACACCGAGCTTGGAGTGCTCCAGGAAGGCATCCACTGGCAGTACCAGGTCGACATGGCGATATCCATGCCGGCGGCCACGGCGCTGGCAGGAATCATCAGAAGAACCATCCCGGTGATCAGAAAAAGCAATCGATAGTTGCGTTTCGTTGTGTTCATTTTTCCGTGGAAACCGTGATAGCGCCCTGTTTTCAACACCGCCCCCGGGGAGGCAACGGATACTGCCGATGTCTCTGACGGCACATGGTAACGGGCTCACGGTATCGGGCAAGCAAAAAAATCCCGCAGGAACTGCCTCCTTGTATTCCCGCGGTTTCCCGGAAGCGAAACGCGCCCCGGACCTTTCCCCGTCCACCCTGCAAGGAACCGTCCGCAGACCGCATTGATGATGAGCTGGACGGCCTGATGCGGCAATGGCGGTTATATTCAGTGATATAAAATATTTTTGTGCCGTTTTCAGTCAAGACAGGACAGCATGGTTATAGAAACGAATTTCAACCATGACATGGCTTGTTACACGGAGGGTTATATGAAAACGATAGTCAGATGCAGTATCATCTTCATGCTTGCACTGTTTCTCGCCTGCGAATATAGAGATGAGGATAAGAGTAAAAAATGCGATAACACCTATGCGCTGAGCCTTGCCGCCTGCCGAACGCTTCCCGCGGCGAACCAGAGCGACTGTTTTTTTAATGCAATGGGGATTTTATTCGCCTGTGACCCAAAAAGCTACTGGAAAATGTGGGGATGCGACGACGGGGAGCCCTGCATGTAAGAGGAAGGCCGGGGGCGCGGCCTTCGTCTCCTCGCGCCCCATCCTACTTCGTTTCCTTCCATATCCGCAGCGACTGGCGGTAAAAATCGAAGGGCGGCGGCGACGGCTCGGTCTTCTTGATGAGGACCTTCCGCGCCCAGCGCCGCTCGGTGAACTCGCAGATGTCCTTGATGGCGCGGCCGGAAAGGCCTTCGCTCCGCTCGCCGAGGTGGGAGCACTCGTCCTCGCGCAGGTGCTTCGCGTAGTTGCCGAATATGGCCGACCGCTCCGCCCCGTTCGGCAGGGGGAAGAGGATCGTCTGGTCGAAGCGGCTGATGAGGGCGTGGTCCAGGTCGTCCTTCCGGTTGGTCGCGCCGATGGTGATGGTGGAGGCGGCGGAATCGATGCCGTCGAGTCTTCGTAAAAGAACCGACAGCACCTGACGCGTCGCCTCGAACATGTTCTGGTCCCGGGAGCCCGCCAGCGAATCGATCTCGTCCAGAAAGATTATGGCGCCTCCCATGTCTTCGCAGGCGTCGAAGACCTGGGACAGGTTCTGCGACGACTGCCCGTACCACTTCGACATGATCGACTCCACGGGGACGTAGACCAGGGGGAGCTCCGACTCCCCGGCGATGATGCGCGCCGCCGTCGTCTTGCCCACGCCCGGGGCCCCGTCGAAGAGGATGGCCCGCGGCCGGTTGGATTCGAAGACCTTCCGGGTCATGCGGGCGATCGAATCGTACATGCCGGGGTTCTTCAGGGGAAGGATCACCGACTCGCGGATCTTCCGCTTCACCTCGTCGTACCCGGCGATGTAGTCCCAGTTCAGGTCCTTGTCGGCCTCCACGATGGAGGCGCCCAGCATCCGCAGGCGGTGCGCCGGGTCGTTGCGCGTGGCTGAGCGGGCGTGCTGGAAGAGCTCGATGACCAGGTTTATCTCCTCCTGGGTGAGGTTCCCCTTCTTGGTCATCTCCACCCGAGACGAGGTGGAGAGGACGAAGAACTCGATCTTGAAGTTGTCCAGTATGTTTTCGGTCTTGAATATGTTCCGGTTCAGGGCCTGAAAGGCGTAATAGCCGCTGTCGAAGGAGTGCACCCTGATATGGGTGATGTACTTCTTGACCACCAGGAGAAAGTCCACCAGCATGGCGGAGGTGATGGGGTGGGTCGCGAAGAGAATGCGCGTGGCCCCCTTCTCGAAGGATATCTGGGGCGGAGCCAGCTCCGCGGTGTTTCCCCTCTCGTAATACGACTGGAGCTCTTTCTCGACCTGCTCCTTCATCCGGTCGTAGGATATGACTGGTTCTTCAGGTTTGTTCACGGGCGTCCTCTTTTATCCCATCGGATTCATAACCGGCTTCTGCTTCCGCCCGGCGATCTTTTTCACCAGAATGATCACGAGCCTGCTCAGGCAGAAATATAGGATCATGCCGACGACGATGCCCACCGCGGCATAGGCCGCGCCTTCAAGGGTTACCGGCAGGCCCGGGGTGAAGCTCTCCCAGGCGCCCCGGGCAATGTCGAAGTCGACATGTCGGACGAAGATGAAAAACTTCTTGTATGCCGGGGCGTTCTGGAGCTCCTTCAGGGCGTCGGCAAGCTGGTTGTAGCGCTCCAGATCGCCGGCGATCTTCTGGCCGGTCTTGAACACGGCGGGGTCCTTCGAGTTCAGCAGGTGCTGGCTGTACTGGTAGAGGCTCTTGCCCACGTCCTTGGCTATCTCCCGATACTTCTCCATGTTCCGCGCCGCCTCGTCGACATGGCCGCCGAGGCGCTGGATATACTGGGCCAGGTACTGGGGAAACTGGGCGAAGACAAGGGCCCCCAGGACGGCGCAGATACGGTCCAGCAGGGAATCGACGAACCTCACCGGGGCGAGGAGTAGTGCGTTTTTATCCAGCATCGGTATGCCCCCTTGCGCGCTCTGACCGAAATCGGTCACCGCTTCATCTTTTCTGAATCCATCACGCAGGTGGAGACAATCCCCCCCCTGACGTTGTACACGGTCTTGACCATGAGGTACTTCGGCTTGAGGCACCGGTACAGGTCGTTGTAGATCCTGTTGGTGGCCGCCTCCTGGTAGATCCCGACGTTTCTGAAGGAAACGAAATAATACTTGAGGGATTTCAGCTCAACCAGCTTCCGGTCAGGCACATAGACCATGACAACCCTGCCGATGTCCGGAAGTCCGGAAAAGGGGCAGACGGCGCTGAATTCATCTGTTTCGTAGGTTATTTCCTGGGGGTTGCCGTCATAATCAATGGTTTCCAGGAAATTGTCCCGGATGCTGTTTTCATCCTCAAAGTTGAATGTTTTGCCCTCTGCAACAGCCATGTCCGCCATCCTGTGCCCTGAATCCGGGCGATATAGAGTAAACAGATACAGGCTCCGGAGATGAAAATCAAGGAAAAAAAATGGCGCACTACACACTGTGGCAAGGGGAATAAAAAATAACGAACGTTCGCTCTTTTTTTCTTGACTAAAAACTGCCGCGAAAATATATTGATTACAGTCCAGAGACAAAAGGAGATACCCGGGCAACAACAGGGAGGCAGCCATGGATTTTGGAATATCCGACAAAATGAAGACCATTTTAACGATGATCGACGAGTTCGTCGACAGGGAGCTCATTCCCCTGGAGCATGAGTACCTCACCGCCGAGTTCCGCGACATGGTGCCGGTGCTTGCAGAGAAGCGCAAAATGGTGAAGCAGATGGAGCTCTGGGGCCCACAGATCCCCAAAGACCTCGGGGGCATGGGCCTCACCCTGGTAGAGCACGGCCTGGTGTCGGAATCGCTCGGCCGCTCTCCCCTGGGCCACTACGTGTTCGGCTGCCAGGCCCCGGACGCGGGGAACATCGAGATACTCCACCTCCACGGCACCAAAGAGCAGAAGGAGCAATACCTGAAGCCCCTCGCCGCCGGCGACATCCGGAGCTGCTTTTCCATGACCGAAGTTGACATGCCCGGGTCGAACCCGGTCATGCTGGAAACCACGGCGGTAAAGGACGGCGGCGATTACGTGATCAACGGCCACAAGTGGTACACCTCGAGCGCCGACGGGTCGAAGTTCGCCATCGTCATGGCGGTCACGAACCCGGACGCCCCGACCTACCAGCAGGCGAGCATGATCATCGTGCCCACGGACGCGCCGGGGTACAACCTGGTGCGCAACATCCCGGTGATGGGCCATTCCGGCAGCGACTACGCGAGCCACGGCGAAATCCTCTACCAGAACTGCCGTGTCCCGCAGAAGAACCTCCTCGGGAAGGAAGGGATGGGCTTCGTCATCGCCCAGGACCGCCTCGGGCCGGGACGGATCCACCACTGCATGCGCTGGATCGGGATCTGCAACCGCTCCTTCGATTTGATGTGCCGCCGGGCGGCGGAGCGGAAGATCACGGCCGACGGCAAGACCCTGGCGTCGCGCCAGATCGTCCAGTCCTGGGTGTCCGAGTCGGCCGCGGAGATCCAGGCGGCGCGCCTCATGACCCTGAACGCGGCATGGCGCATCGACAACCTGGGGGCCAAGGAGGCGCGGGACGACATAGCCCTGATCAAGTTCGTGGTGGCCAACACCATGCAGCATGTCATCGACCGGGCGCTCCAGGTGCACGGCGGCCTCGGCATGACCGACGACACGATCCTGGCCTACTTCTTCCGCCACGAGCGCGCCGCGCGCATCTACGACGGGGCCGACGAGGTGCACAAGTCGTCCTTCGCCAAACGTTATCTCAGGAAATACGAAACGGGAAAATAAAGCCCCCTCGGGGGTATTCAGAGGGGACTTCGCCACAGGCAGCGCGAACATATCGGCGCATTGGAACAAAATAGAAAAACACCAGAGGAGAGGAGAATGGACATCAGCGACATCAGGAAAGTACTCATCATCGGCGGCGGCACCATGGGCAGGCAGATCAGCATCCCCTGCGCCCTGGCGGGATATAACGTCGTCATCTACGACATCAAGGAGGACGTGCTCAAGAAGGCCCTGGAAGTAATACCGAAGTTCCTGGCCGGATTCGTGGCCTTCAAGAAGATAACCCAGGAGGAGGCCGACGCGGCAGTGGCCCGCATCAACATCTCCACCAACGCGGAGGAAGCGGCCCGCGACGCGGACATCGTGAGCGAGTCCGTGCCTGAAGACCCGGAGCTCAAGAAAAAGGTCTTCTCGCAGTTCAACAGGCTCTGCCCGGAGCGCACGGTCTTCACCACCAACACCTCGACGCTCCTGCCTTCGATGATAGCGGCGGACACGGGCAGGCCGGAGAAGTTCCTGGCCTACCACTTCCATGACATCCGCATGACCAACGTCGTGGACATCATGCCCCACCCGGGCACCGCGCCGGAGACCGTGGCCCTGGTCAGGGCCTTCGCGGAAAAGACCGGCCAGCTCCCCATCATGCTCACCAAGGAGAACCACGGCTACGTGTTCAACGCCATGATATCGGCCCTCTTCTTCGCGGCCCAGACCCTGGCGTCGCGGGAGGTCGCGTCCGTGGAGGACATCGACCGGGCCTGGATGGGGGTCACCCACATGCTGATGGGACCCTTCGCCATCATGGACAGCATCGGCACCGACACGGTATACCACATCACCAATTACTGGGCCCAGCGCACCAAGGACAAGCAGTCCCTCAAGAACGCCGAGTTCATGAAGAAATACGTCGATGAGGGGCGCCTCGGACAGAAGGTCAAAAAGGGATTTTACGACTACCCGAACCCGGCCTTCAACAAGCCCGACTTTCTCAAGGGCGCACGATAATATTTGCAGTTTGCTGTTCCTCAGCAAACTGCCAAGCGATACACGGATGTATCGCCGTTTTTCGAGGAATAATCCGAGAAAAACGCGAGGTTTTGCGAATTCACTTCGCAAAACCGACCCCCTGAAAAACTCCAGGGATGAAGTTTTTCAGGAATAAAAACAGAGGAGAAAGCATCATGAAAATTGAATTCAACCTGAAAGGAAAAATAGCTGTGGTGTCCGGCGCGAGCCGCGGCATCGGCGAGTCGATCGCGAAGACCCTGGCCGCCCACGGCGCAGAGGTGATACTGACGAGCCGCAAGATCGATGCCCTCACCGAAGTGGAAAAGCAGATCATCGCGGACGGCGGCAAGGCAGTTTCCATCGCCTGCCACAACGGGAAGATGGACGAAATCGCGAACCTCTTCAAGGAGATCGAGGGCCGCTACGGGAAGCTTGACATCCTGGTGAACAACGCCGCCACCAACTTCTATTTCGGCGACGTGCTGAACGCCCCCGAAGCGGCCTGGGACAAGACCATGGAGGTTAACCTGAAGGGATACTTTTTCATGAGCCAGTACGCGGCAAAGCTCATGGTGAAATCGGGCGGGGGAGCGATCGTCAACGTGGGATCGGTAAACGGGATCAAGCCCGCCCTCATGCAGGGCGTCTACTCCATCACCAAGGCCGGGGTCATAGCCATGACCAAGTCCTTCGCCAAGGAGCTCGCCCCCTTCAAGGTGCGGGTCAACGCCCTCCTGCCGGGCCTGACCAAGACTAAATTCTCATCGGTAATGACGGAGAACGAGGAGCTGATGGACAAGGTTTTACTGCCGATGATCCCGATGCGCCGCGCCGGCGAGCCGGAGGAGATGGCGGGCGCCGTTCTCTACCTCGTGTCAGACGCCGCGTCCTTTACGACCGGGGCGACCATCGTGGTGGATGGCGGGGCGCTGGCGTAGGGTCAGAACTTCACCGTCTGGTCCGCGCCGACGGAAAAGGCCGTCTTGCAGTCCGGGCACCGGTATGAACCGGCCTTCTTGATGCGGATGAGGGACCTGCATGTTTTACATTCAACGATTATTGAACCGAAGCCGCCAACCGACGGTTCCGCCGGCCGTCTGACCGCCTCGCTGCTTTTCACGGCGAACTCCCTGTTGCAGTGAGGGCAGAGATAATTGCCGTCCCTGCTCACGCGCACGAGGGACCTGCAGTGGGAGCATTCCATGATCCTGGTGCCGGGCCGCTGCTCCGCCGGCGCCTCCTTCACGGCCGCTTCCCCGTCCTTCTTCCGCTCCTCAAGCGGCTTTACCGACAGGGGCGGAACTTCTTCAACAGGTTCGGGTCCCGCCTGCGGGACCGCAGCCGCCGTAACGGCCGGCGCGGGTTCCGGGGGCGGCTCGTCCCGGAGGCCCTTTGCCCTGAGCTCCATCTGGCGGTCCATGACCTGAATCGCCTCGGCTCGGTCGCCGGCTATCCTGAAGACCTTGTCAAAGCCGAGGAGGGTGTAGAGGGTCATGATTTCATGGGGCAGGTTGAAGATGACGAAAAAGCCGTTGGCCTCGTAGATTTTTCTCTGGAGAAACAGGAGCAGGCCGATGCCCTCCGAGCTGACATACTTCATCTTCCCCGAATCAAACAGTATGAAGAGGAGGTTCCGCTCAAGGAGTTTGTTGATATATTCCTCAAAACCCGGGCTGGTAACGCTGTCAAGGGGGCCGTCTATTTCAACAACGGCCACACGGTTGTCATGTATCTCCGAATGATTGATGATCACGCCGCTACTCCTTGTCCTCCGCCGAAATGGCGTCCTTGATCTCCCGTCTCTGATGGAAGGTGGTCCCACCCACGGCCGCGTCCCCGCCAATGCCGCTTGCCGGCTCCCTGAGAAGCTCCACGATAACGGGGAGGTCGTCATCGGCCTGTTCAACCGCGGCCGGTGTCACGGTCATGTCATAGAATTCCCCGGCCGGAGCGCCGGAAAACGGGACTTCACCGTACGAGGCGGCCAGTGACATCTTCTGGATGCTCCGGTATCGGGCCATGACCACCAGGGTCACCATGAACGAAACGCCGCAGGCGACCGAGAGGGCGACGAGAAAAATCCCCAGGGTCCGTTGCATGTGGGCGGCCAGAAATGCGTAGATCCGGTCCTTGCCCATGATGAAGCAGACAACGCCGACGGGCTTCTTCTTCCCGGACACCGCCCTGCTGGCAATCCAGCCCGTTGAATCTATACTGGGATAAAAATAGCGCTTCAGGAGCATCCGGTATTCGCGCTTGAACGGCGCCTGTTTAGAGACGATGTTGTATTCGCCGAAGAAAACCTCCCTGCTCTTCATCTCAAGAGGGCGCAGGATGAGGTCCATGTTGTACGCCAGCTCGTCGCTGGCAAGGTTTCCCTTCAGGCTCTCGCTGACCGCGGGATCGGAATGGGCAATAACCCTGCCGTCCCGGAGCACAAAGAACGCCTCGCTGATTATGCGCTGCTCGATTCTTTCCCTGAAGAGGGTCCGCAGGCGGGTAACGTTTCTGGCGCGGTAGCACATCTCCGCCATGTTTCCGAAGGCCTCGGCCACGGGAACGGCGTAGGAACGGGTATTCGACTCGATCTCAGCTATCCCCCCCCTGCCGATGTAAAAGAAGTAGGCGATGCTGGCGCCGGCGGCAACGAGGGATTCAATGAAAAACAACATAAAAAAAATGCCGACCGGGAAAATCATTTTCACCCGTTTTTTGCCGGTATGCGATACGCCGGGAAGCCCTTCCCCGCCGGGATGCTCTTGTTCCGTCATAAAACCTCTGCCTGTCATTACAGGTACTATATCGGTGCCTTAAAGGCTAATTTTCAATAAAAAAAGCTTGTCAAGATCGTCCATTATTAAATCATTTCATCCTGACAGTGCCGGGTAACGGGCGCGGGGACAGGGGCGGGCAACCATCCGGTTTGCGAAGTACCGCGGGGTCCGCTTCCCGCCGCCGTGACCCGCAGCGTGAACATATGCATAACAGTACCATAAGCACCAACGAGATCCTGGAAGTCTGGGACTGGGAAATGGGCCTTCCGACCGGCGAATCGGTGGCCCGTGATGTCGCCCACCGGGACGGGATACCCCACGAAGCGGTCCACCTCTGGATACTGCGCAATGTCCACATGCAGCCTGAGATCCTTTTCCAGTTCCGCGCCCCCCACAAGGAGAACTATCCCAACTGCCTGGACATCACGGTGGGCGGCCATGTCCCCTACGGTTACTGCGGAAACAAAGTGATGAAGGAGACAAATGAGGAGGTCGGGATCGTCCCGGATGAGAAGGACCTGACCGACCTGGGCTGGTACCGCTACGAGGAACAGACCGGCACGCTGTTCCAGCGGGAGCTGCAGCATGTCTACCTTCTCCGCGACGACCGTGACCTGTTCCAGTACCGTTTCAGCGACGGCGAGGTCACGGGAATCTACGCCGTCGGCCTCGGCGATCTGAAAAGGATACTGGCGGCGGACACCGCCATTGAAGTGCGCGGCTTCAACGGCAGGGAGCCGGTGCGCAAAAGCATCACCCGGGCCGATTTCCACCCCCAGCTTTTCCACCGGTCGATGGAGGCCTACATGCGGGTCATAACCGGTGCCGCGACGGAACTCGCCGCAGGCAAACCGGTAACGACGAGAATGCCCGATCTGAAATAGAATGTGCGCATCCTAAAGGCGGCGGCGCCCGAGAAAACCATGAACATACTATCCTACCGGGAATCATTGTCACTAACAGACAGCGTCTACATTGACGTGCGCTCCCCCCTTGAATTCGAAGCGGACCATATCACGGGGTCCGTCAACATTCCTCTCTTTGCAGACGATGAGCGGAAAGAAATAGGCACCATCTACCGCATGGCGGGCAGGAACACCGCCATCGAGCGGGGGACCGAAATCGTCGGTGAAAAACTCCGCGACCTGGTGAAGTCGTTCATGCGCTATCAGGACAAAAACATCATCCTCCTCTGCGCCCGCGGCGGCATGCGGTCGGGGTCCCTCGGGTCGCTCCTCGATTCCCTGGGACTCCGCGTCTTCAAGCTGGCCAGCGGCTACAAGGACTACCGCCGCTACGTGATGGAGGAGATCGAATCCCTCGCGATGCCGGCCCCCCTCTTCGTGCTGCAGGGCCTCACCGGGTCCGGCAAGACCGAGGTCATCCGGAAGTTCCCCTGGTCCATAGACCTGGAGGACCTGGCCGGGCACCGGAGCTCCGTTTTCGGCGGCATCGGCATCGCCCAGAAAACGCAGAAGCGCTTCGAAAGCCTCCTCGTGGACCGGCTCCGGGAGCTCGGGGGCGCTCCCTGCTGTCTCATCGAGGGCGAATCGCGCAAGATCGGCGATCTCCATATTCCCGATTCGCTCTACGGGCTGATGAAGGACGCGCCGGTCATCTATCTCGACACGCCGATGGAGCGGCGGGTGGAGATAATCTACAACGAGTACCAGCCCCACTGCAACGACGAAAACATCCCGGCCATCGTGAAAAGCCTTTCGTCAAAACTGGGAAACACGGCGGTCGAGACCCTTACCGGCTTATATGCCGCGGGAAACATCAGGGAATTCATCCGCATCATGCTGGAGAAATACTACGATCCGCTCTACCGGCACTCACTCCAGCGGAAGAATTTCATCGCGACGGTGCGGTACACAACGGCCGATGACGCCGTCGCCGAAATACGGGAGCGGATCGCGGCCTATTGCGGGCGCGGATAACGGCCTGTCCTTCCCCGCCCCCGGCGTTGATTCCCGCGATCGGGGCCCTGCCTGCCGACAGACCGGACATAATAAACAAATATTTTTTTTACATGGTTGACAATTAAGGGAGGCCTTTTCATTAATCAATACATGCGACGCCATCGCAACCAAACGCTCCGGGGGGAGACGACCGTTTTTCAAAATTTCTGTTTTAACACGGAAAATGGTTTACTTGTGATAATGTTGTTATACATTTAATGTATATACAAAATAAATTACTGCAAGGAGATTTCAAATGGACAAAGCATCTTCGTTGATCGTTGCGGTATCCATTCTGCTGACAGGATGCAGCGGCACCCAGTATAGGGACGCGTCGAAGGACAGGGGCTCCATGGAATGGGGTCCCCGGGAGATAAAGACAACGGTCAACAAAATGGTTGGCTCATTGTATTCCTACCTTAAAAACGACTGGAACCAGGCGGCCCTTATCAAGGTGCAGAGGATAAAGAACGACACCGCGGAGCACATCGACACCAAGATGCTTGCCGACGAGATAGTCACCAGCCTCATCCAGATGAGGATCCAGTTCATCGAGGAGTCATACACGAAGGAATCGATCCAGGAAATGGAAAAGGGCATGACCGGGCTCATCGACCCCGACAGCGCGATACCGGCGGGCAACCTGAAATCGCCCAACTTCTTTCTCTACGGCACCATCAACGAAAACGTCCGCTACGTGAGCGGGAAAAAGGTCCAGTACCTGACCGTGACCCTCACGATGAAGGAGCTGAGGACCGGGCTCACCCGCTGGCAGGACCGGCAGGAATTTCTCAAGGCGACGACCACCGACAGAATCGACTTCTGAGCGGAGGGGGGCCAGCCCTATGAAACAGAAATTTTACCCAATTGCGATCCTCTTTCTCATAATCATCATGGTCTCCTGCGCCAAGGATTACCGCGAGGCGATCAACGCGCCGGAGGAGGCGTTCTACAAGGGCCAGGAATATGAGGCCGCCAAGATGCTCCTTCCCCAGGTCAACAAGTCCGGGAAGGACCAGCTCCTGTTCATGATGGAGGCGGGATACCTCCTCCACATAGCCGGAAGGTACGAGGACAGCAACAAGGTGCTACTGAAGGCGGCGAAGCTGGCCCAGATCAAGCCGATCAGCATTTCCAAGGAGGTCGGCGCCCTGCTGACGGACCAGACGGTGACAAACTACCGCGGGGAGGACTTCGAGAAGGTCCTGATCCACATGTACCTGGGGATCAACTTCCTGATGCTGAAAAAATACGACGATGCGGCGGTCGAGTTCAAGGCCGTCAACAACGAGCTGCAGAAGATCAAGACGGAAAGCGGGCAGGCGCGGTACAAGCAGAACCTCATGGCCAAGTACCTGGCCGCCATCGCCCACGAGCAGCGCGCCGACTCCGAGAACAGCGCCGATGACCGCGAATACGCGGAAGTTGAATACAAGCAGATACTGCAGCTCAAGCCGGGCCTCCCGATGGCGCGCGAGGACCTGATGCGCCTCCAGCAGAGAGGCTCCGGCAATGCCGGCGAGCTCGTGGTCATTTTCCAGGCGGGCCGCAGCCCCATCAAGGTCTCCCGCGGCAAGCTCCTGGATGACCCGGGCATGAATACGGCCGTGACTGTCGCGCTTGGCGCGCAGAAGCTGGCCGCGGGCGTCACCGCCGCGTCGATCCTCTCCACGGTGTCCCTCGCGGAAAACCCGATCCCGAAATTCAAGATACGGTCCAACATGGTCAGGAACCTGAGGGTGACGGTCCTGGACCGGCAGCTCGCCACCGAAATGCTGGAGAACATCGAATACACCGCCATGAAGAACATGGAGGACAACTATTCGCGCCTCCAGGCCAAGGTCGCCGGATCGATCATCGTGAAGGCTGTTGCGGCGGCCGCCGCCGGCGTAGCCGCCGCGGAGGTTACCCGGAAGCTTTCAGACAACAACAAGGGGCTCTCATCGCTGGTTGGACTCCTGGTGGGCGCCGGGACCGGGACGGCCCTCTTCGCGACCATGAGGCCGGACCTCCGCTGCTGGCACACCCTTCCTGCCAATCTCCAGCTGGGAAGGATGCGCCTGGCGCCGGGCAAGTACACGGCGCGGATCCAGTACATCGGCTATAACGGCGCGGTGGTGAACGCTAAAACGGTCAACTTTGAAATAAAGAGCAGAGAGAAGCATTTCATCAACATTCGAACTGTAGAATAATATAACCATTCCAGGGTGCCGGCTGGCCCCATGGACACAGGACAGGGTTCCATTTTCACATGAGCGTCGATTACGAAAACAGGACGGACGAGCGGCGGCCTGCATCATCCGAATATGCCATCTTCGAAACGCTGAAATATCCGGTTTCGATCATCAGTAAGGACGGGTTGATCGTCTACGGCAACAGGGCCTACCATGAGTTCTTCCATGGCGGCAACGGCGAGATCCGTCTCGACTGGGAGCACCCCTTCTTCCCCGAGTACCGCAAGCGCATCGCCCAGTCATACCTGGCGGCGCTCCACGGCACCGAGAAGCGCTGTTTCGCCATCGTGAATTCCCCCAGCGGGAACCATCTCCCGGTGGAGATATACCTGTTTCCGATGTTCAGCGGCGACTCGATCCCTTCGATCCTGGCCCTGATGATCATCGTCGACGACCGGCTCCTTTCATTCGACCGGTCTACCCTGTCGATCATATCCGAAGAGAATTTCCGGTACGACAATCTCCACTTCGAATTTTCACCGATGCCCATACTGCGCGTCAACGACGAGATGCAGATCATAAAGTGCAGCCATTCCCTCGAGGGGTTCGCCGGCTACAGCGCCGAAGAGATGCTGAATGAAAAATCCGTCACGTTCGACACCCTCTTCGGGCGGGATGCTGACAAGGTAAAGAAGGCGGTAACCGGCCTGGTCTCGGGCGAAAGCACCTTCCGGCGCATCGGCGAGGCGCGGATCACGGCGCGGGACAATGAAAAAAAGATAGCCAACCTCACCCTCTACCCGATCGTGGAGGACAAGGAAATCACCGCGGTCGAGATCATCATGGAAGACATCACCAAGCTCAAGGAGCTCAAGGACCGGATAAACGCCGCGAGCCGCATACAGCTCTTCACCGACATCACCAAGGGGTTCCTGCATTCCCTGAACAACACCATCAACGTGATCCTCAACAAGACACAGCTCGTCATGCAGATCACGGAAAAGGAGTCCATTGCCGAAGGCATCCAGATGATGGAGGAAGCCGCCCTGGAAATCGCGGGGCAGGTGAAGCGGATACAGAACTTCATCGGAGGCGCGCAGGAATCGGGTGAAGACCGTACCGAGCCCCTCGTTGACATCATAGAGGACGCCATTGAATTCTCGAAAATGCAGTTCAAGGTCTACAATATCGACAACATGAAAGCGATCCGGGTGGACAAGAAGTATTTCTCTAACGTGCAGGTCAACACGAACACCCGGCTGCTGCGGGAGATAATCACCTCCATCATCCTCAAGGTGTCCAACACCATCCACAGGTCGGGCACCATCGTGATCACCCTGCGCCAGAACCACGACCTCCATCTATCCGTCGAGGTCGCCAAGGACACCGGTCCTTCATTGCAGGCGGCGCACCCGGCCTTTGTCAATATTTTCTCCGGCATCGACATCCGCCAGGTCGCCGAGGTCATCAACATGAAGATTATTGAGGAGGAGTCGCCCGAGTCATACGCCATAAAGGCGATCATCCCGACGCGCATACTGATAGACCGAGAAAAGGGCGAGACGGGCGAAAGCGAATACCGGCTCCGGGACCTCGACATCATAGTGGTTGAAGACGAGGTGCCGCTCCAGAAAATTTTGTTCGAGCTCTTCGACAAGATGGGGAACCGCGTCTTCATCTGCGACGACGGGAGGAAGGCGATCGAGGAATTCAAGCGCAAGCCCTATGACCTGGTCATCACCGACTACGGGATCCCCGGCATCACCGGCATAGAGCTGTCGGCCCGCATCAAGGAGATCAAGGAAGACACGATAACGGTGCTCCTGTCAGGCTGGATACTGGACAACGTGAAGGCCTACAAAAACGTGGTTGACCTGTTCCTGCCCAAGCCCTTCAAGCTGGACGAACTGTTAAAGAAAATTGCGAGGATACTGGGCGAAAAGCGCAGCAAGTAGCGTCATCCCTGCCGGGAATCAAGCAGCTCGCCGCCCATGCGTTTCATGTCATCGACCTTGCCCAGCACGACAAGGGTGTCTTCCGCTTCAAGGACCTCGGAGGGCTGCGGGTTGAATATCAGCGCGCCGTGATGCTTCTTGATCAGCACGATGATGACCCCGTACTCCTTGCGGAGATTGCTCTCCACCAGGTTCTTCCCCACCAGGCGCGACCGGGGGAGGACCCGGTACTCCTCCATCTGGAGACCGAGGTTTGTTTCTGCCGCGGCGATGTCGATGAAATCCACCACCGTCGGCCTGATCAGCACGTGGGCCATTCTCTTGCCGCCGATGAGGTACGGCGACACGACCCGCGTCGCGCCGGCACGCTTGAGCTTTATCTCGTTGATTTCGTCCGACGCCCGCGACAGGATAAAGATGTCGGGCCGCAGCCCCTTGGCGGTCAGGGTGATAAACACGTTGTCCGCGTCCGACCCGACCGCCGTGACGATGCCGCGGGCCTTCATGATGCCGGCCTCCAAGAGTGCGGCGTCCACCGTGGCGTCCAGGGGAAGATAAAGGACCCTGTCGGCCTCCATCCGCTCGATGGACGACTGCTGGTTCTCGATCACCACGAAATTCTGGCCATGCTGCTGCAGTTCCTTGGAGATAAGGCTCCCGATCCTGCCGTAACCGCAGATGATGTAATGGTTGGTCAACTGGGATATCTTTTTTTCCACTTTCCTTCTCCCGAGGGTTTTTGTCATCTCTCCTTCGACAAAAGTCCTCACCAGCGTCCCGATGGTGTACGCGGCCGTGGTAATGCCGCCGCTGATGATGAAAATGGTGAGGACCCGCCCCGCCGTCGACAGGGGGCGCACCTCCTGGAAGCCGACCGTGGAAATGGTGATCATGGTCATGTATAAGGCCTCGAAAAGGGGCATGCCTTCGATGAGATAATAGCCCATCACGCCGACGGCTATGATAATGAAGAGCAGGGTGAATGATTTCCGGAGATTCTTCATCACCTTCACGTATACCAGCCGATGATTTGAACCGTCAATATATTTTTATCCCTGCTCTAGCCCGGTTTATCATTGACACCGCCGGTTTCCGTGCGCTATCATGGCCCCCTGAAAACATAGATTGCGGCGGCCCGATCCAGATGGAACAATCATTCATTACGCGCACAGCGGCCGGCATTGCCGTGGCCATCCTCGCGGCAATCGCCCTCTCCTGCCATCCGGGGAGCGGCCTGGTGCAGGAGACCCTCCCGGCTGAAAGCGCCGTCGTCGACATCACGGGCGCGAAAACCGCGAGGATCCGCAGCATCTATTGCGACATCACCGTGGAGCCCATTGACGCGTCGGACTGGGAGCGCCTCGCCGGGGTCTCGGCCTACCGAAGGGCGGGACCGGGTCCGTTATCCAGGCGCACGCCGCCCCTTGCGGCCTTCCTGGTGATCGTTAAAAACACGGTCAACGCGCCCATCCGCCTTGAGAAAGCGCAGATCCTCCATGACGGCGCCACCATGGCGGCCCTGACCGCCGACCGCGCCGGCGACCGCCTGAGATCGCCGGCCTATTCATGGATCGATTTCCGGAAGCTGCTGTCACCGCGCAGGCTCATAGCGGAGCCGGAGCCCCTGAGGAAACTCGATTTCGACCGTGACACCATTGACACCAGGCTGGATTTTATACCGCCCCAGGACCATGTTCTGACCATCATCGCCTTTGACTGGATACCCGTTGAAATCAGGAAATACAGGGTTGATTTCACCGTCTCGGCCATGGGAGGCATGCGGAACCTTGCCGTTGAATTCACCAGGAATGAATATCGCGGATGGAAAAAAACCGGGAAAGACCCCATTTATGACTATGATGAATAACAGCGCCATGACACGGCTCTTCTTCGCCATGCCCGCGGAGGGCATGGCGGAGGCCCTCAGGCCGGTCCATGATGAACTGGCCGGGTACCGCAGAGCCCTCAAGGCCGTTGAACCGGAGAACTATCACATCACCTTGAAGTTCCTGGGCGAAACCGACCGGGGCGCCCTCGGACGCCTGGCAGGCGATTTTCGCGCCCTTCACCCGGACCTGGGCGCCCTGCCCTGTACCCTGCGGGGACTCGGCGCCTTTCCGGACATACGGCGGGCCCGGGTCCTCTGGTGCGGCCTCGACCTGGACCTTGTGGCCATGGAACGGGTCCGCCTGCTTATCGAGGACCTCTCGGAAAAGCACGGCTTCGCGAAGGAGCCCCGGCCCTTTCAGCCGCACCTTACCCTGGCGCGGGTTCGGAAGGACATGATAGTCCCGGCGGAATGCGCGGCCTACATTGCCGCGCACCAAGACACGGTGTTCGGGACGTCCCTGTTCGACCGCATTGTCCTGTTCAAATCGGAACTCCGGAGGGAGGGCCCCCGCTACACGGCGCTGGAGGAGAAAAAGCTGCGGTAAAAGACGAAAGGCGAGGATACGGTTCCTCGCCTTTGGCATTACCCCCGGTACGAATCGAACGTACGCACATGGCTCCGGAGGCCACTGCTCTATCCACTGAGCTACGGGGGCGTTCGTTCGGCCTGAATGTAAAAAAGAAATAATCATGCGATCATTGTCAATGAATTTATTATAAAAAACTCGATAGATGAGCTGATAAGCTGGGATTGCGAAGGCCGGGTCACCTGGCCCCGTCTTCGGAAAAAACATCAAATTTCTTCTTGACCGTCATGCCGATTCCGGAAAATGAATAACCATATGTTTACAATGAAAGAAAAGCCCCTGCTCGTTGCAAAAGACCACTATCTGCTTAAATTTGAAGACTTCAAAGAGCCGTCCGCGCCGGGCCAGTTCATCAACATCCGCGTATCAGAGGGAAGCGATCCCCTGCTCAGGAGGCCCTTTTCCCTGTTCGACCATGAACAAGGCGTTATATCCTGCGTAATACGGGCCGTCGGAAAGGGGACGGAGCTCCTGTCTCAGCGGGAACCTGGCGGCATTGACATCCTGGGCCCCCTCGGGAAGGGTTTTACCATACGCAAAGGCGGCAGGGTCCTTATCGCCGGCGGCGGGGTCGGCAATGCCCCCCTCTATTACCTGGCCCGGAAACTGGCCGGATCCGGCTGCGATATCACCTTCATATACGGCGCCCGTTCCCGGGAATACATTTACCTCCCAGAACGCTACCGGGAGGCGGTGGGCCGCCTGGTCATCACAACCGATGACGGCTCCGAGGGCACAAAGGGGCTGGTGACGGACATGGCTTCAGACCTTATCGGAAGAGAGCGCTTCGATATGATATACACCTGCGGGCCGGCACCCATGATGAAGGCCCTCGCGGGCATTGCCGGGAGCACTCCGATAGAGGTTTCCGTGGAAAACTATTTCGGCTGCGGCATCGGCCTCTGTTCCGGGTGCACCATTGAAACAGCGGATGGCCGCAAACGAGCCTGCGTTGACGGGCCGGTGTTCGACGGCGCCTCGATCGGCTGGGAGACCATGCCGGATTAATAAT
The DNA here is from genome assembly GCA_937872225.1 of uncultured Spirochaetota bacterium. Taxonomy (GTDB): domain Bacteria; phylum Spirochaetota; class UBA4802; order UBA4802; family UBA5550; genus RBG-16-49-21. The sequence goes on from CALMRZ010000020.1 coordinate 31,196, forward strand.
ACTTGACCGCGTGGCCATAGCGGAGTACCATGCGGAACATAACACCTTCTAACCGAGGACAATGACCATGCAGATCCCCAGCAGTATCGTCTCACTCACCAGCAGAGCGGTATCGGAATCAATGGACGTCAACGTGATGACCCATGTTGCCAAGGACATCATAGACGGCTATGACCTGTTCCAGAGGACGGGGTTCCGCGAAAGCATGGTCGTCCCCCAGAAAGACGCCGCGAACCAGATCGTGCGGGACATGGCCAGGTCAGGGAAGTTTTTCTACTTCATTTCCCTTCTCATCCAGATGCACACCGCGGGGTACAAGGGGCGGATTTACCCCATCAAGTACCTGAAAGACATCGTGAAAATGATCAACGAGGAATGCGGCTTCATATATGACATGGAGAACAATCTCTTCGTGGAGGACCCGGCGGTCCGCCGCACCAGGAACTGGGGCGCCTTCCTCGAGGGACGCGACTACAACCTCTCATTTCTCCGCCTTGACATAGTCGGGAACTCCCAGCTGGTGCGGAAGTATCCCGACAACCTGATCCAGGCCACCTACGCGGACCTCAGGAAAATCGTCGAAAAGGCCATCGACAAGAGGAACGGGCGCATATGGAACTGGGAGGGCGACGGCGGTCTGATCGCGTTTTATTTCGCCAACAAGAGCCACCTCGCGACCATGAGCGGCATGGAAATCATCAACGAGCTTTTCGTGTACAACGCGCTGCACTGCCGTCTTGAGGAGCCGCTGAAGGTCAGGGTCGCGGTCCACGCCGGGATGTGCCAGTACACCGAAAGCGTTGCGGACCTGCTGAAAAACGACGTCATCAAGGAAACCGTGCAGATAGAGTCAAAATACACCAGGCCCAACTCCATGACCATCAGCAATACGGTCGGATCAAAGCTGGATGCCTCGATCCTTGAAGGGTTCGAAACCCTCATGATCGACAACCGCTTAAAATTCTACGCGTACAGCGTATCAATGGAGCAGTAAATGAAGATAGCCGTTTTTTCAAACACGAAAAACATCGAAAAAAGCTTCGCCGGCGCGGTGAAGGGCAAGAAGCACACCCTTCAGGTTTCACCGGCCTCGGAGCTGAAAAAAAGCTCGAAGAGCGTTCCCCGCGGCTCCCTTATCTACGCCGACCTGTCCTCATTCAAAAAAACCGAGGTCCCTCAAGTCATCAAGCTCCTGGCAAAGCTCGAGGGGATCCCCTTCGGCATCATGGACCCCAAGGGCGCCGTTGCCGACGTCGCCGACCTGTTTCACAACGGCGCCTCGGACTACCTGGACGCGGCCCTGCTGAAAAAGGGCGTGGACCAGAAGCGCATTGACCGGATCCTTGATTTTAAAAATATTGAAGTTGTGGATGAAAAGCTCACCGCGGCAAAGAAGAACTACATCCTGTCGGGACCGGACTGGAAAAACATCAAGCAGGGCCAGGAATACACTTTCTATTTCCTGTTCATCGAGCTGGACAACAAGAACGCCCTTAAGGGGCTGGCCCCCGAGCTCCAGAGCGACATCACGGAAACTTTCAGGCGGTATGTCGAGGAAACGATCGCGCCGATGAATGGACGGATATGGATGTGGATGAATTTCGGCGGTCTGGTGCTCTTCCCCTACAACGGCAAGCAGTGCGACGTCATCGAGGCGGCGCTGCGGCTGATGGTAAACCGCAAGCTCATGAGCGCGGAATCGATCCAGTTGGACATCAACCTGTCGTACCGAATCGCCATGCATGTCGGCAACACCGTGTACAAGAGCAAGGGAGACACCGGCAGCATCGTGTCGGATTCTATCAACTCGGTTTTCCACCTGGGCCAGAAATACACCGAGCCAAACAACTTCTTCCTGACCGACGACATCTTCATGCTTATTCCCTCGCGCCTGATGAACTACTACGTCCCCGCCGGCGAATACGAGGGAAGGAACATCTTCCGCCTGAAGCACATCCTGTAGGGCGGCGCACCCGCCGCTACTTGAAGAGCGGTGAGAGCTTCTTGAATTCCGCGGTGCCGGCCTTTTCCAGCAGCATGAACGATATGGTCTCGGTGGGATATACCACCGCCCCCGCCTGGGCCAGGGCCCGGAGGCTGTATTCCCAGTCATGCTTCCGCCGCGAGGCCACTGCGTCGCTGGCCACCACCACCCGGTAGCCGCCGCACAGAAGGCTCAGGGCCGTCTGGAACACGCACACGTGGGTCTCGATGCCGGTGATGACAAAGGTTTTCCGTCCGACAGCCGCCATGGTCCTTCCCAGGGCGTCGTCCCTGGTGCAGTCAAAATGAATCTTTTCAAGCACGTCACAGCCGGCAATTTTTTCCTGCAGCGCGGGGAGCGTCTGCCCCAGCCCCTTCCGGTACTGCTCCGACACGACCAGGGGCATCCCGAAGGTCTTTGCCGTCTCGATGAGTATGGCGGTGTTCTTCACCACCTGTTCCATGATCTTCTCCTTCATGGCTGCGGCGAGCCTCTCCTGGATATCGATCACGATAAGGGCCGCATCGTCCCGTTTCAGCATAAAAGAATTTGCGTCCATACAATTACCTCCTCCTAATATGCCCCCCTAAAGCCCCCGGAGGGGGCTTTTTTGTCTATTTTTAATAAGCCCCCTCCGGGGGCTGGGGGGATATTATTCGATGTAGCATCAAAGTCACAGCTTCACCGGGTCAGGGCCGGTCAGGGTTACTGCATAGGCCATCATGAAGGTGATGCCGTATGAGTGGTCATAGGCGCCGCCGTAGTCCAGGAACCCCTTTGTCAGGCGGCGGTGGCGGTAATACAGCACCTCGTACCTGCCGCCCAGCATGAATGATATGCCGACCGGCTCGAGAGTGTACCCGAGGGCCAGGGTTCCCTGCCCGCACCATGAATAAAAGCTCTCCTTGTCGAACTGGCCCGCCGGCATGGCAAAGGCGCCGTTGCGCACCTCATACTGGTAGTCGAAGACATAGGAGCTCGATGTGGCGAGGACCAGGCCGGCGCAGCTGAAAGATATACAAATGTTGTCATACTTCGGCATTGGCACCGTGACGCTTATCCCGAACCCCGGGCCCACGTCGATATGCTCGCCCTTTGCCGACGCTTTATATACCAGGGAGCCGGTACCGGTGGCAACGGCGTCATTGATCCCCTCGGTGAAATCGTATGCCCGTGTTTTCAGGCAGAGATAGGCGCCGAAATACCGGTTAACCTGGTAGCCCAGGTGCGCGTCAAAATCGTACTGCTTGATGTCCCGGTTACAGGACAACCGTGACACCGCCGCCGGAAAACTGGGGCCGGCCGATGCCGACCGGGACCGATACTGACCGAACAAAAGGGTGGAGGAAAAATACCAGGTTTTCAGGAATTCAGCCTTAACGCTGAACCCGGCCAGGGGGGCCGGTGACGTATCATATCTGCCGATCCGGTAGGGAACAGAGGCGAGAAAATCCGTCCGGGGAGCGGTAAACCTGACCCCGTTCGTCCAGGGAGGCTTCCACCAGGTGTACCGGAACAGTCCGCCGACGCTGAGGCGGACCGATAGGGGCCCGCCGGACGCTTCAGGGACAGGCAGGGCCGAAAGCATGACGGCCGCGGATAACAGTATCACTCTCTTCATGGATCAGCATATCCTTCCCATACCAGCTGGCTTCCGCCGGTTATTCCAGCAGATCATCGCCGATGTGATCGATGATTGACTCGTCCTTTTTCTTCTCCATCTGGCGAATGATGGTCTGTTTCTGGTCCCGCGTAATGTTGTCCTTGGGGGCCTTCTTCGGGACAATGACGCCGCCGATGACGCCGGCGCAGACATTGCACGTTTTTTCCGGGACCGTGCCCGGAACGAAAATCTCCTCAATGGTGTCGCGGCAGTCCGGCGAGGGAAGAAGGCCCGACTTCTCGCAGACCTCCTTGGTCTGAAGCGCCGCGTACTGCGGAAAATCAAGCACCGGCTCGTCCTTCAGGGCGTCCTTCATGTAATCACCCCATATGGGGGCCGCGACCGCGCCCCCCGCCTGGCCGATGCCGAGGGAGAGGCCCATCTTGTCGTATCCCACCCAGACACCGGTGGTGACCTGGGGCGTGAACCCGACGAACCAGGCGTCCTTCCAGCTGTTGGTGGTGCCGGTCTTGCCCCCGGCGGGCCTGCCGGGCGACGCCGCGCTCCCGGTGCCGGAGGTGATGACGCTCTGCATCATGCTGATCAGCACCTGGGCGGTCTCGGGCTTGATGACCTGGATGTCGCCGTCCTTTTCCTCTTCCGCGAGGAGCTTCTGCACCTCTTCCTCGCGGTTTTCAAGGATCTTTCCCTCGCGGTCCTTCACGTAGCGGATCGCGAAGGGTATCACGTCCTTCCCCCCGTTGGCTATGATGCTGTAGGCGCGGGTAAGTTCGTAGGGGCTCACCTCCATGGAGCCCAGGGCGATGGAGAAGTTCCGCGGGATGCGCTCCTTCGCCTCGGTCGCTTCGAACTTGAGGAGCTTCGCGAGATATTTCATGATATGATCGATGCCGAGCTGCTGCGATATGCGTATGGAGACCACGTTGACCGACAGGGCCAGCGCCTTGCGGAGCCGCACGAAGCCGGAGTAGTCCCCCTCGTAGTTTTCCGGGATCCAGTCGCCTCCCTCGTTGTCGAGGAAGACCACCGGCGAATCGAGCACGGTGGTGGCCGCCGTGAACTCCCCGCTCTCGATAGCCGCCGCGTAGATGAGTGGCTTGATGGAGGAGCCGGGCTGGCGCTTGGCCTGCATGGCGCGGTTCAGCTGGTTGATGCTGGTGAACTCGCTTCCTCCCACGATAGCCTCGATGTAGCCGTTCCGGTGGTCTATGGAGAGTATGCAGCCCTCGACCCTTTGCAGATTCTTGTCTTCCAGGTAGGTCTCCTTGTACTTATCAAGGAACTTGCTCACGTCCTGCAGTCCGATCAGCATATTGAGACCGTCCAGTTCCTCGACGATTTCATCGCGAAAGAAACTGTTGAGCTTTTCCTTCTGCCGTGAACCCTTCTTTGCAAACGGCGGCAGGTCAAACAGCATCGAGAACAGTTCAACCATATCGGAGTAGTGTTCAACGACATAATCCTCTTTCCTGAAGGCCAGCTTAGCCGAGGTGGCGCTCTGACGGTCAAGGCCCCGCTTCAGGGTCTCCTGCGCGGCAAGCTGCTTCTTCAGGTCCATCGTCGTGTAGACCTGCAGTCCCTGCTCGTAGACCATCTCAGGCCCGTATTTCTTTACCAGCTCCCGGCGCACGTACTCGGTGAACCAGGGCGCCTTGTTGGTGCGGGCGCTCATGGTCGTCATGCTCGGCGAAAGCCCGCTCAGGTAATCCAGATAATCAGGCCAGAAATCCAGGTAAGCCCGCTCCGCCTGCCTGACCGTGATGAAGCCCATCTCAACCATCTTGGCCAGGACTATCTTGTGGCGCTGCATCGACCGCTTCGGGTGCCGTATCGGGGAAAACTGGTTCGGCGCCGACGGCAGCGTCGCCAGAAGGGCGCATTCGGCCAGGTTGAGCTGCCACACGTGCTTGTCGAAGTAGAGCTTGGACGCCGCCTCCACCCCGTAGCTGCCCTGGCCCATGAAGATCTGGTTCAGATAGAGGCTCAGTATCTCGTCCTTGGTGTAGGTGAATTCCATCATGACCGCGATGAAGGCTTCCTTGATCTTCCGGTAATAGCTCCGCTCCCTCGAGGTCAGGAGGACCTTGGACAGCTGCTGGGTTATGGTGCTTCCCCCCTGCTTGATCCTGCCGGAGAAGATATTGATGAAAAAGGCCCGCACGATCCCCTTGGGATTGACGCCCCAGTGATCGTAAAACTCGTTGTCCTCCATGGCGATGATGGCGTTGGTCAGGTCCTTCGGGATTTTTTTCAGGGGAACCACGTCCCGCTTCTGCGCGAAAAGCTCAGATACCAGGACGCCGTTGCGGTCATAGATCTTGGTCGTGGCGCTGGGCTGGAACGTGGCCAGGGACTGGACCCTGCTGAAATCGATGGCGAGGATGATGCCGAAGGCGATGATCACGCCGGCCGCAATGCCGACCACGAGGGCCGGGGAGCGCCTCAGGGCGGCCATGAACGACTGCACCATGTCCACAACCGCCACGATGACCCGGTCAGCGGCACCGGACAGGGAATAGGCGGACATGGCGTAGCGCCGGACTTTTTTTACCCGGGCTGATTTGAGGAACGATCCTGTCCTGGAAAGGGCCCTCCGGGGGATCTTTCCCTTTATTTTTTCAAGCGCCATGGCGGCCGTGCCGCCTATCCTGCCGATGACATTCCGAAGCCCGGCCACGGCTGGGGCGGTCTTTTCCTTTATGGTATCTGTAACGGCAGGCAGCGCAGGATGGGCTGAATCAGCCCCCTTTTTCGATAAACGTGTGCCTTTTCCCTGGTATTTCGCCATTGCGTCCTCGTTTTCAGGTTAAAATCATTCCCTCATGATTTATTTTCAACAATAAAAACGCGCAAAATTGCAAATTAATATATTCAGCTAATTTTCAAAAATGACGAATATCTAAACTGGAATAAAATAAATAAAATGCCATCACGGACGGTGGCAGGGAATTTCAAGGAGGAAAAATATGATTATAAACC
>CALMRZ010000021.1 GCA_937872225.1 uncultured Spirochaetota bacterium
ATTTTGATTTGCCGACAGGATTCACCGCCTTGTAGCGCCACTGGGCCCACCGGCCTGAATTGGAAATGCTTCCTTCTTTCTCGACGGACGATGCCGCTGGCAGGAGGAACACCTCGGTCTTGTTCTGTGCCGGGTTTACTCCCTCGCGTTTCCAGAAGATGGACGAGTCTGTTTCCCACAGGTCTACCGCTACGAGCCAGTCGAGTTTGTCCATTGCCTGGGCGTTGCGGTTCGCGTTGGGTCCGCCCACTACCGGGTTCGTGCCCATGAAGAAGGCGCCCTTGATAATGCCCTTCAGCATGTCCTCGAAGAGCATGATGTACGGTGCAGGCTTGCTGAACTTCGGCAGCCAGTCGTAGCAGAAGTTGTTTTTCTTGGTCGCGGCGTCACCGTACCAGGCCTTGAGCAAGCTTACCAGGTACTTGGGCCGGTTCGACCACCAGTTGATGCTCATCGGGTCCGCGGTCTGGGGCGTGGTCGCGTTGTACGCGTCCAGCGTCGCGTGGTCTTTGGCATTCGGTGCCGGCATGTAGCCAGGGATGATATGGAATAGAAGCGCGTGGTCCGTCGATCCCTGTACGTTCGATTCGCCCCGGAGGGCGTTGATACCGCCGCCGGCGACTCCCATGTTGCCCATGAGGAGCTGAAGTATGGCCAGTGCCCGCACGTTCTGGGTGCCCACCGTGTGCTGGGTGATGCCCATGGCGTACATGACCGTTGCCGCCCTGTCGGGCTTATGGGTCGATGTGAACAGCTCGGCCACCTTGAGGAAGGTCTCCTTCGGGCAGCCGGTAATGGCAGCGACTTTCTCCGGCGTATAGCGTTCATAATGCTTCTTCATGAGCTGGTACACGCACTGCGGGTCCTTGAGGGTCTTGTCGCGCTTCGGCACCTTCTTGGCGTCTGTCTGATAGGTCCAGGTCTTGCGGTCGCCGTAATTGCGTTTGCCCGCGTCGTAGCCCGAGAAGAGGCCATCGTTGAATTTGAAGTCCGGGTTTACCAGGTATGACGCGTTGGTGTATTCCAGCACGTATTCCTTCTGAATGAAGTTTTTCTCAAGGGCGTAGTTGATGATGCCGTTGAGGAAGGCCAGGTCCGTCCCGGAACGTATCGGCGCGTACAGGGACGCGAGGGAGGCCGATTTGGTGTAGCGGGGGTCTACAACGATGAGCTTGGTTCCCCGCTCTTCCATTCCCTTGACAATCCAGCGGAATGAAATGGGATGGTTTTCGGCAGCGTTGCTGCCTATCATAAGTACGACGTCAGCGTTTTTGATATCGATCCAGTGATTCGTCATGGCACCACGGCCGTATGTTGCCGCCAGACCGGCGACAGTTGCGGAGTGTCAAATTCGTGCCTGGTGTTCGAGGTACGTGACGCCTATGGTCCTCATGAATTTCGAGAGGACGTAGCATTCCTCGTTGTCGAGGGCCGCGCCGCCCAGGCTCGCGATCCCGGGGGTCCTGTTTACGGTCACCGCTCCGTCCTTTTCCTGGAAGGTGGCGTCGCGGGTTTCCTTGACGCGCCGGGCAATCTTCTTGATGGCGTCTTCCCATGATATCTCTTCCCACTGTGTGCCGTAGGGCTTGCGGTACTGAACCTTGGCTAGACGACGCTGATTCACGGCGACCTGGTAAAGCGCGCTCCCCTTGGAGCAGAGAGACCCCTGGTTGATGGGATGGTCGGGATCGCCTTCAATGTTGACGATCTTGCCACCCTTGGTGGAGACGATCAGCCCGCAGCCAACGCCGCAATACGGGCATATGGTGGTTGATTCTTTCGTGCCGCTCAGTTTGTCGGCCGATTTGCAGCCGCTCAGGAATGCTGTGCCGCCGACAAAAGCACCGGCCGCTGTCATGCCCGAGAGTTTAAGAAAATCCCTTCGGGATAAAGGCATACGCTACCTCCTTGGAATGTATACGCAACATGGATTGCATTTTTATGCTGTAATTATTTTACTATTATAGATATTAATTTTTTTCGAGAGTTATATTGCAACATATTTTTCTTGGAATATGGCCTGAAAAGAAGGTATATTGAAAAAAGTTATACTCGTTAAATACCGATAGATAAAACTAACAAATATTAACAAAAAATGACTCTATATGTTCATTGAAAATTTACTGAAAACAAATTATTAACGTGAAAAATCATCCGTCAGATGCTTGACGCCGCCTCTCAATGGTTAGATATTGATCACAGAGTTTGGATGAAAAATCATATGACAGGCGCGGTTTCAAGCGGTATACGGTGAACCGTTGTCAGACAGTTTCATCGAGGTGACGCCCTATGCGAACAGTAGTTCCCGTCGTGATCTGTGCGCTAACGCTGCTGTTTTCCTGCACCCAAGCGAAAGGACCGGCACGTCCCCACCCAGGACCGGACAGCGGCAGAGTAGTTCCCCCTATCAACCGTCGCGTGCCGTCTCTTGACCTCGATGCATATCAGAACGGCACCTTGAAAAAAATCAGCCTCGCGGGTTACCGCGGGAAATGGCTGATCCTGTTTTTTTATCCCGCTGACTTCACCTTCGTGTGCCCCACGGAACTGAAGGAGCTGGCTGATCTATACCCTGAATTCAAGAAGCTTGGCGCCGAGATTGTCAGCGTCAGCACGGATTCTGCCTATGTGCACCGGGCCTGGCACGGACAGAATGATCTGGTGAAGGCCGTGACCTATCCGATGTTATCCGACCGCAACGGCCGGTTGAGCAGGGAACTCGGCGTCTACAATGAGGAAGCCGGCACCTCCCACCGCGCCAGCTTCGTCATCAATCCCGAAGGCGTCATCGTGGCCTGCGAGATCCATGACGACGCAATCGGCAGGAGCGCCGAGGAACTGCTCCGCAAGGTTTCAGCCGCGGTTATGGTCGGCAAAGGCGGCGGCTATTGCCCGGCGGGATGGAAGCAGGGTGAAGAGCTGATAAAGCCCCAATAAAACAGTAATGGTGAGAAGCAGATGAAACGTTTCGTTGTCCTGGTTTGCACGCTGGCGCTTGCGGCTGGTCTTTCACCGGCGCGGTTCGCTGACGGCGCGGAGGGCCGCCTGTACCTCCATTTCTTCAAGAGCCAGGTCTGCCCTCATTGCCGGCTGGCGGAAAGGGAGCTCCCCGCTGTGATAAAACGCTATCCCCGCATCACCATGGTCACCTATGACGTGCGTAACGCCATGAACCAGGTCGATGCCGTCAACAGGCAGAATCTGGGAACGTTGATCGCCATGCTGCAGCAGATACACGCCCGCAACGGCGGCAGGCCGTTCATATATGAAGGCAACACCCCCCATGCCTTTGTGCTGGTCAACGGCGTCCCCTATTATGTGAAAAAGCTATCTGACGTTACGACGATCAAGAAAGAGGTCCCGATTCCGGTTTTTATTCTTGGCGATAGGGTCTATGTGGGATACCAGGCTTCCACGCTCAATCAGGCCATCGCCTGGTTCAACACCGGGAAAAACTGAAGGTTCAGACGCCTCTGAACGCCCCCCTGATATTCTGGCCGTAACGCGGCCAGATACTTCAAAAAAGCAATTATCATAACAGATTCTGTTACTCATCGCCACCGGTGTGGTGGGATTTTCTTCGTTAAAATAACTCATTGGGAGGATTGTTGATTCCATCGAATAACTGTACATTAAACATGTAATGATTCAGGAAGGAGGCGCCCATGGCCGCGTATGATTATAACCGGGAAGCTTTAACCAATCTGAAGATTGAAGACACGTCCCTCCTCGATCCCCTGGTCGATTTTACCTCCGCCCGTGAAGCGCATCTGAAAAAGGACCATTCGCGCCGCGACAAGAGGCTTTCCCTCAAGGAGGCAATCGGCGAATTCGTGAGGGACGGCGACGTGCTGACCGACACCGGTTTCAGCTATGTCCGGACCCCCATGCAGGCCTATTTCGAAATCCTGCGGCAGAAGAAAAAGGACATCCAGATGATCGGCTCGCCGAACTCGAACCAGAGCTACATGATCGCCTTCGGCGCCGCCCGCTATTCCCATAATTCCTATTCCGGGGCGGAGATGCGGGGATACGACCGCGCCTATTCGAGGGCCGTCATAGAGGGTAAAACGAAAATACTGTCGGAGTGGAGCCACGGCACCATGGCCCAGGGCTTCAAGGCGGCCCACCTCGGTGTTCCGGGCCTGTTCAGCAAGCAGCTCCTCGGCTCGGACATTTTACGGTACAACGCCTACGTGAAGGTGATGCAGAACCCGATGCGCGCGGACCCGGACCCGGTTGTCTTCGTGCCGGCCCTGTATCCCGACATTGCCATCATCCATGTCCAGGCCGCCGACCGCTTCGGCAACGCGCGCATGTACGGCCCGCCGATAAACGACATCGCCCTGGCGGCCGCAGCGCGGCGCGTCATCGTCACCGCCGAGGAGATCGTGCCCCCCTCCGACATTCGGAGCAACAACAAGGGCGTGGTCATACCCTTTACCTGCGTGGACGCCGTGGTGGAGCTGCCCTACGGCGCGGCGCCCGGGAGCATGCCCGGCTGCTACTACTGGTCGCGGCAGTGGTGGGAAAAGCTTATGCGCTGGGCGTGCCAGTCGCAGAAGAACATCGAGGAATACTTCGAGTACTGGGTCTTCTCCTGCAAAGACCAGTATGATTTCATAGAGAAGCTGGGCGGGGCGAAGTGGATCGCCAATTCCCGCCGGCTCACCAAGGCTGAAGAGTATGACAACGAGGACCTGGGCTTTGATTTCTCCTACGGGGAGTTCAAGACCATCGAGACCGAAACAGGCATATACTACTGAGACGGGCAGCCGCCGTTATCCCAAAAGGAGGAAATGATCCATGACAGATATGAAACCGGCCAACCCCCTTGAAATGGTAGCCTACAATCTTTCCCTTCAGATCGAGGACCACCAGGTGGTCTACGTGGGGACCGGCCTTCCGATGGTGGCGGCCATCCTCGCCCGCAAGACCCACGCGCCGAGCATCACTCTGGTGTACGAGTCCGGGGCTCAGGACCCGCTGGAGGGCGGTATGCCCTGGTCCGTGGGCGGGCCTTTCACCTGGCGCAAGTCGCCCATGATCCTGGAGATGTCGTACTCCTTCGGCCAGGCTTACAACGGCTACGTGGACATCGGGTTCCTGGGCTTCGCACAGATAGACATGTACGGCAATATCAACACCCACATGATCGGCACCGATCTCCTGAAGCCGAAGGTGCGCCTCACCGGTTCGGGAGGCAACAACGACCTGTCGTCTTTGAGCGAGAAGATGGTCCTCGTGGGGCTTCAGTCGCCGGACAAGTTCGTCAAGAAGGTCGATTTCATCACCTCGGTCGGGTTCCTTGAGGGAGGCGATTCGAGAAAGAAAGCCGGCCTCCTGGGACAGGGGCCGGTGGCGGTGGTGACCAACGCGGGCATCTACGATTTCGAGCCTGAGTCGAAGCGGATGCGGGTAAAGTCGCTCCACCAGGGCGTGGCCTTCGGCCTGGCGCAGATGGCCACCGGCTTCGAGCTCCTGAAGCCTGACGGCGACATACCGGTAACGCCGATGCCGTCCCCGGAAGTGCTGGACATTTTGCGGAACGACGTGGACCCCCTCGGGGTGTTCACCTCCATGCCCGGATCGAAATAGGCGCGGCCAGCGGCGCCGGTAGGACAGGCTGAAAATTTCTTGATAATTTCTTTAACTGGAGCAATGTAGAACATGGGGAAAGGGGACCGCCCGGTTCATGAAGGGTTCCCGAAAAACATATTTCAGCCAGGGAGGTGCAACATGCATAAAAAATATGAGTCAGGAACGTTCTGCCGGAGCATCAACTGCCCGCAGCATGCGCCCCTGGAAGGCCTGTCGGGAGACGCCTATCTGGAAAAAAAGGCGGCGCACTGCAAGGATTGCTACGCGTGGAAGTTCCTCAACTGGACCAAGGACAACGGCTGGCGCATCGTCATGACCATGCCGGAAATCTCCTCCAAGCAGCTGGCGGCCATGATCAAGGGCATTGACATCGTGAGGGTGGAAGACCTCACCGAGGACGAGATCCTCTGCCTGTAGGGGATGAAGCGGGACGGTCACCGGTCTGACAGCACCACGGAGGTTTCCACCTGCCGGTCCGGTATCTTCCAGTATTTTTTAAGGAGGCGGTCCTTCTCTTCCGGCGTGACCAGTCGAAAGCCATGTTTCTCGTAAAAGCGGATGGCCCACCCCGCGTCGGCCCAGGTCCCGACCAGGAGGGGTCTGCCGGTTTTTTTAACGAGTTCCGCAAGAAGCATGCCGCCGATTCCTTTTCTCCGCTCTGAAGTTTTCACATAAGCGTGGCGTATCAGGGCCACATCGGCCACGTCCTGTATCCCCATAACGCCGATAAGCTTTCCGTCGTCTTCATGACCCCAGAAGCGTATGCCGTCGTTGATTTCACGGCGCAGTTCTTCCCGCGGTATATAGGGATCGTGCCACCGGTCTTCCGGGATCACCCCACGGTAGGCCTGCGCCGCGTCATTTATAATTGTGTACAGTGCCTCAAAATCGGCGTCAACACATCGGCGGATCATTGGATGCCTCGCTTTTGCCCGGCGCGGCAGAATCCGCGCCCTATGACGAAGGTAGGGCAATGAAGATCATAATGTCAATCCATATCTTCGCCCGGCGCGCCGGACGGCGGGTTACTGCCTCGCTTTCTGGAAGATGAAATAGCGGTACTCCCACAGGCCGTCCTGGAGATACCGGTAGGCCTGCGACCCGATGGTGCCGCTGAACTGCTTCACGAATTTCCGGTATAACAGGGGGACTTTTCTTCGATGGCCCGCATTTTAACATCATGGGTCAGCTCCATGGACCTGAGGACGTTGTCCGTGATGTTTTCCTCGTGGAGCATCGTGAAGCCGATGCCGGCCATCTTCTTCCGGATAGATTCCGAGCCGCGGGTCGTCCTGAAATCCGCGATAAGAAAATGCCCTCCCGGCCTGAGGACCCGCCGCACTTCGCCGATGAACCGGCTGAAAGAGGAATAGCAGTGCGACGATTCGACGTTGATGACGGCGTCATAGGCGCATTCCTCCAGGGGCAGCGATTCGGCGTCGCCGTGGAAGAACCGGAGGTTGTCGTCGCGGTGATGGTTCAGGGTAAAGGCGATGGAACGGGCGGAAAAGTCGACCCCGGTCATGGTCCGGGGCATGAACGTCCTGTTCACGTACGCCGCGCCGCCGCCTCTGCCGCATCCGATCTCCAGGACGTCCTTCCCGGCAAGGGGGATTCCCGAGGCGACCTTGTGGTAGAGCTGTATCGACTGGTGGAAGGGGTAGTCGCCATTTTCAAGGGAAATCCACGGGGCTTCCCGGTCGGGATACTGGTAGCCGTAGTTCATGAACAGAAAATCGGGATCGTACCGGGGGTGCGCGATCTTCCAGTACAGGTACCGCCAGACCTGCTTTTTAATGGCCGGTGTCAGGTTGACCAGGGATATGACGAGGCCGGAAAATAAATTCGAAAACATCCGCGTCTCCGTAACAAAAAAATAGCCGTGCATGCCGCGTTTTTTCCATGGGATACGGTACAGGCGGGCGGCCGGCGTGTCAGTCAATTACATGGAAATGATGGTGAAGTGATCGGAGGCGGTAATCGGTAAGAACATCCGTTTTGTCAAGGGGAATGCGCGCTTTTTCATGCCGTCCCGGTTTTCAGCGGGATGCCTGATTCATGGGGCCAGCAGCTTCTTCAGCATGGATGACAGCTCGACCGCCGTATAGGGCTTCTGGATGAATCCGACGGAACCGCCGGAGGTGATGCGCCGGATTTCCTCGTCTTCGGCAAGGCCCGATGCTATGAGGACCTTCACCGAGGGATTTATCTCCCGCAGCTGCCGGAGCACCTCGTTGCCGGAAATCCCCGGCATGGACAGGTCGAGGATGACGGCGCTGATGCCGTCTGCTTCTTCGTCGTAGGCCATGACCCCGTCTTTTCCATTTGTCGCGGTGATAACCTCGTAGCCGCACTGCTCCAGCATGCCCCGGGCGATGCGCAGGATCGCCGCCTCGTCGTCGATCACCAGTATGCGTCCGGTGCCGCGTTCTATGGCCTCGGGGGTTGTGCCCCTTCCGGCGCCTGCTGCAGCCTCGGCCAGCGCCGGAATATATACCGTGAAGGTGGACCCTGATCCCGGCTCCGAATACACATCGATAAAGCCCTGGTGCTGGGTGACGATATTGTAGACCATGGCGAGGCCGAGGCCGGTGCCGCTTCCCTGCGCCTTGGTGGTGAAGAACGGCTCGAAGATCCTCTTCCTGGTCTCCTCATCCATGCCGATGCCGGTGTCGCTTACCTTTATGCGGGCATAGTCGGCGTCTGCCCGGGCCTGGGGATGGACAGCGCACGTGTTCTCGTCGCATTTCACGCGCGCGGCCTGCACCGACAGTGTGCCGCCCTCATCTCCGCGCTCGTTTCGCATGATGGTCATGGCGTGGGAGGCGTTCACGCAGAGGTTCAGGATGACCTGCTCGATCTGGGTGAAGTCGGCGTTTACCATAAGGGGAGAATCCTGCGAGGGAAAGTCCAGGTTTACCGATTTCGGGAAGCTGTTCTTGCAGATCTTCAGCACGTTCCGGATTGACTGCATGATATCGACCGGGGCGAATTGCAGGTTCTGGCGCCGGGACAGGGTCAGGAGCTGCCGCGTGACCTCCGCCGCCCTCCGGGTAGACTCGCTGGCGGTATCCAGGTATTTCCTGAAGGCCTCTTTCTGCGCAAGGTTCTCCTTTTCCGCCAGGAGCTCCAGCAGGTTCAGGCTCCCCAAGATGCCGCCGAGCATGTTGTTGAAATCGTGGGCGATCCCCCCGGCAAGGGTGCCGATGGCTTCCATTTTCTGGGCCTGGATGAGCTGGGCCTGGATGCGCTCCTTTTCCTCGGCGGCGCGCTTGCGCTCGCTGATGTCCCTCACGATCGCCTGGATATGGGTTCCGCCGCGCAGCTCCATGGCGGTGAGGCTGACATCCGCGTAAAATGTCGACCCGTCGGGCCGCCGGTGCAGCCACTCGAAGTGCTGCGGCCAGCCCTCCATGGAGGCCCTGATATAGCCGAGTGCCTTTTCGACGGAATCGCTTCCATCGGGCTGCGTGGCCGGCGAGAAGTCCGCCGGCGAGTGCCCGATGATCTGTCCGCGATCGCACCCGAAGATCTCCAGGGTGCTCCTGTTGCATTCGATGAACGTGTCGCTCTTCATGATGAGTATGGCGTCGCCGGCGTTCTCAAAGAGCTTCTCGTAGCGTTCCTTGCTTTCGGCCATGGTGATATTAGCCGCTTCAAGCTCTTCCTGCTTTTTCTTCAGCTCCGTTTCAAGGTTGTACCGGTGCAGGGCCGTGTCGATGGTTGAGTAGAGGTTCTGGCGGTTTATCGGCTTGACGATGTAGCCGTACGGCGCGGTTTCACGGGCACGGTTGACGGTCATGATGTCCGCGTTGCCGGTCATGTAGATGACGGGGATGTTGAAGCGTTCCTTTATCGCCATCGACGCGGCGATGCCGTCGATTTTTCCCGACAGCACGATGTCCATGAGGATGATATCGGGCCGGCTGCTCTCGGCTTTTTCTATCGCGGCCTCGCCGTTTGAAACGATGCCGATGACTTCAAAGCCGAAGCTCTTGAGGTTGTTCTGCACGTCGAGGGCGGTTATAGCCTCGTCCTCGACAATGAGTATTGTTTGTTTTTCCATCAGTCAGAACGCGCCTCTGGTCTCCGCTCGTTGACTGCAGATTCGTTTGTATTGGATATAGAGAAACCCCTGTGCCTTACGGGGATCACCCACTCCACACCTGACAAATCATGTCCCATTCATTAAATATACCTATAATTTCTTTAAACAGCTTTTGTTTTGATAAAAAAAGAAATTTTTGTTGTTATTTCCGTTTGTCTTACTGAAAGAGAAAAATTACCCACGATAAAGTAGTTGTTTTGCGGCTTTATTCGCGGAAGCGCCGGGTACCGTTCTGAGAACATGAAAACATTGAAAAGCTGTTTGCGGCCGAATGAATTGACGTCACCTCCATCTTTCCGGAGGCACTATCCATAAAAAAGCCATGTATTTCTTCATGGCTTTTTTGTCTGTGGGCAATGCTGGACTCGAACCAGTGACCTCCTGCATGTGAGGCAGGCGCTCTAACCGACTGAGCTAATTGCCCGTTAGAAGGAACTTTTATTTTGATACCGCCGGCCTGTCAATAAGAAAAATGGAGGATGCTTTTATAAAAATCAGGTTTTTTATTTAACTTCAGCCGGGCCCCGCCAATCTTTTTAGATGAAGGGATCTTTATGGTTGACGGGGGGATAGAATAATATATTTTTTCAAGAAGATAGCTGTTCTTAATTGTCCGCGTGGAGGCGTAAAACCGATGTTCCGGCTTACCGTTCATGATTATTTTTCCTCGGCCCATCAGCTCAAGGGTTACCGGGGAAAATGCGAGGCCGTCCATGGCCACAACTGGAGGGTCGAAGTGAAGGTCCAGGGAGAGGTCCTTAACGAGATCGGGCTCCTCATGGATTTCACGGATCTCAAGAAGCTCCTGAAGGGCGTCATCGATCCCTTGGACCACGTGATGCTGAACGATATCGGGGGCCTGCGGGGCGAGAACCCGAGTTCGGAGATAATCGCGCGCTATATCTATAACCAGATGAAGGCCGCGCTCCCCGCCGGCATTACCATGCACTCCGTGACCGTGTGGGAATCGGAAAACGCCCGGGCCCTGTACTGTGAATGATGTCGCCGCCGCGGGGCGGTGTCCGCTTTGCGGCCTGAAACCAATAATTCGAGGAACCGGCCCATGAAAAGATCAATCGCCCTATGTCTGCCTGCAGTAATCGTTCTAACTGCGTCGCTTGCGGGACCACTCTACCCGGGACCTCGCGTCGAAGAAAAGGAGAAAAACAGGATATGGCATGTGATCGTTGACCGCGTCCCTGCGACGGTGGAAGAGTTCAAAACCTTCAGGAACAGCCTCGCGGCGACTCCCCAGGGCGGCATCGTCGCTTACCTGGTGGCGCACCTTGTCATGATCGACAACTATGAGCTGGGCATGAAGTGCCTTATCCTTTCCCTGGACAAGAGCCTGCTGGTTGACAGCACGATGACGGCGCGGCGGTGGATCAGCGTTGAGGGCTGGCAGTTGGGAACCTCGGAAACCATGATGCTCAACAGCAGCGGTTTCGTGAAGGACAAGGGTTACGCTGCATGGTCCTTCGTTGACGGCGCGAGCACTGCGAAGGGATACCGCCTGCCGCAGCTCCCCTACCGGTATAGTATCCGGGCCCACGCATACCAGGACTCTGACCCGTCGATCTGGAAGGGGCATGCCAATACGTCCTGTCACGACCTGGGTTACGTTCCGATCCATGTGAAAAAGAACGATACGGGAATATGGAAGGTCGTGAACTCAAGCAGCTTTTACAGCGGGTGCAAGGACCCTGTCGCGGAAGAGAAGGATGACCTGTAGGACCTGATTACCGGCGGCGTCATCCCGCCGCGGCTGATATAATCTGCCCGAGGATGCCGTCTATCGCCCGGTCCATCTCCTCCGGGGCTTCGCGCCCCTCGAGGTCGGCTTCTATCAATCTCTCGTCAAACGGGATAAATCCCAGTACCTTCATGCCGGGCAGGTTTTCGCGGATGAAGGACATGTCCGCGTCGCCCCGCACCTTGTTTCCCACCACGCCGAGGCGCCCGATGCCGAGGTCCTGGGCGAGCTTCCTGATCTTTTCCGCGGTTTCGACGCTGCGCCTTCCCGGCTCGACCACCACGATGACCATGTCAACGGCGGTGGCCGTGCCGCGCCCCAGGTGCTCTATGCCGGCCTCCATGTCCATGACCACCACGTCGTCGCGGTACAAGACCACGTGGGATACCAGGTTCTTCAGGAGCGCGCTTTCCGGGCAGACGCACCCGCCGCCTCCCTTCTTGACCGTGCCCATGACCATGAGCCGTATCGGTCCCTTCTCGATCCAGAGCTTTTCCGGCAGGTCGTCCACCTTAGGGTTTATCGTGAAGAAGGATCCGGACCGGCCCGGCTTCGCGCCGGTGCGCTCCTCCACCAGGGTCTCCATGTCGGCGATGGGGACGATTTTTTCGGTTCCGCCAAAACCGAGGGCGGAAGCCAGGTTCGCGTCCGGGTCGGCGTCAATGGCGATGACCCGTTTCCCATCCTTCGCAAGGTGCCGGATTATCAGGGCGGCGGTCGTGGTTTTGCCCACGCCGCCTTTGCCGGTTACAGCCAGTTTCAAGGACATTCTCCAGCCGCGCATGATTTCGCCGGGCGACGCGCGTATTGAAGGGAAGGATAGGGAACGCCTCGCCGGATGTCCAGAAGGAATTCCCGGGACCGGCAATTTTTGGTGGACATATACGTCAGTGGGGGGTTTGATAGACCCCTCTGTCCCCCTGAGGGCGCACGAAGAAACTGCTTGCTATTATTAACAATATTAACAAAAAAAGAGGAAATTATGAAGACAGTAATATACTATTACACCGGCACGGGAAATTCTCTCTGGACGGCCCGCGCGGTTGCCGCTGAAATCGGCGGTGCGACGCTCGTGCCCATGGCGGGCGTGCAGGACGACCGGGACTCGGCCGGGGCCGACGCCGTGGGCCTGGTCTTCCCGGTGCACATGTGGGGCGTTCCGGCCCTTGCCCTGCGGTTCGCGGAGAAAATGACCGCGGACCCGAAAAAATACTACTTCGCCTTTGCCGTGAACGCCGGGCAGGTGTCCCGCACCCTAGTCCAGCTCAAGGAGATCATGGAGTCGCGCGGCATGACCCTCGCCGCGGGCTTTGATATCGCCCTGCCGAGCAACTACATCCCCTGGGGAGGGCCCGGGCCCGCGGCAAAGCTTGAAAAGATGCATCGCGGAGCCGCGGAAAAAATAAAAACGGCCGCTGCGCTCATCATGCGGAAGGAGTCGGGCCATATAGAAAAGGGACCCCTGTGGCAGCGGATTATCTTCACCTTTCTTTATCACAGGACCTACAACATGGTCCCCAAGATGGACAGGGGTTTCTGGACCGATGAGAAATGCAACGGCTGCGCCCTGTGCGCGAAGGTGTGCCCGGTGGAGGACATTGCCATGAAGGACGACAGGCCCCAATGGCTCCATCACTGCGAGCAGTGCCTTGCCTGCATCCAGTGGTGCCCGCAGGAGGCGATTCAGTACGGGAAGAAAACGCCGGCCTATGAGCGTTATCATCATCCGGACATAAAAATGAAGGATGTGATCGTCAGGCCGGGCAAAAAATAAGCGGCGCTGTCCTAGCGGGGAAGGGGCGTTTTCAGTATCCTGACGGCGATCATGTTGCAGAGGACGGCCACGTCTTCGGTGGAAAGATAATCGGATATGGACGAATCAAATACGACGCTCCCCGCGGGAGGGAACTCGTCGTCGCCTTTCCAGAGGATGAAGGTGACTTCGACACGGGGAAAGGCCCCGAAGGCAAGGGCGTGTTCGCCGATGGGGGATGGGACGCCGCCGGCTGCGGTCCCTGTTCTCATGTACCTCTCCATGTCATTGCCGAAAGCGTCCAGGAGCGGCGTTATGCAGCGCCGCTCAAAGGCCGGGTAATATCCCAGGCCTCCCTCCAGCTGTTTGAAGGTAATATCCTCTCCGAGCTGCGCCGTGCCCCCGGCGCGCACAAGATAATGAAGCGTCAGAATCTTAACCCAGAGAGGAACCTCGTCTTTTTTCCCGCTATAGCTGACCGATATTTCCGGATGTGAAATCTGTATTTCTTCGCCGAGAAAGGGGAGAATCAGGGCCTTTCCGGGGCCGTTTTCAATGATCCCGGCGCCGCTTTTACGGGCGATCTCTACGATAGTTATCGGTGATAATTGTGCCGCTGCTTCCCGGTACGCGGTTTTATAATTGTTCTGTTTCCCCGGCAGGGCATCTGTTTTATACAGGCTATGATAGTTCTCGGTGGTCATTGGATTATCCGTATGATGGATGATAACAATCAGTCCACGATAGGCCGCCTATTTGGGAGTTCTTCTCTTTTGCCTGATGGCCTGCCGGGCTTCCCTGAGGAGCTTTTTGTTTTTGTTTATCCGCTCCTGCTCGCGCGATCCCGTTTTTGAGGGACCGGTGACGGTATCCCTGCGGGCGGTCCTGTTCCCGTCGCTTGGGGCATCCGGTTGAATTCTCCCCATGGCATTGTCGCCGGTCCTTTCCCGAACTACAGGACGCGGGGTGCGTAATGGTTGCTTCAGATTGTTATCTTTTACCAGCGGTTCCGGTTTGAGGATCTGCCGCTCGAAGGCGCCGTCGCGGAGGTTGTCCATGCTGTCGAATATCTTCAGGTCTTCGGGGGAGGCTTTTGAAACGTCGGCCTTTTCTTTCACCATGCACCGGCTTCCCGCGGCCACGGTCACGCGTTCCGCCGAGGCGCCGTGCTTCACGGTGACGCTGCCGGTTTTCATTACAACCAGGGTGGCTCCGCCTGCCGACTGCAAAAGAAATTCCGTGCCGGTCGGCTCTATGCGGGCCCCGGGCGTGTTGTAGGCATAGGCCACCGTCCTCGTGCCGCCGCTGTCGGACACGAGGATGCCCTGCCGGAGGGAGCATTCAAGCTCGACGGGCTCCGAATCTCCCCGGGACATCAGGCGGTCAACGGTAAACAGCGCCGGTCCGATGAGGGTGATGGAAAAGCCCCGGCCATACTCGAGGCGCGCCGAAGTCTTTTCGGGCAGGGTGATGGCGCTCCCCTCGAAGACGCGTTCCCGGTCAATGAGCGGTCGGTCATTTATTACGACCCCGCCGTCGACGTTGGCCGCTGCGAGGTATGGCCTGACCTCTTCAACGGGCGGACGGAACAGCAGCACGGCCGCCGCGACAACGGCCGCGGCCAGGGCCAGCGACCCGGCAAGGACGGCCCGGGGGTGCTGTGGCAGCAGGGATCGTAAGCCGGACGGCGTGCGCGCGGTTTCATCTTCTGCCAGCCTGTCCCGGGAGCGGAGAACGCGGACTTTGGCCGCTTCGCTGGCCCGGAGCATGCTGTAGCGCGGGGCTATGGCGGCGATCATTTTCCCATGGCGGGACCGGCACCGGCCGCATTCCGCCAGGTGTTCCGCTATACGCCCCCGGTGCCGCTCTTTCACGGTCCCGGCGATGTATCGCGCCAGCGCCTTATGTGATATATGACTCTTCACGGTCACGGTTCCTTTCACCTATATATAACGAACAAGATCGCCAGCAGTGACAGCAGTATGAGCATAAATAGTTTAAAACCGGCCTTTTCCAGGGAATCGGCCAGGTATTCCAGCATCGAGCTCATTTTCCTCTTGGCGGTGCGCTCGGAAATGTTCAGGGCCCCGGCGATCTCCTGGTAGGGCATGTCCAGTTCAGTCCTCATCAGGTACACGGAACGGGAGAGCTGGTCGCGGGCGTCCACCAGTGAATCGACCGTGCCGCGCAGTTCCCGCAGCTCCAGGTCGGTCTGGGGATCGCCGCCGCCGGATTTGAGGTTCTCCTCAAGCGGCGAGATGTTGAGCTTCTTATTGCGCCTTGCGTGGTCTATGCAGATGTTGCGTGCCGTCCGGTAGAGGAAGGCCCGGATATTGGTCGGGTCCAGGGGATATTTCTGGGAATAGCGGATGAGACGCACAAAGGCGTCATGGAGAAAGTCTTCCGCCACCTCCGGCATCCGCGTGAAGCCGCAGATGTACACGAACAGCTCATGGTGATGTCGGTCGTAGATGTCGCTTAAGGTCTTATTGTCGATCATGGTTATTACAATCACGAAAAACGCCGAAACCGGCCGTTTCAACAGTAGCCGGTTTTCCCGCGCTCTTCATTCTGTTAGCATGCATTCTGGGATAATGATTGTCAAATGGATTTTTTACAATAGTTCCTACCCGCCGACGAAGTCGGCGGGTAGAATAGTTCTCAACCTGTTACTGACAACCGGATACGGCGAACGTTCCCTCTCCGGAGAAGGTCCTTCCCCGGGCATTCTCATATGAATAGGTATAATCCGCGGTGCCGTCGCCACTATAGGTAATGGTCCCGTTGCCGGTCCAGTATCCGGTTATGGCTATGGTTGCCGTGCCGGAGCTGGGGGAGCAATTGCCCATCGGTATCACGAGATTGGTGAAGGTGGTCGATACGATGGCGCCGCTTATGACATGTTCGACTTGCACGGTCCCGGACACGGTCCTGGTCTGGGCAGTCGTATTGGCGGTCACATTGAGCGGCGAAGGGGTGGTGATATGGTGTTCGTAGAGAAGCGTCCCCAGGCCATTGTAGCCTTTTCTTGTCAGATCGGTATCTATGGTAAAGCTTCTTGTGTCTCCGCTGACAGAGCTCCAGGCGACCGTATGCGCCACTGCTCCGGAAAGCGTGCCGTTGGTGATCGTCGCGCCGTTGCCTTCAACGGTGACGTATCCGCCGGTGGCGACCCTGGTGAAACGCTTATTGATAGGCGCCTGCCGGACCTGGGAACCGTTCTGGAGCTTGGCTACGCCGGTTGCGGCATTCATGCCGGACCAGTAGAGCAGGACATCGCCGCTCACCTTGAAAAATCCGAAGGGGCCGGTGCAGTCGTTGAAGGTCCTGGTGACGTAGAACGCGGTGTCAGTCGAGTTCCATGTGTCAGCCGGATCTGTCACGACAACACTCCCGCCCCCGGGGCAGCTGGTGGTAAGGGGGGCAGCCTTTGCTGAAAGGCGATCCATCATGGTGCCTTCAGCCATCAAAAGACGCTCCTGCAGGGTTGGGTTCGCCTGCCAGGTCCCCGGGAACGGGACATGGTATGAAAGGGTTGTCGTTTCACCGGACAGGTTGATGTCCGCAAGACTGTCGTTGACCGTGTCCAGTGATGCCTGTGACATGTCCGCAACCGTGCCGCTTCCCGATGCCATGATGGCCAACAGCCCCAGGCCGCTGCCGCCGGAGCTCTCTTCGGATGTGCCGCACCCGGCCATGGTTATAACGGCCGCCGATAGTATAGTGGCCGCTTTTGTTATCATTTTCATATCTTCCTCCCTTTGAGAAAATGAATGAAATTTCCAGGATTTACTTTCCTGTTGGTGCATGTAACGATTGTCCCCGGGGGAAGGGTCATGGTTTTCCGATTTTTTTTATTTTCAGGGATTGATAAAAGTGGGGTTTTTTTATACGATTTTTGATGTCATGTGATCGAGGGGCTCTCCGATGACCCCCCTAAATCCCCCGGAGGGGGGCTTGCGGGATTCGATTTATCAGGCTCCGCGAGGTGCTTCATATGTCCAGGGTCCAGAGCTTTTTCCCGGTTTTATAATCAAATCCCATGAGGCCCACCCCTTTGAGCTGGAGTACGACCAGGTCTCCCGTGCGCCGGACCCTGATGGTGTCCTTGGTGAAGAAGAGGCTTGAAAAGGAGTCGTCTTCCTCGTCTATTTTCATTTTTTTAAACATCTGGTCGGGCGGAACGGTCCATTTCCTGCGGCCCGTGGCAAGGTCGTAGCAGGTCATGATGCGGTTTGCCTGTTTCCCGATCTGGTCGAGATACATGATGATGGCGCAATCCCTGTCCTGGTGGTAGATGATCCCCTCGAGGAATATTTTCTCAGTGAGAAGCTTTCCCGTTGCGCCGGTGAAAAAATTAAGACTGTGCTCATCGCCGGCGTAACTGTCGAGGCTTGTGGCATGATCCATCAGCTTGCCCCGGGGGCCGGAAACCAGGACCAGTTTTTTCCGGGGGCCGCCGCTGCGGTCCCTGGCCATGACCGCCACCGAATCCCGGGTATCGTCCCTGATGAATGCCGACCTCCATTCGCCATGGTCCCTGAACAGGTCCCCTGTCTCGAGACAGAATTTTACTCCCTGCAGCCCGTCCTTGGTGTTGATGGAGACGGTATGTTCCCTGTCGCTATAATAGATGGCGGCCAGGCCGCCTTTCAGAAGGGGATGGTCGGCCGTAAAGGACTTGGTATCCATCACCAGGCGCGCGGTCTCGGGATCGTACGCCTCGATGCGCGGCTCGTTCTTGCCGTACCCCCCCATGATGATCCAGACTTTCCCGCCGGCGTAGGCCATGTCGATGACGGTGATGATGTCCTCAAGCGGCGTATCAAATCTTGTAACGGCCTTTTCCTTGACCGGGTCGTACACGTAGACCCTGAAGTTGCAGAAGAGGCATTCCCTCCCGATCGACATCCGTCCCGGGGTCTCTGTTTTCATGATGCAATTGAAGGAGTTGTCGGTCAGCACCCAGAGCTTCGGCGCCCCGTCCTTTGACGGCGCCAGGGCCGTGGCGAGAACGTTGCCGCGAATTGTGTCCGGCGTCAGGGCCGGGTAGGCGAAGAAGTAGAAGGCGAGAGCGCCGATGATGAGGAGGGGGACCATGCATCCGATTTTAGTCGCGCCTTTCACCTTCGGGGTTTGTGGAATGCCCTGTGCCATGGTGCCTCCCGATGGGGAACCGTGTTTGCCGTGCCGCAGGTTACCGGCATCATTTCGTTATTTTTCCGGCGTCGATACCCGGTCTATGCCCCGCAGGTCCATCTCCACCACGGTGCGCAGCTCCGGCGTTTCCCTGTATGACTGCATGATGTTTTCAAATTCGCCCTCCACCACGCTGGAGGGCCTCCACCGGGTGTAACTGTAGGCGCTCCTGCCTATGGTTGAATCGTGGCCGTGGATGAAGGCCACCAGCCGGTCCGTGTCCGGCGCGGTGCCGTCCGCCCAGGCCTTGAGGGGCGACCGGTCGTCGACGCGGTGCGACAGGACCCACGTAAAGGCAAAGATGGGAAGGGTCGATTGCTCGAGTGAAACGGGCACCAGCTGCCGCACCAGGTTGCCGCCCCTGGTGCGAGTCATGGTCTGGAGAAAAAGCCTGGTCTCCACGTCTATCACGTCGTTGCCGACTATGTTGGTCACTCTGACCTGGACGCGGCGTTCGCCCTCGTGGGAATAGAGCACCACCGGCGTGCTCCACACGAAGGGCGAGGGGGTCCTGGCGAAGCGGGCGAAGATGAGGCCCGTGACGGTCCCGGTGAAGAGGATGCCGCAGAAAACCTCGACGACGGCGATGAGGCGGCCCGCCCCGACCGGTATGATGTCCCCGTAGCCGACCGTGGCGAAGGTGACGATGCTGAAATAAACGTATTCAAGGAAACCGGCCCGCGCGGGAAGCGAGACGGTTCCCGTTGCACGGTACAGGACCGCGAAGAGCAGCGTCGCGGACACGAACACGATCCCGATGCAGAGAATGAACAGGAGGGGGCTCATGGTGAGCATGGCGTGGTAATAGAAACGCCACTGGGAAAACCTGTTCCCGCGATATTTTACGACAGGCTGATATCTGCCCTTGGGCATGGACCCCCCCTCCACCCGGTTTGGTTGTCTCATTCTCTGCTGGAAATGATAGCCGGGAACAGCGCCCTGTCAACAGAAATACAGGCGCGCTCCCCTGGCCCCCCGAGGGGGCATAAAATCGAAAGGGTCAGTGGAATAATATTACGGCTGGTACGGCCTGTCGAAGCGGCGTTCATAGGCCCCGTTTTGCTTCAGGATTTTATTCCAGCCACTGTCGAAGAGGCCGGCGGTCGCCAGGAGGCGGAAAAAAAATTTGCTGACCGCGGAGAACCTCTCCAGGCCGGCAAGCTTCTTCATCGTTATCGGGTGGAATTCCTTGGTGACCCCGAAATGGCGCCCCAGGCTCCGGAATGCCATGAAGAGCCTCCTGTTGAAATAGGCCGGCCTGTCCTGTATCCCCTCAACGCCGCCCTTGATGACGGTGCCGATGTACCGGGCGTTAAGCCGCCGCGCCAGCTTTTCCAGGTACCGCTCCACGCAGCGCGAATGGACCGCTTCCGGAAAGCCCGACTGCACGATAAAGCCCATGGGCGGGAATTCCCTCTGTTTCTTCGCCCGGCCTTTGGGCGGCGGGGCTCCCAGGGTCTCGATGAACTCCTTGACGATGCCCGGCATCGAATCGGCGTAGAGCGGGAAGGCGATGATGACGGCCTGGGCCCTGCGGGCCTTTTCGGCTATGGCGGCGTGCTCCTTCGTGCGCATGAGATACGCGGTCTCGAAGCTGTTTTCGCTGTAGGCGGAAAAGCCGTCGGTGAAATGCTTCAGCAGAAGCGCCGTGTTGCTCCCCTTGCCGCGGGGAGACCCGTTACAGATCAGCAATCGCATGGGATACCTCGGAGATCGGCCTGTCGGTTGTGAAGGCGCAGCGCAGGGCGGTCCTGAAATTGATGGCCACGCGCCGGTATGTGTCGGTAATGATCGCAATGTCCTCGTCGTCGGTATCGGGGCCCCGGTGGAGCAGGATGCCGATGCCGGGATAGCGGTCATAGCGGCCGCGGTGATGGCATTCGCCCTCCACGAGGGCGATGTAGGGATGGATCAGGGGGATGAACCGCTCGTTGGCCCTTTTCAGGAGTGCGCTCATGAAGCCCATGATGACCGGCGATGAGAATATGACCAGGTCCGCGGCCATGACCGCCTTGTATATCAGCGGCATGTCGTCGCGCTGCGCGCATAGGCCCGGCGTTTTGATCCAGCAGGACCAGCACCCGCTGCACTGGCGTATCTCCATGTCCCTGAGCTGAAAGGACTGAAAGGAGTGGCCCTTCGCGGAGAGATCGGCCCCCAGGGCGTTGATGTAACGGTCAGGGTCCTTCTGCTTCGGATCGGGATTGCCGTTAAGAATCACTATATTCATACTGTTTTCAGTGGCCGGTTAAATCAGCCAGTAAATAATTCAGGCGATGCCGAATATCGTCAATGCATTTTTTTCGCCGACCTGTACGGCCTCCCCCCCCCCTCAGTCCCCCTCTCCCACAGGGAGAGGGGGAAGACTAAGGAAATATTTTATCCCGAAGCCCTCTCCCTGTGGGAGAGGGCGCGCCGAAGGCGGGGTGAGGTCTACTGATGCGAGTTGGTTTCACCGCGACCGGCAGATGCTGATGGTGGAATCCTCCTGGTCGCCGTCGACATAGCTGATATGGATCGCCTCTCCCTGGATTTTTGTTATCGTGCCCCGGTAGTAGGCGCCTCCCCGTTTCCAGTTACACTCGACCCTGGTGCCGACCTTCCAGTCGATCCTCCTGATCTTTGATGCCGGCAGGACCGCCGTGTCGCCGTCGTCAAAGGAAATATTGAAGTCCGCGCCGGTAACCCCGACTATTCTCGCCGGATACCAGAGGCCGTCGCTCCACTGACCGAGGACACGGTCGCCGGTTTTCCAGGCAAAGGCAACGGCGGAAAGTAAAACAAGGATACAAGCAATTCCAAATTTCAATGATCGCATGTCTGCCTCCTTTCCCGCTTGTTGTGAGGTAATGTGCATGTATATTAAAAAATAATGTAATTTCGGGATCAGGCAAATGATTTTTCCGGAGACCGGGAATTAATAGTGATCTGGGGGATCGTCAAAACATGAAGCAGACATCGATAAAGGGGAGCGGCAGGGGGATCCGATGCCCTTTTTTCTTCATGCCGTATTCCGTGTTTATCTTGTAATCGTAGTTGATCCAGCAGTTCACGCCGATCCGGCAGAAGGGCGCCACGATGAAGCCGAGGCCCGCGCCGCCGCCGAAGGTGACGTCGTTGATGATGCCGTTCATCCTGAAATCGGGGGATTTCCACCGGTAATGGGAATAGGATACGCCGAAAAAGAAGACCGGGTCGAGGAAGTCGACCGGCGTGGGGATGTAGACCGCCGGCGTGAGCACCGCCGTGAAGAGGTTCTCACCCTTCGTCACAATGGGGCTTTTTTCCGAGTTGAGGCCGTACACGTAAACCCCTGTGAAACGGATGGCAAGGGGCCTTATGAGGCGGTATTCAGCCTCCACGGCGACGGCTATGCCGGCGGTGGCCGCTCCCACCATTCCCTTTTTCCGTTCCTGCCCTGACGCGTTCTCCGCATAGGCGTGCGGGGCGGCCGTGACGATTATGACAACGCAGATGATGAAGGATTGACGGATTGGTTTCATGGCCTTCTCATATCATCTGGAAGGTGAGGGTCAGGCTGTAGTAGGTGGTTGAAAAATTATAGAACTGCCCCTCCTGCGACGGGCCGTGGCTGAAGGTGAAGTAGAGCTGCATCTTCGGACTGAAGCTGCCCCGGTACGCTGCGAATTCCATCCCGATGGAATAGTTGCCGTTAAGGGCGAAGTGGTTGTTCTGCCAGTTCTTCAGGTGTGCCGCGATGAAGGGCTGAAACCTGACGTTCTTCGCGATGCCGATGGCGTTGAAGGGCCTGATCTCCGCCCCGTATTCCAGGTAGAAGGGGTCGAACCTCGAGTCCTTGAAGGAGTGGTAGATGCAGCCGATGCCGAGGTAGAGACGCACCTGGCTGACGATGGCGTATGATGCAAAGATATCGATCCCCTCGATGCTGACGTTCTTCCGCCATATCTCCGGGTAGAGCACCAGGAACTCGTCCCCCAGGTGGGACGACATGTGCCAGAACCGGAGCTGAATGGCCAGGCCCCCGTAGGCGTAGGACGTGATGAAGCCCAGGTAGTAATCGGCATTGAGCAGGGTCGAGGCGTCGCCGAGCCAGCCGCTCGGCTTCTTGAAGGCGAAGAGGGCCCACACGCACCCTTCGACATCCGCCTGGAGATAGCCCTTGACCACGTCCCAGCGGTAGAGGGGGAGGCGCGATCCCAGGGACACGGCCCCGAACATATTGTCCGAGCCGAGGACGTGGCTGTCCGTTCCGTAACGGGTGCGGAAGCGGTTGAAGGCGTCGTCATGGTAGCGCAGGCCGCCGGAGAAGGCCACCCGGCGGGGGTCCGCTATGGCGGCCGGGTAGAGGCGCGAGCCGGGGAAGAGCCCGGTGCCGCGCTCCCTTGATTCTTCGTCCTGTGTTTCTGATAGTGTGTGCTGAAAGGATTTTTTTCCGGGGGTTGTTTTGTCCGCGTCAGAGCGGATCTGCCGGTCCAGGGCTTTTTTCTCTCCTGATTGCTTCCCGGCATCTTCATCCGCGGATACCGGGACGGTCAGTGCAGCCAGGAAGAACATGAAGCAGAATATCAGACCTTTTTTATAAATGCCATCCCGCGCCATGATTCTTCCTTTACCGGGCTTATGCCTGGTGCTGCTTCAGGAATGCCGGGATATGGGCCGCCTCGCGGGGACCGATGGTGATCTTCCAGTCGGCGAGCTGTTCTTCCAGTTCGCCGCTGATGGCCGCCGAATAGCCGGGAATGACCAGGGAACGGTGCTTCACTTTGTCCGCGATGCCGCATTTCTTGACAAAGGGGCCGATGGCGTCGGCCACGAATTTTCCCGCGGCCCAGGCGGTGAGGACGCTGAGGCCCTCGCAGTCCATGACGAGGAGCCACGCCGGGACCCGGCTTCCCTCGATCTCGCCGGAGACGATGAAATAGGTGAGCGAAAAGTTCGTGGTGATCATGACCGGCGAATTCTCGTCCGGGTTGTTGATCGGGTACACGCCCTGTTCCGTGGCCATGGGCCGCTGGGGATCGGTGAAGATGTTCATCCGCTCCACCAGGAGGGGGAAGAGCCCCTCGCCGCGCAGTTCCGACAGGACCACGATCCCGGCGTACTTGGCTATGAACGTGGAGGCGATCAGGGTCTCCTCCATGAAGTCCTTTGCCATCTCGCAGGGAAAGGCGATGGTGGGATATCCCAGGGGGCGGAAGGCGCCCTTGATCGCCGACCGGCGTATCACCACCTGGTCTTCGAAGGCTTTCTTGAGGGTGCGCGCCCCCGAATCTATGACGATTTCTTTCAGGCCCATGGCTGACAGCTTCTGGGTGAGCTCGATGACCTCATCGATGTTCGCGCCCCTGACCGCGACGGCGCACTTGTTGTCCAGGGCAAGCCTGCCCACCGCGTCCGCGTTCGCCTTTGTTGCCGCGTAGAGAAGGGGCTTTCTGGCGGCCGTGTGCTTCAGGCCCGCGGCGAGCACGTCGGCGCTTTCGCTCATGAGGATGATGCCCGCGTCAACGGCACCGGCGACTTTCTGGACCAGCTTTTCGAAGGCGGCGGCGTCGCCCTTTTCGGATTTGACCGCCACCAGGTCCGCCGCGAGCTGGACCCCGACCCGCTCGTAGCGCAGCTCTGCGTAGGACCTGAGGCGCCTGTCCACGTCGGCGTCGGCCATGGCGTCGGTAACGAGGACCGCGATCCCCGTGGGGCTCACGAAGGTCTTCTCGTGGCGGAAGAGCACGGTCTCGCCGCCGGTCTTGAAGGGGCCGATGGAGGCGGGCATCACCGGGGGCGCCGACGCGGAGTCGAGCTTTGCCTTTGACGCCTCGGACACGTGGGGGCACTTGGCGAGCTCTGCCTGGCCCGCCGCGAGCTTCATGGCAAAGGCGAGGCATGTCGGCACGCCGCAGTCTCCGCAGTTGGTCTGGGGCAGCAGTTTATAGATTTCAATTCCGGTCATTCCCATGGTGTAGTCTCCTCGTGAATATAAATGTATGATGTGCCCGGTTGAAGGCGGGGTCACGTGACCCCGCCTTCAACCGGGCGTGGTTGCGTCAAAATAACGGCTCCATCGTCAGGGCCGGGTGCTGCTTCTCGGTGAGGAAGTTGATGATTTCCTCTTCCGAGGTCCCCACGGTCTCGTCCGCTATCCGGTCCAGCAGGTCCGGCATGCCGATTTCGGCGGCGCGTTCGTTGAAGCGGTCCCTGATCTCTTCCTTTAAAGATTTCGGCATCCACACCAGGCGCTTGATGCCGCCCTCGGCGTGGAGGAACTTTCTGCTCGTTATGTAATATTTGCTGTGGCCCACGAAGCCCGGCGTGATGTTGCCGCCGCCGACCATGCCGGCCAGGGTGGTGAACTTCATGCCCGAGGGCGTCATCGACGCGGTGTCCCGGTCAACGGTCATGACGCCGTTGCAGATGGGAAGGATGGCAGCGATGCACTCGAAGCAGCCGCAGGAGGTCATCGGGTTCCGCATGATGCTGTAGGCGTCCACTGTCGAGACCGTTCCCCGCGAGGCCTTGGCCACGAAGTCGTCCACGCCCTTCCACCGGCCGTAGCGGGCGTCGAGCACCGCTCCCTTCGGCACCGGCTGGTTCGGCCCGGTCGGATTTATCTCATAGGAGGCCTTGCAGTCGAGCCAGTTGTAGGCGCCGCAGAGTCCGGTCCGCTCCGGCGTCACCACGCACACGTGGTTCGGCGCGAAGGACTGGCAGAGCAGGCACGAGTAGAAGGGGTCCGTGTCCTCGTCGGTCATGCCGGCGATCCGCTCGTCCCGCTGGCGGTACAGGGCCCGTGCCTTTTCCAGTATTTCGCGCGCTTTTGCCTCGTCAGTGTATATGGTCACCTGGACCTTGTCGAAGATCTTGCCGAAGTCCTGGTGGAGCTTCGCGTGGAGAATGCTCCCGAGGTGCGCCATGCGGAAGCCCTTGTCCACTGCCTGCTTGCTCACCCGGAGCCAGGCGATGTCGCGCTGGCCGATGTGCATCACCCCCTGGGCATAGTTGATCAGGTGGTGGATCTGCCGTTCCAGGATCGGCTCGAAATCGGGCTGCATCTGCCGGCCCGCCACCTCGACGAAAATGGCCATCGGGAGCTGGCTGCCGGCCGGGACATCGGTGATCTCCGGTCCCACGACCTCGATCCTGTTGTCCGTGACCGCGTTCATGTCGGCGGAAACGACCAGTTCCACCGCTATCGTGCGGCCGCCGCCGGCCTCGAGGTAGATGTCGTCGCCGCGGACGCGCTCGCCCTCAAAGGCCGGTCCGTAAGCGACCGGCACCGGTACCTTGCTCACGGAGACTTTCAGGCCCCGCACCTCTATCGCCTTCGAGACAATAGTGTCGTGGGGAATATTGGAGACCACGTGTTCGTAGGTGCACACGCCCGTGGGGAGTATCTGCGGCGTCGGGGTATCGGTAATGATGGGGAAGCCGTAATTCAGACAGCCCGCTCCGTTGGCGTACCACTCGTCGTTCACGAACCCGAAGGTTATGCCGAAGGCGAAGACCCGGTCCTTGTTGTAGATCAGTATCTTCCGGTAGTCGCCGGGGTCGATGCCGCCGAAGGACATGGCCGCCCTGGTGGCGAAGCCGATGGAAAAGACCGTGGCGCTCGTGTCTGATCCGAAGGGGACGAGCCTGGTGGGCCAGCCGATCTGCACGCCCTGGTCGAGGAGCTGCTGCGACATGGTGTTTCCGCCGGTGTTGGCGCTCATGAACACGTACAGGTTCTTCTGCTGGAGTTCCAGCGCTATCTGCGCCGCGGCCGCGGGGTTTTCCGGCGCGCCCAGCATGGCCGCGAAGCCGGGAGCTGTGCCGTCCACGAACTCGACGCCGCGCTTCCTCATGATGACGTCGTCCGCGGCGCCGAGCCAGATGTTGTCTTCCCGGGGGTCCTCGCCGGGCACGTACACCGACGGGTTGTCGATATACTTGATCGCCTCGATGAGCTCCTCCGCGAAGAACGTGGCCATGCCCGCGTCAAGGGCCGGTCCCAGGTAGGGGAGGTGATGGTTCTCCTTGACCGGGGGCGGCAGCAGGTTTTTGCTGGCCTTTATCACGTGCTCCATGTCGGCCAGCTTCTGGACCTTGTAGCCCATGATGCCGTATATGATGGGCAGATAGTATCCTGTATTGGGAAAAGCGACCTCTTTGGCGGGACCGTAGGCGTCGATGGCGCGCTTTACTTCTTTCTCTGCGCGCTCCACGATGCTGTAGGCTCCCCGTATGGCCGCTGATGCTATTATCTTTGACACTGATTTCCTCCGTACGACATTATCATTCTCAACGGTCCTTTCCCGTGAAGCCCCCTAAATCCCCCGGAGGGGGATTTGAATTTACCTCTCGCATCCGCCCCCCTCCGGGGGGCCGGGGGGCCTAACAATGATGGACAGGAGCGGGGTTACGCCAGCTCCCTTCTATCCGCCATGTCGAACAGCACGCGCTCCCGCGCCTTGTCGATGCCGAGGTCTTTCCTCTTCCTGTCGATATGCTCGATGATCTTCCGCGCCATTTCCTTCGGGTCCGCGGCGAAATCCCACCTGCCGCCGTAGATCTTGTCCATGTCCTCGAAGAGGTGCTTCGTCAGCTCCTTGCTCCCGGAGGTCGGCCAGGTGACGCCGAAGACCGTGTACACGCCGGAGGCCACGAAGTACTGGCCGATTGAGATGGCCTTTTCGCTCATCCATTCCGGCGCTGCGCCCGCCGCCGGCAGGTCGCTGATATCATTGCCGAGGCCGCCGTCACTGACCACCGCCGTGGCGGCGATGAGGATGCGGCTGTTGTCCACGCAGGATCCCATGTGGAGGACCGGCGGGATCCCCACGGTCTCGCACACCTCGGCGAGGCCCGGACCGGCGAATTCCCGCGCCGCCTCGGGCGTGAGGAGCCCCTCCTTGCCGAGGCCGATGGCGGTGCAGCCGGTGGTGAGGACCAGGACGTCGTTCTTGATGAGCTCCTTGACCAGGACCAGGGTGTTGCCGTCAAGCTCGGTGCGGGCGTTGTTGCAGCCCACCACGCCGGCGAGGCCCCGTATCCTGCCATTAATAATGTTGTCGTTCAGCGGGCGGTATGAGGCGCGGAAGGTCCCGCCCAGCATGTAGTTCACGGTCTCGTGGCTGAAGCCGGCGATCATGGGCGCCTTGGCCTTCGGGATCAGGACCTCGCTCTTCCGGTTGCGGAAGTTCTCCACGGCCGCCGCCACGATGGCCTTCGCCGAGTTCAGGGCGTCGTGCTCGTTGAATTCCATGCGCACCGATCCGGTGATGTCCGCCTTCGGGTTGGTGGTGATGAGCTTCGTGTGGTAGCAGGACGCAACGCTCTGGAGCGACTGCATCACGCACTGCACGTCCACCACCATGGCCTCCACCGCGCCGGTGGTGATGGCCAGCTCCTGCTGGAGGAAATTTCCCGCTATGGGGATGCCGTGGCGCATCAGGATTTCATTGGCCGTGCAGCAGATGCCGGCGATGTTGATGCCGTTGGCGCCGTGGGTCCGGGCCAGGTCGATCATTTGCGGGTCCCGGGAGGCGATAACTATCATTTCAGATAAAAGCGGCTCGTGGCCGTGGACGATGATGTTGACCTCGTCTTTCTTCAGTACCCCGAGGTTCACCTCGGCGTAGACCGGCACCGGCGTGCCGAACATCACGTCCTGGAGGTCGGTGGCCAGCATCGACCCGCCCCACCCGTCTGCCAGGGCCGCCCGTGTCCCCTGCTTGAGGAGGCTCCGGTAGTCCTGGTCAACGCCCATGTGGGTGCGGTGCATAACCTCGACCACTTCGCGGTCGATGCCCCGGGGCGCGACGCCTTCCTTGCGCCATATCTCCTGGCGGCGCCGGGGCGCCTTCTTCAGATAGGCAAGCTCGCCCTCCTGTTGACCGAACATGGCCAGGGCCTTCTGGCCGACTTCGATGGCGATGGCCTTGGTTTCTTTACCCTCGACGGTGATGCCGAGGTCCATGGCAACGGCCAGGAGTTTCTGCTCGTCCTTGATGCCGTAGCCGGGTATCTCGCCCTTCGCGGCCGCGAGAAAGATCGCCGCCACGCCGCGGCCGTGGTCCGAGTGCGCCGCTGACCCTGCCGCTATCATGCGGAGGAAGTTCCGCGCGGAGATGGTCTCCGCCGTCGCGCCGCAGAGGCCGACCTTGCGAACGGCCCCGGCACTCTTCGGCTCGGGCACCCGGCAGGGTCCCATGCCGCAGTGCTTGCAGCAGTCCCCGGCGGACCCGATGGGGCAGGGCTTGAGTTCCGCCGCCTTGTCGAACACGGTGCTGACCGAGTCCTTCAACGCTTTTTCGTATATCTCCTGTGATGCCTTGTCGGCAAACAGTTTCTTTTCTTCTGACATGTGGCGCTCCTTGTTTTATCCCATCAAATTCTGAATCATCTTCTTCATCTGCTTCACCGACTCCGGGTGGCGCAGGATAAGGATATCGGCGCCGGCCAGGAGAAGGCTCGTTGCGGTGACGCACTCCATCAGGATGCCCCGCTCCTTCGCGCTTCCCAGCTTCGGATCATCGGCCTCGGTCATCTTGGCCTCTTTCGTTTTCCATACCTCTATGCCCACGTTGCAGATGATGGGGTACTGCAGCTTCTCGTCTTCCTGCGTCAGGGCAGCCATGCGGTCCCGCTCCATGACTGAGTAGGTGTATTCCAGGCCGTAGCCGAGGGCGCCGGTGGTGGGATCGACAAGGATCTTGTCCGCCGGCACGCCCAGGTTGCCCAGCAGGATGTTCAGCTGCTTGGCCAGGTTCACGTCGATGGGGGACGATGCCACCGCGACGTGCTTGTAGGCCAGGGCCCCGGCGCCGATCTGCTTGTAGTCGCCTTCCTCGACGGGCCCCAGGGCGAGGTTCTTCCCGTCGCACTCTTCCGCAAGGATGCGGAGGACTTCGGTGTCCTTATCGTGGTTCCCCACTCCCCAGAGGATGACCGGCACGTCCACCGCGGCAATGACCTTCTTGGCGATGTCCGCCGCTTCCCGGGCCGAACGGTTCATGCCGTTGGGGTCGATGCTCGTCATCTGGAGGGCGATCATGTCGGCGCCGTATTCGGCCACGTTCTTTTTGGCCCAGGCCGCGGGATCGTCAAGGACATCGGCAAAGGGTTCAATCGCGGCAACCGGCCACTCGTCGGGCTTGCTGTCGAAGACCTCCATCGCGATCCTCGGCGGATGGGGCATGGACCCTTCAAAGAGATGGAAGGGATATGATGTCGCCCCGCCCACGGTGACCGACGTAACGCCGGTACCCAGGGTTATTTCCCTGATCTTGCCGGAATAATTTACTTTGGGTATATCGAATGCCATGGTGTTCCTCCTTTATTCCCCCGGTTAAAACCGGGGGCTGTCAACTTTTCTATCTCTTCTTCTCGCTTCCGTGCCAGTCGCTGGAGTACCAGTAACGCTCGCCGTTTTTCAGGTACCGCAGCATCTCGTTCCTGTCAGTTAGATGTTTTCGCCATCCCCGGTCCTCGCCCACGCCCCTGCTCTCGGGAACGCCCGGCGCGTAGGTTTCGCCCAGGACCTTGACCCTGGTGCCGGAGTAATCTTCCTTTTCTATTGTCTTGTAATCCATAATTTGCCTCTAATCCTTTTACTCCCCCCCCTGTCCCTCAGAGGGGGGCATCAGGGATGAACCTGAATAGTGTGCCCCCTTTGGGGGCTAGGGGGGGCGTTATTCCAGCGGCAGCCCCGCCGCCAGTTTCGCGGCCCGGACCGTGTTCAGCATAAGCATGGTAATGGTCATGGGGCCCACGCCGCCCGGGACCGGCGTGATCGCGCCGGCAATTTCCTTGACCGCGTCGAAATCGACGTCGCCCCGGAGTATGGCCTTGCCTTCCGCCGTGGTGCCGATGCGGTTCACGCCGACGTCGATGACCACCGCGCCCGGCTTCACCATGTCCGCGGTCACGGCGTTCTGCACGCCGGCTGCGACGATGAGGATGTCCGCCCGCAGGGTGTGCTCTTTCAGGTTTTTCGTCCTGGTATGGCAGATGGTCACGGTGGCGTTGGCGTGCTTCTGCTTCTGCACCAGCATCATGGCGATCGGCTTGCCCACGATGTTGCTCCGTCCCACCACGACCACGTCCGCGCCCTCGATGGGGATGCCTGAGCGGACCAGCATCTGCTGTACGCCGTAGGGAGTGCAGGGGAAGAACCGGGCCTCGCCGATCATGATCCGTCCCACGTTGACCGGGTGAAAGCCGTCCACGTCCTTGTCCGGATCGATGGCGTACAGGACCCGGTTTTCGTTGATATGCTTCGGCAGGGGGAGCTGGACCAGGATGCCGTGGATATCCTTGTCCTTATTATACTTGTCCACGAGCTTCAGCATATCTTCTTCTGTTATATCAGCCGGCTGGGTGTCCTGGATGGAATGGAACCCCAGCTCGTGGGCCGTCTTCTGTTTGCCGGTCACGTAGCTCACCGAGGCCGGGTTGTCGCCCACGAGGATGGTTACCAGCCCGGGGGTTATGTTTTGCTTTGATTTGAGGAGAGCCACCTCGTTTTTGAGCTCTTCCCGTATCTGGGCGGCAATATCCTTGCCGCTGATGATTCTGGCCGTCATACGCTCCTCCCGATATATGGGCAGGTATAGTATTATTGATTATGTATCAAATAAAATTTAATAATTAATTAAAAAAATATATCTCGTCTATCCCGTCTTTTGTTGACCCCCTCTCTCGCTGATGGGACATGAAAGAATTCATGTGATCAGGGCCAAGGGGGTATTTCTCTATTTCCTGTAATTCTTTAATCTTTCGTCCAGGGATCCTGTATGCAGTTCAAACAGGTGATTGTCATAGTCGTAGAAGTATATGGATCTGCCTTCTCCCGCTATTCTTTTCCTGTCCTTAATTGTCTCAAGGCCCAATTCATCAATTTTTTCAGAGTACCGGTCGAATTCATCATCAGCGATCCTGAAAGCGATATGGTTATACGTTTTTTCCTTTAATGAGTCTCCTTCCATCAATGCAAACCAGATGGTGCCGATCAAAAAAAATTTTTCCCTTGATCGCGAGTGGGTGTCCTCCCCGCTGGAATAAATTTCTTTGGAACCGAATATCCTGTATAGAAGATCCGCTGACCTTCCAAGGTCCTTCACTATAAGAGTGATATGGCTGATGCCGTGTATCACAATATCCTCCCCAGCATCTCCTCGAAACGCTGCACGGTCTTCGTACTGTCGGGCAGGTCGATGAGCGGCACTCCCATGATCTCGGATTCCTCGATCTCGGTGTCCATGACGGTATGGCCCAGGAAGGGAATGCCGGTTTCCTCAATGCCATTGAGGAATTCCTGTTCCAGCGTTTCCGGGGTGCGGTTCACCAGGAGGTAGCGGTCGCCCACGTCTATCTTGAGGTCCTTCACCAGGCCGGCGATGGTCTTCACGGTCTTTAATCCCTTCAGCGAATAATTGGAGCAGAAGATCAGCGTATCGATGCGGGCCGCTGTCTTGCGGCTGAAATGCTCCATCCCCGCCTCGTTGTCCACCACCACGTACCGGTAGTTCTTGGATAGGTGCTCGAAATAATCTTTTAGGATGGAGTTGGCCGCGCAGTAGCACCCGGGTCCGTCGGGGCAGCCCATGACCAGCATGTCCATGTCCTTTCCTTCTTTTAATATCTGGTGGAACTTCAGGTCCAGGTATGATTGCTTCGTCATCCCTGTTGGGACCCGGGCGCGGTCGCGCATGAAATCGGAAAGGACCGTGCCGATGGTGTCGTTCACCCGCACGCCCAGGGAGTCGGCCAGGTTCGCGTTGGGGTCCGCGTCCATGGCGAGGAGCGGGACCTTCCGCGCTTTAAGAAGATGGCGGATGATCAGCGCCGCCGTCGTTGTTTTCCCGGTGCCGCCCTTGCCGGCCACCGCCACTATCCTGCTCACCGCGCCCCTCCCCGCGCCGGGCCGTACGTGCCGCCGATATTCCTGAATTTCTCCATGACCGTGGGAAAGTTCCTGATCTCCGTGTGGGGGAAGAAGAGGGACGCCACGTAGTGGTCCATGAAGGATTTGTTCTCGCTCAGTTCGAAATTGGTCATCCGCGCCGCGATCTCCTCCGCCTCGGCGAGAAGCTCCCGGGACATGGTCGCCAGGCGGGCGCCCTGGAGGGAGCTGTTCCCGATGAAGGAGAAGCGCTCCACCGGCAGGTCGGGGAAGAGGCCTGTGACAATGGACTTTTCGATATCGACGTAGCTCCCGAAGGCGCCGGCGATGATGACCTCGTCGAGGTCGTTGTGCGAGAGGCCGACGCTTTCCAGGAGCGTCTGGTACCCGGCGTACATGGCGCCCTTGGCCCGCATGAAGTTATCGATGTCGACCTCGGTTATGACGATATCGCCGTCTATGCCGCTCCGGTCCGCGGTGACCAGCACGTATTCCATGCCATCGGAGCCGCGGCGGAGGCGCGCGGCCTTGCCGTCGGTCCTGAATTTGCCGTTCGGCTCGAGGAGCCCTGTTTCCAGGAATTCCGCCACGATGTTGATGATGCCGGAGCCGCACACGCCCTTCGGCTTTTCCTCGCCGATGGTGAAGACCACGGGCTCGCAGGTTTCGGGGTCAATGCGGACCTCCTCTATGGCGCCGAAGGTCGCCCGCATGCCGTGGCGTATGCCGCCGCCCTCAAAGGCGGGACCGGCGGAACAGGACGCGGTCACGAGCCATTCCCTGTTTCCCACCACGATCTCGCCGTTGGTCCCGATGTCGATGAAGAGCGTGTTCCTGTCGCGTCGGTGGAGTCCGGAGGCGAGGACCCCCGCCACGATGTCGCCGCCGACATAGCTCGAGATCATGGGCATGGCATAGAGATAGGCGTGGCCCGGGAGGTCGAGGCCGAGCTCCGATGTCCGTACCGGAGGCATCTGGTTCACGACAGGCGTGTAGGGCGCGGAGCGGATATGGCGCGTGTCAAGGCCGAGGAGCAGGTGGGTCATGGCGGTGTTGGCCGCTATGGTTAGGTGGGGCACGTCATTGCGGATGACATTTCCCTTCCGGAGAAGTTCGGCAATGACGCCATTCATCGTATCAACAACGGTTTTCTGGAGAATGGAAAGGCCATCACCCTTGCCGGCGAAAACCATCCTGCTGATCACGTCTTCGCCGTATTTAATCTGCCCGTTATAATCAGAAGCTTCTGCGATGGTTTCGCCGCGGGCCAGGTCGATGAGCTCGCCGCACACCGTGGTGGTTCCCACGTCAATGGCAATGCTGTGGTGGCGGGCGGAGGTGTCGCCCGCTTCGATGCTGATGATCCGGGGATGGCTGCTCCCCGGTTTCGAGCCGAAACGGGTGTACAGGATGGCGGCCGTGGCCTTCCAGCCGCCGTCCCTGATCGCGGCGGAGAGACCGCGGATAGCCTGGTAATCGACCGAAACGTCCTCAAGGTTGTGCTGTTTTTTCAACGCCCGCAGGGTCCGCGACAGGTCGCTGGCGTTGTCTTCAAGATCGGGCGCATCTATGATGATGACTTTTTTTTCGATAACCGGATGATGGATGCCCGCCATGGCTTCCGTCTCCCGCGGCATGGCCAGCCTGCCGGTGGGTCGCTTCACCTTTGAGGCGTCAAGGACCCCCCGGTGCAGGCGGGACTCCGGCGGTATCTCCACTTCAAGTGACGTTTCGGCATGGCTCAGACAGGCGAGGCGGTATCCCTTTGCATAATCTGCGTCGGAAACCTTTTCAGTTTTGCCGCCGATCACGCTCCCTTTTTTGACAAGGACACGGCACTTGCCGCAGGTGCCCTGCCCCCCGCAGGAAGAGTTTATGTGGACGCCCGCAGCATGGGCGGCGCGGAGCAGATTCTCGCCCTTGGGCACCGCCACGGTCATGTTGTCGGGGAGCAATGTAAGGTTGACTTCCTGCATATTTTTATATTACTATATCAAAATATCTTTATATAGTAATATAAGAATATATTCCTGTCAAGATTAATTTTCCAAATAATATACCGGAGTTTTCCTAGCTCACAAGCGTAATTTAATTAGCGGTAACATATTTGGACATAATTTGTGTTAAATAATTAGTGCCTTATTTATGCTATTCACGTTTCATTTGGTATGGATTATTTTTTATATATTAACGTAAAAGTTAAACCAAGTGGTTAAATAATATGATCTGAATTTTTATAAAAGAGTCAAGAGCTATTTTAACCGGGGCCACACGGCTTTGTATTAATAGTTAAGAATTTATTGCTATCGCCGGTGATCATGGCGAAGTAATATTAAATGAAATGGTACTGGGGCATGGCTCAAGAAATTATAATTGTTGTGCTCACAAGGATTATGCGACATGGATGGTTATCCGATTGTTATCGGTCAGAATACCCCGGTTACTTTTCTTCTTTCTATATCGACATCGATGCGCCGGAACGCCGGGTCTGAAGCGGTTCCCGGCATAAGGCTTATGGCGCCCGCCACGGGAACCACGAAACCGGCACCCTGGTAGGTGAGAATGTCGCGCACCGGCAGCACCCATCCGGTGGGCACGCCTTTCAGGTTTGGATCATGGGAAAGAGAGAGGTGCGTCTTCACCATGCAGGTGCCGAGCTTTGAAATCTCCGGATCGGCGTCCATCTTTTTCAGCTTATCCTCTGCGTCCGGGAGGTACTTGACGCCATCGGCTCCGTATACTTCCCTGGCTATGGTCTCTATGCGCTTTGACAGCGGCATGGAAAGGTCGTAGAGAAAGTTGAAGTTATTCTTGTCCTCGCAGGCGTCTATCACCGCGTCAGTGAGATCCAGGGCTCCGTTGCCGCCCTTCAACCAGTGGCTGGACACGGCCACGCGGGCCCCTGCGGCCTCAGCCTGACGCTTGATTTCGGCGATTTCAGCATCAGTGTCCGTGGAAAAAGGGTTGATGCAGACGACGGGGCTTATGCCGGCCCTCTTCACGGTCTGGATGTGACGGATCAGGTTCGCGCATCCCTTTTCCACCATGGCGACGTTTTCTTCAGTGTAAACTGGGTCGAGGGGATGACCCGGCGGGACCGGCGGGCCGCCGCCGTGGCTCTTGAGGGCGCGTACGGTGGCTACGATAACCGCGCAGTGCGGCCTGAGTCCGCTGATGCGGCATTTGAGGTTCCAGAACTTTTCAAAGCCGATGTCAGCGCCAAACCCGCTTTCAGTTACATGATAGTCCGAAAGCTTGAGGGCGAGCTTGTCCGCCGCAATGGAAGACTGGCCGATGGCTATGTTCGCGAAGGGGCCGGCGTGAACGAATAGCGGCTGTCCTTCCAGGGTCTGGAGCAGGTTCGGCTTCAGGGTGTTGAACATCCAGGCCGTCATTGCCCCGTCCACCTCGAGGTCCGCGGTGGTTATGGGCTCGCCATGCTGATTGCGGGCCATGACGATTTTACCGATCCGCTCGCGCATGTCCGCCATGCTCGATGACACGGCCAGGATGGCCATGAGCTCGGAGCTTGCCGCGATCTGGAACTTGGATTCCATGAGAAATCCGTCGGTGGTGCCGCCGAGACCGATAACAATCTTCCTGAGAGACTGGGCGCAGAAATCGATGACCCAACCCATCTCGACGCTTCTCGGGTCGATGTTAAGGCGGCGGAGGTGCTTGGATGCGAGCATGGCATCGTCGTAATTGAATTCATGCTGCATCCGGGCCGTGAGAGCCACCATGGCGAGATTATGGGCGTTGATGATGTCGTTAATGTCTCCGGTTAGGCCGAAGGAAAACGGGATCAGGGGAATGCACTGGGACAGACCGCCGCCGGCAGCGCTTCCCTTGATGTTCATGGTCGGTCCGCCAGAAGGCTGACGGATTGCGCCGGTCGCTTTTTTTCCGCGTCTGCCCAGACCCTGGAGTAAGCCGATGGTGGAGGTGCTCTTGCCCTCGCCGAGAGGTGTAGGGGTGATAGCAGTTACGTCAATATATTTACCGTCAGGTTTATCCTTTAGCCGTTCAAGAACGAGTTCAAAGTCAACCTTTCCGTAATAATGACTATTGGGGAGTAGTTCATCATTGCGGATTCCCAGCTCTTCAGCGAGCCGGTAAACGGTTTTCATGTGCTTTTCGTATTCATCAGCTATCTGCCAGTCGGCCAGTTTTGTAGGATCCGGTTTAGACAATGCTTACCTCCCTGGGTCTTGCCATGCGGCATATATATGCGAACTTCCGAGAACATGGCATATTAATCAAGAAATTTTGTGTACTGGGTCATGAAATTACGAAACAATGATGTTAATATTCATGGAAGAGAATTTCAAGGTTTCTTGGCATCCCCCAGATTAACTTCCAGCATTGGATCCCATCAATTTCATTATTAAGTAATAGGTAGTTTGTATAATGTTATCGGTAATCTTTGATTTTATTAGTTTGTCCAGATATCTGTTAATAGCATAAGCCAGAATATGCGAAACCGACATCTTAAGAAGTTTTCTCAGATCCAGCATGCATTCATAATCGTTAGGTCTGATCTGTATATGAAGCGTACGCCAGACCCCATGATTATGTCTGCTTTGAAATTTTATCCTTTGTCCGTTCCGGACATGTTTTGGAGCGTCCTTCATGACAATTTTAAGAAGATAATCAGTTCGGTCCAGGAAATCCCCTTTGTCGCTGAAGTATGTGTGATTTTTGCCAGAAGAATATCCTGGATATTGAGAGTTGTTTCAATAATCATGCGTATCCCCTTGCTCAGTTAGTAGTTGTGTTGTTAACGAACAGGAAAGGGGAATTTTAAAAATTCTAACCGATTGTTATCGGTTTTCTATGTTTTTGAATTTCATTAATAATACAGGCGGACCTGAATTTACAATAACCCTTCGGGTCTTTGCAGGAAATACATTCATCACAGCAATATGAGGCGTATTTCGAACAGAAATACATTCCCGGTTTATCCTTGTGACGGCTGCATGTGGGCTCATCGTTATGATTCATAAGAAATTATGATTTTAAATAAATTCTAAATTACTGATTAATCATGAAAATGTCAAGGGTTGTATTAAATAATTCATTTATTGGTGAAATGTGTAATTAGTTTCATTAATATTTTAATCTTAAATTACTGTGACAGATTGTTATCGGTGAGAAGTAAACATTGTTTAATTAAGTTATTCAAAATTAAACTCAGTAACCAATGAATTTAATTTGTTTTGCAGGAGAAACTTGTATATCTTATTAAAAAATATCATACCATTTATTTCCCCGGTTTACGTTACGATAAAAAAGATTAAGGAAAGGGAGGGACTGAGATGCTTTCAAAAAAAACCGCAACTGAAACATCTTCGGTAAAAGTCAGCGTGCTGAAAGGCAAAAAAAGAAACAGGACGCAACATTTGATTTTTCCGGTTTTCAGGATGAGATAAGGGTCCGGGCATTTTACAACTATCAGGAGAGGGTGAAAAATAATTTGCCCGGAAACGAGATGACCGATTGGCTTGAAGCTGAAAAGAGCCTCGCGTCAAAGGGAGTCACTCACTAGTTGACCGGATCAGTCGGCCGGGTTGGATTATATTTTCAGGACCCAGCCCCTGCCCTGCAGGGCAACGCCTTTCTT
The DNA here is from genome assembly GCA_937872225.1 of uncultured Spirochaetota bacterium. Classification (GTDB taxonomy): domain Bacteria; phylum Spirochaetota; class UBA4802; order UBA4802; family UBA5550; genus RBG-16-49-21. Next base: position 37,899 of record CALMRZ010000021.1, read on the forward strand.
CATGACTTCAAGAAAGCGGGATCGTAGCTTGTCGCTCATCAGGTTTTGCTTGACCACCGGGAGGCGGAGAAACCCGCCGACGAAACCGCGCATGAATTTCTGTGTTACGCTTTCCGGGTTGTCGAAGATCTGATTTTGAAGGGTCCCCCTCTCCAGGTTTCCCAGGATAACCTTCTCAAATACGTTTTCCGGATGGAGGACGCGGCTTTTGCGGTGGGTGAGTTTTATCGCGCCTTTCGGGCATTTTACGGCGCACACTCCGCATCCGATGCAAAAGGAGGAGTCGATGACCGGATCCATTCGTCTTTTTGAGGACGGTTTTTGCGTTGGCCTCATCTCGATCGCATCAATGGGACAGGCCGTGGCGCATTTGCCGCAGCCGGTGCATTTGTCCTCGTGCGCGCCGGCTATGTAATTGGAGGTGACAACGGCGTTGGCATAGCCGTACTTGCTGATTCCCGACAGGGCGACGCAGCAGCACTTGCAGCAGTGGCAGATGAACGTGACGTTGTCCTTGACGTTCTCGCCGCAGAAGGCCAGGCCGAGCTCCCGCGACCGGGCGATGTTTTCCAGCATCTCCGTGCGGGAGACCTTTTTCGCCAGCTTGTTCCGTATCCAGTAGTCCGCGGCGTACCCGAAGGTCGAGCAGGTGTTAAGGGGCATGTCGCATTCCCTGCTGCCGGCGTGCTTTTTTTTGTGGCGGCAGGAACAGATGCCGATGGAAAAGGTCTCATGGTCGCGTATGATGGATGCCGCCTTTTCGTAATCCAGTATTGCGGTGTATTCGCTCTCTTCGATGGAGCCCTCATGGGGAATGGACCGCATCAGGGAAATGACCTGGCCGTCCCCGAAATTCTTGTCGAAAAATTCGCCGGTCAGGTATTCGTTGAACATGCCGGCCCATTTCCTGTAATTGAGCTGCCCGCGGGTGCGCATCATGGTGAATTCAAAGATGCCGATGACCATGGGGGAGGGCATGTACTGGTACTCGTCATTTGCCCATATGTCGATGACCAGGCCTTTTTGCGCCAGCGCCTCCAGTATCTTCTGGAGCCGCACAGGCTCGAGGCCGGTTATGTCGGATATCCTGCCGAGGCTGGCAAGGCCGTAGGGCATGCTTGAGACAACCGCGGCTTCTTCGGGAGTGTAGAGTTCTTTCAGGATATTGTTGAGCGTTTCATTCCTGGGCACCCTGGTGCCGAGGGCGTCTATCGTGTCGCCCAGTTTCTGATACAGTTCCTTTGGCCCGAGATGTCCCATCCGTCCCCCCCCTTGCGGTTTTCTGTATGATAGCGGCCAGGCGGGCACTGTCAAGCCAATATTCTGGCCGCATCATGCCGAATATCTGGTTGACTTTTTTGTTTTCTGCATCATAATCAGTGTGCTGCCGAAGCAAGGTCAAAGACCGGGAGGATCATCATGGGGCTGTTTTCACCGAACGTTGAACGAATGAAAAAGAAAAATGATATGGCCGGATTGGTACGGTGCCTTCAGCATAAGAGCCCTTCCGTGCGCTACCGGGCCTTCCTCCTTCTGGCGGGAGAGAAATCAATTGGCGACGACATCATCAAACACCTGAAAAAAATGCTCAATGACCCTGATGAACGGGTGAGGACGGCCGCGACGCTTAAGTTCGCGGCCCTCGGCGCTCCCCTTCTGTCAAAGAACCTGGTAGAACTGATATCGGAGGGCGGCAGGAAGGAAAAGATCAGTCTCCTGAAAATAATCGCGGGCCGCGGCCGCGACGTGGACGGTCCCATCATGGAAGCGGTCGTCCTGGCCCTGGAAGACCGGAACGGGATCGTCAAGCTCAATGCCATGGAGGCCGCCGGGTCAACGGGAAGCCCTCACCTGGTGCCCCGGATAGCCGAATACCTGAACGACCGGCATCCCGACATGAGGATCAAGGTGGCCCAGGCCCTGTGCTGCATCGGCAACGATGCCGCCGTAGACCACCTGATCGGCCTCCTGGCGGATTCAGACGCCGGCGTGCGGGGCGCGGCGCGGGCGTGCCTGGAGAATGTCGATTCACCCCGCGTCCGGATGGCCCTCCATGACGCGCGGTACGCGCGCCTCATCCGCGGTATGGGCGGCCTGGTGCCGGACCGGATCGAAACGGCGAAACAGATCGGCGTCGAGGGGATCGCGGAAGGCCTGCCGCTCCTCCACCGGGCATGCCGGGACCGCTACAAAGGGGTGCGCATCGAGGCCGCGCGGTCCATCGCCGTCTTCGGCGACCCGTCGTCTGTGGAGGTCCTGTCGAAAATTCTTAATGACAAGTATTACGATGTGCGCCTTGAGGCGGTCAGGGCCCTGGGCAGGATTGCCGGCCAGGCGTCAATCGACGCGCTCCAGCCGGCACTGGAGGATAAAAACAAGCGGGTGCGCGGCGAGGCACGCCGCGCCGTCAGTTGCCTCAAAACCATGGGTGAGTAACGGCTTACATCATTTTCGCGGGATCGTGGAAATGACAGCGGCGGCCGCTTATTCGGTTTTCGTTTTATCCGGAACATACTCATGGAAACTCTCTGCCACGTCGTGAATGCTGCCGTCCCAGAGAAATTTCCTCGTTTCGGCGATGATGACGCCGTTCAGCAGGATCAGGGCGATAAGGTTCGGGATCGCCATGAGCATGTTCATCATGTCCGCCAGGTCCCACACCAGCGGGAGCGACACCACGGAGCCCACCATGACTGCGCCGACCCAGAGGACGCGGTAGGGCACGATCGACCGCTTGCCGAAGAGATATTCCACCGAGCGCTCGCCGTAGTATGACCAGCCCAGGATCGTCGAATACACGAAGGTGAGGAGCCCCACCGTGAGGATTATCGGTCCCGCCACCGGGATTTCGGCGAAAGCCCGCTTGGTCATGACCGCGCCGTTGATCGAGCCGAAGTCGCCGGGAAAACGTATGATGGTGCTCACCAGGACCATACCGGTTATGGCGCAGACCACCACCGTGTCCCAGAAGGTGCCGGTGGCGGACACCAGGGCCTGCTTGACCGGGTTGTTCGTTTTTGCCGCGGCGGCCACGATGGGCGCGGACCCCAGGCCGGCCTCGTTGGAAAAGAGGCCCCGGGCGATGCCGTAGCGCGCCGCCATCATGACCGATGCGCCGATGAAGCCTCCGCCGGCTGCCTGGGGCGAGAAAGCGGATTGCCCGATAAGGACCAGGGTGTCGACCATCACCGCGCGGTTTATGAAAAGGATGATAAGGCATCCTAGTATGTAAAAGAAGGCCATGAAAGGGACCAGGAGCGTGCATACCCTGGCAATGGATTGGACTCCGCCGAGGATAACTATAGCTGTAATTGCGGTTACGAAGATGCCGGTGACCCAGAGGGGCGCCCCCAGGGTCTCCTGCGCCAGGGTGGATATGGAATTGGCCTGCACCATGTTGCCGATGCCGAAGGCGGCGATTGACGTGAACACGCAGAAGAGCACCGCCAGCCACTTTTTCCCCAGGCCCCGCTCGAGGGCGTACATCGGCCCGCCCAGCATGGTGCCGTCGGAAGTCTTGACCCGGTATTTGACCGATAGCACCGCTTCGCCGTACTTGGTGGCGTAGCCGAACACGCCGGTGAGCCAGCACCAGAGGACAGCGCCGGGCCCGCCCAGGGCCACGGCGGTCGCCACGCCGACAATGTTCCCGGTGCCGATGGTGGCGGCCAGGGCAGTGGTGAGGGCGCCGAAGTGGTGAACGTCGCCGTGTCCGTCGGCGTCACGGGAGAATGAGAGCTTAATGGCAAGGCCGACATAGCGTTGGATGAATCTCAGTCTGAGCGTAAGGAACAGGTGGGTGCCGAAGAGAATAACCAGCATCGGGGGCCCCCACAGGTAGCCGTTGATCCATTTAATGATATCATGAAGTATTTCCATTCATTACTCACGTGCCGGTGCGAAATTCCTCGATCGTCTTTCCCCGGATGCACTCGGCCAGCTCCCACACATAGTCGTATATATGCAGGCCCTTGGAACAGGCGATGATCTCGCCGTCCTCAACGCCGATTTCCGATGCCATGTATTCCTTCATCATCTGCATGGCCGCCAGGTTGGCGGGGAAGCCGCCCCAGAGGTCCCAGGAACGGAAGTATATGATGAAATTGAGCCGGCCGTCCTGTATGCGCGTGTCTATGAGGCGCAGGCAGGGAGGATCGAGGAGAATCATGTCCGCCGGGTGCGCCACCTGGAGCACCATCTGGTTGTTGCGGTGGCCCTTGTTCCTGTAGGTCCATATGCAGAGCTCCATCTGGTTGATGTAGAACCTGCCGTCTTCCTCGATAATTATCTTACGATCTTCCCAGACATCACGGTCCTGGATAAGGATATGCTCATAGCCATGGGTGTTGTATTTTTCCGCATAGCCGGTCGGTATCGGATACTTGCAGATGCGCTGGCCGTAGGTATAGGATTCGCCCGGTTTTGCCTCTCCGGTCATCAGGTACGGAAGATAGTCGGTAAGATAATCGTCGGCCACCGGGTTGGGCAGATTATACTGGCCCGGTATCTGGGGCAGGAGTGGCTGTTCGCCCGGTCTTTTGATGTGCACGGTGATGAAATCGAACTCGAGGCGCTTCTCGCCCGCGTATGATCCCCGGTCGATGATGAAATCCCGCCCAACTTCGAGGCATTTGTAAACGGCCTGGAACCACGCGTCGGGGAGGGTCGTTGCTTCGATCAGTATGGGGCGCAGCCCTTTTACCGTGCTGTTCATATCTGTATCCTGTCGGGGATTAGGTGCTTCAGGCGATTATAGTATGTCCGACGAGTTTGTATTCTGTCAAGAACTAACAAGGGCCGGCATCTGCCATGATGTAAAAAAATAATAAATCCTTGACTCGGCTTCTCAAGGTGATAACGTTTCATCCGGCATCATCCACATTGGATAACGGCATGGACGAAAAGGGCTCTTCTCAAGAACAGAAAACAATCACCCTCCCATCTGAAAAAATCGTGAACAGGCCAGAAATACTCATGGGAACATCCGGCTGGCATTATGATGACTGGAAGGGCCTCTTTTATCCGGAGAAACTGGGACGGAATAATGATCCCTGCGGATACGCTGTTAAAAATGCCGATACCCTCAATAAAATACTTGCCGGTTGATGGTGTCAGAGCAAAGTCGTGGGTGTCAGAGTAAATGCCCGGGCTATTGTGCCGATAGTTATCGGTGAACATGAGTTAAGATTTTGATAGACAATAGAATTGATGCATTATACCGATAGTTATCGGTATTATTCCAGAAATAATGGTGTCAGAGTAAAATCTGGCAACATAAGAGGGGGTGCTCTCCCGGAGAGAACTCATATATGAGCTATTTTGCAAAAGAAACCGCCGATTCGATGCGCTCCTATCTTGAAAAAGGAATGCCCCGCTATATGGACATCCTTCGCGAGATGATAGGGATAAACTCCTTTACCCTGAACCCGGCCGGCGTGAATCGTCTTGGCGACTACACGGCCGGCGTGTTCCGGGACCTCGGCTTTGCCGATGAACGGGTGCAGTCGGTCAATCCCTCCTATGGAAAACACCTGATCCTTTCCAGGCCGGGAAGATCGCCGATTGTGATCGGCTGCGTGTCCCACCTCGACACCGTCTTCAGTCCGGAAGAGGAGGAGCGGAACAACTTCCGCTGGCGCGTTGACGGCGACCGCATCTACGGTCCCGGCACGGAGGACATCAAGGGCGGCACCGTGGTGATTCTCATGACCCTGGAGGCGCTGAAGCACGCCGCGCCGGAGGTTTTTGACGGCGTCACATGGTCCATCCTCATGGACGCCTCCGAGGAAACGGAGTCCGTGGATTTCGGCGACCTCTGCAGGCGCCTCGTGGGCTCGAATTCCTTCGGCTGTCTGATATTCGAGGCCGGAAGGATGCGGGACAACATCTTCAGCGTTGTCACGTCCCGCAAGGGGAGGGCCGAGATAAAAATCACCGCGGAGGGGAAGGGGGCCCATTCCGGGGTATCGCACAAAAATGGAGCCAGCGCAATAGCGCAGCTGGCGGATGTCATCGGGAGGATCGAGGCCGTTACCGACTACAAACATGAGCTTACGGTGAACGTGGGCCGGGTCGCCGGCGGCTCCCAGATCAACCGGGTGCCCCATTTCGCCGAGGCCCATGCGGAGATGCGGGCCTTCTCGCCGGCCGTGTTCGACAAGGCCCTCGCGGACATCATGGCCCTGGACGGCTATTCCAGCGTAAAAAGCGCAGATGGAGGCTTTGCCTGCCGCACGGCAGTCGAACTGGTGCGCAAGGTCCCGGCCTGGCCGGACAATCCCGCGTCCGAAAAGCTCCACTCCTTCTGGGAATCCGCCGGCAGGCTCCTCGGATTAACCGTCAATCTCGAGAAGCGGGGCGGCCTTTCCGACGGCAACTACTTCTGGGACTATATGCCGACGATAGACGGCCTGGGGCCCGCCGGCGGCAATCCCCACTGTTCCCAGCATTCCGATGACGGCACCAAGGAACAGGAGTACGCTGTCAAATCCTCCTTTGTCCCCAAGGCGGTCCTCAACGCAATGGCGATAATCAGAATGATTGGATCATAGCATTGTCGTGTAAAGTTCAAATTTGAATATCATCATTTTTTGGCCTTTTTTAATTGACGTGAACAATATTTTTCACAACAGTGTACCCATCATTTAATCCTCTTTCGGAGGCCTGCCAATGAATCTGCTTCTTGTCCTGGGAATTTCCATCGTCGCGCTGGCTATCGGTTATTTCTTCTACGGCCGTTTTATTGAAAAGAATTTCGATGTGGACGGCACCCACAAGACCCCTGCCGTCGAATTCGAAGACGGCGTGGACTACGTCCCCACCCACAAGATCGTCATCTTCGGACACCACTTCGCTTCCATCGCCGGCGGCGGTCCGATAATCGGGCCCTGCGTGGGGCTTATATTCGGGTTTCTGCCGGTATGGTTATGGATCATAATCGGCACAATCTTTATAGGAGCGGTCCATGACTATTCGGTGCTCCTGGCTTCGATGCGGGAGAAGGGACGGTCCGTCGCTGAGATCGCGGAAAAGACCCTGGGCCGCACAGGCTTTCTCCTGTTTATCGGCTTCACCATCATCATGCTTCTCATGGTCACCTCGGTGTTCCTGACCCTTACGACCACGGCCCTTTCATCGAAATACCCGGTGGAGTTTTTCGGCGCCGGGGACCTGGGCATCCGCACCGTGGTGGAGAACGGCGTCACCTACGCCGTCATCGGCGGCATCGCCTCGACCTCGGTCATCGTCATAACCTGTTGCGCTCCCTTTCTTGGGTATTTCCTCTATAAACGCAAAGCAAACGCCTGGATCATGGCCATCGTGGCGATTGCCGTTTGCGCGATCTCCATTGAGATCGGACTGATGTTCCCGATTAAAATTGATTCCTTCGTATGGATGGTTATCCTGTCAATATACACGATATTCGCCGCCGGCGTTCCGGTGTGGATCGTGCTCCAGCCGCGGGACTTCACCAACTCCTTCCTGCTCTATGGCGGCGTTCTCGCCATGCTCATCGGCGGGTTTGTCCTCGGGTTCCAGGGCGCCACGGTTGATGCCCCGATGCTCAACCTCGAAGTGGGGGCCCAGCATCTCGGGTACGTGTGGCCGATACTTTTCATCACCGTGGCCTGCGGCGCCATCAGCGGCTTCCATGCCCTGGTCGCCGGCGGCACCACGGCCAAGCAGGTGAACTTTGAGAAACCCGATTCCCGCATCGTCGCCTACGGCGGCATGTCCCTCGAGGCCCTCCTGGCCGTCATGGTCATCATCACCATAGGTTGCGGCATCAGCTATGACAAGCTCTGCAACATCGTCTTCCCCGTGGACCCGGCGGTCAAGGCAAACCCGGTCCTGGCCTTCGCCCTGGGCGTGGGCGGCCTGATGAACAAATCGGTCGGCCTTCCGGTGGTGTACGGCGCGGTCTTCGGCATCCTCATGGTGGAGGGCTTTGTCGTGACCACCCTTGACACCGCGGTCCGCCTCAACCGGTACCTCTTTGAGGAGCTCTGGCGCATGATGTTCAAGAACGTGCCGAAGATACTCAATACATATATCTTCAATTCCCTGCTCTGCGTGGCACTGATGTTTATACTGGCTTACTTCAACGCCTTCAAACAGCTCTGGAACCTTTTCGGCTCCGCGAACCAGCTTCTGGCGGCCCTGTCCCTGATCACGGTTAGCATCTGGCTCCTGAAAAAAGGGAAAAAGTATCTTTTTGTTCTGATTCCCGGTGTTTTCATGCTGGTAACCACCATCGTGGCCCTCTTGGTAATTCTGATGAACGAGTATATCCCGAAGGGAAACTGGATGCTGTCCGCCGGCGATATAATCCTTCTCTGCCTTTCTGTCGGTGTTATCGTGTTGGGCTTCAAGCAGTTCATGCTAAGCCGTAAAACGGCGGCGTAAGTGGCTGATAAACGACATTATACCCCGGTTGGGCATCATCCCGGCCGGGGTTTTTATGGTTTTTTCACTTGGAGTGATCTTTAATATTCTTGCGGAATTTGTATATACCGATAACAATCGGTTTTATAGTAAAAAAGAAGGATCACTGTGAGTGGGGTGCCGATAACTATCGGACAATTCCGGTGTACAAGAGGCGGCCAAAGCAAATATGGTCCTCAAGATACCGATAACTATTCCGGTAAGATCGGTATCCATGCCTCCGTATTTCTCAATCCGGCTGCTCTGACACCATTCAAACAAAAACCATTTGACGGTATGCGTCAATTATCTGTTGTAAAATAATTGCATCCAGTTGAACAGGAAGGAAGAAATCATGAAGCAGATAGCCAGCGGAAAGATACATGAGCGCATACACGTGGCGGGAAACCTGGCGTATCCCGGGTACGTGATTACCGGCGATTCGAAGTGCGCCATGATCGAAGGGGGCATCAACCTCATGGGCCCGCTCTATCTGAAATCGATAAGAGGAATTTTGGGTGACGCGAAACGCCTTGACTATCTTTTTATCACCCATTCTCATTATGATCACCTGGGGTCGGCCTTTTATCTGAAGCAGAACATTCCGGGCCTTGCCGTCGGCGCCCATGAACGGGTGGCCCCGCTTCTTCAGAAGGATTCGGTCATTGCCATGATGAACCGTCTCTCCGAGATTCAGCGGGCTATTTTTAAGGACATCGCCGGTGACGAGGACCTTCGCATCAGGCCCATGGAATTCGACCTGTCGCTGAAAGAGGGCGATGAATTCGACCTGGGCGGTCTCACGTGCCGGGTCTACGAAGTGCCGGGCCACACCAGGGATTCCCTCGCTTTTTATATCCCCCAGTTGAAGGCCCTGTTCCCGGGAGAGGCGGCCGGTGTGCCGCAGGGCAAGGAGGGGATAGAGCCCCAGGTCGAGTTCCTGTCATCGTTTGACGACTACCTGGCCTCCCTGGATAAGATGATCGCCCTGGCCCCGGCGATGATCTGCATCGGCCACGGCTGGGTCCTTTCGGATGACGACGCGTCAGAGTTCCTCGTCAGGTCGCGCGCGGCCACCTTCGAGTACCGGAAGCTCATCGAGCAGTACATAAGCGATGCCCATGGAGACATTGAAAAAGCCATCGAAACGATGGCCCGGAAGGAATACGACGAGAAGGGGACCATTTACCAGGAGCGCAACGCCTATCTCACCAACCTGACGGCCCAGGTGAAGCATATTGCGGGTTTGATGCGAAATTAAAGAAGATCCTTGCCGCCTTCGATTGCGCCGAACAGGCGCGGCTGGCCTGCTTGGCCGATGCCGCCGAACTGGAACAGCTCGGGTTTGATCCGATGCCGCGGGGATACCTTGATTTCGGAAGGATGTTCGACCGCCCGAAGGATATCGTCATAAACTCAACGGGCTGTTGATGCTTGAGAAAACCAATGATCTCAAGGGGATGCTCCGTTCGGTCTTCGGCGAGTAGTATTGCTGCGGCAAAAAGCCGTCGCTCGTCAGGTCTCGTCTCAAGCGCATGAAGAGCGAGATCGACCGGGGGCTTGGGCCGTTCGGAAGAAATCTGCGGTACCTGTTCTGGCTCAATTAATGAGGGGAGTTTTTTTCCTGTCCCGGTTGTACTGGCAAACGAGCTTTTTGTCCGGCGTTGCCAGGGCGATGACCAGGGTGTTCTTGTTGTTGGTCAGTGTATAGGTGTAACCATACAGGTTGTCGCCCTTTCTGTTGCGGAAATCAAGGGTGTCGCCGTCGATCTTCCCCGTCAGCTCGTAAACCGACTTTTCACCGGTGATCAGCTCGAGGGATATGCGGAACTTGTTGTGACGGATTTTCTCTATCTCGATTGACCTGCCGCACCAGGGGTCGATGTAGGTGGGCACTTTCGTGTAGCTGCCGTTGAAATCCGACATGAGGGCAAGGGCCGCCGTCGAGCAGAGCGCGGAGATGAGTGCGGTTGTAATAAATAGCTTCATAATGTCCTCATATGAAGCGACCGGACGTCGCGGTCGGCCCGTGGCGCTCCGCGTCAGGAGTAGCTGATAAGCCTCCCCACGTCCATCACTGTCGCGTATATCATAAGTCCTATGATGAGCAGCCACCCGACCACCATGATCGGCACGAAGAGCGGCCTCAGGCGGATGCTGATTTTTTCGAGAATACAGAAGAGTATCTTCCCCCCGTCGAGCACCGGCAGGGGCAGCAGGTTGAAGATGGCGAGATTGGCGCTGATGATGATGGCCAGCCTGACGGCGTTGGCCCCGTCGCCGCCGATGAACCGGCCGCCGTCATGGAGTATGCCGACGATGCCCGATATGCTGCCCGGTTTTGCAAACAGGTTTATGAAGGCGATGAAGATCCGTTGTATCAGGTCCGCGGACTGGATAAACGGCTGAAATAAAACACCGGCGGGAGAGAACCCGGTCTGGACGATGTTGAGTGCCCCGAACAGGAGAATGATCAGGGCCAGGTTGGCCATTGGACCGCCCATGGAGAAGATGATCCGCCTGCTGATGGGAATCAGGAAGTATTCATGCTCGTCCTTCACCGCGGGCAGGACGTATCCTCCCAGGGGGACCAGGGAGAGGCGGTATTCGGTGCCGCGGACCCTTTTTTTCCAGAGCGCGGGGCCGAATCCGATGGAGAAGACTTCAACGGACACGCCCACGGCGCGTGCCGCGATAAAATGGCCCAGTTCGTGGACAAGGATCAGTAAGCCTATTATTATTGAAACTGCAAGGTAATTCATCATTCCTCAGTAAGTGCACATTTTTTTTTAGAAAAAATTGATTCGGATTTTGTTACAAGAAATTAGCAGTGCCCCATTCGCCCCCCAACCCCCCGGAGGGGGGCTTGTAAATCAACAATTATTATAAAAGTCCCCCTCCGGGGGGTTGGGGGGGGGTGGAAAAAACGGTATTCAATGTTAGTCGCTGTGGTCCTTGCCGTCCTGGACCTTGACGAAGGCCCTGGCCTTTTCAGCGATCTTTTCTTTCGTCCATTCCTTCGGATCTTCCATCCGGGAAGCCTTGGGCCCCAGGTCGTAGGAGTTGGCCTTGAGGATGGCATCGATGCCGAGGGGGGCCGTGTCCTTGGAATTGAGCACGTTCACGACCATGTTATACACGAAGTCCTCAACGCCCTTTGCCATCCGGGCGCGCACCTCAGCGGGGAGGCCGCATAGCTTGTTCTCGAAGGGCAGGTTCAGCTTCTTGTAATCGCCCGCCTTCAGGGATTTCTCCGTGGCGTATTTCACCATCTCCTCCCACATCTCCTCGGTGACGCCGGCGCCCTTCACCTTCTTGAAGTTCTTGTTCGCGTCCATCTGGGCGTTGCCGTAATCGTTCACCTCGAGGCCCCACGAGATCATCTGCAAAGCGGTGGCCACGTTGGCCTTGGTGGTCCTGGTCTTCTGCGCGATCTGGCGCAGGCGCTCCGAGCTGTTGCCGGAGGTGCCGTGCTGCGCGCCGGACACCTTGTATTTCTCGATGGCCTGGTGGATCTTCGCGGTCAGGTCGACCTGTATCCCGGCGTCGCTTTCCTCGATGCCGTGGGTGGTGCCGTTGTTCAGGGCGATCCAGTCGGGGAAGATGTCATGGGCGTTCAGGCCCTGGATCAGGAAGAGGGCCTCTTCCGGCGTCGACAGCCCTTCCTTGCCTTTGATTTCCCCCACCTCGGTCTCGAGGCCGGCCCATTTCGGGACCAGCGGGTTGAGCTCGATGCTTGCCAGCAGGTTCCTGTCGTCGGTCAGGTGGGACGCGTCGATGGCGATCGACGTGATCCCGGCCTCGAACATGGTCGGTATCTCGGTCTTGGCCGTCGCCAGGTCCTTGTCGTTCTGTATCCCGTAGTGGTCGGCGTGGATCGCCACCGGCACGGTGATGCCCAGTTCGTTGCAGACCTGGTCGATGAGGGCGGCCATGTTCCAGTAGTTGACGGCGCAGTACGCCTTGGCGCCCCCCTCGGACTTGGCGATCTCGAGGATGACGGCGGCGTTGGCCCGCTGGGCGGCCATCAGTGTCCCGCGGATCACGAAGCTGTTGCGGACGTTGGCCGCAATGGCGATGGCGTTCCCCTTCGCGATCATGGCCCGGTCTATCACCTTGCCGCTCACGATGAGCGCCTTGGAATTGGGGAAAAGCTTCACTATGTTTGGCGGCCGTCCGACTTCGAGGGCCTTCAAGAAATCCTTGCTATAAGACATGATGTTCCTCCTTCCTCTTTTTATAGTGCTCCACGTATAATTGCATGACATGCATCAGGTGCGCGTGAGATAGATGCGGCAGCTTTTTCTACAATAAGGAAGAAATTTTGATTTTTTATCAAGTCAAAATTGGACCGGCAAATGCAATTAATCCCGACGCCATGACAAATTTTGATTTTTGTTCGATTTATTGGAATTTTGAGTTTTCGCGAGTGATGGATTATGTAATTAGATGAAGGCAATAAAAAACCCGGGAAATCTTGCTGTTCCCGGGTCTTTCTTTTCACATCGTATCTCGGGTGCATCTTACTTCGCCACCTGGAAGGCCGTGTCTCCCCAGGAGACCTTCCAGCCGTCGGACTTGACGCCGTTGCGTTCGCTCCCGGCGTACTTGTCCAGCCCCTTGACAACCAGGACCTTGACATTGCCGCCCGTGTCCTTTGCTATGACACCGGCATGGATGGCGGCCATACATACCGACGAGTCGGTGGTGTAGGTGTCGGTGCCCCGTACGACCCCGCCCGCGCAGTTGGCGGGACAGCTCACGGTGAACGTTGCGCCGGCGTTCTTGTCCTTGGCCGCCACGTCCCTCATTTTAGTGGCGCAGTCCACCGATATGGCCTTATTGCAGCCCAGGGCCGCCACCGCCATCAAAGAAAAAGCGATAAGAATGATTCAGCTTTCGCTCACCCGCCGAAATAGTACGTCCTGTACGATGGCGGGCGGGGGCAGCCTGCCCCCTGTTCGCGAAAGCTGCCCCCCGGCCCCATATAATTTGTGCGCGTTCGCTCAGTGTCATCAATGGCCGCCTGGCTCGTGTTCGCGATTATTTTAATTATACTCTTGTAACAATCAATGCCGCTTGCATACCTATTATTCTATTTCAATAATGCGTCCGGAAATTGGTTTCAGGGGGACAGGGGCGCATTTTCTGGTGGACAAAAAATATGGTTTTTTACATTTCGTAATAAAGATATACTTTGTTAATAAGCTTGGGGAGTGATCCTATGGATTATGCCGAAATTGAAAAGCTCACCGAAAAGGTGAAGGCTGAAAATGATTTTGTGGTTAAAATAAAAGAGGAGATCGCGAAGGTCATCGTGGGCCAGGAAGCCCTGGTCGACCGGATCCTCATATCATATATCTCCGGGGGCCATGTCCTCATCGAGGGCCTGCCGGGCCTGGCCAAGACCCTGGCCATCCGGGCCTTTTCCCGGGCCATCGACACGTCCTTCCAGCGCGTGCAGTTCACGCCGGACCTGCTTCCCGCGGACCTCATCGGCACCCGCATCTATAACCCGAAGGAGATGGACTTCTTCACCAAGAAGGGCCCCATCTTCACGAACCTGCTCCTGGCGGACGAGATCAACCGGGCCCCGGCCAAGGTGCAGTCGGCGCTCCTCCAGGCCATGGAGGAGAAGCAGGTCACCATCGGCGAGGAGACCTACACCCTGGAGAAGCCCTTCATGGTCCTGGCCACCGAGAACCCCATCGAGCAGGAGGGGACCTATCCGCTCCCCGAGGCGCAGCTCGACCGCTTCTTCATGAAGGTGCTGGTGGACTACCCCACCCACCGGGAGGAAAAGGATATCCTGAACCGCTTCAGCGACATCAAGGTGGACAACGTGAAAAAAGTCCTGGCGCCGGACAGGATCGCGAAGAAGGCCGAAATCATCGAAAAGATATATATCGACGACAAGCTCATAGACTACATCGTCACCATCGTGGGCGAGACCCGAAAGCCGTCGCGGAAGGAGCTCAAGAAGTACATCGAGTTCGGCGCGAGCCCCCGGGCCTCCATCGCCCTGATGAAGGCGTCGCGGTGCATCGCCTTCATCCGCGGCCGCGGCTTCGTCACGCCCGACGACGTGAAGGAGATCGGCGCGGACGTCCTGCGCCACCGCATCATCCTCTCCTATGAGGCGGAGGCGGACGGGAAGAACGCCGACGACGTGGTGAAGATGCTCTTCGATTCCGTGGAGGTCCCGTAAGTGGAAGCGCAGGAGCTCACGCTCTTAAAGAAGATACGGCTGCAGCCCGGGAAGAAGATCAACACCCTGTTCATGGGCGAGTACCACTCCGCCTTCAAGGGGCACGGGCTGTCCTTCGATTCCGTCCGGGAATACCAGTACGGCGACGACATCCGGAGCATCGACTGGAACGTGTCCGCGCGCATGCGCAACCTCTACGTGAAGCAGTACATCGAGGAGCGGGAGCTCTCGGTGGTGCTCATGATCGACATGTCGGGGTCCACCGAGTTCGGCGGCGGTCCGCGGAAGCGCGACCTGATCCTGGAGGTGGCGTCCCTCTTCCTGAACCTGGCCCAGATCAACAACGACCGCGTGAGCGCCTGCCTTTTCACGGACCGCATCGAGCGCTACATCAGGCCCAAGAAGGGGCGCAAGTTCATCCTCAAGGTCCTCGACGAGATACTGAAGTGCCGCCCCGCGGGCCGCGGGACCGACATCGGCGGCGCCGTCGATTTCATCCAGCGCGTCCTCAAGAAGAGGAGCATTATTTTCATCATTTCCGATTTCCTCGACCGGGACGACAGCTTTATCCTCAAGATGAAGCTCCTGGGTCGCAAGCACGACATCATCCCCGTGCAGGTTTCCGATCCCATGGAGAAGGAGATACGCTTCTTCGGCCTCACAGAGTTCGTGGACCTGGAAACCGGCAAGGTCTTCCTCTCCGACGCTATCCCCGAAAAGGGGAGGTTCCCGGTCCTCACGGAGTTCAACGCCATCTCCCTGAGCACGGCGGAGCCGATCGAGATCCCCATCCTGAAGTTCTTCGAGAAGCGCAACCGCACCAGACTGACGAGGGCGTAGCATCATGAAGGAGAGGATCATAACATTAATGGCCGTCCTGCTCACCGCGTCGGCCATGGCAGGCGAAGTGAACGCCCCCAGGATCAAGGCCACGGTCACGCCGGAAAAGGCCACGGTGGGCGCCGTCCTCGATTACCGGGTGAACGTGGCGGGCAAGGGCCTCGGCGCCGTCACCATCGTTCCCCCCGAAAAGCGCGAGGTCTTTCCCGATAAAAAGAAGACCCCGGCCCCGCCACGCAAGGAGGGCGATGAAGAAGCCGATGAGGACCCGGCCCAGTACGTGCCCCTCTATGTCATCCATACCGTGAAGAAGGACGACCGGTCAGATGCAGCCATGACCGACATCACCGTGACGGTGCAGATCTCCTTTTATCGCCCCGGCACCTGGCAACTCCCGGACATCGAGATCAGGGGAGCCGACGGCATTGCCATTGGGTACAAGTCCCCGTCGGTGACGGTCGCCGCGGTCAACGAAAAGGGCGAGTACCAGGAGATCGAGCCGCCCCTCTCCCTCGGCGGCAACTGGTGGCGCCTGGTTATCCTTGTGCTGGTCCTGGCGGTCCTCGCCGTCGCCGGCTTCTTCGCCTGGCGTTACATACGTAAGATGATTGAAGAACGGCGGTCTGCCCCGGTCGTCGTGCCCCCCATCGATATTTTCATGAAAGAGATAGAACAGTTCAACGGCGACCGGCTGATTGACGAGGGGAAGATCGAGGAGTTCGTCTTCGGCATATCCATGATCTTCCGCAAGTTCCTGTCCCTCCAGTTCCGCTTCGACGCGGCTGAGATGACCACCTATGAAATAGAAAAGAAGATCAAAAAGGTCTTCCCGAAAAACATCCATGACGCATACGCGGGCCAGATCATGGCCGGCTTCAACCTGTGGGACCTTTCCAAGTTCGCGGAGTTCACGCCGTCGCCGGAATTGCTCCGCGCGAGCCTGGCGAAAACGGTCGACCTGGCGAAACAGATTTCAGGAGAGATGAGCGGTGTCCTACCTCGAGTTTAAAAATCCGATGTTCCTGCTTCTCCTGATACCGTGGGGGCTCATGCTCTTCTGGTTTCTGTTCCGGAGGATCTACGACCGCGAGGCCGCCGTGGCCATCTCGTCGGAGACCGTGGTGCGGACGAGAAAATCGATACGGGCGCAGACCTACCGGTTTCTTCCGGCCCTGCGCTTCGCCGCCATCCTTCTCCTCATCATCGCCCTGTCCCGGCCGGGCAAGGGTATCCACTATTCGAGCATCAAGAACCTGGGCGTCGATATCATGATTTCAATGGACGTGTCCCTTTCCATGCTGGCGGAGGACTTCCAGCCGAAGAACCGCCTGGCCGTGTCCAAGCAGGTGATCAGGGACTTCGTGGGGCGGCGGAAGACCGACCGCATCGGCATGGTGGTCTTTGCCGGCGAAGCGTACCTCCAGTGCCCCCTCACCCTGGACCACGATATCATCCAGGACATCGCCGGCGAGGTCGATTTCGAGTCGGTGCACGTGGACGGCACGGCCATCGGCGACGCCATCGCCCTGGCGACGGCCCGCATGATGGACAGCAGGGCGAAGAGCAGGGTCATCCTCCTCGTCACCGACGGCATGAACAACCGGGGCAGCATCGATCCGGAAACGGCGGCCAAGGCCGCGGCCGAGATGGGGATCAAGATCTACACCGTGGGCATCGGCAAGAAAGGGGAGGCGGTCCCGTATCCGACCGGGTTCATGGGGATGAAGCAGCAGGTCGTCCTCGACATGGACGAGGACTCCCTAAAAAACATTGCGGAACTGACCGGCGGGAAGTATTTCAACGCCACGTCCAGCGGCGTGCTCTGGCAGAACTTCAAGGACATCGATCGCCTCGAGAAGAGCCAGGTCGAGCTGAAGCAGTACCATGAGTTCTACGACCGGTTCCAGTGGTTCCTGGTGGCGGCCGCGGCCCTGTTCTTCGTCGAGATACTCCTTAGGTCGGTCGTGTACAGGAAGGTGCCGTGATGTTCCAGTTCGGCAATTATCCATACCTGGTTTACGTCGTCTCGGTCTCCGCCGTAGTGCTGGGCCTTTTCGCCTTCTACATCGCGTGGAAGCGGCGGGCCATCGAGATCATGAGCCGCGGGATCGCGAGGAAGTACCTGATCCGCGGCTCCGGGAAGATTGCGATCGTCAAGCAGGTCCTCATCATCCTCGCCATCATCCTTTTTGCCCTTGCCGTGCTCCGGCCCCAGTGGGGCGAACTGGCCCGCGAGGTGAACAACGAGGGCTCCGACGTCCTCATAGCCCTTGACGTGAGCCCCAGCATGCTCGCCCAGGACGTGAAGCCGAGCAGACTGCAGCGCTCAAAGGACGCGATCCGGCTCATCGTGGAATCCCTCAGGGGCGACCGCGTCGGCCTGATCCTTTTTTCCGGCGACGCTTTTCTCCAGTGTCCCCTGACCAACGATTACGGCGCCTTCATGATGTTCCTTGACGCCGCGTCGCCCGATTCGATCAACCTCAAGGGGACGGACATCGGCATGGCCCTCAAGCAGGCGTACCGCGTTTTCCAGAAGAAGCGCCTCACCTCGCGGCTCCTCGTGCTCATAACCGACGGCGAGGACCACGAGGGCGCCGCGGAGGAGGCCGCGAAGCTGTTCCGCGACATGGACGTGTCGATCTACACCGTCGGCATCGGCGGCACCGGCGGCGAGGTGATCCCGACGCAGGGGAATGATTCGTCCCCGGACAGCTATTACCGTGACGACCGGGGCCGGCTGGTGAAGACGAAAAAAGACGTTTCATTCCTGAAGCGCATCGCCGGAGCCACCCGCGGCGCCTACATCGACATCTCGGACAGCTTTTCCGGCCTCAAGTTCATCAATGAGATCGTCGGCGACCAGCGCTGTAACAAGTACGGTTCGCGCATCATCAAGGAGCCGCGCGAGCAGTACCAGGTCTTCGTCTTCATCCTCCTCCTGCTTATCTCCTTTGAACTGATGCTGCCGGAGCGGAGAAGGTAATCTGCCCCGGCCCGGAAGCGCTGGTCATTTCCGGCATCTGGATATGCCCGGTTTTTGCAAGGAAAATCATTGACAATCCGAAGGTGCAATTTATCCCTGTACTATTCTTTTTAACGCCGGGAAAAATCCTATCCCTTTTAAAGGGCAGAACGCGCGGGCCTGACCGGTTCGCCGCGGGACCTGCGGTCATATGCCGCGAAGTGCCGTTCTGAACAAGGGCCGCCGCCGGGGTTTTTCCCGCTTTTCGGGGGAGGGAGCCGCATGCACAGGGCGGAAACGATTTTTAACGTGCTGGTAGTCACTGACAACAGGACCCTGGCCGCCAGCGTGCAGGAATATCTGGCCGGAAGCCGGTACAGCGCCGCGGTCTGCTCGGGCAGGACCGGCATTGTCCGCGCCGTTGCCGAGGCCACACGGAAAGACTCCGTCGACATCGTCGTCATTGACATGGCGATGCTGGTGTCGGCCGGCCGGGAGCTCGTCAGGACCGTCAGAAAGGCCGAAGGCCGCCCCGACATTGTCATGATAGGCGGCGGGGACCTAGCCTCCCTCAACGCGGATGAAATGAAGAAAGCCGCCCATGATTTCGTGCCCCCGGAACTTGACCGCGGCCACCTCCTCTCCCTCCTGGACCAGGCGGCGGACCGCCGCCAGAGGATCAAGGCCTCCCAGGAGCCGGACCCCTACCGGCAGACGTCCCTGGTCGACAGGCTGACGGGACTTTACAACCGGAGCTATTTCCGGGAGCGCGTCGAGCAGGAGATCAGCGCGGCCAGGAGAAAGAAAGGCGATTTTTCGGTGCTTCTCATCGAGATCAGGGACCTGAAGATGATCAATGAAGACCTCGGCAGGCACGCCGGGGACGATGTCCTGAAACGGGTTTCGGCAAGCCTGCAGGAGCATTGCCGCGGCTGCGACACCATTGCCCGCTGCGGCGGCGACGAGTTCGGCATCATCCTGTCCGAGGCATCGGTGGAAGGAGCGAAAAAGATCGCCGAGCGGATACTCTCCTCCTTTGCGGCCGACCGTGAAAACGGCGACGGCAGGCCAATCACCGCCTCAATCGGCATATCCTCATACCCCCGGCACGCGGAGGATTCTGAGGAACTGCTCCGAAAGGCGGACCACGCCCTCAAGGCCAGCAGGAGCGCCGGCGGCAACCGGTACGCCCTGGGCGAAAACTGAATCGGGGGAAACCCGCGTAACCTGCTGTAACATTTTTACCAGTGATCATTCTTATGAAATATTGATTGAAATGACCCCCCTGTCCCCCCGAGGGGGAATAAAGGATATACTTCATTTTGATAAAAATTCTTTGACATGCCGCTACTACAATTGAAAATATTTACAGATTGTATTTACTATATATAAGCCGGATTTTTCTGACACATATGAATTCAAAAGAAAATATTGCGCAACGCATCCTGATCGATTCATGCCCCCTCAGGGAGGCAGGGGGGTCGGATATATGATACGTTCGAAATCATTACAGGTCCTCCTTGCCCTTGCCTTCGTTTCCATCGCCTGGCTTGATCCCTATCGTGACGCTGTATCCAGCGGGAACGATGAATATCAGCAGAAAAAATACAACAATGCCAAGCGTTACTATGAGAAGGCTGAACAGTACGCACCGGGCGAAGATGATAAAAAGAAGTTATCCTTCAACATGGGCGACGCCGATTACATGCTGGAGGACTACGATAACGCCCTTGCGGGGTACCAGCGGTCGATACAGTCCGATGACCGCGATGTCCAGAAAAAGGCCTTCTTCAACGCCGGCAACGCCTACGTGAAGCAGAAGAATTACCGCGAGGCGATACAGTCCTACATGAACGCCCTGAAGATAGACCCCAATTACGACCGGGCGAAGAAGAACATCGAGTATCTGCTGAAACAGATGGAGAATAAAAACAATCAGGACAAGAACAAAGGCAATAAGGACAAGAAGGATAACAACGATAACAAGCGGCAGAACAAAGACAAATCCGGACAGGACAAGAAAAACCAGCAGGAAGAACGGAACCGGCGGCAGCAGAAACGCGACCGCCAGGGCGGCGGGCAGATGAACCGGGAACAGGTACAGAATATCCTCCGCTCGCTGGAAAAGAGCCCTGTCCGCCGGCATAAAGGTGGCGGTGATGAAAAAAGGAAGCTTGAAAAATACTGGTAGGATGCTGATTTGCGCGGCGCTGGCGCTGTCCCTGGCGCCCGCCCTCCGCGCGGCCCAGCTTGAAACCGAAATCGACGATGCGGTGATCGAGGTCGGCGACACCACGTCGCTCAAGGTGAAGATGACCGGCGATCCCGGCGATGTCAAGCCGCTGAAATACCCCTCCGTTCCGGGGCTCAGGATAGAATACTCCGGCATGGAGCGGAGCTTTGAATACATAAACGGCAAGTCATGGTCAGGCGTGAAACTCCTCTTCACGGTGACCGCCCTCCGGAAGGGCAGCTACCGTATCCCTTCCTTCGTGTTCCAGCGCGGCGGACGGCAAATGATGTCCCGCGAGGTGGCCCTCACCGTGACCGGGTCGGGGGCGGGCACCGGGGGAGGCGGGGATGAAGGCCCCGGGGCCGGAGACATCAAGTCATCGGTCGAACTCTCTTCGGGCGCCGCCTATGTCGGCCAGCCCATTATCATGCGTTACTATATGCTCTCCTCCGGTCTCAGGGCGACGGTTCACCGCTTCAACGATCATCCCGAAACCAGGGGCTTCGCCATCAAGATGATCGAAGACCCGGCCCATGCCCGGGAGGGCGGCAGCGCGGGCGCCTATGAAAAGACCCACATCGTGACCTTTGCCCTGATCCCGGCCGGTGCCGGGGCCTACCGCGTCGGCGGCGGGTCCGCCGCGGTATCGGTCGAGGCGCCGGTGCGGCGCCGCAGCCGGGACGATTTCTTCGGATTCAATTTCCCCGGGATGTCGCGGCCCCAGGAGCTCTCCTTTGAAACGAAGCCCGTCACCATTATGCCGCTGCCGGCGCAGGGGAAGCCGGAAAAATTCCAGGGTGACATCGGCAGCTTCGCGATGAAGGCTGAATACGGGCCGGAAAAGGTAAAGGTCTACGAGGAGAAAAAGGTCACCGTCACCGTGGAAGGGAGCGGCAACCTGATAACCATGACGAAGCCCTACGTGGAAAAGGATGTGCCGGGGCTCAAGGTGATATCTGAGGAGGGGGAAAGCTCCCTGACGCTCGATGGCGGAAGGCTCACGGGGAGCAAGAAGTTCGTCTATACCCTGGTGCCGGAGAAGGCCGGCGAAATCAACGCGGGCCGGATCATGTTCTCCTTCTTCAATCCCGACAGTGGCCGGTACGAAACGGCTGAGACTAAGGAAATTTCCTTTGTCGCCACCGGGGACGGCGGCAGGGGGGGGGCCCGCTTTGACAACGAGGGGGACGAAAAGAAACTCGATATCAATCCTCTCTATTTTGTCCTTATTGTCCTCGCCGTGGCCGGAACCGTGGTCTTTGTCGTGCTCTGGGAGCGCAGGCGCTACAGCCTGGTAGCCGCCGCCGGCCGGGAACGGGATGACGCCGCGGAAAAGGAGACTGCTGACGAACGGGACTACTCCGCTGACGCGGCGAGCGCCGCCGATCGGGGCGACAGCGAGGGGTTCCTCAAGGCTGCTGAAAAGGCCCTTGAACAGGCACGCAGGAAGTTCGGCGGCTCCGTTCCGGAGCATGCGGAGAAGGACATGGCGCGCATCAGGGAAGAAATATACGGGTACAAATTCGGCCGCGGCTCCGTGGCCGCTGAAGACATGAAGCGGATCATCGAAGAGATCCGGAACTTGAAACAATAAAATATTTTTAAAGACGCGGTCTCAAGACCGCGTCTTGACGTTCACACCCTGTCCTTCGACTCCTGCCAGAGGCTCTCCATCTCGTCGATGGTCATCTCCTCGAGATTTTTCTCCATTTCCGCCGCGCGCTGCTCGATATACTGAAACCGCCTCGTGAATTTGCCTATGGTCATCTCCAGCGCCTCTTCCGGATTGATGTGCATGAAGCGCAGCAGGTTGGCGATGCTGAACAGGATGTCCCCTGCCTCGTCGGTTATTTTTTCCCTGTCGGAAGAGGCCATGGCCGCCTTGAGTTCCCCCGTCTCCTCGTCCAGCTTGGCCGCCACGTCCTCGATGCGCTCCCAGTCGAATCCCACGCGGGAGACCTTCTGCTGGATCCGGTACGCCTTGAGGAGGGCCGGGAGGTGCTTCGGAACGCCGTCCAGGAGCGACTTGCGGTGCGGCTTTTCGGCCTTCTTGATCTGCTCCCACCGGTCCGCCACGTGGTCGGCGTCCCTCACCGTGGCGTCCCCGAACACGTGGGGATGGCGCAGTATGATCTTGTCGATGATGGATCGGGCGACGTCGTCTATGGTGAACTGGTTCCGTTCCCGGGCGATCTCCGCGTGGAGGTATATCTGGAGAAGGATGTCCCCCAGTTCCTCGCGGATGTGGACCGGGTCGCCGCTCTCGATGGCGTCAAGGGCTTCGTAGGCCTCCTCGATGAGGTAGGGACGGAGGGACTCATGGGTCTGCTTCCTGTCCCAGGGACAACCGTTTTCCCCCCGCAGGGCGGCGATGATTTCTGCGAATTGATATAACGGGCGTTTTTCCTTGAATTCCATGGCTCAAGGGAAGGGATGGCCCTGCAAAACGTCAATGTTTTTTTGGAACTGACATATATCTGATACGCTTAAAACAGTAAAATCTTGACAGCAAGGCAGGGATTAAGTATCGTAACACCGGCACCGTCAATGATTCGGTGAATGACCTGAAGAAGACGGTGGACCAGATCAACGAGACGGTGAAGAAAGACGGCGCCGCCGGCAAATAACCGGAGAGCATCATGCAGAGGGAAATCGTTTACGACACGCTGGAGTCGTTCCTGGAGGGTCTGAAGGGGCAGTCCATAACCAAAATATCCTTCAGCGAAACCAGCGAAAAGCGCGCCGAGCAGGTCGAGCCGGGCAAGCTCCAGGTCGTTCACGTCGACCGGGTCGAGCTGATAAGCTACAAAGACTCCGTCATATACAAGTGCGCCCTGAAGGACGTCGACCGCGAGGAGCTGTTCAACCGCCTTACCGCGGACGGGTTCGACGTGACCCGGCGCAGCAGGAACATAACCTGAGGACGTCCATGGCAGCCCTGCTTGACGTAAAGAACCTGAATGTGCGGTTCCCCCTTTCCGGGGGCGATATCCTCGCGGTGAGGGACGTTTCCTTCTCCCTGGAGAAGGGCCGCACCCTGGGCTTTGTCGGGGAGTCGGGATGCGGCAAGTCCGTCACCGCGTATTCGATCCTCGGCCTCGTTCCGCCGCCGGGAGTGGTCGATTCCGGGAGCATACGGTATCGGGGAGAAGATATCGTCCGCATGGACGATGAACGTATCCGGAAGATCCGCGGCAGGGAAATAGCCATGATATTCCAGGAACCGATGACCTCCCTCAATCCCGTATTCACCATAGGCTACCAGATTGTTGAGAGCGTAACACTCCACCTGGGCATGGACGACCGCGAGGCCCGGGAGTACGCGGCGGAGCTGCTGGACAGCGTGGGAATACCGGATCCCTCCCGCCGCCTTGACTCGTATCCCCATGAGCTGTCCGGCGGCATGCGCCAGCGCGCGATGATCGCCATGGCGCTCTCCGCGTCGCCGTCGATACTGATCGCCGACGAACCGACCACCGCCCTTGATGTCACCATCCAGGCGCAGATACTGGATCTCCTCATCAGGCTCCAGGACGAGCGGAAGATGTCTCTCGTACTCATAACCCATGACCTGGGGATCGTGGCCAACATCGCCGACGAGATCGCCATCATGTACGCCGGTGAGATCGTGGAATTCGGCAGGACCGGTGACATTTTCAGGAAACCGGGACATCCCTACACGAGGGGACTTTTCAGGGCGATACCGCGCATCGGCGAAAACCGTAAGCGCCTCATGACCATCCCCGGCATGGTGCCCGCCATGACATCGGCCCCGACCGGATGCGTGTTTTATCCCCGCTGCGGCATGAGCATCGGCGCATGCGACCGCGCCCCCGTTGCTATGATCGGCACGCGGGGCCGCGCCGTACGATGCATTCGGTACAGGGCCGGGTAGGTGTATGATCCGGAGCGCCGCGTCGTGTTCCGGAAATGACAGGCGCGCGGTTATTGCAGTTCGGCCAGGCGTGCGGCAAACGTCTCCTCGGTTATGGTCCTGTTTTCCTTCATTTTGAGGTAAATCTCTTCTGCAATGACAGACGCTATCATTTCCTTCGCGTCCGCCTCGTCGTGTCCGCCGGATACAAGGCGATCAAAGGTTGACTTGATTGCAGGCGGGTCGTTGTCCCGTATCTGGGTCTCGATCGACTGCATGATGATTTTATGTAAATCTAAACCGTCCTCTATGGTCATATCACTCCCCCCATTGCCGGAAGACAGGACCGGCGCGTCTTGCCGCCTGTCAGGCTGTGTATGGTATCATTATACAGCGGCTGTAAAATATTACAAGAAAAATTCCGCCGGGCGGGTTGATGAAAAAACGGCCGCAATGATGAATTGGCTTGACGGATAGCCGAAAAAATGGCTATTATTTATATGGTGGGTGAGAGCGATCTCCATATGAACAGCAACATGAATAATGTCCTTATCCTTGACCCGGGGTCGCATAAAAAAAACATCCTCCAGGAAACACTGTCAAAGGCCGGCTTTACAATCCACCTGTCCACCGCTATGGATGATGCCATGGCCGCCCTGGAAACATTCAGGCCCGGCATCATCCTCTGCAGGGCAAACAGCAGGCTGTTGAAGGACAACATCCAGCTCTGCGGGTTCCATGATGCCGCGGAGAAAAATAATATCCCCTTTGTCGTCGTGTCGACCGGAACGGACGTTGAGTCGTTCCTCAAGGTCCTTAAGCATGGGGTGACCCATTCGATCATGCCTCCCTTCAGCATGGAGTTCCTTGTCAAGCGCATCAACGAAATAGTGAGCTGGGAGGAGCCCGCGGACGACGACGAACCCGTGGACATTAACTTCAGGTACCGGGGGGCCCTTCATTCGCTGCGCCTCAGGCCTTCGCAGCTGGCACAGTTCATCATTTCCATGCTGAGCAATTCCGTAAACCACTCGCTGGCCCTCAACGCCGTAATGCAGAAAAAAAACCTTCTGCAGCAGAGAATCTGCCGGCCGGAGCTGTTTGAGGGGATAAAGACAAAGACCGAAGCGGAGCTTCACATGGAGATGGAGCTGAACAGGGGGCTTGAGCGGGGAGAGTTTGAGCTGTACTATCAGCCGATACTTTCCATTGCCGAAGAGAAAATTACCGGATTCGAAGCCCTTATCCGCTGGAACCATCCGGAGAACGGTTTTATCTCCCCCGATGATTTCATCCCCTTTGCCGAGCGGCTTCCTTTTATCATGTCCCTCGGCTACTGGATCGTTGAGACGGCGGTGAGGCAGATCAGCAAATGGCAGGACAGTTTCGTCATCAGCCATCCCGTGCATGTCGGCGTCAACCTGTCGGCAAACCAGTTCGTCAACCCGGGGTTGAGCGAGGGCATCGCCGGGATCATCAGGAACAACAACGCCGACCCGTCCCTGGTCGCCTTCGAGATCACCGAAAGCGCCTTCATGAGCGACATGGAAACCGCCAACATGCAGCTGCTCAAGCTCAAGTCCAGCCGGCACAACATTCTTATGGACGACTTCGGAACGGGATATTCGTCCCTCAGCTATCTCCAGCATTTCCCCGTTGATATCCTTAAAATTGACCAGTCTTTCGTTCGGTGGATGCACATCGACGAACAGAGCCTGAGCATTGTCCGCTCGGTCGTCGGCCTCGCCCACAACCTCGGCATGAAGGTCGTCGCCGAGGGAATAGAGGAAAAGGAACACCTGGCCAAGTTGAAGGAGCTCGAGTGCGACTTCGGCCAGGGATATCTCTTTTCCGTTCCCCTCGACGCAGAATCGGCCGGCAATTACCTGGGGCAGTTTTTCCGGAAGAAAAAAGCCACCCGGCCGCCTTCTTAAACTTCGTAGTTTTTCTGTAAATTCTTGTACGAGAGCGCCTCAAGGATGTGCGCCTTCCCGATCGAAGCTGATCCGGCGAGATCCGCTATGGTCCTGGCCGTCCTGAGGACCTTGAAAAAGGAACGGGCCGTTATGCAGGCGCGCTTCACCGCCAGCTCCAGGATCTCTTCGGCGTCGGCCCCGAGCCTGCAGTGTTCCCTGATCTCCTCCTGCGTCATGCGCGAATTGAAGCGGGTGGCGCTTCCGTTGAAGCGCGCCGCCTGCCGCTCCCGCGCTTCCATGACGCGGTTCTTGACCGCAGCCGATGACTCGTTTGAGCCCGGGGAGAAGAGGTCCCGGGGAGGCACCCGTCCCACCAGCACCTCGATGTCGATACGGTCGAGCACCGGCCCGGCGATTTTCTGGAAGTGGGCCTTGACCAGGTGCGGGGTGCAGACGCAGGGTATCTCGCCGTCAAAGAGGTGGCCGCACCGGCACGGGTTGCTTGCCGCCACCAGCATGAAATCGGCGGGGAAGCGGAAGGTCCCGAAGATCCGTGAAACGGTGATCTCGTGGTCCTCCAGGGGCTGGCGCAGCGACTGGATCACGTTGCTCTTGAATTCAACGAACTCGTCCATGAAGAGGACCCCGTTGTGGGCCAGTGAGACCTCGCCCACGGTCGGGATGGTGCCGCCGCCGGTCAGGGCGACATCCGATGATGTGTGGTGGGGGGAGCGGAAGGGCGGCGTCGTCACCAGCCCCCCTCCGTTGAGCTGGCCCCCGACGCTGTGGATCATGGTGGTCTCGATGGCCTGCTCCCTGCTGAGCTGCGGCAGGATGGTGGGTATGCGCCTAGCCAGCATCGTCTTTCCCGAGCCGGGCGATCCGTAGAGCAGTATGTTGTGGTGGCCCGCGGCGGCGATCTCTATGGCGCGCTTGGCGGATTCCTGCCCGCGCACGTCCGCCAGGTCGGGGCCGCCGGCGGGGGCAACGCACTGACCCTCGCCGGGGAAAGGCCGGGCCAGGCCGCGCAGCGCGTCCAGGGCCTCGCCGATGGACCTGACGGGGTATACTTCGATGTCGCCGATGGCAGCGGCTTCGTGGCGGTTTTCGAAGGGGACGATGACGGCCCGGTGGCCCTGCCGGTATATCGCAATGATCATGGAGATCACGCCGCGGACCGGCTTGACCCGGCCGTCGAGGGAGAGCTCCCCCACCATCGGGATGGCGGCCGGGTCGATCTCCGCCTGGCCCGTCGCGTGGAGTATCGATACGGCCACGGGAAGGTCGAAGGTGGCCCCCTGCTTCTTGAAGCCCGCCGGGGCCAGATTGACGACGAAATTTTTCGGGGGAAACTCGTACCCGGAATTCTCGATGGCGGAGCGGATGCGCTCCCTTGATTCCCGGATGGTGGAATCGGGCAGGCCCACGATTGTGAAATTCGGCAGGCCGCGAATGATGTCGACTTCGACTTCGATGATACGGGCATCGATGCCGTGAATTCCGAAGGATATTGATTTTGATAACACGGACCGTTCCTCCTGCCGCTGCCGCGGTTCCTGAGCCTTTAATATCCATACGTTTGTACATGGTATTTATTAAAAAAAAATGCCCCCGGCATAAGTTTTATGAAGGGTTTTCTTTTGATCCATTAAGGAGACCGGGCGCCTGTGCATTATTATTCCCGGGGGTGAGTGGGATGATCGAAAAACGTGTTATGTCACATGGGAAAAACGTATCAATCTCCGGGTTGACACGGCATATTATAGTGCGTATATTGATGTTACATTCACCATGTATTATGATACAGCCATGGGCAGAAGATGGGATATCAACATAACCAGTGTTCTTCTTCTGATGGCACCGCTTTTTAAGCCGGTGCCTCCCACTATGAAGCGGCAGGGGAGTTGTTTTTCTTTCCTGATGCGATATTTCTTGCGGCGTCTGCATGCTTGCCGGGACGAACGGGCGCGCCATCAAGATGCCCGGTCCGCGTCACATTTGAATATTTGCGGGAATGTTCTTTATTGTAGCATATAATTGTTAGGGGAAGATAATTCTGATGCTGTGACGTGCGCAGAAATTCATAATGATTGCGTGGTGAGAGTACAATGGAAAAAATACTGGTCGTAGATCATGAATTATCCAGTCTGTACGAATACAATAATATTCTTTCATCAGCCGGTTACGGCGTCATAACGGCGGTTGACGGAAAGAACGGGATAGAAAAGTACAACAAGGAAAAACCGGACCTTGTCCTGATGGACGCCATGATACCGGGCATAAACTGTTATGAGACGGCCCGGCTCATCCGGGAGGAGGGCAAGTCTCCCCACCTGCCCATCATTTTCATATCAGACGCTCTTAAAGACATAGAATCCGGCTTGAACGCCCTCGAATCCATAGCCGTTGACTTCCTCATTAAACCCGTTGAGGACAAGGCCCTCCTGCTGAAGATCAGGGCGTCCCTGCGCATGAAGCACCTGTACGACGAGCTGTATGCCACGCGGAACATGCTGCAGAGGAGCGAGGCAAAATACCGAACGATCCTTGACACCATGCAGGACGGCTTTTTCGAGGTTGATGTAAACGGCAACCTGACGTTTTTTAACGCCGCCGCAACGGAGATCCTCGGATATCCGAGAGACAAATTGATGGGGATGAGTTTCCGCGACTTCACGACCGGCGAATCAACAGGCGCCGCTGAGAAGCATTATGCCGCGTTCCAGAAGAGCGGCAGGCAGAACGACCTGAAGGAGTATGAAATTACCCGGGGCGACGGCAGCAGGAGGCTCATCGAGATTTCCGCCTCCGTGATCAGGGACAGGGATTCCAGACCGGCCGGCTTCCGCGGCATCATCAGGGACATCACCGAGAAGAAGAACGCCGCGAGTGAACTGCTGATCAAGAGCTTTGCCGTAGAAAAGTCGATCAATGCCATCGCGATCATGGACGCGAAAGGCAGGTGCACCTTCGCGAACAACTCGTTCCTCATGATGTGGGGCTGCGAAGGGAAGGACGAGGTGCTGGGCAAGTCCATAACGGAGTTCTGTCATCCGGACAACCGCGACGATTTCCTGAATATCTTCGAGGTGCTTGAAGAAATCGGCAGCTGGGTCGGGGAGCTGTCCCTGAAGAAAAAGGATGACTCCGTCTTTTTTGTCATCCTGTCCGCCGCGCTGATAAAAAATGAAAACGAGGATACCATCGGCATCATCATGTCCTTTGTCGATATAACGCTGCGAAAGAAGGTCGATCATTCCCTCAAGGAGAGCACGGATATCCTGGCCAAGCGCACGAAGCTGATGGAAAAGGACCTGCGCATCGCCAAGACGGCCCTCGACGGAATCATCACCCAGAAAATTCCCGTCGTCACGTCGGTGCAGGCGGACTACCGGTATTATCCCATGGAAACCCTGGGGGGCGATTTTTTCTGTTTTTATCCGTACGGGGATGACGCCCTGGGGGTTTTCATCTGCGATATTTCAGGGCACGGCGTCGCGTCATCGCTCTTTCTGACGCTGCTGAAGTCGATAACCGACAGACTTTCGATGAAATTCGGCGACGCGCCGGCCGAATTCGTGACCCAACTCAACCTGGAGCTGGTGGGGCACATGTCTTCGTTCTATATTACCGGCATATACGGACTCTTCAGCCGGAAAGAAAAATCGAAGGAGATGCTCTTTACCTATTCAAACGGGGCCCACCCGGGTCCGGTCCTGGTCAAGAAAAACGGCATGATAAAGCTCCACACGGCAAAGAGCACTCTGATCGGCATCAGCAATGACATAACATACGGCAACACGGTCATTGCGATGGAAAGAGAAGACCGCCTTTTCCTGTATACGGACGGCATACCCGAGACCCTGAATCCCCAGCGGGAAATGATAGGATTTGAAGACGGCCTCCTCGGGCTGTTCAAGGAATCCCACCAGCTCAACCTCAGCGAGAACCTCGATCATATCATCAACCAAGTGAGCCGTTTCAGGAACGGCGCCGCAATAAACGATGACATGCTCCTCATGGGGTTCGAAGCGCTGTAGGCAAACAGAGGGCCCCCCGGCCCTGTTTCAGGCCGTTGTCCGCAGGAGGACGCGGTGTGCGATCGTCAAAGGTAATTGCCGGTTCAGGTTGACTGCCGTTCAATGTACGGTCACCGCGCAATGGCGAGAGTGAAATATCCCCGGACGCCAACTTGTGATTGACAGGCGCCGTACCATGCGTGTATAATCGCTGCATCAGGATTGATACCATTACATTCAGGAGTATGCCGATGTACAATAAAGCTTTAACTGTCCTTTGCATGATAGGCGTTGTCGCGGTATCTGCCGCACTGTATGCCGAAAAGAAATTCACCTATTCCGTCCATGGCGTCGTCTTTGAAACGAGCCTGGAATTTTCGCAGCCGGTAAAAGCGGGCGCCGACGCCATGCTCATGGTGTATCCCGCCAAATCGGACCCCGGGAAAGAGAACATGGGAATTACGATGGTGCTCTATGACCGGAACGCGCAGAAACTGATGGGCATGGGCGACACGGGCCTTCTGAATTACACGAGGACGGTGTTCATGGGATCGGCTGACCCGGGAAAACCCGTCGAGAGGGTTTTCGCGGGGAAAAAAGTCAGGGGACAGGCCCTGAAGAAGAAAATTCCCGTCCCTTCAACGGTCGAAGTATACCTGATAACGCTGTCGAAAGGGGACAAGATGGGGATCGGTATCAGCTACGGCAAAAACATGAAGGAGGAGACCGCCCGGCAGGTAATCGATGAAATCGGGGCGACCCTGCGGGAACAGACGGGTAAATAATTAGTGTTGACAAAGGGGTATCCCGGTGACGATGCTTAAGGACTGTTTCGGGGCCGCCTTCTGCTGAATGATGAACCGAAGCGGTCCGGCGGCCTGGAACACTGGTTTATCAATTACATCAAGGAGGAAAATCATGATGCAAAAAGGACTCGTTATCGCAATGGCGCTCTTTGTTTCCGGGGCATTATCGGCCGCCCCTAAAATGAAGCCCTGTAATGCCCTCAAGGTTGACCGCTGCAAGGAGAGGGCGGACTGCGTGTGGGTCGATGCGCACAAGACCAAAGACGGCAAGGACGTCAAGGCGCACTGCAAGTGCAAGGGGAAATGCGCGAAGTAACAGGAGTCGGCTTTCGGCGGCAATTACGGGGTGGGCGGATTCGCCGCATCCCGTTTTTTATTTTTCCGGCAATGCATTCGTCCCTTCCATGACGGAAACGTCACGCTACTGCGTCCCCCGCCGCAGGGATTGCACCATTATTGAAGACAGCACCTTCCTGAGCTCGTCAAAGCGGTACGGTTTCACGATCACACCTGCAAAACCGTATTCACGGTAATTGGACAGAACCGGGTCGTTGGAGTAACCGCTGGACACAATCGCCTTGATGTCCGGATTGACGGCCTTAAGGGCGGTAATTGTTTCCCTGCCGCCGGTGCCGCCCTTGATGGTAAGGTCAAGGATGACGCAGTCATAGGGCCGCCCTACGCCGAGGGCGTTGGTATACAGTTCCACGGCCTGCTGGCCGTTCAGGGCCTGCGTAACGGTAAAGCCCATATGCTCGAGCATTTTCGTGGCCACGGAAAGAACCGACGCGTCATCGTCCATGACGAGGAGGGAACCTGACAGGTCCGCGGGAGGGGCTGCCCCCGATGTCTCACCTGCGGCTGTATCCCCCGTTGCCGGCAGAAAAATCTCGAAGAGGGTTCCGCTGCCTTCGCGGGAAGAGACGTTGATGAAACCGCCATGGTTCTGGATGATCGAATGTGACACTGTCAGGCCAAGGCCGCTCCCGGATTCCCTGGTGGTGAAGTAAGGATCGAATATCCGGTGGATTATTTTTTTTGGGATGCCGGGGCCGGTGTCACGTATTGAGAGCTTAACGAATTTGCCCCGCCTGCCGGATTTCGGGTCCCTTGTGAAAAGGTTTATATTTTCAGCGGATAGGGAGATTCTTCCGCCCTTCGGCATTGCCTGTATGGCGTTGAGAACCATGTTCTGGACGACCTGGCTGATCTGGTTGATATCTATGGACACGTTCATGAGGTTTTCGCTGAAGCTGAAATCGCAGGATACGCCGGAACCGCTGGCGACGAAGAGGGCCGTGTCCCTGACGATGTCCCGTATCGAAGTGACTTCCTTCAGGGGGGACCCTCCCTTCGAAAAGGCCAGGAGCTGCCGCGTCAGGTCCCTGGCCCGCAGCGAGGCCCCCTCGGCTTCTTGGATAAGGAGGCCGGTCTGCTTCACGTCACCCTCCTCCGATTTCAACCGGGCCAGGGATAGATTGCCGATCACTGCCGTGAGCAGGTTGTTGAAATCATGGGCTATCCCCCCGGCGAGGATGCCCAGGGACTGTATCTGGGCGACTTTTTCAAGGGCCCGGGTCTGGTCCATGTATTTTCGCATGAACCCAATGATGGAGAACATGACAAAAAGCGTAAGGCCCAGGCTGAAGCGCGAAAAAAACATGTCGCTCAGGATGATGTGGGTGCGATAGTATATGTAATAAAGGTCATCAATGGCGCCCACCAAGCAGAGCATGGAACCGCCCAGAACGTAGACCAGGTAGGTCAGATCCCTGTGCAGGGAGAGGTAAATCGAAAATGACACGATTAAATACAGCATCATGGCCATGAGAATATAGTCCTTGATAAATGAGAGGGGCCCCATTTCCCCCCTGCCATAGTGACCGTGGTGGGTGAGCCATGTTGCCCGGTGAAGTGTCTGCGAGACGAAAAAATCCGGATCGGTGAAGGCGGTAATTGTCACCACCAGCGAGAAGATCAGCCCGAGACCCGTCAGGACGGCATTTGTCCGGACCTGGGACCTGTTATTGTCAAGCATGTAGATCATGAAAAAAGGGATCGCGAAGGCATACCAGACCAGGGAAAGTTGTTCCAGCCGGTGGAACCGCATCCCAAGCCGCGCATCCTCGATCCACCCGCTGTACAGGATTATCGCTTCGCTGAGCACAAAAATCAATGCCAGCAGGCATATGAAGACCGACGCAAGATGGAGCCGTTCCCGGGATTTCAGGAAGGTGTATGACACGATTATGGTCCCGATAGTAAGAAAACCTATGCAGAAGCACTGGACTATCAGCGGGTAAAGAATTAAACTTTTATCAAAAGTAATCATATTGTATTGGCAATCAGATATTAGTATAATAATCATTATATGGCCAAACGTGGCATTTTTTTTCCTTGTAATTCGCAAATATTCATTGAACAGCCGCCCCTTCATAATAATGTTTGATTCTGAACGGGACATGACTGCATGATTACCCTGGGCAACATAACGCTGGCAGGCCCCCTGATGCTGGCGCCGATAGCCGGCTTTACCGATTCCCCCTTCCGGAGAATTGCCCGCAGGCATGGCGCCGGCCTCGTGGTGACGGAGCTCATTTCCGCTGAAGGCATAGTCAGGAACAACAGGAAGACCATGGACCTCCTCGCTTATAACGAAGAGGAACGGCCCGTGGCCGTCCAGATTTTCGGGAACAGGGCGGATATCATGGCTGAAGCGGCCGCCATTGTGGAGGGTCTCGGCCCCGATGTCATCGACATCAACATGGGCTGCCCGGCCCGGCGCATCTGCGCTTCCGGGTCCGGGGCCGCGCTGCTCCTTGATCCCGGGAAGGTGTTCCGCATAGCTGACAGCATGGTGAAACGGGTCCGGGTCCCGGTTACGGCCAAGATACGGATCGGCTGGGACCATGGGACTCTGACGTGCTTCGAAACGGTGAAGGCGCTGGAGGATGCCGGCGTATCGATGATCGTCGTGCATGGCAGGACCCGGGCCCAGCAATACGGCGGTTCAGCGGACTGGAACGTAATCCGCTCCATCGCGGAAAAAGCCAGGGTTCCGATCGTCGGCAACGGCGATATCCGCTCCCATGGGGAGGCCCGGGAGCGCATGGCCTTTTCCGGCTGCCCGGCGGTAATGATCGGCCGCGGTGCCATAGGAAATCCATGGATATTTTCCGGAACAATGCCGGCTCCCGCTGAAATAGTGGACCAGATCAAGAACCATCTGGACCTGATGATAGAAGCCAATGGAGACAGGGGCATCATGCTCATGCGCAAGCATTTTGTCAGGTATATCCATGCGTTCCGAGGGGCCAGGCATATTCGGAAGGACCTGGTTGTGGCCAATGACCGTGAAACTGTGCATAAAATTCTGGATTCACTGGTTGAGGGCTAAGCATCCGCCGGTAGTGGCGTCAGAGTAAAAATAAAAGCATCGGCATGTTTTGAAAACCGTCCCTCGTGTCAGAGTAACCAATGCGGGGTATGTTATAGATTAAGGATGGGGAATAATGATCTTTTTCATATTCATAGTAAAAACCTTGACTATATTAAAGTTGATTTTATTAATGCACCATGCTCCGGCAATGGAGTGTGATCAGAAAAACCAGCATGCCGAATATCATGGATGACCTGTTTTTAATCTGAATCTACAATTTGTTAACGATATTCGGTTCAAGGAGAACCCCAGTGAATTCATGTTCGATTCCGGAAGCAATAGAGGAAATCCGCAATGGAAGAATGATAATTCTGGTCGACAATGAAGACCGGGAAAATGAGGGCGATCTTGTCATAGCCGCGGAATATTGCACGCCGGACGTAATTAATTTCATGGCCACCCATGGGAGGGGGCTCATCTGCGTGCCGATGACCCAGGAGCGGTCCCGGAGACTTGAGCTGGATCTCATGGTTGAAAACAACCAGGACAAGTATGGGACGGCCTTCACGGTGTCGGTGGATGCCCGCGAGGGAACCTCCACCGGGATCTCGGCATATGACAGGTCCCACACGGTGAAGGTCCTCATCAATGATGATACAAAACCGCAGGACCTCAGGAAACCGGGGCACATCTTTCCTCTTGCCGCCCGGAAAGGGGGCGTGCTGGTCCGCGCCGGCCATACCGAGGGCGTCGTTGATCTGACCAGGCTCGCCGGTCTCAAGCAGGCGGGGGTCATCTGCGAAATCCTCAACGACGATGGCACCATGGCGCGCAGGCCAGACCTTGACAAGTTCGCTGAGAAGCACGGCCTGAAGATAGCGACCATCGCCGATCTCATCAAGTTCAGGCAGCACAAGGAGCGGCTGGTGCACCGCGTATCCGAGGCGAACCTGCCCACCATCCACGGCGATTTCACCATCATTGCCTATGAAACCGAGGTCGGCGATGCGACCCATGTGGCCCTGGTGAAGGGGAATGTCGAGGGGAAGGAAAACGTGCTCGTGCGCGTCCACTCCGAGTGCCTCACTGGCGACGTATTCGGATCCCAGAGGTGCGACTGCGGTTCCCAGATACACAGGGCCATGGAGAAGGTGGACCGCGAGGGCCTGGGAGTGATCCTTTACATGCGCCAGGAGGGACGGGGGATCGGACTCGGCAATAAGATCAAGGCCTATCACCTCCAGGACAAGGGAATGGATACCGTTGAAGCGAATATCGAGCTTGGTTTCCCTCCTGACCTCCGCGATTATGGCATCGGGGCGCAGATACTGGTGGATCTCGGCCTCCACAAGATACGGCTCCTTACGAACAACCCGAAAAAAGTCATAGGTCTGGACGGATACGGCCTGGAGATCGTCGAGCGCGTGCCCATCGAAATCGAGCCCCATGAGGACAACGTGGAATACCTGCGGGCGAAGCGAGATAAGATGGGACACCTCATCCTGAGTCACGAGGAAAGCAAGAAAAAAGACGATGATCAATAACGAGGCCAAAATACTGGTCGTTGATGACGAAGAGGTAATCCGCTATTCATTGCAGAAAAAACTCTCGCGGCTCGGCTACAAGGTCATTTCCATGGAGAAGGCCGAAGATGTCCTCTACCTGCTGAAAAACGGGGAGAAGGTCGACCTGGTCATCACCGACATCAAGCTGAGGAAGATGGACGGCATTGAGCTCCTCCGTCGCATCCACGGCCTGGATGATCCCATCCCGGTCCTCATCATCACCGGCCACGGCAACGTGGAGGATGCCATCAGGGCCCTCCGCTACGGCGCCAGTGATTTTATCCGCAAGCCCTTCGATATCAATGATGTAGCGTCGTCGGTGCGCGTCATCCTCAATAGAAAGCATGAAAAGAAGATCGCCGAGCGTTTTGCCCGGTTCGTCGTTTATGAAAAAGGCTGTTACCGGATCCCTGTCGACGAATCCATCATAAATGCGATATCGTACAACCTGACCAAGAACCTGGTCCCCACGGGGTTATGCAATAATACAACGGCTGAGAACATCTCCCTGGCGCTCCAGGAGGCCATCAGCAATGCGATGTTTCATGGATGCCTTGAGATTTCATCGTCAATCAGGGAGGAGCTCGGCATAAAAGGCTACAATGATGAAATCGAAAAACGCAAGGTCGACGAGAAATACGCCAACCGGCGCGTTACCATCACCTATGAATTAAACAACGATTACGTGGAATACACCATAGAGGACGAAGGGGCCGGGTTCGACTATAATTCGCTCCCCGATCCGCGGGACCCGGAGAACTTTTTCCGTAACAGCGGGCGGGGTCTTCTTATTATACGAATACATCTTGATGAAGTCATCTGGAACGAGAAAGGCAATGCATTAAGGCTCCGCAAGTACCGGGTCGACAGAAACGGCGCGCATTAATGTATCCCGGTAATCATCCTGGAGGGGGAGATCTGTTATGTTCAGTGTTAAGTGGGAGGGCGATGCGGTTACGATTCTTGACCAGCGGCTCCTTCCGAAGAAAGAGATCTACAATACATACAAAAATTTCTGTGATGTGGCCGGCTCTATCCGCAACATGGAAACCCGGGGGGCGCCCGTTATCGGCATAACCGCGGCCATGGGTATCGCCCTTGCCGCAAAGCATTCGAAGGCGGTCGCCGTTAACGCGTTCAAACAGGAAATGAAGGGCGTCTGCGACCTGTTTGCGGCAACGCGCCCGACAGCCGTAAGCCTCTTTGCGGCCGTTAACCGCATGAAAAAGATCATAGACCAGGGGAATGATCTTGCTGCGGTAAAACAGCTTCTTGAACAGGAAGCTGTTGCCATCTACAATGAGGACATTGAAGCGAACAGGGAGATCGGCAAAAACGGGGCACGTTTCATCAATGACGGCGATGTCGTAATGACGCATTGCAATACCGGCGCCCTCGCCACCGGCGGTTATGGAACGGCCCTTGGCGTTATCCGGTCGGCAGTTGCGGAGGGAAAAAAAATCCAGGTCTTTGCCTGCGAAACGCGGCCTTACCTTCAGGGCGCCCGGTTGACCGCATGGGAGCTCTTGCAGGACAATATACCGGTTACCCTGATCACTGATTCAATGTCCGGATATTTCATGAAGAGCGGCGTTATAAAAAAAGTTATCGTGGGCGCCGACCGTATTGCGGCAAACGGCGATGTGGCTAACAAGATCGGTACGTATACGCACGCGGTCCTGGCAAAAGAGAACGGGGTGCCTTTCTATGTGGCCGCCCCGGTTTCAACCCTTGACCCCGAAACCAAGAACGGCAACGATATCCCGATCGAGGAACGAAGCGCCGAAGAGGTTGCCTGCATTATGAACGAACAGATCGCGCCCGAGGGAATTTCTATACGGAACCCCGCCTTTGATGTCACACCGGTAAAATATATATCGGCCATCATCACTGAAAAAGCGGTCGTGGAAAACCCGGCATCTGGGGGAATCGGCAGGCTGTTGAAGCCATGAAACAGATACGCACGGAAATCATTATCAATGCGCCGGCCGCTGCGGTCTGGAGCATCATTACCGATTTTGATTCGTATCCCCGTTGGAACGGCTTTACGCCCCGCGTCACGCTTAAAAATTCTGAATTCACCGAAGGCGCCGAATTCGATCTTGACTGCCGGATGACTGATCGGAAGCTTTTAAAGGATGAACATGAGGTGATACTGGTCATCGACAGGGAGGGATTCCGTCTTTGCATGGGGACATCCAGGACGAAGGGCAGGCCCGGCATCAGGAGCTATCGGTGGCAGATATGCAAGCCTCTTGATGAAAACCGCATACGGTTTATAAATTACGAGGAATTTCACGGCCCCCTTGCTCCCCTGGTATACCTGATGTATAAAGAAAAACTGAGCGCGGCCTTCAGGAAGTATTGCGAGACGCTGAAAGTTTATGCCGAAGGTGTCTGCCGTCCTTCGTGATCCCGTGTCAGTACAGAATGCGATAATACACCAGCAGGATATCCCTCCCGTATAATATGGCTACGATAAGGCCGAGTGTCAGAAAAGGGGCGAAGGGAATTTTCGTCTTCAGGCTTTTCCCTGTCTTTAAGGCAACAATAACGCCCGTTATTGCGCCTGTGACAAGAGAAACCTCCAGGATTACGATTGACATCTCAAGGCCCGCAAGCAGGCCTATGGCTGAGCCGAGCTTTAAATCCCCGCCGCCAAACGCCCCGGGAAATATCAGCAAAATTACGATGAAAAACGCGAATAGCGCCAGAAGACCGTATATGTTGTCCAGGATATTGTAGTTCATCACTATCGGATAAGCTGATAGGATCACAAAGGTGATAACTAGGGAGTTGGGTATTGTCAGAGATTTGATATCGATGATTGTTATACACAGGGCAAGGGCGGATAAAAGATAAAAATTTGCCGTAAGCAGTGATATGCCAAGTTTCCACGTGAAGAGTAGGGCCAGTAATCCATAACA
Organism: uncultured Spirochaetota bacterium; assembly: GCA_937872225.1. GTDB lineage: Bacteria > Spirochaetota > UBA4802 > UBA4802 > UBA5550 > RBG-16-49-21. Next base: position 77,055 of record CALMRZ010000021.1, read on the forward strand.
CATTTCCATCGTCGGATATAACAAAGAAATCTGCGTTCCACATCTGTGGCATTTCCCCCTTTGGATTATGAATCCCAGAATTGGTGCAAGGAGGATGGGGCTGATGATGTTTTTGCACGATGGGCACCGGGACCGTGAAAAAAGGGCCTGTATCGGATTTTCATGGATTCGTCCGTCCGCAAAACGTAGGGCAAGGGTGTAGAAAAAGCTACCGAAGAATGTTCCCGCGAAGAATGATAGCGCCAAGTTAAGAATTATACTCATGAACATTGAAAAAACATACAAAGGATAATTACGTCAAGGATAATTATCCGGGAATTTTTTATCTATTGAATAAGTTTTTTAATAATAGACTTGTTGCATAACTCCTATTTTGTTGCCATATAATAATTCCACAGTCCG
>CALMRZ010000022.1 GCA_937872225.1 uncultured Spirochaetota bacterium
AATACCGATGAATCTTTTTGCCGCGCTAAACTCTCTCGGCTATGATGTTTATGTGGATTCAGCCGCCTATATTATAATAGAAGCGAACGGGATGATCGGGCTGGCAAACGCCAAAGCCGGCCCCGCGAATGGCGTCTGGAATCTCAGGAACAGCGAAGGTACGGGATCGCATGCCTCATATCCTGCCGATCACAGAAACAGCCCCGACTACGGAGATTCGTTGCGTCCCGGCGACTCAAGGATAGTGGTTTTTGCCAATTATTTTACCCAGTCGATGGCGGGGGTTACCATAACAAACGGAACACTGACTCCTGATGTATTGTACGGCCTGCTTGGGGACGGCCATGTATTGCCTGATATCGTGGGTGCCAATATCGCCCCTGTCGGGCGTCTGGGATTTGTTGATCAGACGTCGTATCAGGCTTCCAATTTCCCAGGGGACTTCACCACCACCGGGGCTCCATGGACGACGAGAAACAAACTCCTGCCTATTTTCGTCGCTCTTGCCGGGACCCTGAAGGATGGGACCTATTATGACCAGGGCACCGGCGGCGGATATAATTATAATTATGCCGGCAATCATAAATACCCCCTTGATAACCTCATGGAAGGCTTGATGATCCCATTAAGCAAGCCGATGATGAGGTACTGGACCGACAATCAGGCATTCAGCGGAGGAACATCCACGGGCCGCTGGGTGCCGCGTATGCAGGATGAGGACATAAACCTTTATTCGGGCGGGAGTTATGACGATCGTTTCTCATTCTTCATGCCTAATGTTTACACGGACGACCGCAAACCTGATTACCGTCCGCGAAGCGCCCTGCGCACGGTGATGTCGGTGCTGGCTGACGGCAGCGCATCAGATGGTCTTTCTGACGGGATTCTTCCTCTGTTGTCGACAAGGACTCAAATGGTTTCGAGAATTCTCGCTCTGTTGCAGCAATTCGGCGACCCCGCCCATGATGCGCACCGTCAGTATGTATTCAAGGGGCTGGAGCAGCTGGTCACCGCGATGAAGGTCCGGAAGAGCGAAATCATCGGCACCGCCGGACGGACTTCTCTTGCTTTCCCGGAATGGATGTTCAACACCTCCATGCGGGACGAAGACATTGATATGGAAGATCTGCTGGGATATGAGGGACCGTTCAAGACGGGAACGTCCTACGAGGCCCACGACGCCCAATGGGATGACTTCCAGGATACCTATAACATGCTGGCCAGCTTCATCGGCGGCTCCCGCGACATCACCCCGAACCTGGTGAACATCGTCAACGCGGTCCTGGCCCAGCCCCTGACCGAAGAGCAGGTCCACGGGCTCCTGTACACGGCGGGCAAGATTTTCGCGAAACACGATGACAGCGGCTGGCACTACCAGGGGTACGACCATGGCGCGGGGAACCCGGACGCCTATGACCAGCTGATTGACATACTGGCCTATCTGCCCCAGGTGCATGATGTAATGAAAACGCCGGGCGGCACGGGTGAGAAATATGCCCGGTTGCTGAACAATGTCGATATTCTCCTCAAGGACAAAGAAAGTCTCCTGAATTATGCGGTGTCGACCATGACAACGCCGTATTCAATGGAATACGTCGTCGAGGACCTGGACCGATTCCTGGGCTGGAGCATAATCAGCGATCCCAATTCCCCCCTCTGGGACGACCTGGTCCTTATGCTGGAGGCCATGGCCGATATGAACGATCCCCGGGTCGATATCGGAGTAATCATCAAGGATCTTGGATTTCAGAACAACTAGCTCGCGAGAACAAATGGCATATGCGGATCGAACACCCGCCGGCAGGCGGGTGTTCGGTTTTTATATGCAAGCTGATCATCTTTTCTCGATTTATCCGTTTACATGCCGGAAGGAACAAAAACCTCCGGCCGCCGGTTCTCTGTGGATTAAAACGTATCTGCCTCCAATAATTCCGGATTACAACTTCCAATAATTTTTCTTGACTCCGGTTTATGTAATGGGTAACTATTATATGCGGCTATTATTAAAACAATTCATGGAGGAATTGAATGAGACGGTATATCAAGAAGGTGCTTGCGCCGGTGGACGGTTCGGAACACTCCAAGAAGGCGCTGGAGCTGGCGATTGTTATCGCCAAGGAGTCGCATGCAAAGCTGACGGTCCTGGAGGTAGTGGAGGAATTCGGGCCCTTGCCCGGGTTTTACGGCGCCGCCCCGGAGGGGGTTGACCGCGTGAAATGGCTGTCGGAACAGCGCTTTGAAGAGGTCCATCCCATGCTCGATCACGAGAACGTCGATTGGGAGCGGATCGTGGTGGAAGGATACCCGGCGGACAGGATCTGCGAGATTGCCGAAAAGGGCAATTATGACATGATCGTCATGGGAAGCAAGGGCCGGTCGGCGGTTGCGCGGTTCCTGGTCGGATCAATTTCCGACAGGGTTGTCCATCACGCCCATTGTTCTGTTTGTATTGTCAAATAACGCATGAACTTCTCTGTTTCTATTTGACAGAACGCCGGCGCCGTGCGTCACTGCCTGTCAGGAGTTCATCATTGTCCATGAACGAGAAGCCAGCAAGAAGAACACTAATTACTTTTTTGTAACATTTTTCCGCGGCTGAATCTATTAATAGGGATTTCAGAAAAACGGTGGATGTCTCCGGTTGTTTTTTGTATCATTCGGAGCATCATGGATTCATGATAACTCTGCCATTATTTTTAAAATCCCTATTGATTTTATTATGTTTTATATATATTTTGATTATATGGACTTTACGCTTGAGTACGCTCAGCGGTGATTGATAACATGACCATTTCTCTCCAGACAGGATTGAAGCAATCACAGAAGCTGGTAATGACCCGGTCCCTGCAGCAGGCTATTGAGCTGTTGCAGCTTTCCACAGTAGAACTCTACGACAGAATATCCAAGGAACTTGTTGAGAACCCGGTCCTGGAAGAGGAGGGCACCGCCCTGTCTCCGCAGGCCGCTGCCGGACCAGACGTTGAAACCGGCGTCGCCAGGAACCTGAGCGGGGACGAGTCGCTGATAACCAGGGGTGAAGAGCACCGGATCAATTACGAGGACGCCAGCGACACCGGTTATTCCGACGATGAAGACAAGCGCAGGGGCTACCTCGAGAACATAACCGCGCAGCATGAATCGCTCTCCGAGCACCTGCTCTGGCAGGCGCGGCTTACGGCAGCGGACGAAAGGGAGCTGGATATTTACCAGGCCATCATTACGTCTCTCAATGAAAACGGATTCCTTGAGGAGGACCCGTCAGAGCTGCTGAAAGGGACCTGTTCGGCCGGCGAAGCGGAGCGGATCATCGACGCGATCCGGCTCTTTGACCCGGTGGGATGCGCCGTGCGGGACGTGCGCGAGAGCCTGCTGGTGCAGTGCGGCCATTTCTATCCGTCGGACGACGTGCCGCGCAGGATCGTTTCCGACTGCTTCGAGCATTTTGAGAAGCTGGACTATAAAAAAATCGCCGGCGCCCTCGGCCTGCCGGAGAGTGTCGTGCTGGAAAAGAGCAGGATGATCCAGAACCTTGATCCGTATCCCGGGCGGCAGTATTCGAACCGGACGATCCGCTATATCGTGCCGGATATTGATGTCAGGCTTGTGGACGGGGAGGTCATCGTGAGCCTCAACGACGACTGGGTGCCCGGCCTGCGGATCAATGCTTATTATATTTCCCTCCTGAAGAAAAAAAACATTGAAAAAAAATTGCGGGATTATATTCAGGACAAGATGCAGTCGGCCCGTTACCTGGTCAAAAACATTTCGAACAGGCGGACCACGATTTTCAGGGTCGTCGATTCCATCATGAAGCGCCAGCGGGAATTCCTTGAGCGCGGCCCCGGCCATCTCCATCCGCTGACGCACAGCGAGGTGGCGAAGGAGCTCAATCTCCATGAGTCGACCGTGAGCCGTGCCACCAGCAACAAGTATGTGCAGACCAGCTGGGGCGTCTTTGACCTGAAGTATTTTTTCGTGTCAAGGCTTAAGACGGGCGGAGAGGCCTCGTCCGATGAAGCCATGAACCTGATACGGGACATCATCGAGCGTGAAAACGCCGAGCGTCCCTACAGCGACGAGGAAATCGTGAAAATACTCGGCAAGGCGGGCATGCATGTGGCCCGCCGGACCGTCGCGAAATACCGGGGGATACTGAGTATCCCGACGTCCGGCAGAAGAAAAAAAATCAATAAAATCAAATCAGAGGAGCATACATGAACATCACAGTAACCGGAAGGCATCTGAATATATCAGACAGCCTGCGTGACTATGCGGAAAAAAAGATAAAAAAGCTGGACCGGCATTTCAATCAGCTGATCGACGCTCACGTCATCCTGGCGGTTGAAAAGCTGGACCATATTTCCGAGGTCGTGCTGAACGGCGATGGCGTCCAGTTCCACGGCAAGGAAAAAGCGGCCGATCTCTTCTCCGCTGTTGACCTCCTTTTCGAGAAAATGGAGAAACAGGTCCGCCGTTACAAGGAGAAGCACCAGATGCACAAGGGCCCCGAAAAAGGCGAGGGCGCTTCGATAGATGTTACCAGCAATGGCGGGAAGCAGGTCATTCTCCGCCAGGTAAGCAACAAGCCCGTTGATAATGTCGAGGCCCTGCTGCAGATGAGGACAGACAAAAAGGATTATATCCTCTTCAAGAAGGGCGACAGCAAGATTGATGCAGACGCGGCTTCATCGAACAGGAACTATGCGGTCATATACCGCGGCGCGAACGGGTTGAAAATGGTCGAGGTCCCCACGGAAAAAACCGAGGAGGGAGGCCATCCGGGCCATTTTATCGCCTATACCCTCGATATATTCGACGATTCTCCGGCGAACCCGAGGATTGAATTCAAAAAGCTCAATTCGTGCGACATGATGAAGCTCACGCTCCACGAGGCGATTCAGGAGATTGAAAAGTCCAGGCAACAGTTCCTGCCCTTTTTCAACATAGAATCAGAGTTCATAAACATCATCAGCAAAAACGGCAACAAGTATGAAGTAATGGTGCCGGCATTCTAGTCCAGCCCGACATGACGGACCGCAGGCAGGCGCCCCGGGCGCCTACCCGCGCATGGGATTGATGATGTCGGGGGACCATCGTGCTGTAGCTGTACACGGGGGACATGGAAAATACGATACTCGTAAAAAACTTTCTCGAGGACACCGGCGCCATAGACCTGCAGATACGCCTGGTGGCCGGCGGATCCGGGCTTTCCAGGGAAATCCGTATCGGCGATATAAACCGACCGGGACTCACCCTGGCCGGCTTTTATGATTTTTTCGCCTATGACAGGATCCAGATATTCGGTCTGGGCGAAAGCGCCTATCTCCGCCAGCTCTCGGATGACGATAAGCGGGAGGTCCTGACGAAGTTTTTCTCCTTCGACGTGCTCTGCTGCGTTTTCACCCATGACGAGGAACCTGACAGCCTGTTCCTGGAATTCGCGGACCGGAAAGGGGTCCCGGTGTTCGTGACCCGGAAGGACACGACCAGGTTTATCAGCTCCCTCATATATCTGCTGAACGAGGCCTTCGCACCGACCATAACCATGCACGGCACTTTCGTGGACGTGTACGGCATCGGCGTCCTGCTGATCGGCAGGAGCGGGGTGGGGAAAAGCGAATGCGCCCTCGAGCTCGTCGAGCGCGGGCACCGGTTCATCGCCGACGACGTGGTGCTCATCAAGAGGGTCGACGAATCGATACTGATGGGCGGCGGTTCCCCCCTGCTCAAACATCACATGGAGATCAGGGGGCTCGGGATAATCAACGTGAAGGACATATTCGGTATACGATCCGTGCGGGACAGGAAACGCGTCGAGCTCGTGGTCATCCTCGAGGAGTGGGTGCAGAACAAGGAATATGACCGCCTCGGTCTGGAGGAACAGACCTACCCGATACTCGACATTGACGTGCCGAGCATCATGGTGCCGGTCCGTCCGGGGAGAAACATCCCCATTATCGTTGAGACGGCGGCGCTGAACCAGCGGCTGAAAAAGCTGGGAATTTTCACCGCCCGCGAGCTGGACCGCACTATCCAGGAAAACCTCATGAGGGGGAAAAACATCAAATGACCGAGCGTGAAGTTGTGGTGAAAAGCGATGCCGGCGTGCACGCGCGGCCGGCGATGATGATCGTCAAAGAGGCGATGAAATACCCCTGTGAAGTCAAGCTTATCAAGGATGACGTGGAGGCCGATTGCAAATCTATCATGTCCGTTCTGGGACTGGCAATAGTATCGGGATCGAGGCTTGTCGTACGGGCCAGCGGCGACGGCGAGGCGAAGGTCGTTGAAATGATTGTCACGATGATAGAGAATAATTTCAGGTCCCATGAAGAATCTTCTCAAAAAAATTAATCTCTTCCCTGACGATACCCGCGTGCAGGACGTCCTGTTTCTGGTGGGTATTTTTGTCTTCATATCAATCCTCATAATAGGGCTTTTCCCGGGAAAGGACATTAAAATCGGCAAGAGCCAGGAATTTTTCATCTTCGCGGCCATGACGGTGCCCGTGGTCGCCGCGCTGTACTTTATCATCATGTCGCTGCGACGGAACCTTTACACCGGCATGCAGGGGCCCCGGTCGAGCTTTCAGAGCAGGCTGGCGATGGCCTTCGTGTTTGTCGCGGTGCTCCCGTCACTGCCGCTGGTCTTCACGTCGAACTACCTGCTGAACCAGACCCTGTCGAGCCTCATCCTCGACAAGACCTCCACCGCCCTGAACGAGGCGGTTACCATGTCAAACGATCCGGTGGTCCAGATGATGGAGGACATGCGGGGCGAGCTCCAGGCGGCGAAATACCAGATGGACAACGGCACGCTGTCCATCGCGACGCAGGACGGCAGGTTCTACGTCCGGAACCTGTACGCAATGAAAGGCATGACCGCGTACAGCTTCAACCTCTACGTGGGGCAGGATGCCAACGTTCTCTGGCTCCTCGATACGATGCCCGACGACGTCCAGGCGGCGGTCGGCGACTTCTACGCCGTCTCCGACCTCAAGGCCGAAACCAGGATTGACAAGCTGTCGATACAGAAACGGGATTACCTTGCCGGGGCCCTGCGGTACAATAACTATCTCCTGGTCCTCTGCAAGAGCATCCCGGAGGACATCGCCAAAAGGACCGTTCTCTTCGCGCAGTCCCTGACCGACCACCGGCGCTTGGCAAACATCATCAACGACCTTAAAAGCGACAGCGGGCTTTATCTATTCGGGATAACCCTCTTCATCATACTGGTCTCCGTCCTCATGAGCCTGTACCTGTCGAAGAACATCACCAGGCCGATCCTGGAGCTGTCCGAGGCCGTGCGGGACGTATCCGGCGGAAATTTCGATGTTTCCCTCTACCGGGACTCCGATGACGAGCTCGGGATCCTTTTCAAGTCGTTCAACCGCATGGTCTACGAGCTCAACCGGAACAGGAAGATCGTGTACCAGAAACAGCGCCTTGAGGCGTGGCGGGAAATGGCCCGGCAGGTGGTCCATGAGATAAAGAATCCCCTGACGCCGATACAGCTCTCGGCCGAGCGGATCCGCAAGCGGTATATCGAGAACCATCCCGACATAAGGAACATCATCATGGCCGGGACCGAAACCATCGTCGAGGAAGTGGGGGTGCTCAAGAACATCCTGCACGAGTTCACCGAGTTCGCCCGCCTTCCGGAGATGAAACCGGTAAAAACGGACATCAATGCCCTGATCGAAGGGTGCGTCAACTTTTTCTCGGGCCATGAGCAGGTCAGGTTCCATACCGAAATTGACGGCAGAATTCCCGAAATCTATATTGACAAGAATCTCATGAAACAGACACTGAACAATCTGATACAGAACGCCATCGACGCGGTCGGGAAAACGGGCAATATTTACATAACGTCCAGGCTGGTTGCCGGCGAGGGCATTGATACGGTGCGGATCACGATCCGCGATGACGGCATCGGCATCATGGAGCGCGACAGGGAAAAGATCTTCAATCCGGGGTTTTCCACCAAGTCGACGGGCACGGGACTGGGACTTGCCATCGTGGAGAAGATCATAATGGAACACAAGGGGGAGATATCCTGCAATTCTGAATACGGCAAGGGCACGGAATTCGTTATAGACCTGCCCATCATAAGTTAAGGGACACGACCTATGGCTAAAATACTTATCGTTGACGACGAAATAAACATCATCAAGACGTTGAGCTCGATCCTCCAGGATGAGGACCATATCGTCTATTCCGCCAAGACCGGGCAGGAGGCGGTGGACTTTTTGAGGGCAAACGATGTCGACCTCGCCATTCTGGACGTGTGGCTCCCGGACGTCGACGGGATAGACCTGCTGGAGCGGACCAAGGCGGTCAACCAGGAAATGGCGGTGATCATGATATCCGGGCACGGCTCCATCGACATTGCCGTCAAGTCGACCAAGCTGGGCGCCTATGACTTTATCCAGAAGCCGCTCGCCATGGAGCGGGTGCTCACTTCCGTGAACAACGCCCTCGAGCACATGCGGCTCCGGAAGGAGAACATCAAGCTCAGGAAGGAATTCCATCTTGACGACGAGATGATCGGCAATTCGCCGAAGATAGAGGAGATACGGGAGATCATCGAGACCGCCGCCAAGACCAACGCGCGCGTCTTCATTACCGGCGACAGCGGCACCGGCAAGGAGCTGGTGGCCCGCGCCATCTATCACCGCTCCAAGAGGTCGGACAAGCCCTTCGTGAAGGTCAATTGCGCGGCCATCCCCAACGAGCTTATCGAAAGCGAGCTCTTCGGCCATGAGAAGGGGGCCTTCACCGGCGCCATAAACAGGCGCATGGGCAAGTTCGAGGTCGCCAACAAGGGGACCATGTTCCTCGACGAGGTCTGCGATATGAGCGCCTCGGCCCAGGCCAAGGTTCTCCGCGTGCTGCAGGAGAACCAGTTCGAGCGAGTCGGCGGCAATGAGACCATAACCGTGGACGTGCGCGTGATCGCGGCTACCAACGTGGATGTGAAGAAGGCGGTCGATGAGGGGTCGTTTCGGGAGGACCTGTATTACCGGCTGAATGTGATCCCAATCAACGTGCCGACCCTGGCGGAGCGGATGGAGGACTTTCCACTGCTGGTGGATTATTTTCTCCAGCGGTTTTCCGAGGAGCACGGCATCGGGCTCAAGCAGATAGACGAGGCCGGCATGAAGGAGCTCATGAAGCACAGCTGGCCGGGCAACGTGCGGGAGCTCAAGAATGTCATCGAGCGCCTCAGCATCATGGTGCCGGGCGAAGAGATCGGCAAGGAAGATATCCAGAAGCACCTTGAGGCGTATGATTATGACGATTTCGTAACCAAGGACCTCTCGTCGCTCAAGAAGGCCAGGGAGGAATTCGAAAAGGATTTCATCGTCAAGGTGCTGAAAAAAAACGACAAGAACGTCACCGGAGCCGCCAAGGAGCTCGGGATAGAGCGAACCAACCTGCACCGGAAGATAAAGCAGTACAACATTAATATTGACAAGATCTGACGCCTCCCATCCTGCAGGATAAACCAGATGGATGCCAGGGATATATACCGCGATCTTTCGCGGATTGTGAAAAAGAGCCGCTACCGGGACCGGACGCTCCTCTACCGCGGAGAGGAGGAACTGGACCGCCTCTCCGGATGGGTGTGCCGGGCCGAGCGCGCCGTGGACGAGGTCCACTCCGATGATTTGAAGAGGCTCGTTGAATCGTGCAACCGTTGCGCCGGGGTCGAAGAAAGAAAATTCGGCATCGGGACCGGCGCGAACCGGGTTATGATAATCCTTAATTCACCATCGCTCGTCAATGTGGTCGAAAAAAAGATACTGAAGAAGGATTCGGTTGAGCTTCTGAAAAAAATCATCCAGGCCGCGCATTTATCATTCAACGAATGCTATATCACGAATCTCGTTAAATGCGACATCAGCGACTCATTGATGAAACCGAGTCAGATAGTCAAAAACTGCGAGGATATCATTAATCGTGAAATAAAAATAATGAAACCGCGCATAGCCGTTGTGTTCGGCGACATTATCCCCCTTCAAAAAACAATAAAGGACAGTGTGGATATCACCTGGTTCAACATCGAGCATCCCATTACGCTCCTGAAAAATCCCGACCTCAAGCGTCCCGCATGGAATACACTTAAACTCATCATGGAAAAGATGAAGGAATTGAATTTGCAGTAGTTAATGGTTTGAGGGAATTCTATTTGTATGTTTTACTCTGACCCCTGAATTCAGAAATAGATAAGCAAAGTTTTTTTTCGACGTTTAGGATAATATTGTCAGAATTCAAAGGAATATCCTGCCCCAAGACTTACTGATAGCTGTTCACTTTTTGTTTTGTATTCGATAGTCGCAGACCAACCAGGGATGTTTCCGGTACTGAAGTCAAGAAATGGATTGTAGTAGTATTGATTTTGCTCACCTTTCGTTGTCAGGTACATGTATTCGAGTTTTGCGGTTATGAAGATCCTGGTATTAAAGATATAGTAAATTCTCAAAGTGGGCATAAAAGCAGTGCCGGTACTTTCACCTTTAGATGTTTTTCCGCGTAGTATGTGATCATCAATATCCTTTGCCTTAATATAGGGTGAAAACCTTATTGCTGCTGCGATTTCCAGGGCTCCTCCTCCTATATGCACCGTAACGAGCGGTGTGATCTGCATTGTAAAAAAGTAGTATTGTATTTTATAATTAAGAGCTTTCCCGAGTAATTTAATATAGGAGGGATTTCCTATATACGTAGTGGAAGATGAATCATAAAAACTAATCTGTTCCAGATTGCTGCAGCTGTAGTTCATATACTGATGCATAAACCCAATACCTGCTTTCAATGAAAAAAACGATACAGTAAAAAGCCTGGCAGTAAGATCAATCTCATTGAATACTGCTTTGATCCTGGCATCGCTTTCGGAATAAATTGTTTTAATTTTTGGATAGGGGACCCAGTCAGAGTCTTTCATTTTGCCAACACGGGTATTAATACTTGAATGCATGCTGAAATGAATCGTCAATCGGTCAATAAAGCTCAAATTGATATCAAGATAAAACATGTACACATCGAGGGGGAACTTTAATTCACTGATGGGAAAGTGGTAATAGCTGAATCCCTGACGCGAAAGCGTTTTACCGCCAATCTGATACAGTGTGTAAAAATAATGCCGTTCAAATCCATTTTCTATATCGAAGTGGCCGATTTTTCTTGCTGCTGATTCAGTCTGGGGATTGCTAATAATTCCCTTTAAAGCCAGGTTTTCTTTATCGTTTTCATCTGCATAGGCTAAAGTGACCGCAGTAATAATAAAAAAGAATGCAATAATATGCAGCGGTGTGCTATTGACTAATTTTTTTTGACAATATAGCTTTAACAGCACCGCCATCAGCTTTACCCTTGAGCTCTTTCATTAATTCACCCATCAACTTGCCGATTTCTTTCTGGGTGACTGTTCCGAGTGCTGCTACCTTGTTGGATATATATTTATCAATTTCCTCTTCTGTCATTTGTTTCGGTAAGTATTCTTCTACGACTGCTAGTTGGCGGGTTTCATTGTCAACAAGGTCCTGTCGGTTTCCTTTTTGAAACTCTTTGATGGATTCTCTGCGGCGTTTGGCTGACCGGCTTACAACTTCGATCAATTGTTCATCAGTAAGATCTTTACCGGTTTTTCCTTTTTCATAGGCAAAGTCTGATTTCAACATTTTCAATGTTTCAGTTCTGATAGAGTCACCAGATTTCATGGCTGTTTTGAGGTCGGTATCAATCTTTTCAAGAAGGTTCATATGGTTCTCCTTGTGAGTTAGTATTTATTCTCTTCTATGACATTGTATTCTGTCAATTATTTATTTTTGGTTTATTACAGTCTAATTATTGCTTACTCTGG